>NZ_CP020555.1:5472500-6072500 GCF_002080455.1 Streptomyces sp. Sge12
GCCGCCAAGGCCCTCGCCGCCGAACCCCGTCTCGGGGAGATCGGCTGGGACCACAAGGACATCCAGCTCTACCACCTCGGCCTCGGCGCGGGCCGGCCGGCCACCGATCCGGACGAGCTGCGCTACACCCTCGAGTCCAAGCTCCACGTCCTGCCCAGCTTCGCGACCGTCGCGGGCGCCGGCATGGCCATGATGGGCGGGCTCGCCGCCCCCGGGATCGAGATCAACCTCGCCAACGTCCTGCACGGCGGCCAGTCCATCGAGCTGCACCGGCCCATCCCCGTCAAGGGCAGCGCCACCTCCACCGCCAGGGTCGCGGCGCTCTACGACAAGGGCAAGGCCGCCGTCGTCGTCCTGCGCACCGAGGTCGCCGACGCCGACGGGCCGCTGTGGACCAGCGACGCGCAGATCTTCGTACGGGGAGAGGGCGGCTTCGGCGGCGAGCGCGGCCCCTCCGTCAAGGAGGAGCTGCCCGAGCGCGCCCCGGACCGCGTCGAGGAGCGCCACATCCGCGAGGAGCAGGCCCTGCTCTACCGCCTCTCCGGCGACTGGAACCCGCTGCACGCCGATCCCGAGTTCGCGAAACTGGCGGGCTTCGACCGGCCGATCCTGCACGGCCTGTGCTCGTACGGGATGACCCTCAAGGCCGTCGTGGACACGGCCTTGGGCGGGGACGTCTCCCGGGTCCGGGCCTACCGCACCCGCTTCGCCGGGATCGTCCTCCCCGGCGAGACGCTGCGCATCCGGATGTGGCAGGAGCCCGGCCGGGTCCTGGTGTCGGTGAGCGCCGTCGAACGGGACGACGCACCGGTCCTCGCCGACACCGTCGTCGAACACGCCTGAGCACGAGAACCGAGTACCAGTACGGACCGTACGAGACCCAAGGAGCCGCACCGTGCGCGCAGCACTGCAGAGCGAGATCGGCCAGGACAAGCTCGAGGTCGTCGACGACATGGAGGCCGTGGGCCTGGGCCCCGGCAAGGTGAAGATCCGGGTCAGGGCCACCGGCCTGTGCCACTCGGACCTCTCCGCGATGAGCGGCGTGCTGCCGCAGCCCGCCCCCTTCGTCCCGGGCCACGAGGGCTCCGGGGTGATCGCCGACGTCGGTGACGGGGTCACCTCCCTCAAGCAGGGCGACCGGGTCCTCGTCTGCTGGCTGCCGCCCTGCGGCCACTGTCCGTCCTGCAAGCGCGGCCAGGGCCACCTGTGCCTGGCGAGCCTGGTCAACGCGGGCACCCCCAACTTCCGCCGCGCGGGCGGGGACATCTTCGGCTTCGCCGCGACCGGCACCTTCGCCGAGGAGCTCGTCGTCGACGCCGCGTGCGCCGTCCCGATCCCCGACGACGTGCCCTTCGACATCGCCGCCCTCATCGGCTGCGGGGTCACCACCGGCCTCGGCGCGGCCATCAACACGGCGCAGGTGGAGGCCGGCTCCTCGGTCGCCGTCATCGGCTGCGGCGGCGTCGGCATCTCCGTCATCCAGGGCGCCAAGGTCCAGGGCGCGGCCCAGATCATCGCCGTCGACCCGGTCGAGTCGCGGCGCGAGGCGGCCCTGCGCTTCGGGGCCACCGAGGCCGTGGGACCGGAGGCCTTCGACGACGCCAAGAACCGGATCACCGGCGGCGAGGGCTTCGACTACGTCTTCGAGGTCGTCGGCAAGTCCGCCACCGCGCAGACCGCGTACCGGATGACCCGGCGCGGCGGCAGCGTGGTGATCGTCGGGGCGGGCGCACTGGACGACAACTTCCAGATCGACATGTTCTCGCTCTTCTTCGACGAGAAGAAGATCCTGCCGTCGATGTACGGCGGCGGGGACGTGCTCCGTTCCTACGAGCGCACCATCGCCCTGTGGCGGGCCGGCCGGGTGGACCTGGCGAGCCTGATCACGCACCGGGTGCAGCTCGCCGAGATCAACGACGCGCTCGACCAGATGCGTACGGGCGTGGCCCTGCGCACCTGCATCGAACTCTGACCCGTTTCGAGAGGAACCGTACGGATGTCACTGCCACTTGAGGGGCTCTCCGCCATCGTCACGGGCGCGGGGCGGGGGCTCGGCCGGGCCGAGGCGATCGAGCTCGCGCGGCTCGGCGCGAGCGTGGTCGTCAACGACTTCGGCCAGCCGGGCCGGGACGGTTCCGGGGAGGCCTCGGCCGCCCCGGCGGAGGAGGTCGCCGAGGAGATCCGCGCCGCGGGCGGCCGGGCGGTGGCGCACCTGGGCGACGTGGCGGACTTCACGCAGGCTCGGGAACTGGTCGAGCTGGCCGTGAGCAGCTTCGGGAAGCTGGACGTCCTGGTCAACAACGCGGGCATCCTGCGCGACCGGATGGTCTTCTCGATGTCCGAGGAGGAATGGGACTCGGTGATCCGGGTCCACCTCAAGGGCCACTTCAACACCACCCACTTCGCGTCCGTGCACTGGCGCGAGCGGTCCAAGGCGGCGGGCGGCCCGGTCTACGGCCGGATCATCAACACCTCCTCCGAGGCCTTCCTCGGCGGCTCGGCCGGCCAGCCCAACTACGCGGCGGCCAAGGGCGGCATCGTGGGCCTGACCACCTCGACCGCGCTCGCGCTCGCCAAGTACGGGGTGACGGCCAACGCCATCTGCCCGCGCGCCCGCACCCGGATGACCGAGGACGTCTTCGCCGGCTTCCAGGTCCCGGAGGACGGCAAGCTGGACGCCCTCGCCCCCGAGCACGTCTCCCCGCTCGTCGGGTACCTGGCCTCGCCCGCCTCGGCCGGGGCCAACGGCCAGCTGTTCGTCGTGCACGGCGGGATCGTGGCCGTCATGGAGCGCCCGAAGGTGGCCGCCAAGTTCGACACGGCCAAGGAGTCCTTCTCCTACGAGGAGCTCGACGAGCTGCTCACCCCGCACTACGCGTCCCGCCCGGCGAACGAGACCTTCGCCGCGACCGAGGTGCTCGGCCTCAAGCACGCCTAGGCCGTCTCTTCCGGATCTTGTCGGGCCCGGCCCGCCCGGCACGGCACCTCGCCGCGTTGTCGGGGCGCCCGAGTACGTCCAGTACACGGGCGCCCCTCCGCCTTGCGATGTACCGCACCGGACGACCCGGGCTCACCCGGCAAGATCCGAAAGAGACGGCCTAGACCCCGGGCCACCGGCCACCGGCCACGGTTCGCAGGGCGTACGGGGCGACCGCCCCCCGCCCCCTATCGCCCGGCCAGCGGTGCCTGCTGGAGGGGGACCGGGCGGCGGGGGACGGCCGCCGCGGGCGTTTCCACCACCACCGGCGGCTGAGGGGAGACCGGCAGGTTCATGCCGACCATCCCGCAGGGCACCTCGGGGGTCGCGTACGGCAGGTGCAGGCGGCCCTGCGCGCTCCACAGGCCGCTGCCGCCGAGCCACCCGGCCGGGGCGCCGAGCCGGAAGACGTGCCGGTCGGCGGGGCGCCACAGGCCCACGTCGCCCTCGGGCAGCCGCAGCGCCACCCCGCAGGTCTCCGGCATCAGGGCCTGGCCGGGCTGGACCGCGAACGGGCGGGCGGCCCCCAGGCGGGCCAGGCACTCCGGGAAGCGGACGGGCAGGGAGCTGCCCAGCACTCCCCAGCCCAGGCGCGGTTCGCCCGGGGCGTCGGAGCGGATCAGCAGCAGCCCGCTGTCCGGGTCGGCCAGCAGCAGCAGGTCGTCACTGTCCTCGGTGATCTGCAACAGCGGGGAGATCTGGCCCAGCCCCAGGTCGACGACGACGGCCTTGGTGGTGCCGTCCAGCTCGCGGTCCAGGGCCAGCAGCCGGCCCGCCCGGTCCAGCCACACCCCGCCCGAGCAGCGTCCCGGGATCCGGGCGACGGGCGTCGGCCCGAAGGGGGCCCCGGCCACCTGCCAGACCGTGGTCACGGTGTCCTCCGCGGCCAGGGCGAAGGCGCAGGACCCGTCCGGGGACGGCGGCAGCAGGCGCACCCGTACGCCCTCCTGCGCCTCCACCCCGCCGAGTTGCAGCTCCCCGGTGCGCGGACCGGCCGCGGCGCCCGTCGGGTACAGCAGCGCGAAGGCGTGCCGCTCCGCCACCCGGCGGTGGATCAGGACCCGCCCGTCGGCCAGCGGCAGTACCTCGCTGTCCGCCTCCTCGGGCTGCGCGAGCGGCAGCGGTACCGCGTACGCCTCGGGCCCGGCCAGGGTCCAGCGCTCCGCGTAGAGCGACTCGCCCTCCCCGGCCAGCCGGGCGGCGTACGACCCGTCCGCGGCGATGGTGAACGCGGCCGTGGTCGTCATTTCGATGGCACAGACAGTCATTCCGTGGTCACCTCCGGGGTGGAAGCTAGTTTTCGGGCAACCTGACGAACAACACCACCAACACGGCTTCACACATACGGGTGTCCGCGCGGCGATTCGCGCGTGGCGGGCGGGACGGTTGTGCTGCGGCCCTGCCGTGCCGCCTGCGGCGAGCGCGCCGACGAACCGCGCCGACCGCCCCGGACCCGTCCCCGCTTCACCGCCTGCGGCGAGCGCGACGGTGGGCCGGGCCTGCCGTGTCCGGTCGGTCCCGGGCCGGTTCCCGCTTCGCCCTGCCGCCTGCGGCGGGCCGACCGGGACGGACCTCCGGCCCCGGGCGGTTGCCTTCCTGCGGCGGGCACGACAGGGGACCGGGCGCTCCGCCCGGCAAGTCGGCCACCGGCCGGTCCGCCGGTCCGCCGGTCCGCCGGCTGCGGGGCGCAGGACGGCGGGCCGGACCGGGCGGTCGGGGCGGGGGACCGGGGCTGACCGGGACGGTCGCCCCGGACGGTAGCCTTGGCCCGTGCCCCGTCTCTCTGAAGTCATCGCCGCGCTGGACGCTCTCTGGCCCCCCTCGCGGGCCGAGCAGTGGGATGCCGTCGGAACCGTCTGCGGCGACCCGGACGCCGAGGTCAGCCGGGTCCTGTTCGCCGTGGACCCCGTCCAGGAGATCGCCGACGAGGCGGTCAAGCTGGGCGCCGACCTGATCATCACCCACCACCCCCTCTACCTGCGGGGCACCACCACCGTCGAGGCCGGCACCTTCAAGGGCCGCGTCGTGCACACGCTGATCAAGAACGACATCGCGCTGCACGTCGCCCACACCAACGCCGACACAGCCGACCCCGGAGTCTCCGACGCCCTCGCCGGCGCACTGGACCTGCGGATCACCGGCCCGCTGGTGCCCGATCCCAGCGACCCGGACGGCCGCCGCGGCCTCGGCCGGATCTGCGAACTCGACCACCCCGAGACCCTGCGCGAGTTCGCCGCGCGCGCCGCGGCCTGGCTGCCGCCGACCGCCCAGGGCATCCGCGTGGCCGGGGACCCGGACATGCCGGTCCGCCGCGTCGCCGTCAGCGGCGGCTCCGGCGACAGCCTCTTCGAGCAGGTCCGCGCCGCCGGTGTGGACGTCTTCCTGACGGCCGACCTGCGCCACCACCCGGTGTCCGAGGCCCGCGAGCAGAGCCGCCCGCTCGCTCTCGTCGACGCCGCCCACTGGGCCACCGAATGGCCCTGGTGCGAGCAGGCGGCCGCGCAGCTCGACGCCATCTCCGAGCGCCACGGCTGGGGTCTGCGTACCCACGTCTCGCGCACGGTCACCGACCCGTGGACGGCCCACGCGCCGTCCGTCACACCCCCTTCTATCTCTGGAGCCCCCAACTGAACGCCGAGCCCGCCGACCAGATCCGACTTCTCGACGTCCAGGCCCTGGACGTCCGGCTGTCTCAGCTCGCCCACAAGCTCAAGTCGCTGCCCGAGCACGCCGAGCTCGACTCGCTCACCAAGGACCTGGCGCAGCAGCGCGACCTGCTCGTCGCCGCCCAGACCCAGGCGAGCGACACCGCGCGCGAGCAGACCAAGGCGGAGCAGGACGTGGACCAGGTGCGCCAGCGCGCCGTCCGCGACCAGCAGCGGCTCGACTCGGGCGTGGGCATCTCGGCCCGGGACCTGGCGAACCTGCAGAGCGAGGTCGTCTCCCTCGCCAAGCGCCAGGGTGACCTGGAGGACGTGGTCCTGGAGGTCATGGAGCGCCTGGAGGGTGCGCAGGAGCGCGTCACCGAGCTCACCGAGCGCGTCTCCGCCCTGGAGGCCAAGGTCGCGGACGCGACCGCGCGCCGGGACGCGGCCACCGCCGAGATCGACACCGAGGTCGCCAAGGTCACCAAGGACCGCGAGGTCATCGTGACGTCGATGCCGGCCGACCTGATGGCGCTGTACGAGAAGATCCGCGTCAAGCAGGGCGGGGTGGGCGCCGCGCGCCTCTACCAGCGCCGCTGCGAGGGCTGCCGGCTGGAGCTGGACATGGCCGAGGTCAACGAGATCAAGGCCGCCGCCCGCGACCAGGTCGTCCGTCACGAGAACTGCGGCCGCATCCTGGTCCGTACGGCCGACTCGGGCATCTGATGCCGAGCCCTGTCCGGTTCGTCGTGGAGGCGGACGGCGGGTCCCGGGGCAACCCCGGGCCCGCCGGCTACGGCGCGGTGGTGCTCGACCCGGCGACGGGCGAGACGCTGGCCGAGCGCGCCGAGTACATCGGCGTCGCGACGAACAACGTGGCGGAGTACAAGGGCCTGATCGCCGGCCTCGCCGCCGCACGTGACCTGGCGTCCGACGCGCAGGTCCTGGTCCGGATGGACTCGAAGCTGGTCGTCGAGCAGATGTCGGGCCGCTGGAAGATCAAGCACCCGGACATGAAGCCGCTCGCCGCCGAGGCCGCGCGGATCCTGCCGCGCGCGCAGGTGACGTACGAGTGGATCCCGCGCGAGCGGAACAAGCACGCCGACCGGCTCGCCAACGAGGCGATGGACGCGGGCAAGCGGGGCGAGCAGTGGGAGCCCTCGGCGTCCACGGCCGCCCTCGACCACGGAGCGGCGCGCGCCCTGGCCACCCCGCCGGCGCCGTCGGGCCCGCCCGGTGACGCCGCCGCGGGCGCGGCGGCCGTCCGCGCCGCCCTCGCCGCAGCCCCGGCTGCCTCCGGGGCCACGGCCGCGGCGGCGCCCGAGCTCGCCGGCACCCTGTTCGCCGACGCGGAGGCCCTGGCGGACGCGATCGAGCCCTGCCTCGACTCGGAGGCTCCGGCGGTGACGACCGGTCCCGGCTGGGGCCCGGACATGGGCGCCCCCGCGACCTTCGTCCTGCTGCGGCACGGCGAGACCGCCCTCACCCCGCAGAAGCGCTTCTCGGGCAGCGGCGGCAGCGACCCCGAACTGTCCACGGCGGGCCTGCGCCAGGCCCACGCGGTGGCCGAGGCGCTGGCCGCCCGCGGCACCATCCAGACGGTCATCAGCTCCCCGCTGCGCCGCTGCCACCAGACCGCCCAGGCCGTCGCGCTCCGCCTCGGGCTCTCCGTGACGGTCGAAGAGGGCCTGCGCGAGGTGGACTTCGGGGCGTGGGAGGGGCTCACCTTCGCCGAGGTGCAGCAGCAGTTCCCGGAGGACCTCCAGGCCTGGCTGGACTCCCCGAAGGCGGCCCCGACCGGGGGCGGGGAGAGCTTCATGGCCGCCACCCGCCGGATCTCGGCGACCCGCGACCGCCTGCTGGCCGCGCACGCGGGCCGCACGGTCCTGCTGGTCACCCACGTGACCCCGGTCAAGATCCTGGTCCGCCTCGCCCTGGGCGCCCCGCCGGAAGCCCTGTTCCGCATGGAACTGTCGGCGGCCTCCCTCTCCGCGGTGGCCTACTACGCGGACGGCAACGCCTCGGTCCGCCTCCTGAACGACACCTCCCACCTGCGGTAGGGCCGTCAGGGCGCGGGCCTGAACGGGCCGAGGGCCTCCATCGCCCGGTCGAGGGCGCGGACCATGTTCCGCGCCTCGGCCCGGGCGGACTGGACGGCGCCGCCCGCCTGCCGTGCGTACGGGCGGGGCCGTTCCCCGTCCGGTGCGGCCCAGTCGCCGTCGTCACGGCGCCCGATGCCGGCCTCCAGATGGCGCAGCGCGTCCTCGAGGTGGCGTGCGAGTTCGCGCAGGCTCCCGGTCACGGCAGCGATCTCGGCGGGGCTCGCGTAGGCACGGCGGGGGTCGGTGGTCGCTTCGGCGAGGTCGCGTATGTGCGCGGCTGCCGCGGCCGCGCGGGCGGGGTGATCGGTCATGTGGCCGAGAGTGCCGCATCCGCCGGACCCGCCGGAAGGCGTGTGCACCGACTGCCGGGATCCGGTGGCGGGGCCGCCGTCCGAGCCCGCCGGCGTCCGACGGGAAAAGCCCGGGCCGGGGCGGGCCGCTTGCCGGTGGGGCCGGGGCGGGGGCCACTGGCCCGAACGGGAGTGGGAGTGGCAGACGAGTCGGCCTGTACGCCGGGTTCTGTCGCCCGGAGACCTCGCGGTCGCCGGGGAGACGGCCATCCATCTAGGACCGGTGTTGCCACCGGCCTCGTGCGGTCTACCCGCGAACTCGGGCGGGCAGCCCTCGAGCGTTCGCGCAGACCCGTCCGGGGACGGATCCTCTTGACCTTGCTCCGGGTGGGGTTTACCTAGCCGCCTGAGTCACCTCAGGCGCTGGTGGTCTCTTACACCACCGTTTCACCCTTACCGAGGGCCGAAGCCCCTGGCGGTCTGTTTTCTGTGGCACTGTCCCGCGGGTCACCCCGGGTGGGCGTTACCCACCACCCTGCCCTGTGGAGCCCGGACGTTCCTCGGCGGGATCCGAGGATCCCGACGCGGCCGCCCGGCCGACTCGTCTGCCGTGGCGACCATGTTACCCGGGGCGACGGCCGCACTTGACCTCGCTTGACCTTGACGCAGCGGCAGGGTTTCTACTGAGGGCATGCGGATCGGAGAGATCGCCGCGGTCGTCGGGCTCACCACCCGGGCGATCCGGCACTACCACCATGTCGGGCTGCTCCCGGAACCGGAGCGGCGCCCCAACGGCTACCGGGCCTACAGCCTCCGCGACGCCGTCCTGCTGGCCCGCGTGCGCCGGCTCACCGAGCTCGGGCTCAGCCTCGACGAGGTGCGCGACGTCCTCGCGGACGACGCCGGGCGCGAACTGGCCGACGTCCTCACGGAACTCGACGCCGACCTGGCCCGGCAGGAGGCCGAGATCCGGGAGCGCCGGCGGCGGCTCGCGGTACTGCTCGCCGCAGGGCCGGGGGAGGCCGAACCGCTCTCGCCCGCGCTCGCCGAGCTGTTGGCGAAGGCGCCCCCGACCGGCTCCCCGGCCGCGGCCAAGGACCGCGAGCACCTGATCCTCCTCGACGCGGCGGGCGCGGGCGGCCAGGAGGTCTACGCCGCCCTCGGCCCGCTCGCCGCCGACCCCGCCGTGCTCGCCCTGTACGAGCGCCTCGACGAGCTCGCCGACGCGCCCGTCGACGACCCGCGGATCCCGCCCCTGGCGGCGGAGCTGGTGGCGGCCGTCCCCGACGAGGTGTTCGGCGCGATCCCCGCCGACGGGGCGGTCGTGGCCGGGTTCAAGGAGGCGCTGCTCGCCGAGTACGCGCCCGCGCAGGCGGAGGTCGTCCGCCGCGTCATGGAAGCCTTCATCGAGAGGGGGCGGGGATGACCCGCATACGGGCGGCGCGGATCGCCGTCACCGCCGTGCTCCCGGCGGAGCTGGCGCTCGTCGTGTGCCTCGTGGCCGGGGTGCGCCTGCCCGGGTGGGCGCTCGCCGCCACCGAGGTGCTCCTCGTCGCCGTGCTGCTGCTGGAGGCCCGGGTGCTGCACGGTCTCTACGCCGCCGAGCGGGCCCGCGGCGCCGGGCGCCGGGCCGCCCGGCACGCGGCGGTCCGGGCCGTGGTCCCCGTACAAGTGCGGCGGCTGGTGCTGCACGAGCTGCGCGCCACCGCCTCCCTCGGCCGGTGGGCGGTCCGCGGGAAGCACGGGGTGCGCCCCGGGGACCTCGCCGCCGCGTACACCGGACCGCAGACGGCCATGATGTACGGATTGCTCTTCGTGTCGGTGGTCGAGACGGTCGCCCTGGCCGTGCTCATCCCCTGGCCCGCCGTGCACCGGGTGGTGCTCGTACTGGACGTCTACAGCCTCCTGCTCGTCCTCGCCCTGCACGCCGCGTGCGTGACCCGGCCGCACGTGGTCCGCCCGGACGGGTCCCTGCGGATCCGCTACGGGGCCCTCTTCGACCTCGCCGTGCCGCCGGACGCGGTGGCCTCGGTACGGGTGGACCGCCGCTATCCGCAGGGCCGGCTGGTGACGCTGTCCGAGGACGGGGTGCTCGACCTCATCGTCGGCAGCCAGACCTCCGTCACCCTGGAGCTGAACCGGCCGCTCCCCTTCACCCGGCCGCTCGGTGCCACGGGCGAGGCCCGGACCGTCCGCTTCCACGCCGACGACCCGCGCGCCCTGGTCACCGCCCTGCGCCGACAGCCCGCGCCCTCCTAGGCCGTCTCTTCCGGATCTTGTCGGGCCCGGCCCGTGCCTTCCCGGGCCGGCTCCCGGACCGGCGCGAAGAGGATCTTCGACGTGCCCGGGTCGGCCTGCGCCAGCCGGACCCGGATCCGGTCGCCCAGCGGCAGCGCGGCCCCGGTGGACTCGACGCGGCCGACCACCGCCGGATCCTCCAGGTGGACCGTGCCCACGAGCGGCTCCCGGTCCCTGACATCGATGACCGTGGCCTCGAAGGTCTCCCCGACCCGGTCCTTCAGCACGGCGGCCTCGACGAGGTCCACGGACTCCCGCTCCACCGTGTTCGCCAGCCGCGTGCCCTGCGCCATCTCGTCCGGGAGCGCCGGGAGCGCGGCCATCACCCAGTCCGGCGGCTCGGTCCCGGCCGCCGCCGCCACGCACAGCTCGCCGGCGTACCGGTCGACGAGGCGGCGCAGCGGCGCCGTGCAGTGCGTGTACGGGGCGGCCACCGCGGCATGGATCGCCGGGTCGGGGCTCTCGCCGCCGGTGAAGGCGGTGTAGCCCGCGCCGCGCAGCAGGGCCGTGCACTCCTGGAGGAAGGCGGCGTGGGCGGGGCGGTGCGGGTCGAGGGAGCGCACGAGTTCGGCGTACGGGACGTGGTGCGGCCAGTCGATCCGCAGGGCCTTCGCCGTCCGGCGCAGCCTGCCGACCGCGCCGTCGGGGGCGCTGGGCAGGGTGCGCAGGATGCCCGAGCCCGTGGCCAGCATCAGATCGGCCGCGGCCATGCCGGTCATCAGGGAGAGCTGCGCGTTCCAGCCGTCGGCGGGCAGCGGGGCGCGGTAGGCGAGGGCGTACGTGCCGTCGCGCTCGACGACCTCCTGCTCGGGCACGTTGAGGGAGATACCGCCGCGGGCCGCTTCCAGGGCTTCGCGGAGCCGGCCGATGTCCTTCAGGAGGGCGAGCGGCTCCTCCGCCGTGCCGGTGTCGATGGCTTTCTGGACGCCGTCGTAGTCGAGTTTGGCCCGGCTGCGGATCAGTGCGCGGCGGACGTCGACGGTCTCCACCCGGCCGTCGGGGTCCAGGTCGAACCGCCACACCAGCGCCGGGCGGACCTGGTCGGGCAACAGGCTCGCCGCACCCTCGGACAGGACGGCCGGGTGCAGCGGGATCCTCTCGTCGGGGAAGTAGAGGGTGGTCACGCGGCGGTGCGCCTCGGCGTCGATCGGGCCGCCGGGGGTGACGAAGGCGGCGACGTCGGCGATGGCGTAGCGGACGGTGTAGCCGCCGCCGGAGCGCTTCGCGAGGTGCATGGCCTGGTCGAGGTCGACGGAGTCCGGCGGGTCGATCGTGAAGAAGGGGATGTCGGTGCTGTCCAGGTCCGGGAGCCGGGGGTGCGCCGCCGCGTGCTCGGCCTCCGCGAGGACCGCCGCGGGGAAGGCCTGCGGTACCTCCAGCTTCGTCCGCAGTTCACGCAGCGCGGCCCGCAGAGCAGCCCCGTCTGCGCCGGTCATGTGCATCTGACGGCGTGGCATGCGTCGAGCGTAGGTGGGGTGGGCCCGGACGGCACGGCGAGCGGGTGCCGCGGACGTCTACCCTGGCTCGGGGGCCGCACCCCCTGCGATGTCGTACCGAAGGAGATCCACCGTGCTCGTGCTGCTGCCGCCGTCCGAAGGAAAGGCCGCCGGCGGCTCCGGCGCACCCCTGAAGCCGGAGACGCTGTCGCTGCCCGGTCTCGCCCCGGCCCGTGCGGCGGTGCTGGAGGAGCTGGTCGAGCTGTGCGCGGCGGACGAGCCGAAGGCGCGCGAGGTGCTGGGCCTGAGCGAGGGACTGCGCGGCGAGGTCGCCAAGAACGTGGAGCTGCGCACGGCGGGAGCCCGTCCGGCGGGCGAGATCTACACGGGCGTGCTCTACGACGCGCTCGGCCTGGCCGACCTGCCGGCGGCGGCACGGGCCCTGGCGCAGGACGCGCTGCTCGTCTTCTCGGGGCTGTGGGGTGCGGTCCGGATCACCGACGCGATCCCCTCGTACCGCTGCTCGATGGGGGTGAAGCTGCCCGGGCTGGGCGCGCTCGGCGCGTACTGGCGGGGTCCGATGGCGCAGGTCATGCCGGAGGCGGCCGGGGACGGGCTGGTGCTGGACCTGCGGTCGGCGGCGTACGGGGCCGCGTGGAAGCCGAAGGGTGAGGTGGCGGGGCGGACCGCGAGCGTCCGGGTGCTGCACTCGCAGCTGGTGGACGGGGTGGAGAAGCGGTCGGTGGTGAGCCACTTCAACAAGGCGACGAAGGGGCGGCTGGTACGGGACCTGCTGCTGGCGGGGGCCGTGCCGGGCGGGCCCGCGGAGCTGGTCACGGCCCTGCGGGACCTGGGGTACGTCGTCGAGGCCGAGGCCCCCGCGAAGGCGGCGAAGGCCTGGTCCCTCGACGTGGTCGTGACGCAGATCCACCACTGACGCGCCGTACCGGCGGCTCCGCCCCCGCACCCCCGAGGCCGGGCGGAGCCCTACTGGCCCAGGGGCCAGGCGACCACGGCCGGGGTCGGATTCGCGGTACCCGCGTACGCGGCGCAGGCGTCCGTCAGGGTTTCCAGGAGGGTGAGCGGGTCCGGGAGGGTGTGCTCGATACCGCGGATCCAGGTCACCGCCTGGTCACCGGGCAGGGCCGCCGGCGGGACCAGGACGTAGCTGCCGCGGCAGTGCCAGCGCAGGCCCGGGTGTTCGTCCATCGTCTCGGGGTGGCAGTCCAGCGCGCACGGCCACCACTCGTCCTCGTCCTCGGGGGTGCCGCGGGTGGCGGTGAAGAAGAGCATCCGGGCCTGGTCGCCGGTGCCGCCCGATTCGGCGACGGGGCCGACCTCGATCCCGGCCTCCAGCAGCCGGGCCAGGGCGTCGGCGCCGGCCTCCAGCGGGACGTCGAGGACGTCGTGGACCATGCCGGTCGCGGTGATGAAGTTGGCCAGGGGCTCATTGCGCGCCCAGCGCTCGACCTGTGCGCGGTCGGTGGTCGACTGGGTCTGCCAGGCGAAGGAGACGGGGTGCCGTGCGGGCGTCGGACAGCCGATCCGGTCGCACGAACATCGGTAACCGGCGGGATGGGCGGCGGGGGCGAGCGGCAGGCCCGCGGCGGCGAAGGCCAGGAGGAGCGCTTCGCGCTCCGCTCCGGGGTCCTCGGCGGTGGGTTTCTGCCGCCGGCGCAGCCACTGGGAAATCCTGCTCTGCTCGCCGCGTTTGACGCGGCCGGACTCAGACCCCATCTATCCCCTCACCTCACCGTATCCCCGGCGGACCAACCCATGGTCCCACCATCCTGAGCCCCGGGTGACCGGTCTCGACGACCGGGGGGTTGGAGAGGGGCGGCCGAAAACCCGTACAAAACCATAGAATCAGGCCAAATCCTCTCGGCCGGTTCCCGGCCACCGGCCCGTCAGCGGGCGGTGACGTTGGCCACCCCGCCGAGCACCCGGTCCACCAGCGCGTCGGTGTACGCGTGCGTCAGGGGCGCGGTGCGCAGCAGCCAGCGGTAGGTGAGCGGCCCCAGCAGCATCTCCACCGTCAGCCGCAGGTCGGTGTCCGGTGCGAGCTGGCCGGCCTCGCGGGCGGTGTGCAACCGCGCCTCGTACAGGGCGAGCTGGGGCTCCAGCAGCTGCTCGGTGAAGCGGGCGCCGAGCTCCGGGTCGGTGGCGCCGGCCGCCGTCAGGGCGCGCGCGGGGGCGTCGTACTTCTCGTCGTTGAACTCGTCGACCGTCGCCCGCAGGACGTGCTTCAGGTCGGCCGCGAGGTCCCCGGTGTCGGGGAAGCCGGTCCACTCGGCCTCCGTCTCCGCGTCCCCGGCCAGGGCCAGCGAGGCGTCGAGGAGGACGGCTGCCTTCGACGGCCACCAGCGGTAGATGGTCTGCTTGCCGACGCCCGCGCGGGCGGCGATGGCCTCGATGGTCAGCTTGTTGTAGCCGACCTCCCCGACGAGCGCGAGCGCGGCGTCGAGGATGGCGCGCCGGGAGCGGTCGCTGCGGCGGGTGGCGTCAGGGGTCTTGGGCATGGCCCGAAACTACCAAAGCGAGACGTCTCGTCTTTCCATAGGTTTGCTTAAACCACCCAATCAGTTCACTGTGCTGTCCTGGTGGAGGAGAGACGATTCTCTCCAGCACTCGCCCAGAGTCGTGAAAGTCGTGAGGAGCCTTCTTTGCGCAGAGACGCCACACCCCGGCGCTACCTGATGTGCCCACCCGCACACTTCAAGGTCACGTACTCCATCAATCCGTGGATGGATCCCACGAAACCGGTGGACCTGCCCCTCGCACTGGCCCAGTGGGAGGACCTGAGGGACCGCTACCGCGCCCTCGGGCACATCGTCGAGACCCTCGAACCCGAACCCGCGCTGCCCGACATGGTCTTCGCGGCGAACGGCGCGCTCGTCGTCGACGGCCGGGTCCTCGGGGCCCGGTTCGCCTACCCGGAACGGGCCGCCGAGGCCGAGATCCACCTCGACTGGTTCCGTGCCAACGGCTACACCGAGATCCACGAGCCGTCCCACGTCAACGAGGGCGAGGGGGACTTCGCGGTCACCGACGGCTACATCCTGGCCGGCCGGGGCTTCCGCTCCAGCCCGCTCTCGCACGACGAGGCGCAGGAGTTCTTCGGCCGCCCGGTCATCGGCCTCGACCTGGTGGATCCGCGCTACTACCACCTGGACACGGCGCTCAGCGTCCTCGACGGCGACGAGATCATGTACTACCCGGACGCCTTCTCGCCCGGCAGCCAGGGAGTGCTCAGGCGGCTCTTCCCGGACGCCCTGATCGCCGACGGCCGGGACGCTGCGGCCCTCGGCCTGAACGCCGTCTCCGACGGTCTGCACGTGCTGCTCCCGCAGGCGGCGACCGGGCTGCTGGCGCCGCTGCGGGACCGGGGGTTCGAGCCGGTCCCGATGGACCTGGGCGAGCTGCTCAAGGGCGGTGGCAGCGTGAAGTGCTGCACCCAGGAGCTGCGCCCGTAGGGCCCGTTACGGCGCCGGGGGCCAGGCCCGGCCCCAGTCGACGTCCCGTGCGGCCTTGTAGAGGTCACCGTGGCGCTTGGTCACATTGACCCGCGTCAGGCCCGCTTCCGCGGGGCCGCACAGCTCCAGCAGGACGAGCCCCTTCCGGATCTGCGGCTTGCGCGTGATCCGGGAGGTGGCCGGCTCCGTGGGGAAGCGGGTCGCGGCGACGTAGCTGAACTTCTCGTCCTCGTAGGGGAGCGAACCGCCCTTGACCTGCCGGTGCAGGGAGGACCGGCTGACGCGTGCCGAGAAGTGGCACCAGTCCTGGCCGACCTGGATCGGGCAGGTCCCGTCGTGCGGGCACGGGGCGGCGACCCGCAGCCCGGCCCCGATCAGTTGGTCGCGGGCCTCCCGGATGCGCAGGTAGCCCTCCGGCGTGCCCGGCTCGATCAGCACCACGGCCTGCCCGGCCCGCGCCGCCTCGGCGACGACGGCCGTGCGCGCCTGCGGGGTCAGCTCGCCGAGTACGTACGACACCGTGACCAGGTCGGCCTCGGGGAGGCTCAGCCCCGCGCCGATGACGGCCCGCCGCCACGCGGCGCCGCGCAGCACCTCGGAGGTCGAGGCGGCCGCGAGCTCCCGGCCGAGGGCCAGCGCCGGTTCCGCCCAGTCCAGCACCGTGGTCTCCCGCGGGCCGTCCCAGGTGGCGTCCACGGCCCAGGTCGCGGCTCCCGTACCGCCGCCCACGTCCACGTGCGAGGCGGGTGACCAGTCGGGGGCCGCCTCGGCCAGCCCGTCGAGGGCGCTGCGGACGGCCTCGAAGGTGGCGGGCATCCGGTACGCCGCGTACGCCGCCACGTCGGAGCGGTCGCGCAGCACGGGCGCGTCGGTCGGGGTCTGCCCCCGGTAGCTGGCGATGAGCCGCTCGACGGCGGCCGAGGCCTGCTTCTTCGGGAGTCCGTCGAGCAGCCCGCCGAGGGTGCTGCGCAGGGTCTCGGCGGTGGTGGGGGCGGAGGCGTTCACCTGCGAAGTTTACGCCGCGGCGGCTCCGCCCCCGACCCCGCGCCTCAAGCGCCGGCGACGCCGGATGCGGTGGGTGCGCTCTGCCAGGGGCGGCACAGGCCGAGGAAGGCGCTCACGGCGAGGAGGGCGCACACCAGTTGGACGACGGCCATCGGGACGGCCGTGTCCTCGCCCGCGATGCCCACCAGCGGCGAGGCGATCGCGCCGATCAGGAACGAGGACGTGCCGAGCAGCGCGGAGGCCGATCCGGCCGCGTGCGGGGTCCGCATCAGGGCCTGCGCGTTGGTGTTCGGCAGCACCACGCCCATGGCCGACATCAGGACGAACAGGGCGGCCGCGATCGGCGTCAGCCCGACCTCCCCGAACACCCCGGTCGACATCAGCAGCAGCGCCACCGCGGCGGCCGTGACGACCGCGAGCCCGACGGCCAGCACCTTGTCCAGGCGGACCCGGCCCACCAGCAGCTTGCCGTTGATCTGGCCGACGAGGATCAGGCCGACGGAGTTGAGCCCGAAGAGCAGGGCGAAGGCCTGGGGCGAGGCCCCGTAGATCTCCTGCACCACGAACGGCGAGGCGGATATGTAGGAGAAGAGCACGGCGAAGGAGAAGCCGCCGGTCAGGGTGTAGCCGGCGAAGACGCGGTCGCCGAGCAGCCCGCGCATGGTCCGCAGGGCCGAGCCGACCCCGCCGGTGTGCCGCCGCTCGGGCGGGAGGGTCTCGCCGAGGCCGCGCCAGACCATCAGGGTGAGCACCGCGCCGACGACGGTCAGGACGAGGAAGACCCCGCGCCAGTCGGCGAAGCGCAGGACCTGGCCGCCGATCAGCGGGGCGATGATCGGGGCGGCCCCGGATATGAGCATCAGGGTGGAGAAGAACCGGGCCATCTCGTCGCCGTCGTACAGGTCGCGTACGACGGCCCGTGCGATGACGATCGCGGCGGCGCCGGCCAGACCCTGGAGCAGCCGGAAGGAGATCAGCAGCTCGGTGGTCGGGGCGAGCGCGCAGATCGCGGTGGCCAGGACGTAGACGACCATCCCGATGAGCAGCGGCCGGCGGCGGCCCCACTTGTCGCTCATCGGGCCGATGACGAGCTGGCCCAGGGCCATGCCGGCGAGGCAGGCGGTGAGGGTGAGCTGAACGGTCGCGGCAGGGCTGTGCAGGGCGTCGGTGACCTGCGGCAGGGCCGGCAGGTACATGTCCATGGACAGCGGGGGGAGGGCGGTGAGCCCCCCGAGTACGAAGGTGACCAGCAGGCCCGTGCGGCGTGTGGCCTTCAGGGGTGTCGTGGCGGTGGGGGCGGAGGGCGAATCGGGCGACGAGTCGTGCGAGGGGGCCGTCGCGGGGCCTCTCTCCGACATGCGGGACTCCAGTCTTCTCATCTGATCTACGCACCCCTGACCGACCCATGCTCTCAGCAATCGGAACGTCCGGGGAGCGGGGCGCCGTGTGACGTACCCTGCGGCCCCATGGACGAAAGTACGAAGAAGATCGCCGTGGTCACCGGCGCCGGCTCCGGGATCGGCCGTTCCGTGGCGCTGACCCTGGCCGCCGCCGGCTGGGCCGTGGCCGTCGCCGGCCGCCGGACCGGACCGCTGGAGGAGACCGCCGAGGCCGCCGGTGCCGGCGCCGACGTGCTGTGCGTACGGGCAGACGTGAGCGACCCGGACGAGGTGACTGCTCTGTTCGAGTCGGTCCGCGCCCGGTACGGGCGCCTCGACCTGCTCTTCAACAACGCGGGCACCTTCGGCCCCGGCGGGGTCCCGCTGGAGGACATCACCTACGAGGCCTGGCGCTCGGTCGTCGACGTCAACCTGACCGGCGCCTTCCTGTGCGCCCAGGCCGCCTTCCGGCAGATGAAGCGGCAGGACCCGCAGGGCGGCCGCATCATCAACAACGGCTCCATCTCGGCTCACGTGCCCCGCCCGAACTCCATCGCCTACACCGCGACCAAGCACGCCATGACGGGCCTGACCAAGTCCCTGTCGCTGGACGGGCGGCCGTACCGGATCGCCTGCGGCCAGATCGACATCGGCAACGCGGCGACCGAGATGACCGAGCGGATGCAGACCGGCATCCTCCAGGCCAACGGGCAGCTGGCCGTCGAGCCGGTGATGGACGCCGCCGACGTGGCCCGCACCGTCCTGCACATGGCGGAGCTCCCGCTGGAGGCGAACGTGCAGTTCGCGACGGTGATGGCGACCTCGATGCCGTACATCGGCCGCGGCTGAGACCGCAGTCGGCGGTGCGTCCGGCGGTGCGTCCGAGAGCGCGGCCGACGGCCGGGAATGGCGCACGGGCGCCCGGGGTTGAGCCGGTCATGACGACCGAAGTGCTGCGTTACACCGCCTTCTCCCACGACCCGGACGGCGGCAACCCCGCCGGGGTCGTGCTCGACGCCACAGGCCTGGACGAGCACGCCATGCTGGAGATCGCCGCCGGGCTGGGCTACAGCGAGACGGCCTTCCTGACCGCCCCGCCCGAGGGCTTCGGCGCGCAGGAGGGCCGGGCCTTCACCGTGCGCTACTTCAGCCCCAAGGCGGAGGTCCCCTTCTGCGGGCACGCGACCGTGGCCACGGCCGTCGCGCTGGCCGAGCGGATCGGACCGGGGGAGATCCTCCTCGCCACCCGCGCCGGCACCGTACCGGTGTCCGTCACCTCCGAGGACGGGCAGCTGCGGGCCACGCTCACCAGCGTCGAGCCGCACACCGAGGAGATCGGCGCGGCGGACCTCGCCGAAGCACTGGCCGCCCTGGACTGGCCCGAGGCCGACCTCGACCCGGAGATCCCGCCCGCGATCGCCTACGCCGGGGCCCGGCACCTCGTGCTCGGCGCCCGCACCCGGGCCCGGCTCGCGGACCTCGCCTACGACTTCGCCCGGCTGGAGGCCCTGATGCGCCGTCTGGACCTCACCACGGTCCAGCTGGTGCACCGGGCCGGCCCGACGGAGTTCCACGTACGCGACCCCTTCCCGGTGGGCGGCGTGGTCGAGGACCCCGCCACGGGAGCCGCCGCGGCCGCCTTCGGCGCGTACGCCCGCGAGCGCGGCCTGGTCCCGGCGGACGCCGTGCTCACCCTCCACCAGGGCGCCGACATGGGCCGCCCCGGGCTGCTCACCGTGGAACTGCGCGCCGGTGACCCCCGGGTCAGGGTGGGCGGCGCGGGAGTCCGCATCCCCTGAGCGACCCCGGGACCGCCGGCAGGCTGTGCTGGCGGTCCCGTCAGCCGGCGGGCGCGGAGTCCGAGTCGGCGGTCGGCCGCTTCGGCGCGGGCGCCGGGCGGCCGCGGTCCACGAGGAACAGCGTCAGCACGGGGACCAGGTACAGCAGCCACACCGTGAGCTGGAGGACGGTGGGGTCCGGCTGGAAGTTGAAGACGCCCTTGAGCAGGGTCCCGTACCAGCTGTCCGGCGGGATCGCCCCGCTGATGTCGAAGGCCCTGTTGCCCAGGCCGCCCAGGAAGCGGGCCTCCTGGAGGTCGTGGACCCCGTACGCGAGCACGCCCGCGGCGACGACCACCAGCATGGCGCCGGTCCACCGGAAGAACTTCGCCAGATTGATCTTCAGGGTGCCCCGGTAGAAGAGGTATCCGAGCACGATCGCCGTGGCGATGCCCAGCAGCACCCCGATCAGCGGCGCCGAGGAACCCTCGCCGCTTGCCCGTACCGACGCCCACACGAACAGCGCCGTCTCCAGGCCCTCACGGCCGACGGCCAGGAAGGCGGTGGCGACCAGCGCCCCGGTGCC
This sequence comes from Streptomyces sp. Sge12, assembly GCF_002080455.1. Classification (NCBI taxonomy): domain Bacteria; kingdom Bacillati; phylum Actinomycetota; class Actinomycetes; order Kitasatosporales; family Streptomycetaceae; genus Streptomyces; species Streptomyces sp. Sge12. Next base: position 5,492,470 of record NZ_CP020555.1, read on the forward strand.
CATGGCGAGCGCCGTGTCGAGCCTGCCGTGCAGATCGGCCTTCAGATGGCGCGCGGTGCGCTTCATCCAGAAGACCATCCACGTCACCAGACCCACCGAAATGATCGACAGGGTGCCGCCGAGCAGCTCCTGCGCCTCGAAGGTCAGCTCCTGGGTGCCGAATTCGAGCATCGCGCCGAAGGCGAGCGAGATCCCGCAGGCGATCGCGATGCCCAGCCACACGGGACGCAGGGCGTCCCTGCGCCCGGTCTTCACCAGGTACGCGACGAGGATGCAGACGACCAGGCTGGCCTCCAGCCCCTCGCGCAGGCCGATCAGATAGTTGCCGAACACGGCGGTGGTTCCTCTCCGGCGGGGACTTACGCGAACAGCGTCCGGCCCCACCAGTCGTCCTTGTCGCGGACGCCCGGCGGGACGGCGAAGACGGCCGAACCCACGTGCTGGATGTATTCGTTGAGGACGTCGGACTTGGCCAGGTTGCGCTGGATCGGAACGAAGCCCTTGCGGATGTCGCGCTGGTAGGCGAGGAAGAACAGGCCCGCGTCCAGGCGCCCCAGTCCGTCCGTGCCGTCGGTGAAGGAGTAGCCGCGGCGCAGGATCGTCGCACCGTTGTTGGTGTCCGGGTGCGCGAGGCGCACGTGCGCCTCCGGCTTCATCGCCTTCAGGAACGGCTCGTCGCGCTCCTTGGACTTGCCGACCGGGGCGCCCTCGCCCTTGTCGCGGCCGAAGATGTCCTCCTGCTCCTGGAGCGGAGTGCGGTCCCAGGTCTCGATGTTCATCCGGATCCGCCGGGCCACCAGGTACGAGCCGCCGGTCAGCCAGTCGCTGCCGTCGCCCGCGCCGACCCACACGTGCTTGTCCAGGGCGGCCTTGTCGGTGCCGGAGATGTTCCGGGTGCCGTCCTTGAAGCCCATCATGTTGCGCGGGGTCTGCTCGTCGGGCGTGGTCGACGAGGTCTTGCCGAAGCCGAGCTGCGACCAGCGCATCGCGGTACGGCCGAAGCCGATGCGGGCCAGCTGGCGGATGGCGTGCACGGCGACCTGGGGGTCGTCGGCGCAGGCCTGGACGCACAGGTCGCCGCCGGAGCGGGCCGCGTCCAGATTGTCGCCGGGGAACAGCTCCAGGTCGATCAGCGCCTCGGGGCGCTTGCCCTCCAGCCCGAACCGGTCCTTGGCGAACAGGCCCGGCCCGAAGCCGATGGTCAGGGTGAGGCGGGAGGCCTTCAGACCCAGCGCCTCACCCGTGTCGTCCGGCGGGGCCTCCGGGAGGCCGCCGAAACCGCCCTCGCCGACCGGCAGACCGGCCGTCATCAGGCGGGCGGCCGCGGTCCACTCCTTGAGGAGCTTGATCAGCTCCGCGCGGTCCTTCGTCTTCACGTCGAAGGCCGCGAAGTGCAGGCGGTCCTGGACCGCGGTGGCGATACCGGCCTGGTGCTCGCCGTGGAAGGGCACGGCCGCACCGGTGGAGGCCGACGGGACCATGTCGGACCCGGGCCCGAACGCCGCCACCGCACCGCCCGCCGCGGCGGCGCCGAGCGCGAACCCGGCCCCGCCCCAGCCCAGCACCGCGCGCCGCGACGGCGCGCCCTCCGCCTGCCGATGCTGCTCCGCAGCCGAGTCCGACTCGGTCATCGCCCTCTCCCGCCTGCTCCTCGTGTCCTGTCCTGCTTACTTGGTGACGGCGGCGGCGAGCTTGGAGAGCGGCTCGGCGAGCGCGTTCACGCCGTCCGAGAGCTCCTTGCGCTCCGCCTCGCCGACCTTGTCGTACGAGGTGAACTCGTAGGAGGCCTTGTCGGCGCGGTACTTGTCGAGCAGCACGGTCAGCGCCGCGAACTGGGTGTCCAGCTGCTTCACCAGCTCGGGGTCGTTCTTCGACGCGATCGGCTTGAGCAGCTCGTACGCCTTCTGCGCACCCTCGACGTTGGCCTTGAAGTCGACCAGGTCGGTGTGCGAGTAGCGCTCCTCCTCACCGGTGACCTTGCCGGTGGCGACCTCGTCCAGGAGCTCCTTGGCGCCGTTGGCGATCGAGGTCGGGGTGATCTCCGCCTGGCCGACCTTCTTCTGCCAGTCGGTCAGGTCCGCGATCAGGGTGTCGGCGAGCTGCTTCTCGCGGTCGCCGATCTTGTTGTCGGCCCACAGGGCCTTCTCCAGGCGGTGCCAGCCGGTCCAGTCCTTCTCCAGGTCCTGGCCGGCCTCCAGGCCGTCCTCGCGGACGTCCACCTTCGGGTCGATGTCGCCGAAGGACTCGGCGACCGGCTCGGTGCGCTCCCAGCCGATGCGCGAGGCGGCGTAGAGCTTCTTCGCGCCCTCGACGTCGCCGGCCTTCACCGCGTCGGCGAAGGCCTGCGCCTTGGGGAGGGTCTCCTCGGCCTGCGCGACCACGTACGCGCGGTAGGCGGCCACCGCGGTGTCCATCTCGGGGGAGCGCTTCTCGCCGCCGCCCTTGCCGGTGGCCTTGACCTTCTGGGAGATGCCGTCACCCTTCATACCGGGCTTGCAGACGATCTCGTAGTCGCCCGCCTTGATCTCGGCGGTGATGGAGGCCTTGGTGCCGGGGCCGATGTTCTCGCGCTCGGTCACGATGCGGGCGTCCGGGAAGAGGACGTAGACCTCGGTGACCTTGGAGCCCTTGTTCTCGACGTCGATCTGCACCTTGCCGGACGGGAACTCCGTCTTCGACACGTCGCAGGCGCTGTCGGACGCCGCCACCTTGATCGCGTCGTCGCCGCCCGCCTCGCTCTTCTGCGAGCAGCCGGTGACGGCGGTCAGTGCGGCCGCCACGGTGGCCGCGGCGATGACAGTGAGGCGGGCGGGGCGCATATGGAGGCTCCTGGCGTCGGACTAAGGGGCCGTCCCGAAGGGGAGAGGCCGATGAGGCGGACCTAACTTAACCGAGGCTTACCTCACCCATACCCCCTCGCACCGTGATTCAGCTCATACCTTCGGGTCCCGGACACGGCGCTGTCACGGACCCTCCACGACAGCCCCATGGCACGGTCAAGCGGGGGTCAAGCCCGTACGGGAATCACCAGCGGGGCGCCGGTGCGCGGGTGCGGGAGGACCTCCACCGGCTGGCGGTAGACCCGGCTCAGCAGTTCGCCCTCGAACACCTCGGCCGGCGGGCCGTTCACGGTGATCCGCCCGTCGTGCAGGACGGCGGCCCGGTCCGCGTAGGCGGCGGCGAGCCCCAGGTCGTGCAGGACGACGACGACCGCGTCCCCCGCCCCGGCCCGCTCCCGGCAGATCCGCAGCACGAGCTCCTGGTGGCGCAGGTCGAGGGCGGCGGTGGGTTCGTCGAGGAGCAGCAGCGGGGCCCGCTGGGCCAGTACGCGCGCCAGCGCCACCCGGGCCCGTTCGCCGCCGGAGAGGGCGGAGAAGGGGCGCGCGGCGAACTCCGTGACCTCGGTGGCGGCCATGGCGGCGGCCACCGCCTCCTCGTCGGCCTCCGCGAGGGGGGTTCCGGACCAGGGCGCGCGGCCCATCCGTACGACGTCCTCCACCGGGAAGGGGAAGGACAGTGCGGCCGACTGGGGCAGTACGGAGCGGCGCAGCGCGAGGTCCGGGGCGCTCCACTCGCCCACCGGACGGCCGTCGATCCGGACCTCCCCGGAGGCGGCGGGCAGGTCGGCGGCGAGGGCGGCCAGCAGCGTGGACTTGCCGGCGCCGTTCGGGCCGACGAGCGCCAAGACCTCGCCGGCCCGGGCGGTCAGGTCGATACCGGCGAGGACCTCGCGCTGCCCGAGGCGGACGTGCAGGTCCACCGCCTGGGCGACGGCGCCGCCGGGCGCCGGGCGGGCCGGGACGGTCCTTCGTGTACGGGTGAGCAACCCCGTCAGCCTGCTGGTCACGCCCAGCCTCCTTGCTTGCGGCGGGTGCGGCGCAGCAGCCAGAAGAAGAACGGGCTGCCGAGCAGGGCGGTCAGGACACCGAGCGGCAGCTCGGCGGGCTGGGCGAGGGTCCGGGCGGCCAGGTCGCCCGCGACCAGGACCAGGGCGCCGGCGAGGGCGCTGCCGGGGACCAGGAAACGGTGGCCGGGGCCGTTGGCCATGCGCAGCAGGTGCGGGACGAGCAGGCCGACGAAGGTGATGACGCCGGCCACGGCGACGGCGGCGGCGGTGAGCAGCGCGACGACCAGGATGAGGGCGAGGCGCAGCCGTTCGACGTCGATGCCGAGGTGGCGGGCGGGCCGTTCGCCGAGGGAGAGGAGGTCGAGCCGGCGGGAGTAGAGGGGGGCGACGAGCAGACCGGCGAGGGCGCACGGCAGGACGGCGAGGACCTTGGGCCAGGTGGCCTGGGCGAGGGAGCCGAGCTGCCAGAAGGTGATCTGGTTGACCTGGCCGCTGTCCGCGAAGAAGACGAACAGGCCGATGAGGGCGCCGGCGAAGGCGTTGACGGCGATACCGGTCAGGATCAGGGTGACGACCTCCGTCTTCCCGCCGTTGCGGGAGAGGAAGTAGACCGAGCCGACGGTGATCAGGCCCGCGACGAACGCGCAGACGGTGATGGTCCAGTTGCCGAAGAAGCTGAGGCCGAGGCTGATGGCGGCGACCGCGCCGACGGCGGCGCCGGCCGAGATGCCGATGACGCCGGGCTCGGCGAGAGGGTTGCCGAAGACGCCCTGCATGAGCGCTCCCGCGCAGCCGAGGCTGGCGCCGACGAGCAGGGCGAGCACGACGCGGGGGAGGCGGACGTTCCACAGCACGCTCTCGCCGACGCGGTCGAGGGGGGCGCCGCCGAGGCCGAGGTGGTGCTGGACGGAGGCGAGGACGTCGCCGAGGGGGATGTCGTAGGCGCCGACTCCTGCGGAGAGCAGGGCGAGGAAGAGGAGGGCGGCGACGAGGGCGGTGGTGAGGAGTGCGGGTCTGCGGCTCCGCTTGCGCGGGGTCGGCGTCGGCTTCGGCTTCGGCTCTGCCGGGGCCGGGGCGGTGCCGGCCGGGGCGGTGGCGGCGGGGTCGGGGTCGGGGTCGGCGTGGGTGGTTCCGCCGGGGCCGGGCGCGCGCCGGGGCGTCTCCTCGGACGCCGAATGTGACGGGGCGTCGGACGGTGCAGCGGCGATGCGTTCGGCGCCCTGCGGGGAGCGCCCCGGCACACACCCGGCCCCGTCGGGAGCGGCCAGGTCTACGGCTTCGGGGTCGTGCAGGGTCATTTCAGGCGCCCTTGTTGTAGAGCTGGGTGACCAGGGAGGAGAGGACCTGGTCGGTGCGCGGGCCGTAGTTGAGGAGGACGCCGTCGTCGACCGTGAGCACCCGGCGGTCCATCCCGGCCGGGGTCTGGGCGACGCCCGGGATCTTCACCAGGCCGTCGACGCCGCCGACCGATTCGAGGCCCTTGGACATGACGAGGATCGCGTCGGGGGCGGCGGCCGCCAGGGCCTCGCTGGTGATCGGGGTGAAGTCCTTGCCGAGTCCGGAGTCCTTGCCGGTGTCGACCGCGCCGGCGGCCTCCAGCAGGGAGGCGGCGCCGGAGTCCGAACCGCCCAGCAGGTAGACGGAGGCGGTGCCGCGGAGGTAGAGGAACGCCACCCGGGGCTTCTTGCCGGAGGCGGCCGGGATGTCCTTGCGGACGGTGGCGATCCGGTCGGCGGTGCGCTGGTTCAGCTGCGTGCCGGCCTCCTTGACGCCGAGCGCGGCGGCCACCGCGTCGATCCGCTTCGGGACGTCGTCCAGCCCCTTGGCGGGGGCGATGACGAGTACGGGGATGCCCGCGTCGCGGATCTGCTGGATCGCTTCTGCCGGACCGCTGGTGGTCTCCGCGATGACGAGGGTCGGGCGCAGCGACAGGACGCTCTCGGCGGAGACGTCGTGGCCACGTGTCACCACCGGCAGCTGGGCGGCCTGTTCGAAGGTGGCCGTGATGTCCCGGGCGACGACCTGCCGGCCGAGGCCCAGGGTGTGGACGATCTCGTTGAGGCTGCCGCTCAGCGGAACGACCCGGTCCGCGGACGTGATGGTGACCTGGGCGCCGTCGACCGAGGGCACGGTGACCGGCAGTGCGGGCTGCGGCGCCGGAGCGAGTGGTTCCACCCGGTCCGGGACCGCGGCTGCACCGGGGGCCGTGGAGCCCGGGGTGGTGGCCGTACCTCCGCAGGCCGTCAGCGCGAGTGCCAGTGCTGCCACGGCAACGGCGAGACGGGGAAAGCGGTATGACGCGGCGGGCGTAGGCACGAAGGCACCGTCCTGATCGTCCGACTGAGGTTCTGGAGACCGGGGGGTGTTCATCCGGCCGTGGTTAGCTTAGGTTAGCCTAACCTTGCCCGCTAGACCTGAGGAGGGGGCATTCATGCCCAGACCCGTCCGTACGTTCGCCGTCGCCCTGTTGGCGGCCCTGCTGGGCGCTCTGCTCCCGGCGACCGCCGCTCGGGCGGGCACCGTACAGGGGGGTCGACTCGACTGGGGCATCAAATCGTCCTTCCAGAGTTATGTCACGGGTCCAATGGCGAAAGGCAGTTTCAAGCTGAAGAGCGGGGCCGCCACGGTGGGCGGCAGCCTGTTCCGTTTCCACTCCGCGAACGGCTCCTACGACCCGGACTCCGGCGCCTTCGAGGCCTCCTACTCGGGCGGGGTGACCTTCCAGGGCCACCAGAAGCCCGACGGTGTGTACGAGCTGGACATGACCATCAGCCGCCCGACCGTGAAGATCTCCGGCGGCCGCGGCACCCTGTACGTGGACGTCTCCAGCAGGGCCAAGGACAGCGGCGCGGTCACCAACCAGTCGCAGGTCGCCTTCGCCTCCCTCGGCGTCGGCGGCATCAACATGAAGGGCGGCGCAAGTCCGCTGATCCTCACCAACCTTCCCGCCACCCTGACCGCGGAAGGCGCCAAGGCCTTCGCCGGCTACTACGGCGCCGGTACCCAGCTCGACCCCGTCTCCCTCTCCGCCGACGTCAAGTCCGCCCCGGCCGCCGCGCCCCCGCCGTCGGCGACCGCGCAGCCGAGTGCCGGTGCCGAGGCCACGCAGGCGCCGGGAGCCTTCGCCGATGCCGCCGTCGACTGGGGGGTGCGCCGCACCTTCCGCGAGTACGTCACCGGCTCGATCGGCCAGGGCAAGTGGGTCCTCGCCGAGGGCGCCCAGGACGGCGGCGCGCTGTTCCGCTTCCCCCAGGGCAAGGGCTCGTTCGACGGCGCGAAAGGCACGCTCGACGCCGCCTTCGCCGGTACGGTCCGGTTCACCGGCGCCCATCTGGACCTCACGCTCGGCAAGATGGGCGTGAAGGTGGAGAACGGCAAGGGCGTCCTGTCCGCGGACGTCACCACCGGCGGCCGGACGAAGAACGCCGTCCCGCTCGTCGAGTTCGACGCCAAGGGCCTGAAGACCGAGGGCGGGCTCGCCACCCTGACCGAAGCCCCGGCCACCCTCACCGAGGGCGGCTCCCAGGCCTTCAACTCCATGTACAAGGCCGGCACCGAGATGGACCCCGTCTCGCTCGCCGTCGCCCTGGACTCCACCGCTCGGCTGCCCGCCCTGCCCGACCTGGGCTCGACGGCCCCGCCCGCCGCCGCGTCCGCGTCGCCGTCCGCCGCGCCCGCCCCGGTCGCGAAGGACGCGGAGTCCTCCGGTACCGCGCTGTTGATCGCCCTCGCCGTGGCCGTACTGGTCCTGGCCGGCGGCGGTGCCCACCTGGTCGTGCGCAAGCGGCGTACGGCCCCGGCCTCGACCGCCGGCTCCGGCCCGGATGCCGCAGGTCCCGTGGACGCGCCCACCGACGCGCCCCGCTAGGCCGTCACTTCCCCCTCCGTGCCGTTCCCCCTTCTCTGTTCCTTCAGGAGTACCCAGCCATGTCGTCCATCCGACGCCCGATCTCCCTCGCGGCCGCCGTCCTGACCGCCGCCGCGCTCGGCGCCACCGTCTACACCCTGCCGGCCGGCGCCGCGGGCGGCCCGCCCACCGACCCGATGAAGATCACCGGTGGCACCCTCGACTGGGGCGTCCTCGCGAGCTACCGCGCCTACGTGACCGGCATGGCCAAGGGCACGATCACCGTCGCGGACGGCGCCAAGCAGAACGAGGACGGCACCCTGCGCTTCGTCGAGCCGACCGGCGTGTACGAGCCGGCCAACGGGCACGTGGTGAAGGCGGCCTTCAAGGGCAGCGTCACCTTCTCCTCGCCCGCCCCGCCGACCGGCCACGGCTTCGAGGTCAAGCTCTCGGACATCCGCATGGACACCGGTACCAAGAAGCTCACCGCGGACGTCACCAAGGGCGGCACGACCACCCAGGACGTGCCCATGGCCACCGTGGCCTTCGCCGGCCAGTCGATGACCAACCTGGCGACCACGCTCACCCAGGAGGCCGCGGACGCGCTCGGTTCGCCGGGCTACAAGGACAAGCCGGGCGACCCGCTCAACGCGAAGCTCGAGTTCGAGAAGCCCGCCCCCGAGCCCACCCCGGAGAACACCACCAAGAACCCGACCCCTCCGGCCGACGACACGCAGAAGGTGCTCAGCGGCAAGCTGACCTGGGGCGTCAAGGAGTCCTTCCGCAAGTACGTGCTGAGCGCGGGCTCGATCACCCCGGCCGGCGGCGCCGCCAAGAACGGCGACACCTTCGACTTCGCCTTCGGCAAGGGCGACCTCGACGTCAAGAAGCAGAAGCTGAACGCCTCCTTCGAGGGCAACCTCCGCTTCCAGTACGCGGCGCACGGCATCGACATGACCTTCGGCAACCCCCGCGTCGAGGCCACCGGCAAGACCGGCACCCTCTACGTGGACGTCAAGAACGGCTCCGGCACCAAGGCGGGCCTGCGCTTCGCCACGCTCGACCTGTCGAAGGCCGACTACAAGACCAAGAACGGCGTCCTGGCGCTGAACGGGGTCCCGGCGGCCTTCACGGCCGAGGGCGCGGCGGCCTTCGCCAACGACACCACCGGCTCCATGTACAAGGCGGGCGACGCGATCGACCCGCTCACCTTCGCCGTGGCGGTGGACAAGGACGCCACCCTGCCCAGCACGGGCGGCACCACCGGCGGCTCGAACGGCGGCACGACGGGCGGATCGAACGGCGGCACCACCGGCGGGACCACGGGCGGCACGACCGGCGGAACCACCGGCGGCACGGGCGGCACCGTGGGCGGCGGCTCCTCCACCGTCGGCGGCAACCTCGCCGACACCGGCGCCGGGATCCCCGCCGGAGCCCTGCTCACCACCTCCGGCGCGGTGATCGCGGCCGGTGCGGGCGCGGTGTACTTCGCGCGCAGGCGCCGCACGGCCCAGAGCTGAGCCGTGCTTCAATTCCCGCGTGAACGATCTCGACGTGTTGAGGGTCTTCTGCGCGGGTGACGGCCGGTTCGGCAATCTGCTCGGTGTCGTGCGCGACGGCCGGACCTGCCCCGACGACACGTCGCGGCAGGCCCTGGCCGCCGAACTCGGCTACAGCGAGACGGTGTTCGTCGACGACCCCGAGCGCGGGGTCGTCGACATCCGCACCCCCGGCACGCGGATGTCCTTCGCGGGGCATCCGCTGGTGGGGGCCGCGTGGCTGCTGGACGTCGAAGAGCTCCAGCCGCCCGCCGGATCCGTATGGGCCCGCGACGACGGGGAGTTCACCTGGATCACGGCCCGCCCCGAGTGGGTCGAGGGCAAGCGCACCGAGCAGTACGCATCCGTCGCCGAAGTCGAGGCGCTGCCCGCCCCGCCGCCCGGCGAGGGCTGGCTCTACGCCTGGGCCTGGGAGGACGAGGCCGCCGGCCGCGTGCGCGCCCGGGGCTTCCCGCGCCGCCCCGACGGGATCATCGCGGAGGACGAGGCCACCGGCTCGGCGGCGATCCTGCTGACCGCCCAGCTCAACCGCGCCCTGAACATCACCCAGGGCGCCGGCTCCCAGATCCTCACCGCTCCCGGCCCGGACGGCACGGTGGAGATCGGCGGCCGCGTCCGCTTCGCCCCGCACCCGGCCTGATCGAACCCTCTGCCGCGCCCGCGGAACCCGCCGCGAACCGCTGCTCGCCGCAGCAGGCGCAGCACCCGGATTTTTTACCGACAGGGCGTCGGGAACCCATTGACTTAGGCATGCCTAAGTAGGAAGATCGGGCGTGACGGCGGTGCCGTCGCGCCCGTTTCCTCTTCCTGGAGGTCCGCCTTGGACGCCTTCTCTACGGTCATCCGCGTCGCCTCGCACGAGCAGCACACCGAGGCGGAGACGTCGACCTTCATGAGCGATCTGCTGGGTGGACGGCTCGGAGTGGAGGCGTACACGCGCTACACCGAGCAGCTGTGGTTCGTGTACCGGGCTCTGGAGGACGCGGCCGAGTCCCTGAGGAACGACCCGGTGGCCGGCCCCTTCATCCAGCCGGAACTCATGCGCGTCGCCGAGATCGAGCGCGACCTCGCCCATCTGGTGGGCCCCGACTGGCGCGAGAACGCGGTGGCCCTGCCCGCGACGCGTGCGTACGCGGACCGGGTGGCCCAGTGCGCCGCCGAGTGGCCGGGCGGGTACGTCGCCCACCACTACACCCGCTACCTGGGCGACCTCTCCGGCGGCCAGATCATCCGCGACAAGGCCGAACGCACCTGGGGCTTCGAGCGCAAGGGCGACGGCGTCCGGTTCTACGTCTTCGCGGACATCTCCAACCCGGCGGCCTTCAAGCGGACCTACCGCGAGCTGCTCGACGCCATCGCCGCGGACGACCTGGAGAAGCAGCGCATCATCGACGAGTGCAAGCGCGCCTTCGACTTCAACGGCGCGGTCTTCCGCGAGCTGGGCGAGCAGTTCCCGCTCAGCGCGTAACCCCTCGGGGATTCCCGCGCGAACGGGTCCGGGCCCGGTGCACCTCGTGCACCGGGCCCGGACGCCATTGCGGCCAGCGCTACGGAAGGGTCAGGATCTCCGCGCCGGAGTCCGTCACGACCAGCGTGTGCTCGAACTGCGCCGTGCGCTTGCGGTCCTTCGTGACGACCGTCCAGCCGTCCTCCCACATGTCGTACTCGTGGGTGCCCAGGGTCAGCATCGGCTCGATGGTGAAGGTCATGCCGGGCTCGATGACGGTGGTGGCGTGCGGGCTGTCGTAGTGCGGGATGATCAGGCCGGAGTGGAAGGACGAGTTGATGCCGTGGCCGGTGAAGTCCCGGACCACGCCGTAGCCGAAGCGCTTCGCGTATGACTCGATGACCCGGCCGATGATGTTGATCTGGCGGCCCGGCTTCACGGCCTTGACGGCCCGGTTCAGCGCCTCGCGGGTGCGCTCCACCAGCAGCCGCGACTCCTCGTCCACCTCCCCGCACAGGTAGGTCGCGTTGTTGTCGCCGTGCACGCCGCCGATGTACGCGGTCACGTCGAGGTTCACGATGTCGCCGTCGCGCAGGACGGTCGAGTCGGGGATCCCGTGGCAGATGACCTCGTTGAGCGAGGAGCACAGCGACTTCGGGAAGCCCCGGTACCCCAGCGTCGACGGGTAGGCGCCGTGGTCGCACATGTACTCGTGCGCGACCCGGTCCAGCTCGTCGGTGGTCACCCCCGGGGCGATGTGCTTGGCGGCTTCCTCCATCGCCTGGGCGGCGATCCGGCCGGCGATGCGCATGGCCTCGATGGTCTCGGCCGTCTGCACCTCCGGTCCGGTGTACGGAGTGGGCGCGGGCCTGCCCACGTACTCGGGCCGGCGGATGTTTCCGGGAACGGAACGGACGGGAGAGAGCTCGCCTGGTACGAGCAGCGACTGGCCAGACATACGAGCGAGTGTATCCAGCGGGGATGGGGCAGCATGGCGGCATAGAGAGGTACGAGAGGAGCCCGACGACGATGGCCCTGTTCAAGAAGCGTCAGGTGGGCAAACCCGGCGAGTGGTACTACTGCCTGGTCCACAAGAAGGTCGAGGAAGGCCCCGAGTGCCCGGCCAAGGACCGGTTCGGGCCCTACGCGACACCGGAGGAGGCGACCCACGCCATGGAGACGGCGCAGGAACGCAACCTCGAATGGCAGAACGACCCCAAGTGGAACGACAGGACCCGCGAGGAAGAAGAGGGCAGCACGGGCACGGGCACGGGCGGGGCGTAGGCCCCGGGGCCGGTAGGTGCTGCGGCCCTACCAGCGGCTGGGCGGCGGCGCGGTCAGCCGGTCGGCCAGCCGCGCCAGCCGGTCCCGGAACCGGCGCGGACCGCCCCGCTGCACCGGCAGGCCGTTCTCCCCGGCCGCCGCGCTGACCAGGTGCTGCACGGTGTCGAGATCCATCTCGCCGTCGGGTTCCGGCACCGACAGCGCATCGTGCGCGAGCGTGCCCAGGTCCGGGTCCCCGCCGTCCAGGGACAGTACGGTCGCCCCCGCGCGCCGGGCGTCGTGGACGCGCTCCAGCAACCCCTCGCCCGGCGCCCCGGGCGCCACCACCAGCAGGGTGTGCCCGCGCCGGGCCGCCGCCAGCCGGCCCAGCCCCACCGACAGGTGCGGCGGCTCCCCGGGCCGCACGTGGTGGCGTACGAGCGTGGGCGCCAGCGCCGGCAGGCCCGACCAGGCGGCCTCGTCCACCAGGTGCGCCGCCAGATGCCAGGGCTCGTAGCCCTCGGTCCCCACCAGCAGCAGCTGCCCGCCGGCCGGTACGACCGAACGGCGCAGCGACCCGGCGAAGCTGCGGGCGGCGTCCGGCCAGTGCGTACCGGCGAGCACCTCGCGCAGCAGCGCGACCCTCACGGCGTCCATATCGGCATCCTGCACCATGCGGGGGACCCGGGGAGCGGTTCCTTCCCCTTCGCCACCCTTCGACTGTGGGCTACCCGGCAGTACCCTCGCCCCCATGACTTCCTCAGACAACACGCAGAAGCCGCCGGTCAAGGACCCGTGGGAGCTGCCGGACGTGTCCGGCCTCGTCGTCGGCGTCCTCGGCGGCACCGGAGACCAGGGCCGCGGCCTGGCCTACCGGCTCGCCAGGGCCGGCCAGAAGGTGATCATCGGCTCCCGCGCCGCCGACCGCGCGCGGACCGCGGCCGAAGAGCTCGGCCTCGGCGTCGAGGGCGCGGACAACGCCGAGTGCGCGCGCCGCAGCGACATCGTCATCATCGCGGTGCCGTGGGAGGGCCACGCCAAGACCCTCGAAGCGCTCCGCGAGGACCTCGCCGGCAAGCTCGTGGTGGACTGCGTCAACCCGCTGGGCTTCGACAAGCAGGGCGCGTACGCCCTCCAGGTCGAGGAGGGCAGCGCCGCCCAGCAGGCCGCCGCCCTCCTCCCGGACTCCCGCGTCACGGCGGCCTTCCACCACCTCTCGGCCGTCCTGCTCCAGGACGAGTCGATCGACGAGATCGACACCGACGTGATGGTCCTCGGCGAGGCCCGCGCCGACACGGACATCGTCCAGGCCCTGGCCGCCCGCATCCCGGGCATGCGCGGCGTCTTCGCCGGCCGCCTGCGCAACGCCCACCAGGTCGAGTCCCTGGTGGCCAACCTGATCTCCACGAACCGCCGCTACAAGGCCCACGCGGGCCTGCGCATCACAGACGTCTGACGCCTCCGCCCACGGACGCGCTTACCTCAGCACTGCGGGGCATGGGGGACACTGGTGGAGCTCGACCCCGTTCAGTGTTTCCGAGGAGCTCTTCCCATGCCCCGCCTTGCCGTCTTCGCCGTTGTCGTCTGCGTCTGTGCGGTGGCCGCGGCCGTCGTCGCCTTCGTGGAGGGCAGCTTCCTCGGGATCGTGTGGGTGCTGCTGGCCGGCCTCACGTCCAACATGGCCTGGTACTACCTCCGCAAGGCGAAGGCCGAGAAGGCCGCCGCCGCGCGCCAGGCCGCCGCGCGCCAGGCCTAGGCCGGCAAGCCGGAAGAGACGGCCTAGTCCTGCGGGACGGCGCAGAAGCCGTCCGTGTCGCGCCAGAAGCTGTAGAGGTCGCGGCCGCAGTACGTCTCCAGGTCCGAGACGCCCAGTGCCGACATCAGGCCGTCCACCGCGCCGAAGAAGAACGCGTTGACCCCCGGGATCCACAGCAGCGCGAACACGGCCAGCAGGCCGAACGGTGCCAGCGGTTCCACCTCGCGGCGCACCCGGTACGACAGCCAGGGCTCGATGACCCCGTAGCCGTCGAGGCCCGGGACCGGCAGGAAGTTCAGGATCGCCGCCGTGACCTGGAGCATCGCGAGGAACGCGAGCGCGTAGCGGAAGGCCAACGGCACCCCGTCGAGGGCGCCCAGCCAGAACGGGGCCGTGCACACCACGGCGAAGGCCACGTTGGTCAGCGGGCCCGCCGCCGAGATGAGGCTGTGCTTCCAGCGGCCCTGGATCCGGTTGCGCTCGATGAAGACCGCGCCGCCGGGCAGGCCGATGCCGCCCAGGATCACGAAGACCACCGGCAGCACGATGCTGAGCAGCGCGTGCGTGTACTTGAGCGGATTCAGCGTCAGGTAGCCCTTGGCGCCCACCGTGAGGTCGCCGCCGTGCAGGGCGGTGCGGGCGTGCGCGTACTCGTGCAGGCACAGGGAGACGATCCACGCCGAGGTCACGAAGAGGAACACGGCCAGGCCGGCGCTCGCCGAGTACCCGGTCCACACCGCCCATCCGGTGACGGCCATGATCGCGACGATGCCGAGGAATACCGAACTGATCCGCCGCTCGCCGCGGCTGCCCTGATGACCCATGCGGGCAACCTATCCCGCGGCCGCGCCGGAAAACGGTGTGGGTCCGGGTCCGGCTGCGGGGACAATGGGCCGGTGCGTTACGCGATCCTCGGAACCGCCCAGGCCAATCACGACGACGGGACCCCCGTGGCCGTCGGCGGAGCGCGCCTTCGGGCGCTCCTGACCGCGCTCGCGCTGCGGCCGGGGCGGGTGGTGCCGGCCCGGCTGCTCGTCGCCGAGGTGTGGGACGCGGATCCGCCCGCCGACGCGGTGCCCGCCCTGCAGGCGCTGGTCGCCCGGCTGCGGCGGGCGCTCGGGCACGCGGCCGTGCGGTCCGCGGAGGGCGGCTACGAGCTGGCCGCCGCTCGGGAGGACATCGACCTGTACCGCTTCGAGCGGCTGGTCCGCGCCGGGGGCGCGGCCACCGACCCGGCCGAGGCGGCGGCCCGGTACGACGAGGCCCTCGCCCTGTGGCGCGGCCCGGCCCTCGCCGACCTGCCGGACCCGGGCGCGGAGGCCGCGCGCTGGGAGGCCGTACGGACGGACGCGCGCCGGGGCCGGCTGGCCGCGGCCCTGGCGCTGGGCGAGGCGCAGCGGGCCCTGCCGGAGCTGACCGCGCTGTGCGCGCAGCACCCGATGGACGAGCCGCTGCACGTCCTGCGCATCCGGGCCCTGCGCGACGCGGGCCGCCCGGCGGAGGCGCTGGCCGCGTACGACGTCGTCCGCCGGGAGCTGGCCGACCGGCTGGGCACGGACCCGGGCCCGGAGCTGCGCGCCCTGCACGGCGAACTGCTGGCCTCGGACCCGGCTCCCGAGCCGCTCCCCACAACCGCAACCGCAGTCACAGCCACAAGCACAGCCGCCTCCGCCGCCCCGGTCCCCGCCGCCGTGACCGCGGGCAATCTGCGCGCCCGCCTGACCACCTTCGTCGGGCGCGAGGACGACATCCGCACCATCGGCGACGACCTCGCGGGAGCCCGCCTCGTCACGCTGCTGGGACCCGGCGGCGCCGGCAAGACCCGGCTGTCCCAGGAGGCCGCCGAGGCCCAGGACGAGAGCGCCTGGCCCGACGGGGTGTGGCTCGTCGAACTCGCCCCCATCGACGGGCCCGGCGACCCCGAGGACGTCGCCGAAGCCACCCTCGCCGCGCTCGGCGCCCGCGAGACCAAGCTGCGCGGCGCCGCCGCCGAGGAGCTGCGGGCCTTCACCGAGCGGGCCGGGGACGACCCCCTCGACCGGCTCGCCGAGCACTGCGCGCGGCGCCGGCTCCTGCTGCTGCTCGACAACTGCGAGCACGTCATCGCAGCCGCCGCCACCCTCGCCGAGCGCCTCCTCACGCACTGCCCGGGCGTCCGGATCCTGGCCACCAGCCGCGAACCCCTCGGCGTCCCGGGCGAGTCCCTGCGCCCGGTGGAACCCCTGCCCGACCCCATCGCGATGCGGCTGCTCGGCGACCGCGGGGCCGCGGCCCGCGCCGGGTTCAGCGTCGACGAGGACCCGGCCGCGGCCGCCGAGATCTGCCGCCGCCTCGACGGGCTGCCGCTCGCGATCGAGTTGGCCGCGGCCCGGCTGCGGCTGCTCACCCCGCGGCAGATCGCGGACCGCCTCGACGACCGCTTCCGGCTGCTGACCAGCGGCAGCCGTACGGTCCTGCCCCGCCAGCAGACGCTGCGCGCCGTCGTCGACTGGTCCTGGGACCTCCTCGACGAGGCCGAACGCACCGTCCTGCGCCGGCTGTCCGTCTTCGCCGGCGGCTGCGACCTCGCCGCGGCCGAGGCCGTCTGCGCGGACCCCCACGACCCGGCCCCCTACGACGCCGCCGACATCCTCGGCTCCCTCGTCGACAAGTCCCTCGTCGTGGCCACCCCCGGCCCCGACGGCCGCGGCATGCGCTACCGCCTGCTGGAAACCGTCGGCGAGTACGCCGCCGAGCGCCTCGCCGAGGCCGCCGGCGACCGCGAGGCCACCGAGCACCGCCACCTCGTCCACTACCGCGAACTCGCCCGCACCACCGAACCGCTGCTGCGCGGCCACGGACAGCGGGCGGCCACCGACCGGCTGGCCACCGAGTACGAGAACCTGCGTACCGCGCTGCGCCGGGCCGTCGCCGTCCGCGACATCGACGAGGTGCTGTGCCTGGTCCACTCGCTGGGCTGGTACTGGCACATGCACGACCTGCGCTCCGAGTCCCGGCACTGGGCCGAGGCCGCCGCGGCGCTCGGCCCCAACCCCTTCGAGCCGCCGTTCGTCCCCGCCGGGCCCGTCCACGAACGGCTCGTCGACACGCCGCCGCCCTACTCCGAGGAAACGCGCACCGAGGGCTGGCGCGCGCTCAACCTGGTCCTGCTGGCCTCCCGCGACCAGACCAACGAGACGTGGAACACCCCCTCGGTCCGCGCCCTGATCGACGGGGTCCTCGCCACCTACCGGCCCGGACTCCCGCAGACCTGCCGGACCCCCGCCTCCCTGTGGATCTACGCCGTCATGATCGCCGGCGATCCCGGACTGCTCCAGACGGTCGTCAACGCGACCGTCGAGACCGCCCGCGAGCTCGGCTACCGCTGGGAGCTGGCCTCCGCGCTCCAGCTGCGCGCCAACATCCTCGCCAACCGGGCCGACTGGGCGGGGGACGCTTCGCGCGACGCCGACGAGAGCCTGGCCCTGTTCCGTGAACTCGGCGATGCCTGGGGCTGCGCCGAGGCGCTGTCCGCCCGCGCCGAGGCCCGCGAGAAGCGCGGGGAGTTCGAGCTCGCCGCCCGCGACTACCGGGAGGCGATCGCGTACGCCGAGCGCCTCGGCGCCATGGCCCAGGTGACCGTACTGCGGGTACGGATGGCCGGGACGCTGACCGAGGCCGACCGGATGGACGAGGCCGAGGCGATCCTCACCGAGATCACCGCCACGGTGCAGCGGTACGGCAACGAGGCCATGCCCGCCGCCCGGATGTTCCTCGCGGGCATCCTCGGCCGCACGGGACGGATCGCCGAGGCGCGCCACCAGCTGCAACTCCTGCGGGACGAGTTCGCCTTCGGCGCGTTCGCCATCTTCGACGGCTTCCTGCTCGGCACGATGGCCTGGCTCGACAACCGGCAGGGGCGCTACGAGGAGGCCCTCGCCCGGGTGCGCCAGGCCCTGACCACCGCCACGGACCCGATGGCGCGGATGGTGGCCCCGCAGATGCCGGCGGTCTACCTGATGACCGGGGCCCTCTCCCTGGTCTCGCTCGGCGGCCCGCGCAGGGAGTACGACGCCGCCCGGCTACTGGGCGCCTACCACGCGCAGCTGCCGCCCGCGCACTTCCCCGTGACGACGGAACGGGAGGACTTCGCCCTCGCGCAGGAGCTGACCCGGGCGGCGCTGGGCGACGCCGCCTACGAGAAGGCGTACGCCGAAGGCGGCGGCCTCTCCCTGGAGGAGGCCACCGCCCTCATCTGACCCGGCCCCCGGCCGGTGTCCGTCCGGGACGCGATCCGGAACGGATCGGTCCGCGGGTCAGGTCTTCTGGCGGAACTTGCGCACCGCGAGCGGCATGGTGATCGCGGTGATGGCGACCGACCAGGCCAGGGTCATCCACACCGAGTCGCCCACGGGCGTCCCGTTGATCAGGGCCCGGGCCGCGTCGGCCAGGTTGGACAGCGGGTTGTAGTCCGTGAAGGTCTGCAGCCAGTCCGGCATCGTGGACGGCATCGCGAAGATGGAGCTGCCGAACTGGAGCGGCATGAGGACCATCATGGCCATGCCCTGGACGGCCTGCGCGGAGCTCAGGGTGAGACCCAGCAGGATGAAGATCCACATGAGCGAGGCGCCGAAGACGACCGACAGGCCGATGGACAGGAACAGGTCCAGGATCGAGCCCTTGATCGACAGGCCCAGGATGAAGCCCATGCCGAGCAGGATCGTGATCGCGACGAGCATCCGGCCGATCTCGACGACGATCTTGGCGAGGAGCACGGACGACCGGGCGATCGGCATGGACCGGAACCGGTCCATCACGCCCTTCTTGAAGTCGTCGTTGACCCCGGTGCCCACCGCCATGGCGATGTTCATGCCCATCATGGCCATGAGGCCCGGGACCAGGTAGCTGACGTACTCGCTCTGGTTGCCCTTGCCGGAGACCGCGCCGCCGAAGACGAACACGAACAGCAGCGTGAAGATGATCGGCATGAACAGGACGTCGAACATCGACTCGGGGTCCTGCTTGATCTGCAGGGCGTTGCGGCGCACCAGCGCGCCGATGTGCCGCAGGTTGGCGCGCAGTCCGATCCGGCCCTCGCCGGACCGGCCGTCCACCGGGGCCGGGCCGGCCGCGGTGGGAGCGGGCTTCGTCGTGGTTACGGTGCTCATGCCGCGACCTCCTCGGTCTTCTCGGTGGGAACGGAGTCCTCGACGGAGGTGGGCTTCTGACCGGTGATGGCCAGGAACACCTCGTCGAGGCTGGGCAGGTAGGTGCCGAGGTCGGCGATCGCGTACCCGCGGGCGGCCAGCAGGCCGACGACGGCCGTCAGCTGCTCGTCGCTCAGGATCGGGACCAGCAGCACGCCCTCGTCCGGAACGGCCTGGCTGCCGGCGATGCCGTCCAGCCCGGCCTCGGCCAGCGAGCGGGCCATCCCCGGCAGGTCCGAGGGGTCCACCGGGCGGATCTTCAGGGTGCGGCCGCCGACGCGCGCCTTCAGCTCGTCGACCTTGCCGTTGGCGATGACCTTGCCGCGGTCGATGACGGTCAGCTCGCTGGCGAGCTGCTCGGCCTCCTCCATGTACTGCGTGGTGAGCAGCACGGTCGCGCCCTCGGCGACCAGGCGCTGGACCTCGTCCCACACCTCGTTGCGGGTGCGGGGGTCGAGACCGGTGGTCGGCTCGTCCAGGTAGAGCACGGCCGGGTTGCCGATCAGTGAGGCGGCCAGGTCGAGCCGGCGGCGCATACCGCCGGAGTAGTTCATGGCGGCCTTCTTGGCCGCTTCGGTCAGGGAGAACCGCTCCAGCATCTCGTCCGCGCGGCGGCGGGCGTCCTTGCGCGAGAGGTCGAGCAGCCGCCCGATCATGTAGAGGTTCTCCCAGCCGGAGAGCTTCTCGTCCACCGAGGCGTACTGGCCGGTGAGGCCGATCGTGCGGCGCAGCTGCCGCGGCTGGCGGACCACGTCGAATCCCGCGACGACCGCGGTTCCGGCGTCCGGGGTGATCAGGGTGGAGAGGCAGCGGACCAGCGTCGTCTTGCCGGCGCCGTTGGGGCCGAGGACCCCGAGGACCGTGCCCTCCCGGACATCCAGGTCGACACCGTCGAGGGCCTTGGTCTCGCCGTAGTGCTTGACCAGCCCCCGTACCTCCACGGCGTTGGGCTTGTTGTCGTTTCGCGTCATGCCCCTATAGGAGCAGCGGCCACTGACAAAGCACCGACAGCCGACCGACAAACGTACGACAGGCATACGACAGCCCGCCGACACGAGGTCGGCGGGCTGTCGCAGCGATCATGCGCACGCTCAGTGGAAGGCGTGCTCCGCCTGCGGGAACGTTCCGCCGACCACGTCCTCGGCGAAGGCCCTCGCCGCGCCGGTCATCGTCTCGCGGAGCTGCGCGTACTGCTTGACGAACTTCGGCATCTTCCCGCCGGTCAGGCCCATCATGTCGGTCCACACCAGCACCTGCGCGTCGCACTCCGCGCCCGCGCCGATGCCGACCGTCGGGATGTGCAGGGAACGGGTGACCTCGGCGGCCAGCTCGGCCGGTACGAGCTCCAGCACCACCGCGAACGCGCCCGCGTCCTGCGCCGCCTTCGCGTCGCGCAGCAGCTGGTGCGCGGCCTCGTCGCCGCGGCCCTGGACCCGGTAGCCCATGGCGTTGACGGACTGCGGGGTCAGGCCCAGGTGGGACATGACGGGGATGCCGGACTGCACGATCAGCTCGGTCTGGGCCAGCGAGCGCTCGCCGCCCTCCAGCTTCACCGCGCCGACCCCGGCCTCCTTGACGAGGCGGGTGGCGCTGCGCAGGGCCTGCACGGCGCCTTCCTGGTACGAGCCGAACGGCATGTCGCCGATGACCAGCGCACGGCTCGTGCCGCGCACGACGGCCGCCGAGAGCATCGTCATCTGGTCCATCGTCACCGGGACGGTGGAGTCGTAGCCGAGGTGGCAGTTGCCCATGGAGTCGCCGACGAGGATGACCGGGATACCGGCCTCGTCGAAGACGGACGCGGTCATCGCGTCGTAGGCGGTGAGCATGGGCCACTTCTCGCCGCGTTCCTTGGCGAGGGTCAGGTCGCGGACGGTGATGCGCCGGGTGCCCGTGCCTCCGTACAGGGTGGGTGCGTGCGACGGAGATGCTGTTGCGGGTTCGCGGGCAGGCGAAACGGCAGGCGTCATTGCAACTGCTCCTTGTGTCATCTCGAGGCGCCCTCACGGCGTCCCCGGACTCACCCCCCATGGTGACATCACGGTGGCCGAAGGCGGAAGTGGTCGGCGGTGCGAGCCCGGCCACGAGCGCCAATGTGCGCGTTTCGTGACAAGCGGAACCCCCTGCGTACGGCCGTTCGTCCTCCCGGACGTACGACCGTGAACGGCGGTCGTGACGTACGGCACGGAAGGCTCCGGTTCATCGCCTAGGGTCAAGGGGCGGGGACGGAGCGCGAGCACGGCAGTGAGGGCAGTGGTATGGCACAGGCGTACATGACGGAGTCGGGGAACGGCGGCTCGGAGCCCGAGCCCTCCGGAACCCCCCTCCGGCGCCGGCTGACCGCCCTGCGCAAGGACCCGGGGATCTGGCGGCGCGGACTGGTCCTCGCCGGGATCGCCGCCCTGATCGCGCTCGTCATGATCTTCCACGAGGACCTGCCCAACGACGTGGGCAACCTCGGCAGCCTCACCGAGACCTTCCTGCCCTGGCTGGGCCTGGCCGTCCCGCTGCTGCTGGCCGGCGCCGTCTACCGCAGGTCGGCCACCGCGGTCATTGCGACCCTGCTGACGGCCGCGGTCTGGGCGAACGTCTTCGGCGGGCTGGTCACCGACAAATCGGGCTCCGGCGGCAATCTGGTGGTGGCCACCCACAACGTCGACGCCGACAACCCCGACCCGCGCGGCACCGCCGAGTCGGTCGCCCGCTCCGGGGCAGACGTCCTGGCCCTGACCGAGCTCAAGGGCAGCGCCGTCCCCGTCTACGAGAAGGCCCTCGCGGCCACGTACAAGTACCACTCGGTCGAGGGCACCGTCGGCGTGTGGAGCAAGTACCCGCTCAGTGCCAGCGCGCCCGTCGACATCCGGATGGGCTGGACCCGGGCCATGCGCGCCACCGTCGCCACACCGCACGGCGAGGTCGCCGCCTTCGTCGCCCACCTGCCCTCGGTCCGGGTCAAGATGAACGCCGGCTTCACCGCCAACCAGCGCGACGACAGCGCCGACGCGCTGGGCGCCGCGCTCGCCGCCGAACCGCTGAAGAAGGTCATCCTGCTCGGCGACCTCAACGGCACCATGAACGACCGCGCCCTGTCCGAGGTGACCTCGCAGATGCGCTCCACCCAGGGCGCGGCCGGCGACGGCTTCGGCTTCAGCTGGCCGGCGCAGTTCCCGATGGCCCGCATCGACCAGATCATGGTCCGCGGGATCAAGCCCGAGGCCTCCTGGACGCTGCCCCGGACCGGCAGCGACCACCTGCCCGTCGCCGCCCGGGTCACCGTAAAGCCCTGACCGGCCCGGCCGGATCGGACGAGCCGCCCCCTACGCCCGCTCGCGCCAGCCGTTCGTGATGGGCAGCCGGCGGTCCTTGCCGAAGCCCTTCGCGGAGATCTTCGTGCCCGGCGGGTACTGGCGCCGCTTGTACTCCGCCGTGTCCACCATCCGCAGCGTCCTGGCCACCAGCTCCGGGTCGAAGCCGGCCGCCACGATCGCGTCCATGCCCTGGTCGCGGTCCACGTACAGGGCGAGGATAGCGTCGAGCACCGGGTAGTCGGGCAGCGAGTCCGTGTCCACCTGGCCCGGGCGCAGCTCGGCGCTCGGCGGCTTCACGATCGAGTTCTCCGGGATCGGCGGGATCTCGCCGCGCTCGGCGGCCGCCCGGTTGCGGTATTCCGCGAGCCGGAAGACGTCCGACTTGTAGACGTCCTTGATCGGCCCGTAGGCGCCCACCGAGTCGCCGTACAGGGTGGAGTAGCCGACGGCCAGCTCCGACTTGTTGCCGGGAGCCAGCACGATGTGGCCCTCCTGGTTGGACAGGGCCATCAGCATGGTGCCGCGCAGCCGGGACTGCAGGTTCTCCTCGGCCAGGCCGGTCAGGCCCAGCGCGCCCATGTAGGCGTCGAACATCGGCTCGATGGAGACGGTCCGGAAGTTCAGACCGGTGCGCTCGGCCAGGCCGGCGGCGTCGCTGCGGGAGTGGTCCGAGGAGTACTTCGAGGGCATCGAGACGCCGTACACGTTCTGCGCGCCGATCGCGTCGCAGGCGATGGCGGCGACCAGAGCGGAGTCGATGCCGCCGGAGAGCCCGATCAGGACGGAGCGGAACCCGTTCTTCCTGACGTACGCGCGCAGGCCCACGACCAGCGCGTCGTAGACCTCCTCGTCGTCGTCGAGCCGGTCGGCGTAGCCGCCGGCGACGACCGGCTCGTACGGCTCCACGGGCTCCTCGGAGAGGATCACGCGCTCGATGCGCAGTCCGTCGTCCACCACGCCCTCGGGCGCGTCGGCGAGGGCCGCGGGCAGGTCCAGGTCGACCAGCACGCAGCCCTCGGAGAACTGCGGGGCGCGGGCGATGACTTCGCCGTCGGCGCCGACGACGATCGAGTCGCCGTCGAAGACCAGCTCGTCCTGGCCGCCGATCATCGCCAGGTAGGCGAGGGTGCAGCCGGCTTCCTGGGCGCGCTTGCGGACCAGTTCGAGGCGCTGGTCGTCCTTGTTGCGCTCGTACGGGGAGGCGTTCACGGAGATCAGCAGCCCGGCCCCGGCGGAGCGGGTGGCCGGGACCCGGCCGCCGTCCTGCCAGAGGTCCTCGCAGATGGCCAGGGCCACGTCGACCCCGCCCACCCGGATCACCGGCTGGGTGCCGCCCGGCACGAAGTACCGGAACTCGTCGAACACGCCATAGTTGGGGAGGTGGTGCTTGGCGAACCGCAGCACGACCCGCCCGCGGTGCAGCACGGCGGCCGCGTTCTCGGGGGAGCCGGCCGGGCGGCCCAGCCGGGGCGTGGCCCGCTCGGTGCGGTCGAGGTAGCCGACGACGACCGGCAGCTCGCCGAGGCCCTCGGTGGCCAGCCGCTCGGCGAGCTCGCGCAGCGCGGTACGGGAGGCCTCCACGAAGGAGCCGCGCAGGGCGAGGTCCTCGACGGGGTACCCGGTCAGCATCATCTCCGGGAACGCCACCAGGTGGGCGCCCTGCTCGGCGGAGTGCCGGGTCCAGTGGACGACCGAGTCGGCATTCGCGGCGATGTCGCCGACGTGCGAGTCGATCTGATTCAGAGCGAGTCGAAGTTGAGGCACGGGGCCCAGTGTAATCGTCTTTCTGACGCGATGTCCCTGGGCCCCGCTTGTTTCCCGCTGTTTTCCGGTGTTTTCCGGGGTGGTGATGCTCCGTCAGCCGATGGGGCCGGCGTACTTGACGTCGTCGAGCATCGTCCCGGCGGAGATGTCCGCGGTGATGCTCTTGGTGCCCTCGGGGACCTCGAAGGCCACGACCCCGCTGGCGGATTCGCCCGGCAGGATGGAGCCGCGGATCAGCTTCGGGACGTTGCCGGTGCTGTCGTAGACGGTGTCCGCGGTCATGCCCCGGTCGTCGCGGACGTTCGGCATCGCGTAGATGACCTCGTGCGGGGTGGTCGAGCCGTTGGTGATGGTGACGGTGATCTGGATGGCGTTCTTGATCCGCTCGCGGGCGACGATGCCCTTCGGCTCGTACGCCTTCGGCACGGACAGGCTCACCTTGACGCCGTTCGGGTACGTGAAGGTCTCGCCGAACGGCAGCGCGCTGGTCAGCCCGGGGACCTGGGAGGGCGACGGGGACTTGGACGGCCAGGGCTCACCGCTGGGTGCGAGCCCGTCGAGCTCGCGGTCCCAGTCCTCGTCCTCGATCTGCTGGTCGAGGCGGTCGCCGGCCTTCTCGACGACCAGGGCGGTCAGGAAGAAGCCGCCGACCGAGGCGAGCATGCCGGCCACGCCGAGAACGGTGCCGACGACGGCCATCGACTTGTGCGGGGCGCCCTTGTTGGCGCGGACGGTACCGCCGATGCCGAGGCCCAGGCCGACGGCGGCGAGCACGGTGCCGGCCCAGAAGAGGAACGGGATGACGGCGAGGAGGATGCCGAAGCCGCTGACCACGAGGGCGGCGATGGCGAGGCCGTTGCCGGGCTCGGCGGCGCGCGGGTAGGCGCCGTACGGGACGTGGCCGGGGTCGGGCGCGCCCCACACGTTGGCGGGTGCGCCGGGCGCGCCGGGGGTGCCGAAGCCCGGGGCCGGGGCCGGGGCCGCGGGAGCGGGGGAGGGCGGGGCGAAGGGCGACGGGGCCGGGGCGGCCGGAGCCTGCTCCGGGGAGTCCGCGGCGGGGACATCGGGGGCGGGTGCCTCAGGGGTCGCTGCGGCCTCGGGTGCCTCAGGGGTCTGCTCTGAGGCGGCCGGGGCGGCCGGGGCGGCCGGGGTCTTCTCCAGCGAGAGCGGCTGAGCGGGCGGCGCCGGTATGGAGTCCGTCTCGGGCGTCGGAGTGCCCTCCGGCCCGGTCGGCGGACCGGCAGGGGTACTGGGCGGGTTCGGCGGGGTGCTCATACCGGCGGGGTCGTCCTTCTTTCGCGACAGTCGTGATCACGGCAAGGGTGCCATGCCCACGACCGGACCCCACCCGAATTCCCGCGCGGCCCCCGGCACCGGGCGCCGCGCGGGAGATCAGGCTAGAGCTGGTAGCCGAGCACCGTCATCATTCCGGACTCCGAGTGGTAGACGTTGTGGCAGTGCGTCATCCACAGCCCGGGGTTGTCCGCGTCGAAGTCCACCGTCAGCCTGCGGCCCGGCAGGACGATCGCGGTGTCCTTGCGCGCCCCGCCCGGCTGCTCACCCAGCGCGAAGGTGTGCCCGTGCAGGTGCAGCGGGTGCCACATGGGGGTCGCGTTGGCGAAGACCAGCCGGACCCGCTCGCCCGCCTTCACCGGGTGCCGCTGGTCCGGGGTGTACGGCTTGCCGTCGAAGGACCAGTTGTACCTCTGCATGGAGCCGCTCAACTTGATCTGCACCGTACGGTCCGGATCGCGCGGGGCGAGCGCGGCCGACCCGGCCGCCCTGAGCGCGTCCGCCATCAGCGGTGGCGCGTCCAGCTCCGACGGCCGGGTGGCGGCCGTGGGCGCCGTCCCCGACCCGGTGCGCAGCACCGCGAGCGCCGATCCCTCCTTGCCCTCGGCCAGCGCGGTGAGCGGGAACACCCCGTCCCGGGCGGTCACCAGGACGTCGTACCGCTCGCCCATGCCCAGCAGCAGCGAGGCGGTCGTGGCCTGCTCCACCGGGTAGCCGTCGGTGTGGGTGACCGTCAGTTCGTGGCCGCCGAGGGCGATGCGGAACGCGGTGTCCCCGCCGGCGTTGATGAGGCGCAGCCGGATCCGGTCCCCGGGGCGGGCGGTGAGGACCGACGGGTCGTCCGGCACCCGTCCGTTGATCAGGTAGTGCGCGTAGGCCACGTCGCCCGCGTCCCCGCCGAGGTAGTCGCTGTGGCCGCCCATGGCGACGTACGAGCGCTTCTTGCCGGTGCTGGGGGCCGGGGCGGAGGCGGCGGCGGAGGGGGCGGCGGAGGGGGTCTGCCCGTGGCCCGCGTGGGCTCCGGCGCTGCCGTCCATGCCCTTGCGGAGTTCGGCGAGCACGGCGTCCGGGGTGGCGCCGTCCACTCCGTCGATCCAGTCGTCCAGGACCACCACCCACTCCTTGTCGTAGGAGAGGGGCTCCTTCGGGTCCTCGACGATCAGCGGGGCGTACAGGCCGCGGTCCTGCTGGACCCCGGTGTGCGGGTGGAACCAGTACGTCCCCGGGTGCGGGACGGCGAACCGGTACGGGAACGACCCGCCGGGAGCGATGTCCCGCTGGGTCAGCCCCGGGACCCCGTCCATGTCGTTGCGCAGCGCGAGGCCGTGCCAGTGCAGGGAGGTGGCCTCGGGGAGGTTGTTGGCCAGGGTGAGGGCGAGCGTGCCGCCCGCGGTGGCCCGGACCTCCTGGCCCGGGAGCCGGTCCCCGTACGCCCAGGAGCGGACGGTGATCCCGGCGCCGAGGTCGAGCGGGGTGGCGGTGGCGGTCACCTTGACCTCGGTGACGGGGCCGGTGGCCTTGCGGGCGGCCTCGGCGGCCCGCACCTCGGGCCCGGCCGGGTCCACGTACCCCTCGGGCACGTCGGCGGCGGAACCGCCGTGGTTCATCGAGCCGTGGCCGGTGCCGGAGCCGGTACCTCCGGAGTGGCCGGAGCCGCCGGACGGGCCGGAGCAGGCGGCGAGCAGCCCGGAGCCGAGGGCGGCGGCCGCGGAGGCGGCCAGGACGGCGCGACGGGTGGGAAGAGAGCGCATGGAAGCACCTCGTGGGTGTGGTGTTACGGACGCATGGGCACGGTTCGGCGCCGCCCCGGCGCATGCACGGGCACACGCGGGCATGCGGGGGCGGCGGCCGGGGCCGGGCCTAGATCCGCAGGACCGCCAGCCGGGTGAGGAGCTCGCGGGGGGCGGGCGGGTCCGGACCGCCACCGGACCGGCCCGGTATGCGGGCCGCGCCCCCGAGCGGCGCGGCTGCGCGGGATCCGGGCCGGCCGGTGCCGATGAGCACCACGACGAGCCCCGCGAGCACGGCGAGGCAGACCGACATGGGGTCCATCTCGGTCGCGGGCATCGTGTGACCCCACGAGGAGACCGCGGGGGCGGGCGTGTCGGCGGCCGGGACCGCGGTGTGGCGAGTGCCACCGTGCCCGGCCGGGGCAGCCGGCCCCGCCGAGGCAACGGAGTGGGCCGGGGACACGTCCTCCATGGCGTGGGACTCGGTCGGATGGCCCAGGGTGTGCATGGTGACGATGCCCAGCAACAGCGCGGCGAGCAGCAGCAACCGGACCCCCGGGGCGGCTCGCCGAGCACTGCGCGTCATGATGGGAACCCTACCCGGGGTGGGTATCCGATCGGAGGACCGACCCCGGGTCTGCTTAGGATTAGTCACACTATGTCCCTGCATGGACTTTCCCCGCGGAGCGCCCGGCCGGTCGCCGTCCTGATCGGCCTCGCCGCGGCCGCCTACACCGCGTGGGTGCTCGAAGTCGTCCTCTCCACGGGCCTCAACCCCATCGAGACGTACGTCAGCGAGCTCGCCGCCCAGGACCAGCCGCTCGGCGGCCTCTTCCGGGCCACCGACTTCACCGCCGGGCTGCTGGCCTTCACCGGTGGACTGCTCGCGCTCTTCCGGCTGCTGAGGTGCGCCGAGTCCCGGCGCCCCTGGGCCGTCACGGGCTGGGCCGGGGTCACGCTCTTCGGCGCGGCCACCGCCGCCGACGCCTGGCTGCCGCTGAGCTGCACCCCCACCGTGGACCCCGTGTGCGCCGCCCGGGAGACCGCCGGACTGGTCCCCGCCACCCATCAGGCCCATGCCGTCAGCAGCGGCCTCGCCATGACCGGGGCCCTCGTCGGCCTCGTCGCGCTCACCGTGGCCGCCCGCCGCTACGGCTGGTTCGCCCCGCTCGCCCGCTACGGACCCGCGATCGTCGTCCTCGAACTGCTCGCCACCGTCTGGACCCTGACCGCGATCGCCCTGTTCACCGCCGGGCGCGGGACCTGGGCCCTCGGCGCCGGCCAGCGGCTCCAGGTGCTGCTCGTGGCGATCTGGCTGGGCCTGCTCGCCCACTCCGTCCACAAGGAAGGCCGTACGTGAGGCCGTACGCGAAGCCCCCGCTCGGGCCGTCCGAGGGGCCGCCGCTCGGGCCGTCCGAGAGGCCTTCCGAGGTGCCGTCCGAGGTGCTTTCCGCGAGCGGCGCCGGCCGGTTCGTCCGCGTGGACGGGGTCCCGCTGCACGTCCTCGTCGAGGGCCGGGGGCCCGTGTGCGTGCTCAGCGCCGGGCTCGCCATGGCCTGGTTCGACTGGGACCCCGTCGTCGCACCGCTCGTCGCCGCGGGCCGCACCGTCGTCCGCTTCGACCGCCCCGGGCACGGCCTCAGCGGCCCCGCCACCGAGCCCCCCACCACCGCCGGGGAGGCCCACCGGATCGCCGGCCTGCTGGACGCGCTGGGGCGGGCGGGGCTCATCGGCCCCGGTGCCGGTGGCGGTGCCGTCACCGGTGCCGCCAACGCCGACGCCGACGCCGACGCCGACGGCTCGCGGGTCACCGTGGTCGGGCACTCCATCGCCGGGTTCCACGCCGAGGCCTTCGCCCGCCTGTACCCCGAGCGCACCGCTGGTCTGGTCCTCGTCGACGGCAGCGTCGAGGAGGCCCCCCGTACGGCCGTGCCCGTCGCGCTGCGCATCGCCGCCGCCCGGGCCCTCGGCCGGGCCGTGAGCGCCGTCGGGCTGCCGGCCGCGCTGGGGCCACTTGCGCGGCGCGCCACCGTACGGGCCTCCCGCACCGGCGGCTCCGACCCGGCCGCACGGGACCTCGTACGCCGTTGCTACCGCACCGGCCGCGTCTGGCGCGGCGCCCTGCTGGAGAACTCCCGCTACCCGGACATGGCCGCCGAACTCCAGGCCCTGCGCGCCACGCACCCGCTGACCGCCCCCACCACCGTCCTCGCCGGTCACGACGGATCGGCCGGCCGCGGGCCCCTGCACTGGCTCTCCCGCCAGGCGGACCTCGCCGACCTGCTCGGCGCCCGCTTCGAGGTCGCCGAGCCCGCCGGACACCTGGTCATGCTGGACCGCCCGGACGAGGTGGTCAGGGCGGTCCTGGAAACGGCCGGGCGGGGTCAGGCCCGTGCGTAGACCTTCTCCACGAAGGTCGCCATCTGGTCGTCGGAGAGGTGCTGGGCGAGGTCGGCCTCGCTGATCATGCCCACCAGCTTCTTGTTCCGGATCACCGGAAGGCGGCGGATCTGGTGGCTCTGCATCTCCTCCAGCACGTCGGTGACGTCCGCGCCCGCCTCGATCCAGCGCGGGGTGCCCTGGGCCATGTCACCGCAGGTGACCTTCGCCGGGTCGTGGCCCTTGGCCACGCAGTTCACGACGATGTCGCGGTCGGTGAGGATGCCGCACAGCCGCTCCTCGGAGTCGCTGATGGGCAGGGCGCCCACATTCAGCCGGGCCATCAGCTGGGCGGCCCGGTCGAGGGTCTCGGTGGCGGGAATCCACTGGGCCCCGGGGTGCATGATGTCTGCGGCGGTGGTCATCGCTGAACCTCCTGAGCACGCCGTGCGACACCGGGCGCGGACGCGTCCGGCGGGGCGTCCCGCAGGGGCCCGAGACGGGTCCTTGCCCCGGGGCGGGCCCCGATCCCGAAACGGGTCCCCGCACGGCGGAGTACGCCCGTACGGGTGAGAGGGCGCCTCCCACCACCGTACGGGCGTCTCCCGTCACCCGCGCGGCGCGGCCCCGCGCTGCTTCAGCATGTCCGCCATCAGCGTGAGCTCCGAACGCTGCGCGTCGACCATGCCCTGCGCGAGCGCCTTCTCGACCGGGGTCCCGCACTGCTGCGCACAGCCCTCGGCCATCGCGACGCCGCCCTTGTGGTGGTCGGTCATCAGCTGGAGGAAGAGCACCTCCGCGTCCCGGCCCGAGGCGGCGCCCAGCCGTTCCAGCTCCTCCCTGGTGGCCATGCCCGGCATCAGCGCACCGGAGGCGGGGTCCGCCGTACGGCCGCCGTGGCCGTCATGGCCGGCACGGTCGTCGCCGCCCGAGGCAGCCCCCATCCAGGCCATCGGCGGCTCGTCGGCCACCACCTTCGGCAGCCCCCACAGGTCCAGCCAGCCGAGCAGCATGCCCCGCTGGTTGGCCTGGGTGTTGGCGATGTCGTAGGCGAGGGTGCGCACCGCCTCGTCCTGGGTGCGGTCGCGCACGATGAAGGACATCTCCACCGCCTGCTGGTGGTGCACCGCCATGTCCCGGGCGAAGCCGGCGTCCGGCGACCGGAGCCCCGGCGTACGGGGCTCCGCAGGGGCCGGCGCACCGGACCCGGCGGATGCGCCGCCGCCGTTCGCGGCGGCGACCGTGGCCGCCGCCGCGAACAGCAGGGCCAGCAGGACGGCCGTGCCCGCGACCCAGTACGTACGGGGGACGGGGCGGGCGGGACGGTCGGGGCGGTCGGGACGGGCGGGGAGGACCGGGGGGACCGGGCCGCTCACTTGCCGGCCACCCCGCTCGTGCAGGCCGCGCCCGGCTCCGGGGTCTGCTCGCCCTGCACGTACTTGGTGAAGAACTGCGTCACCCGGGGGTCGTCCGCACTGTCCACGGTCAGCTGCTTGCCCCACGCGCTGAGCATGATCGAGCCGGTCTGCTCCTTGACCGGGCTCATCAGCGTGTAGGGGGTCTTGCCGACAGTCGCGGCGAGCTTGTCCACGTCGGCCTTGGGGGCCTTCTCGTTGTACGTCACCCAGACCGCACCGTGCTCCAGCGAGTGCACGGCGTTCACCTCCGGCACCGGGTTCTTGTAGACGTCACCGTTGCAGTTCATCCAGCGGGGGTGGTGGTCGCCGCCGACCGGCGGGTTCATCTCGTACTTCACCGGGGTCTCGACGTGGTTGCGGCCGAGGTTCTTCACGTCCCAGAGCTGCTCGCCCTCGACCGGCTTCTTACGGATCTCCTCGGCCTCCTTGCGGATCTTCTCCGCGGCGACCTGCTTGCGCTCCTCGGCCTGCTTCTGGTCGATCAGCACCCAGGTGCCGAAGCCGACCAGGCCGACGACGATGGCGGACGCGGCCGTGATCGCGATGGCCTTGTTGCGCCGCTCCCGGATCTTCTCGACGCGGCGCATCTCGGCTATGCGCGCCTGCCGGGAGGTCGGGTCGATGTTCTGGTTGGTCCTGCCGGACTTGCTGGCCATGTGCCCTGGTTCCTTCTGCTGAGGGGGGTGGATGAAAGCGAAACCAAACCGGACCTGTCAGGTCCGCAGCACCTGGAGGGCATGCAGGTCGGGGGCGCGCGCCGGCGGGCCGGCCGTCCGGATCGGGCCCGGCGCGGCCGGGGGCGCCGTGGACGGCAGCTCACCGCCCGCGACGGCCACGACGGGCGGCGGAACGGGCAGCACGCCCGGGGTGACGCGCGCGAGGGGCGAACACCCGGGCAGGTCGTACGGGGACACACAGACGACGACGTGCGCCGAACCGTGCCCCTGCGCCTGCGCCTGCGCCGCCGCCTGCGCCGCCGTCTGGGCCCCGGCCGGCGGCGGAGGCGGTACGTGCGACTCGCCCGAACGCGCGCACAGCAGCAGCGCGCCGGCCAGCACCCCGAAGACCGTCAACAGGACGGCACGCCGAAGTCCGGGACGTCCGCGACGCCCCGACCGCGTGTACTGCCGGCCCCCCATGGGCGCAGATGGTAATGCTCATGACCGGCCCCAGGTCAGTGCGGGGGTGCCGCGAGCTTTCCGGGGTGCGTAATGTGGCGGAAACCACGGCTGGCGATACTGGGCGAGCCCGACTGTGCCCCGACTGTCGAGGCGGTGGTGCACAGGCCGTCTGAACTGCGAGGATGAAGGCATGGACAAGCAGCAGGAATTCGTCCTCCGGACGCTTGAGGAGCGCGACATCCGCTTCGTGCGCCTGTGGTTCACCGATGTACTGGGCTTCCTGAAGTCCGTCGCGGTCGCCCCTGCGGAACTGGAGCAGGCCTTCGACGAGGGCATCGGCTTCGACGGCTCCGCGATCGAGGGCTTCGCGCGGGTCTACGAGTCCGACATGATCGCCAAGCCGGACCCGAGCACGTTCCAGATACTGCCGTGGCGCGCGGAGGCCCCCGGGACCGCCCGGATGTTCTGCGACATCCTGATGCCGGACGGCTCGCCGTCCTTCGCGGACCCGCGCTACGTCCTCAAGCGCATCCTGGCCAAGACCTCCGACCTGGGCTTCACCTTCTACACCCACCCGGAGATCGAGTTCTTCCTGCTGAAGGACAAGCCGCTGGACGGCACCCGCCCGGTCCCGGCCGACAACTCCGGCTACTTCGACCACACTCCGCAGAACGTGGGCATGGACTTCCGCCGCCAGGCGATCACCATGCTCGAATCGATGGGCATCTCGGTGGAGTTCAGCCACCACGAGGGCGCCCCCGGCCAGCAGGAGATCGACCTCCGCTACGCCGACGCGCTCTCCACGGCGGACAACATCATGACGTTCCGCCTGGTGATGAAGCAGGTGGCCCTCGAACAGGGCGTGCAGGCCACCTTCATGCCGAAGCCGTTCTCGGAGTACCCGGGCTCGGGCATGCACACCCACCTGTCTCTCTTCGAGGGCGACCGCAACGCCTTCTACGAGTCGGGCGCCGAGTACCAGCTCTCCAAGGTCGGCCGCTCCTTCATCGCGGGCCTGCTGCGCCACGCGGCGGAGACGGCCGCGGTCACCAACCAGTGGGTCAACTCCTACAAGCGCATCTGGGGCGGCTCCTCCCGCAGCGCCGGCGCGGGCGGCGAGGCCCCGTCGTACATCTGCTGGGGCCACAACAACCGCTCGGCCCTGATCCGCGTCCCGATGTACAAGCCGGGCAAGACGGGCTCCTCCCGCGTCGAGGTCCGCTCGATCGACTCGGGCGCCAACCCGTACCTCACGTACGCCGTCCTCCTGGCGGCCGGCCTCAAGGGCATCGAGGAGGGCTACGAACTCCCGGCGGGCGCCGACGACGACGTCTGGGCCCTCTCCGACGCCGAACGCCGCGCGATGGGCATCGAACCCCTCCCGCAGAACCTCGGCGAGGCCATCGCCCTGATGGAACGCAGCGAACTGGTCGCCGAAACCCTCGGCGAACACGTCTTCGACTTCTTCCTCCGCAACAAGAAGCAGGAGTGGGAGGAATACCGCTCGGAGGTCACGGCCTTCGAACTCCGCAAAAACCTCCCGGTGCTGTAACCGCAGGTCAGCGGCAGTACCCCAGCAACTCGGCACCCCGGGCCGGCGGCACTCAGCCGCCGGCCCGGACCCGTTTCACCCCTCCTGGGCAGTCTGTGGACCGTCAGTCGCTGGCCCGGTAGACCTCATCATCCATAGCCCGCAGCGTGCGCTCGCGGAGCGGTCGGGAAGGCCGCCGCGCAGGGTGGCGCGGGGTTCGCGCGCTGTCCGAGCCCCGGATTTCTGCGTCACTGCGTCACTAGTCCGGCACGACCGACGCGGCCGGTCAGATCCCCGACTGAGCCGAGCAATGATCGACTTGCAAAGCAGCGTCGGCGGTTCGAAACCGTCCGGGCCGGCCAGACAGAAGCCCCCGCCGATCCCGGCGGGGGCTTCTGCACCCGAAACTGACATGAACGGGAGCGGCTACCCCGCCCTGCACGCAGCCGGAGCGGCAAACGTGCTCTCTCCGTTGAAGACGCGGCGCGCGGCTGTGGTCATTCTCCCGACCGCCTCCAGTCGGGCACCCCCAGCTTGCTCAACGGCTTCCCTGGATCCCTGAGCCTGACGGTGGGCCAAGATGACAGCCAGCTCGTGGTCGAGGCTTCGGCGCGCTTGAGCAGCCGCAAGAGCGACACCCGCCGGGCCTTCGACGCTGACGATCGCCTCATGCTCGATGACCTCATGCAGAGCCTGTTGCGCACCCTTACGGCGATCTCGGTACTCATCCTCGGTGATGTCCGCCTCGCTCATGCGGACAAGCAGCCCCGCTGTGCGCACGGCAGCAGAAATGAACTTCGCGTACGCCTCCCGCCTCGATGCACGGGCCTCAGACTCTCGTTGCGCGGCTTGGGTGCCTGCTGCTAGCGCGTGCTGGGTGTTCGCCTGATGGCGTACCCCTCGCACGGCCCACCAGGCGGCAAGGCCGGCAGCCGCAAATGACGAAGCCGAGGGGATGATGGTCTCTACTACTCCATTTACCCTCAGATCACACCAAACCTTGGCCCACCGGTGCAGCCGAACATCAGGATCGGGACTTCCCCGGCCCTTCCCCGGCCGCCGTGGGGCCGTCGGGGAACAGACCGCGGCAAGCACTCCTGCCCCGCCAGCTCTGGGGCCTATTCGTGGACCGGCGAGGCGGCGGATGTCGCCTCCAGGCCCTTGGCCTCGCTATACGCGTGGCGCACACGGGGCCTCCGGAGTCGTGTGCTGTTCAGCTGGTGGCGTCAGGCGACAGCACCGTGGATGCGGCGGCGTGATTCGGGCAGGCGGCCCACCAGCTGTCGCCGCCGGCGTCGCTGACCCGAACGCTCCAAGCCGCCTTGCGGGAGCAGGGAGCCCCCCAAGTGCACTCGCCCCGTGCCGAAGCCGTGCCGTCCCGATGGTTGTCAGCTGCCCACGTGAGCTTCTCTCGGAGTTCCATGGCGGACATTGAAGCGGAGGTGCTTGCATCCTCGCCGCCGAACGAGCGGATTTCCCTGGCTGGCTCTGGGTCGTCGGAGGGCGGCTGGGGATGGTCGGCGACGACCAATGACGGGCTCTCCGATGCTGGTTGGCGTGCGGGTGGCGCAAGGTTTGGCTGGTGGGCATTTATCGCCTGCGCCGTCGGCCCTCGTGTTTCAGGCCGGCAGGCCGACTCGGTCCGACCATTTTTGGTAGCGCCAGGCGAGAGCCTCGCGGTGGGGCTTGCGGGTGAGGTCTCGCAGGTGCGGCGTCGTGATGTGCAGGTCGGCGAGCGTCGGTCCGCCGGGGCGGGTCACGACGTCCAGCGTGTCGGGGTGGATGGCGAACAGGTGGGCGTCGAAGGCTCGGTGGAGGCCGGCGCTGAGGGGGAGGCCGTTCCGGGGATCGTCCGAGCCGTCCTCGGGTACGGGGCGGAGGTGGGCCGCCTCGATCATCTGGGGCACTGCGATGCCCGTCAGGGGGCAGCGCGGCCCGTACCGCTGGAAGACCCGCAGCTTGAACCGGGCCTGGTCGGGGCGGTCCTGGACGTTCCGGAAGCGGCGACGGCTCCGGTTGCCGGACAGCTGAAACGTTTCCTCGTCGGAGTCGTCGTGGTGGAGGACGGTCCGCGGTGCCTCCTCGCCGTAGGTCAGGAGGAAGTGCTCGCTGCGGTCCTCCCACCCTTCGACCCAGGCCAGCCGGACGGCCCGTACCGGCGAACTCGGGGTCGGCTTGGCGATGACGAAGACGGGGAGCTTGAGGTTGGCGGCCGTCTTGGTCGCGGCGATCTCCGATGCGTCGCGGCCGGGCTGCCGGTCGGTGTTCGGGTAGTGGTACAGGACGGAGCGTTCTCCGAGGTCGTCCGGGTAGTGGGCGCCGGAGTGCAGCACTCCCACGGTGATCCCGCCCTCGTGAAGGTGCGACGTGCGTCGAGAATCGACCCAGATGCCTTGACCGCCGCCGTACGCGCCGAAGTCCCGCAACGCTTGGGGAGGCAACTTCCCCAGGTCGTCGTAGGAGGCCTTCAGGTGCTCCCAGATCGCCAGGCGCCACGCCAGCTCCCCGTCCACCGTTGTCGGGAGGCTGTCGACGATGGAGAAGCCGAGCTGCTCCAGCAGTCGGTTGCTGTGCGACTGTCCGCCGCTGATGACGCTGTCGGCGCGCGACCCGTGCTGATAGCGGTACGCGACGTTCGCGATGGCCTTGGCGTCGAAGAGTGCCCCCTCGAACTGCAGGAAGTAGCGGCTCGCCTCATTGAATCCGTGGTCCTCCAGGAAGGAGGCTCGCCCACCGTCGCGGTACTCCTCGAGCGCCTTCCTCACGGAATCCGAGTCGGACAGGATCGGACTGGTCACAGGTCCCCCCACATGTCAGCAGCACTGCTACGTAACATAGGACATGGCACTGACAGTTGGGTCTCGGGCAAGGGTGGGCGGCCGTCCGAGGGGCGGCTATGTTCGCGGGATGACGACTCTTGATCTCGTTCCCGGCATGATCACGACACGAGAGATGCTCGTGAAGGCCTACGGCGGTTCGGTCTACAGCGGCGGGATCGTCCCGGCCAAGAGGTCGAACATGGTCTTCGTCTACTCAGACCCGGCGGTCGGTGAGAAGTTCGGCTACACCTTCGACGGCCAGGCCGAGGACGACGAGTTCGGCACCCTCTACCTCTACACCGGGGCCGGGGGAGAGGGCGACCAGGAGTTCGTCCGCGGGAACAAGACGTTGCTCGACACCGCGACCAACGGGCAGCAAGTGCACCTGTTCGTTGCCGACAGCAGAGTGCCCGGCAAGAAGGAAGTCCGACAGCGCTACATCGGGCAGGTGGCCCTTGATCCGATCGAGCCCTACGAGGTGCGGTGGAGCCCGGTGGGCGAGGGTGGCTCGCGTCGCATCATCGTGTTCAGACTTCGCCCCGCCGAAGGTGCGGAGCTGCTGCTGCTGGAACAGGACGCGCTGCGGCCCGCCGCGCGGACCACAGTCATAGAGCTGTCCCTCGAGCAGAAGCTCGCGAAGCTGCCGACCCAGTCCGGGACGAAGGGCAAGAAGACCGAACAGCACAGCACGCCGGAGACGACCGCGCACATCACCGGCGGCAGGCGCAAGGTACGCCGTCGTGAGGGCCAACTCGTCAAGGCCTTCGAGTCGTACCTGGAAGAGGCCGGTCACTCCTTCAAGAGCTTTCAGATCACCATCGAGGGGGAACCGGGCGCTCTCACCCCCGACGTCTACGATGCGACCGACCACGTGCTCTACGAGGCCAAGGGGCAGACGACCCGCAACAACGTGCGGATGGCGATCGGGCAGCTGGCGGACTACCGCCGGCACCTTCACGATGGCGACAAGCTCCGCGTCGCGGTGCTCCTGCCCAGCGAGCCGACCCCTGACGTGAAGGACCTGCTCGCTGCCCAGAGGATCGCCCTGGTCTACCGGACCGAGGACGGATTCGACGGTTTCCCCGTCCCCGCTGTCACCGGCCAGGCGCCTGTCGGTACGTGACCCCCGACAACTCGCTGGCCGGACGCTTCGGCCTCGGCGAGCATGGCCCGCATGGAACATCCGGAACATCCCGCACATGTCGGCGTCCTCGGGCTGAAGTTCGTCCTGCCGCATCCTGCTGCGGGCATGAGCCAGTGGGCCGAAGTGAGGACATGCGGGTTCCGGTCCCCGCCGACGTCCACTTCGACGCGGCTCAGTACGACGCCGAACTGGTGCGTGCCGCTGCGAATGTCAGCTGGGAGGAGCCCGTGGACAGCATCGCCCGGCTGCTGGCCCTGGAACTCGCGGAAGCAGACTGCTTCGAGCGCTGGGACTGCGACGTGCTGAGCATCCGGCCGCAGCGTGCTGGGGCTCCGCGGGTCGAGGTGTATTTCGGTCGGCGCGGGGCCGCGTGGTCGCCCGGGACCACCGTCGAACGTCGTCCGGCGGTTCGTCCGGATGGTCACGGACAACGACCCCCGTGAGACGGCAAGGCCGACGTAGGTGCCTTCGCCCAGCTCTCAGTGGACCGCGCGGTGCCAGGTGGGGTGGGGGGTGGGGGTGGTGGTGTGGAGTTCGGCGTCCAGGCCCAGGACCGCCGTCGTCGTGGTGCCCGAGGGTTCGAGGACGGCTGAGGGGGCGCCCGCGAAGTGCATGCGGGATTCCGCCCAGGCAGGGGGGCCGCCGAGGCCCGTCGTGCTGATC
This sequence comes from Streptomyces sp. Sge12, assembly GCF_002080455.1. Taxonomy (NCBI): domain Bacteria; kingdom Bacillati; phylum Actinomycetota; class Actinomycetes; order Kitasatosporales; family Streptomycetaceae; genus Streptomyces; species Streptomyces sp. Sge12. The sequence goes on from NZ_CP020555.1 coordinate 5,530,545, forward strand.
GTGCCGCTGTCCGCGCGGCCCACCATCAGGCGGCCCGCCGCGCCGACCGCGCCGTAGCCCGCTCGGCCGCCCGCCTCCGTGACGCTGGAGACCTGGGGCCGGGCCGTCGCGGTCGCCGTGACCAGGGCCGTGCGGACGACCCCGGAGTCGGGGCGGCGGAAGTACAGGCGGACGCCCGCGCCGTCCGGGGCGGCCGTCAGGGGGACCGTGGTGGCGGGCAGGCCCGTCGGGACCGGGCCGAGGAGCGGGGCGTCCGGGGTGCGCTGGGTCCAGGCCAGGACGGACGTGGTCGTCGTGGCGTACACGTGGCGCCGCCCCGCCGCGTCGACCGCCGTCACCGGGTCGCTCTGCAGGTCCTCCCCGCCGAGCCGGTCCCACACGGAGAAGCTGCCGTCCGGCCGCTGGCTGCTCGCGCGCAGTGTGCGGCGCGCGTCGCGCAGGTAGACGGTGAGCCGGCCCGCCGAGTCCACGGCCGCCGCCGGGGCGCTGATCGCCGAGGTGCCCTCGTCGTCGCTGCGCTCCGGGGTGCCGAGCGACTGCCACGGGCCGAACGGGCCGTCGGGCGCGGACTGGACGGCGTATACGACCTCGCGCCGGTACTCCGCGGGCGCGGAGCCGAGGGTGGTGCGGGTGGCGAGGACACCGACGCGGCCGTCGGGGAAGCGGGTCGCGGTGGCCCCCGGGTCGATGCCCGTGCCCGGGAGGAGGGTCGGGCCCGCCCAGTCGCCGCCGGGGCTGCGCGTCCAGTACGCGCTCTGCCCGTCCAGCGTGGCGAAGGCCCACAGGCGACCGGGCGTTCCCTGCGTCAGCCAGGAGGTGTTGTCGGCGCGGGAGTAGCGAAGCGACTGGGCCCAGTTGCGCCCGGTCGGGTTCCCCGCGACCTTGCGGTCGCCGCATCCCGACGGGCTGCCGCAGTAGTCCTGGTGGTCCTGCCAGGCGTAGGTCCGCAGGAAGCCGGTCTTCGTCTCGGCGGTCTGCGGGTCCAGCGCGTGCGGGAGGGTGCTGTTGTGGTAGCCGAGGTAGCTCTGGACCGAGAAGTGCGGGCGGTTGCGCACCCGCTCGGCGTAGACGGCGGTGGCGGCCTGCACGAAGCGGGCGCCGTACATGTGGTCCTGGTGGTCGGTGTAACGGCCGGCGCCGTTCTCCCCGTACCGGTTCGGCGTCGGGTCCTGCATGCGTATCGTCGTCGGCCGGTAGCGCTCCAGGACCCCGGCTATCGCCTGGACGAGCTGGTCCTTCGTGTACGTGTACGGCTGCTTGACCGGTGTGCCTGAGGTCAGCTGGGCCTGGAGCGCGGGTATCCGGCCGTTCCACAGGCCGCGCAGGCTCTCGGGGGTGTCCCCGCCGGTGCTGCGCGCCTCCCGCAGCATCAACCACACCAGGTTGACCTGCGGCTTCGCTATGAGGACGTCGAGCTCGGCCCGGCCGCCCCCGGCGGTGGCGATGACCGTACGCTTCCACGCGCTGGTGCGGTCCCCGGTGGCCATCTGGGCGTACGCGGAGCGGATGCCGTTCTGCCGGGCCTCCGCGTAGTGGGCGTGGTCGGCGGGCTGCTCGGGGTCGTTGACGCCGGCGCCGTGGGCCTCGTTGCGGCCGTCGGACTCGCCGGAGGTGAGGTACGCGGTGGTGACCTGGGTGCCCGACAGCAGGGAACGGCTGAGGTCCGGGTTCATGAAGAACAGGTCGTCGTCGGGGTGCGCGACGATCTGGACCACCGACCCGGCGGTGACGCTCGCGGGGAGGGCCGCGGCCGGGTTCTTGTCCTGGGTGCCTTCGGCGGAGGTCTGCTGGCCGGTGGCCACCGAGAGCACACCGGTGGCGCCGGCTGTCAGCACGGTGAGCAGGGCCGCGAAGCGGCGGCGGGTCACGGGCATCGGCATCGGGTCACGCCTAGGTTCGTTCCGGGAGGGAGAAAAGCACTGAGCAGTCAGAGAGAGGCAAAATCGGCGGACTTGGTTCACCTGTTCAGCCCACAACTCGCGATATCCGGGGAAGAGAAAAGCGGAGGCTGCTCGTCCCCCGGCTGCCCTAGCTGCCCTAGCTGTCCTCCGGCTGCCTCCGGCCGCCCTACGGAGCCGTGTTGCGCGGCCCCACCGGCTGCCACGGCGCCAGGTGCGCGTCCGGCGCGTCCGTCGACGAGGTCACGTACAGCCGCGCGTCCAGCCCCACCACCGCCAGGCTGACCATGCTCCGGCCGGTCGGCGTGGAGGAGGGCGCCCCGACGAACATCAGCGGGGACCGCTCCCACGGACGCCCGGGCCCGGCCTCCGAACCCAGCTGCCCGCCCGCCGTGCGGCCCGCCAGTACGTGCCCGCTCGCCGTCACCGCGCCGAAGCCCTGGAGGCCCCCGAGGTCGGTCATCTGGCTCACCTTCAGCCCGCCCTCAGCCGTGACCAGGGCGGTACGGACATTGCCCGAGCCGGGCCTGCGGAACCACAGCCGCACCCCGCCCTCGCGGCCCAGCGCGGTCAGCGGGAGGGTGGTGTCCGGCAGCCCGGTGGCCGTGACCTGGCCCAGCGGGGCGCCCGGCTTCGGCTGTGCCCAGCCGACCACCGACTTGGAGGTGGTGGCGAAGACCATGCGCCGCCCGGCGCCGTCGGTCGCGGTGACCGGGCTGCCGTGCAGGTCGGAGCCGCCGTGCTTGTCCCAGGGCCCCCAGGTGCCGTCCGCGTGCTGCACCCGGCCGCGCAGGGTGCCCGCACCGTCGCGGACGTACGCCGCCAATTGCCCGGCGCCGTCGACCGATACGGCCGGCGCGCTGATGTCGGAGGTCCAGGTGTCGTCCGCCGTCTCCGGGGTGCCGAGCGACTGCCACTGCGTGAACTCCTCGGCCCCCGGGTGCTTCTGGACCACGTAGACGACCTCGCGACGGTAGTCGGCGGGTTTCGCGCCGATGGAGGTGCGGGTGCCGAAGACGGCCGTGCGGCCGTCCGGCAGGGTCACGGTGCTCACGCCGGGGTCCATGCCCGTGCCGGGGAGCAGGTCCGGGCCCTTCCAGCGGCCGACGAGACCGGGCCGGTGCCAGAGGGCCACCTGGCCGTCGAGCACCTTGAAGGCCCACAGCCCGAGGTCCTTGTCGGAGGTCAGCCAGGTGGTGCCGGTGCCGCGGGCGTAGTTGATGGATTCCGACCAGTGGTTGCCGCCGGGCTGGTCGGAGACCTTGAGGTCGCCGCAGCCGGCGTCGCTCTTGCAGTGGTTCTGCCGGTCGAGCCAGGCGTAGGCGCCCAGGATGTCCAGCTTCTCCTTGGCCTCGGCCGGGTCGAGCGTGGTGGGGAGGGAGCCGTTGACGTAGCCGACGTAGTTCTGCACCGCGAAGTGCGGGCGGTCCTTGACGTCCTTGGCGTAGGCGGCGGTGGCCAGCTGCACGAACCGGGCGCCGTAGAAGTGGTCCTGGTGGTCGGTGTACCGCTTGGTGTCGGGGAACCGGCCCGGGGTCGGGTCCTGGGAGCGGACGGTTGTCGGCCGGTACTGCTCCAGGATGCCGACGAGGGTCTGGACGACCTGGTCCTTCGTGTACGAGAAGCGCTGCTTGACGGGGGTGCCGGAGGCGAGCATCGACTCCAGGCGGGGAATTCTGCCGTCCCACAGGCCGTGCAGGCTGTCCGGGGCGTCGTCGTAGACGGTGCCGGCTTCGCGCAGTTGCAGCCAGACGAGGTTGACCTGGGGCTTGGCGGTGAGGACGTCGACCTCGGCGTGGCCGCCGCCCTTGGTCGGTACGAGGGTGCGCTGCCAGGGGCTGCTGCGGTCGCCGGTGGCCATGAGGGCGTAGGCGGCGCGTATGCCGTTCTGGCGGGCCTCGGCGTAGGCGGGCTTGTTCGGGCGGGTGGTGGCCGCCTTGCCGGCGGTGGCGTTGATGCCGTCGGCCTCGCCCGCGGTGAGGTAGACGGAGGTGACGGGGTGGCCGGCGGATATGGAGTACCGCAGGTCCGGGTTCATGAAGTAGAGGTCGTCGTCGGGGTGGGCGACGACCTGGAGCACCCGGCCGGGGTCGGGCGGGTCGACGGCGGCGGCCGGGGCGGCGGTCGCGCTGTCGGGGACGGTGGGGGAGCCGAGGCGGTCGAGGGCCTCGTTGCCGCGGAGCAGGAGCATGCTGCCGGCGGCGGTGGCCGCGCAGAAGGCGACGACCTTGACGAGGCCGGCCCGGCGGTGCGCCGCGCGGCGCGCCCGCGGCACGGTCCGGGTGCCGCGCCGCCCGGCCCCCCGCCCGACCTCGGGCGCCCCGCCGCGCTCGGGTGCGGGCCCGGGCGCCGCGCCGCGCTCGGCCCGCCGCTTCGCACGGCGCCCGCCGACGGCCCCGCCGGGCGCCGCCTGCGGCTCGCGGCGGTCGGCCACCTCGGCCTGCGGCTGCGCCCGGCGGGCCGGTTGACCCGGCGGCGTGTGGGACTCCGGTGCCTGGCAGGCCGGTTGGCCGTGGCGGCCCTGCTGCGACGGGTGCGGCTGCTGGCCTTGGCGTTCGTCGTGAGCGGGGTGAGCCTGCTCAGCCTGTTGGGTCTGCCGGCCCGGGCGGGCCGGGTGGGTGTGCTCGCCCTGGTGGGCAGGGCGGACCGGCTCCGCCGGGTGCGGCTGCTGGCCCTGGCGGGCCAGTTGGCCCTCGTGGGACGGGTAGCCCGGCGAGCCCTGCTGCGCCGGGTAGGGCTGCGGGCCTTGGCGGCCGTCGTGACCGGGGTAGGCCTGCTCGGCCTGTTGGGTGTGTCGGCCCGGGCGGGCCGGTTCCGCAAGGTAGGCCGGCTGCGCCGGGTGCGGCTGCTGGCCCGGGCGGGCCAGTTGGCCCTGGCGGGCCAGGTGGAGCCGCTGGTCATGCTGCGCGGGGTAGGGCTGCTCGCCTGAGTGGCTCAGGTGGACCTGCTCCGCCGGGTGGAATCGCTGGTTCTGCTCCGCCGGGTTGGGGCGCTCGCTCGGGTGGCCGGGGTAGGCCGTCTCCGCCGGGTAGGGGCGCACGCCCGGCTGCGCCTGCTCGCCCTGGTGGGCAGGGTGGACCGGCTGCGCCGGGTGAGGCGGCTGGTTCTGGCGGGCCAGTTGGCTCTCGTGGGCCGGGTGGAGCTGCTGGTCATGCTGCGCGGGGTAGGGCTGTTCGCCCGGGTGGGCAGGGTGGGCCGGCTCCGCCGGGTAGGGCCGCCCGCTCGGCTGTGCCTGCTCGCCCGGATGCGCCGGCTGCGTCGGGTGGGGGTGTTGGGGGTGGTGGGCCTGCGGGGGGACCTCGTACGGGCGGTGCGGCTCGTGCCACTGGTTCTCCGGGTGCCCGGGGTGAGGTTGGCCCCACGTGGCTTCCGGCGGCGGGAGCGGCTCGGGCGCAGGGCTCTGCCAGGAGTTGGACATGTGGCTCCCCCCCGGGCCGACGATCGGCGAGGAGCTGCCCCCGTCACACGATTCACGCGATAAATATTCGGATAAGCCGAAAACTCCTGGCATCGTACGTGTCCCGAGTCGAACACCTGCTCAGGACACGCCCCGAGCAACCCCGCAGCCGGGCCGGGACTCCGTCGGCAGGTTCCAGGGCCTAGGCTCAGGAGAAGAGCACGCCAGGGCAGTGGCGGCGACGACCGCGGGAGGCGGCGGGATGACGGTCCCGGGACGCAGGAGCAGCACTTTCATCCGGCTGCTCCGCAGCGGCTTCACCGACCCCTCCGCGGCCGCACGGCTGCTGGACACCGACGCGCTGGCCGCCGTACGCAACGATCCCGTGCTGCTCGACGCCCTCGGCGCGACCGCCGACCCCGACCTCGCCCTCCTCGGGCTCGTCCGGCTCGCCGAGGCCCAGCCCGACGGCGAGCTGCCCGGGCTCCTCGACACCCTCGTCAGTGCCAAGCCGCTGCGCGACCGGCTGCTCGGCGTCCTCGGCGCCTCCGAGGCCCTCGGCGACCACCTCGCCCGCCACCCCCGCGACTGGCTCGGCCTCGTCACCTACGAGGCCGCCGACCTGCACCCCGGACTCGCCGAGTTCGAGCAGGGCCTCGCCGAGGCCCACGACCCCGTCACCCTGCGCGTCGCCTACCGCCGCTGCCTGCTCTCCATCGCCGCCCGCGACGTCTGCGGCACCATCGACGTCGCCCAGACCGCCGCCGAGCTCGCCGACCTGGCCACCGCCACCCTCCGCGCGGCCCTGCGCATCGCCTCCGCCGCTGCCCCCGAGGACGCGGCGCTGTGCCGTCTCGCCGTCATCGCCATGGGCAAGTGCGGCGGCAACGAGCTGAACTACGTCTCCGACGTCGACGTCATCTTCGTCGGCGACTCGGTCCCCGGCGCCGACGAGGGCAAGGCCCTCCAGGCCGCCACCCGCCTCGCCTCCCACCTCATGCGGATCTGCTCGGAGACCACCGTCGAGGGCACCATCTGGCCCGTCGACGCCAACCTGCGCCCCGAGGGCCGCAACGGGCCCCTCGTCCGCACCCTCGCCTCCCACCTGGCCTACTACCAGCGCTGGGCCAAGACCTGGGAGTTCCAGGCCCTCCTCAAGGCCCGCGCCGTGGCGGGCGACGAAGCCCTGGGCGCCGAGTACATCGCCGCCATAAGCCCGCTGGTCTGGCAGGCCGCCGAGCGCGAGAACTTCGTCCCCGACGTCCAGAAGATGCGCCGCCGCGTCGTCGACAACATCCCCGCCGCCCAGGTCGACCGCGAGCTGAAACTCGGCCCCGGCGGCCTGCGCGACGTCGAGTTCGCCGTCCAGCTGCTCCAGCTCGTGCACGGCCGCAGCGATGCCACCCTGCACTCCGGCACCACCCTCGACGCCCTGCACGCCCTCGCCGCCGGCGGCTACGTGGGCCGCGCCGACGCCGCCCAACTGCACGACGCGTACCGCTTCCTGCGCGCCATGGAGCACCGCATCCAGCTCTACCGGCTGCGCCGCACCCACCTCGTCCCCGAGGACGAGAGCGACCTGCGGCGCCTGGGCCGCTCCATGGGCCTGCGTACGGAACCGGTCGCCGAGCTCAACAAGGCCTGGCGCCGGCACGCCTCCGTGGTCCGGCGGCTGCACGAGAAGCTCTTCTACCGGCCGCTGCTCGACGCCGTCGCCCAGCTCACCCCGGGCGAGACCCGGCTCTCGCCGCGCGCCGCCGGCCAGCGCCTCGAAGCCCTCGGCTACGCCGACCCGGCCGCGGCCCTGCGCCACCTCGAAGCCCTCGCCTCCGGCGTCACCCGCAAGGCCGCGATCCAGCGCACCCTGCTGCCGGTGATGCTCGGCTGGTTCGCCGACTCCGCCGACCCGGACGCCGGCCTGCTGAACTTCCGCAAGGTCTCCGACGCCCTCGGCAAGACCCCCTGGTACCTGCGCCTGCTCCGCGACGAGGGCGCCGCCGCCGAGAACCTCGCCCGCGTCCTGTCCGCCGGGCGGCTCGCCCCCGACCTGCTGATGCGCGCCCCCGAGGCCGTCGCCCTGCTCGGCGACCCCGAAGGCCTGCAGCCCCGTACGCACGAGGCCCTCCAGCAGGAGGTCCTCGCCGCCGTCGGCCGCGCCGAGAACCCGGAGGCCGCCGTCGCCGCCGCCCGCGGCGTGCGCCGCCGCGAGCTGTTCCGGACCACCGCGGCCGACATCATCGGCTCGTACGGTACGGAGGACAACCCGGCCGAGGAGGACCACGGAGCCCTCGTCGACCGGGTCGGCGGGGCCGTCTCCGACCTCACCGCCGCCACCGTCGCCGGAGCCCTGCGCGCCGCCGTCCACAGCCACTACGGCGATACGCTGCCCACCCGCTTCGCCATCATCGGCGTCGGCCGCTTCGGCGGACACGAACTCGCCTACGGCTCCGACGCCGACGTGCTGTTCGTCCACGAACCCCGCGAGGGCGTCGACGAACAGGAGGCCGCCAAGGCCGCCCAGACCGTCATCGCCGAAATGCGCCGGCTGCTCCAGCTGCCCACCACCGACCCGCCGCTGCTCATCGACGCCGACCTGCGCCCCGAGGGCCGCTCCGGCCCGCTGGTGCGCACGCTGGCCTCCTACGCCGCCTACTACCGGCGCTGGTCACTGACCTGGGAGAGCCAGGCCCTGCTGCGCGCCGAGCCGGTGGCGGGCGATGCCGAACTCGGAGCACGGTTCATCGAGCTGATCGATCCGCTGCGCTACCCGATGGAGGGGCTCGGCGAGGACGCCGTACGGGAGATCCGCCGGCTCAAGGCCCGGATGGAGTCGGAGCGGATGCCGCGCGGGGCGGACCCGACCCTGCACACCAAGCTCGGCCGCGGCGGCCTCAGCGACGTCGAGTGGACCGTCCAGCTGATCCAGATGCGGCACGCCTGGGCGGAACCGGGCCTGCGCACCACCCGTACCCGGGAGGGACTCGCGGCCGCCCACGCGGCCGGGCTGATCCCGACCGAGGAGGCGCAGATCCTGGACGAGGCCTGGGTGCTGGCGACCCGGGTCCGCAACGCGGTGATGCTGGTGCGCGGCCGGGCCGGGGACACCTTCCCGACGGAGGCCCGGGAACTGGCGGCCGTGGGGCGCTACCTCGGATACGCCGAGGGCACGGTCGGGGAGATGCTGGACGACTACCGTCGCATCACCCGCCGTGCCCGGGCGGTGGTGGAGGAACTGTTCTACGGAGGCTGATCCACCGAGGCCGATCCGCGGAGGCTGATCCGGGGATCGGCCTCCGCGGAGGCCGAACGGCCCCGTTCCCCGGCTGCGGCGCGCGCGTCAGCGCGCCGTGCCGAAGTCCTGCGTCCAGTAGTTGCCGGGCTGCGCCAGGCCGATACCGATCTCCTTGAAGGCGCAGTTCAGGATGTTCTCCCGGTGGCCCTGGCTGTTCATCCAGCCCTCCATGACCTTCTCGGGAGAGCTGTAGCCGTAGGCGACGTTCTCGCCGTACGTCCTCCACGTGTACCCGGCGCGGGTGATGCGCGCGCCCGGGTCCGAGCCGTCGGAGCCGGTGTGGGACATGTTGCTGTGGGAGGCCATGTCGGCGCTGTGGTCCTGCGCGGCCTTCGTGAGCTTCGCGTTGAGGGAGACGGCCGAGCAACCGGCGGCGGCGCGCTCCTGGTTGACGAGCGCGAGGACCGCGGCGACATCGCCGGAGGCGGGCGCGGCGGCCGGCTTCGACGGCTGGGGCGCCGGCTTCGCGGGGGCGACCGGCGGCTTCGGCTTCGGCTGCTGTGCGGGCGGCGCGGGCTGCACGGGCGGCGCGGTCTCTACTGGCTGCGCGGGCTCGGCGGGGCTGCTGGGGGAGGCCTCGGCGGGGCTGCTGCTCGGCGACGTGGCCGGGAGCGGGGCGTCCACGGGCGCCAGGGTGCTCGGAGTGGCCGAGGGGGCGTACTGCCACGGGCGCTGCTGCTGGTGGCTCGCGGTCCGCGTCCGGCCGTTGCCGTTGTCCTGACCGTCGAAGCAGGCCATGGCGGCGGTGGGAACACCCACGATGGCGAGCGCGCCGACGCCGATGACTATTTTCTTGTAGGACGACTTCTTCCGATGCTTCTGCATGCCTGACCTCATTCAGTGATCGCGAAGCTTCCGACGCCGGAATCGCAGGGCGCCGAAGAGGCCGCCATTCTTAAAAGCCTCTGAATGGCCTGGCAAGTTTCCGCTGATCACGAGCTTGGGGCGGTCGGCACGCGGCTTGAAACGGGACCGTGATCGTGCATCATCACGATTTGGTCACTCCTGCAACCGTCTGATGGGTAATCAGAAACGGCTGTGACCTGGCCGGTCGGGGACCGGGCCGCCGGTACCGGGGATTCCGTTTCCGGCGGAGAGGGGAATGTCAATTGCAAAAGGGACAAATATCGAAATGTCGGCGGGTTAACGCTCCGTCAAGAGGGCCCGGCGCCGATATGCACGTCGTGACGCATGTCACTGTTTCCCGCACGAATGCGCCCGCCTCGGGGAGACGGGCGCAGCGATCGATCTACCGCGGTTCGTGGGCCGCCGTCCGGCAGGCGCCGTTCGCGGCGCCACCCGGCACTCCGGCCCCGGTCAGGCCGCTCACGCAGCCCTGGAGATCGCCGCTCACACCCCGCGTACAGGCCGCCGTGACGGCGTCGGTGACCTCGGCGCCCGCCTGCGAGGCCATGTTGATGCAGGCGGGGACATCCGCGTGGGCGGCCGGGGCGGCGAGGGCCGCGCCGGTGAGGGAGAGGGTGAGGCCGGCGAGGACACCGGCGATACGGGTCGACGTGCTCATGGGGCACACACCTGCTCTCGGAGTCGTCGCGCGCGAACCTTCTGCTCGGGGCCACCCGGCAGGCGCTCGTCGCGGTCCCCTGGGTGACGGCCGCCGCGCCGCAGGCTGCTGCGGGGGCGCGCGCCTCCTTCCACCGTACGACCGGTGGCACCTCCCCACGACCGGGGCCGCCGCACGCATGCGGGGGCCGGGCCGGGCGCGCAGCATGGAGACATGGCTGTCCTCCCGCCGACGGCGAGCCATGCGCAGGAGCCTGAGCCTGAGCCTGAGCCTGAGCCCGCGCCCGGGCTCAGGCCCGCGCCCGTGGCCGTACCTGTGCCCAGTCCCGCGCCCACGGCGCCCGCGCCCACCGTGCGCGGGCGCGGGCGGGGGCCCGGTGCGGCCCGGGCCGCCACCGCGGCGGTCGCAGCCCTTCTGGCGGCGGCCCTGACCGCCGTGCCGAGCGGCCCCGCCCACGCCTTCACCGGCGACAACCACGAGGGCATCACCCGGGCCGCGCTGCCCTGGGAGCCCGTCACGCTGACCGCGATGGCCGACGCCCGCGACGGGGCGGTCAACGCCGACGACAAACGCCCGTACTTCGACGTCGGCCCCCTGCACTGCGACAACGCCGACTACCTCGCCCCCCGCCACGCCGCCGACTACCCCCGCACCCGCGACGAGGCCACCACCGAGCTCCTCGCCTGCATCCGCACCTCCGTCGGCCGCTTCCGCAACGCGGTCCGGGCCGCCGACGGCCTCGTCGACGCCGACGGCAAGGTGCGCGCCGATCAGAGCGACCTGTCCTCGCCCTGCACGTGGGACGAGAAGCCCGGCCGGGCCAAATGCGCCGTGCTCGAACAGCTCGGCCGCGGCTGGCACCCCATCGAGGACTTCTACGCGCACTCCAACTGGGCCGACCGGCCCGCCCCCGGCCCGATCGGCCTCGACAACCCGCCCGGGCTGGGGCGGACCGACGTCGCACCGTTCCTCGACATCCGCCGCTACAGCACGATGAAGGACGCCGACTGGACCCGGGACGCCCGCGAACGCATCCCGGCGGACCTGGCCACCGGTTGCTACCCCGACATCGACTCCACCGGCGTCAAACCGGCCGACTGCGCCGGCCGCGTCGCCCACAACCACGTGCTGAACAAGGACACCGCCGCATCCCCCCGCTCCCGGACGGACGACAACTTCGGGCACGCCACGGCCGGAGCCACCGCCGAGATCACCCGCCAGTGGAACGACTTCGAGGCCGAGCTGCTCGCTGCGTACCCCGACCACCGGCGCGGCGCACAGATGGTCTGCGCGCTCGTCCACGACGATCCGGCCACCGCCTGCCCCTGACCTCCGCCCGGCTCGCTCTGGCATGATCCGAGCACGGACTCCGACGCCCCGCGCATCGCATCGCCGACCTTCACGCCGGAGCCGAGCTCACCCCGTGAGAGGACCGGACTCCTCCGTCGAGGCCGTACTCCGGCAGCGGCGGCCGGATCCACGGTGCTGGGACGTCATCGTCGAATGCCGCACGGGAAGCCGCTCACCCAGGTCGAGTACGAGCACGGCGGCTGACACCCCGCCGGAACCGGCCGACACCCCGCCGGAACCGGCCGACACCCCGCCGGAACCGGCCGACACTCCGGCCCGAACCGGCCGACATGCCGCCGGAACCGGCCGATGCTCCGCCGAACTCCGCCGACGTTCCGCCGAACTCCGGCAGAATCCCACTGCCGTTCGCCTGACGTACCCGCCGGCGTCATTCCGGGCTCCCCCTCCGGTACTCCGGGCACGCTGTTCTTGGGAGCGCTCACGCACCCTCGACCGAAGTAGAGGTCTCTCTCGCCATGGCAGAACTCAACCGCCGCCGCTTCCTTCAGCTCACCGGCGGCGCCGCCGCCCTGAGCCTGCTCAACGAGAGCATCGCGCGCGCCGCCGCCATCCCCGCGCAGGGGACGACCGGAACCATCGCCGATGTCGAGCACATCGTGGTCCTGATGCAGGAGAATCGTTCCTTCGACCACTACTACGGTGCGCTGCGCGGCGTCCGCGGCTTCGGCGACCCGCGCCCGGTGACCCTGCCCAGCGGCAAGTCCGTCTGGCACCAGAGCGACAACGCGGGCAAGGAGACACTGCCCTTCCGCCCGCCGTCCGACGACCTCGGCATGGAGTTCCTCCAGGGCCTCAACCACGACTGGGCGGGCGGCCAGAGCGCCTTCAACAAGGGTAAGTACGACAACTGGGTGCCCGCCAAGACGCCGGCCACCATGGCGTACCTGACGCGCGACGACATCCCGTTCCACTACGCCCTCGCCGACACGTTCACCCTCTGCGACGCCTACCACTGCTCCTTCATCGGCTCGACCGACCCCAACCGCTACTACCTCTGGTCGGGCCACACCGGCAACGACGGCACCGGCGGCGGCCCGGTCCTCAACAACGCCGAGGCCGGCTACGGCTGGACCACCTACCCCGAGCGCCTGGAGCAGGCCGGCATCTCCTGGAAGGTCTACCAGGACATCGGCAACGGCCTCGACGCCGCCGGATCCTGGGGCTGGATCGACGACGCCTACCGCGGCAACTACGGCGACAACTCGCTCCTCTACTTCAACAACTACCGGGGCGCCCAGCCCGGCAACCCGCTCTACGACAAGGCCCGCACCGGCACCGACGCCCGGACCGGCGAGGGCTACTTCGACCGGCTGCGCGCCGACGTCGCCGCCGCCGCCCTGCCCCAGGTCTCCTGGATCGCCGCCCCCGAAGCCTTCAGCGAGCACTCCAACTGGCCCTCCAACTACGGCGCGTGGTACATCGCGCAGGTGCTGGACGCGCTGACCTCCAACCCCGACGTGTGGGCCCGTACCGCGCTGTTCATCACCTACGACGAGAACGACGGCTTCTTCGACCACGTCGTCCCGCCGTACGCCCCGGCCGATGCCAACCAGGGCCTGTCGACCACCCCGACCGCCCTCGACGTCTTCCCCGGCAAGGCCGGCTACGTCGCCGGACCGTACGGGCTGGGCCCGCGCGTCCCGATGCTCGTCGTCTCGCCGTGGAGCACCGGCGGCTACTCCTGCTCCGAGACCTTCGACCACACCTCCGTGATCCGCTTCATGGAGAAGCGCTTCGGGGTGCACGAGCCCAACATCTCGCCCTGGCGCCGCGCCGTCTGCGGTGACCTGACCTCGGCCTTCGACTTCGCCCGCCGGGACACGGCCACCGTGTCGCTGCCCGACACCGGCGCGTGGGAGCCGCAGGACCGCGAGCGCCACCCCGACTTCCGGGCCACCCCGCCGGCCGTGGGCAGCATGCCGCGCCAGGAGAAGGGCCTGTGCCGCACTCGTCCGCTGAAGTACGCCCCGTACGTGGACGGCGCCGCGCTCACCGGCGAGGGCAGGTTCAAGCTGACCTTCAGCGGCGGCCCGGACCTGGGCGCGCAGTTCTACATCACCGCGGGCAACCGGACCGACGCCCCCTGGACGTACACCACCGAGGCCGGCAAGTCGATCTCGGACACCTGGAACACCCGCTACTCGGCCGGCGTCACCGACCTGACCGTCCACGGCCCGAACGGCTTCCTGCGCGGCTTCCGCAACCCGGGCACCACCCCCGGCCCCGAGGTCACCGCCCGCCACAACGCCACCACGGGCAACCTGGACCTCACCCTCACCAACGCGGGGGCGTCGACCGCGACGCTCACCGTCACCAACGCCTACGGCGGCGGACCCAAGCGCCTCACGGTCGCCAAGGGCGCCACCGTCACCCACAGCGTCTCCCTGAAGAACACCCGACGCTGGTACGACGTGACGGTCACCGCGTCGGAGTTCGCGGACTTCGGCCGCCGCTTCGCCGGCAAGGTCGAGACCGGTGCGGCCGGCCTGTCGGACCCGGCGATCCTGACGAACCAGGGCTCGTGACCCCCTGAACCGACCGCGCCCGCCGCCCCGGACTTCTCCGGGGCGGCGGGCGCTGCTTGGATGTCGGGATGAACGCTCACCTTCCCGACGGATACGAGATCTCCACCGACGCCGCCCGGCTGGACGTCGCGCTCGTCCACCGGTGGCTGTCCGAGGACGCGTACTGGGCCCTCGGGCGCAGCCGGCAGAAGCAGGAGGACGCCATCGCGCACTCCCTGAACTTCGGCCTCTACGACCAGGCCTCCGGGGCGCAGCTCGCGTACGCCCGGGTCGTCTCCGACCGGGCCACCTTCGCCTGGCTGTGCGACGTCTACGTGGACCCGGGCGCCCGCGGCAAGGGGCTCGGCGGGGCCCTCGTCGACACGGTGTGCGCGCACCTGGAGCCGTACGGGCTGCGCCGGGTCATGCTCGCGACGGCCGACGCGCACGCCGTCTACGCGCGGTCCGGCTTCGAGCCGCTCGCCACGCCCGAGAAGTGGATGGCCCTCGGGGAGCAGTAGCCGCCGGGCCTCAGACGCGGGTGCGGACCCGGACCCGCGTCAGCAGTTCCGCGGCCGGGTGCGGGCCCGCGTGCTCGGGGTGGCGGGGCAGGCGGTGGGCGAAGGAGCCGTACCAGGAACGCGAGACCGCGTACCCGAAGGCCAGGCAGAGCATGCCGCCCACGGCGTCGAGCCAGAAGTGGTTGGCCGTGGCCACGATGACGACGAGCGTCGCCGTCGGGTAGAGCAGGCCCAGGATCCGGGCCCAGGGGGCCGAGGCGACCGCGAAGATCGTCAGACCGCACCAGAGCGACCACCCTATGTGCATGGACGGCATCGCAGCGTACTGGTTCGACATCTGCTTGAGGTTGCCGGAGGCCATGGAGCCCCAGGTGTGGTGGACCAGCACGGTGTCGATGAAGTTCTGCCCGTTCATCAGCCGGGGCGGCGCGAGCGGGTAGCAGTAGTAGCCGACGAGGGCCACGCCCGTGGTGGCGAAGAGGACCATGCGGGTGGCGGCGTACCGCCCCGGATGGAAACGGTAGATCCAGACCAGCACGCCGATCGTCACGACGAAGTGGAGCGTGGCGTAGTAGTAGTTCATGCCCACGATCAGCCACGTCACGGAGTTGACCGCGTGGTTGACCGACTGCTCGACGGCGATGCCGAGGGTCCGCTCCACGCCCCAGATCCAGTCGGCGTTGGCGAGGGCGGCCGCCTTCTGCTCGGGCACCGCGTTGCGGATCAGCGAGTACGTCCAGTAGCTGATCGCGATCAGCAGGACCTCGAACCAGATGCGCGGCCGACGAGGGGCACGCAACCGGGAGAACAGGGTGCGCTCGGACCCCGGACGGGTCTCGGTCTCAGCCACGGTGGGTGATGAGACATCCGTCCGGGTTTCCAGTGTCTTCACGCTCGATTCACCCATGGGGAGAGAGTCTGCCAGATGCGTTCTCGCCTCCGATCATCCCTCGGGACGGTCTTCGGCGCCTGCGGTCCGCCTTGGGTACGACACAGGACCCGGGACGGCCCCTAGGCCGCCGCCGCGGCGCCGGGTCACTGTCCCACCTTCCCGGCGACGATCTGCTGCCCCCGGGTGGCGTCGACGACGATGGGCAGGCCGTCGGGCACCTGCCCCTCGAGGTCCCCCAGGAGGTCCTCGATCGGCGGGAGGTCGCCGGGGGTGCGCACATGGACGTAGAAGGTCCTGGACTGGGCGTCGACGCCGGTGACGGCCGCGCCGGGAGTCTTGGCGAGCCAGGTCTCCGCCGCGCTCCAGGTCTGCGAGGTCCACCGGTTCAGCAGGAGCGTGGCCGCCGTGTTGGCGCCCAGCGGCAGCACGACCGCGGCGAACAGCAGCCCGAGCATGACGTACGCGCGGCGGGGCGCCCCCGTCCGGCCGGGGTGTCCGGCGGCCCGGGTGTAGCCGAGGGCGGCGAAGACCACCATGCCCGCGAAGACCATGGCGAGGAGGTTGGACACGAAGAGCACCAGCGCACCCAGGGCGAGCCACCACGACGTCTGGCCGGCGCACACCCCCGTCACCACGAGCGGCGGCACCAGGGAGATCGCGATCGCGACCCCGGGCATGACCGCGGCGACGTCCTTGCGGGACAGCGCCACGGCGCCGGCGAAGCCGGTGGCAAGGGCGGCGATCAGGTCGAGGAGGCCGGGGGAGGTCCGGCTGGAGATCTGACTGTCCGACAGCAAATCGTAGGAGGTGGGCACCACCAGGGAGGCCCCTGCACCGATCAGCACCACCAGCAGGCCGCCGAGCAGGACGAAGGCGAGGGCCGTGGAACGGCGGCGCTGCACGGCGCCGAGGGCGATGCCCATGATCGGGGTGGAGAGCGGCGCGATGATCATCGCGCCGATGACGGTGGCGGTGGAGTCCGTCAGGATCCCGCACGCGGCGATCACCGAGGACAGCGTGAGCATGGTCCAGAAGGCCGACTGCTTCGCCCGGCTGTCGCCCGACGACAGATCGAGATCCTCCTGGAGGTCCTCCAGGGAGCGTCGCTTGTGGTCGGGCAGGATCCTGTCGCGAAGGCGGCCTGGCATGGGCATCCGCCCAGTATCGGGAGTGGGATCGCCGCACGGCCGCAGGGACACGTGCCCGCCGGGCCCGACGAGATCCGGAAGAGACGGCCTAGTCGCGGCGGCGCTGGCCCGGGCCCGAGGCCGTGGAACCGCGCACCACCAGCTCGGGCAGGAAGACGAACTCGCTGTGCGGGGCCGGCGTGCCGCCGATCTCCTCCAGCAGGGTGCGGACGGCCGCCTGCCCCATCGCCTGCACGGGCTGGCGGATGGTGGTCAGCGGCGGGTCGGTGAACGCTATGAGAGGAGAGTCGTCGAAGCCGACCACCGACACGTCCTGCGGCACCCGCAGCCCCTGCTGCCGGGCCGCCCGGATCGCGCCGAGCGCCATCATGTCGCTCGCGCACACCACCGCCGTGCAGCCCCGCGAGATCAGCGCGGCCGCCGCGGCCTGGCCGCCCTCCAGCGAGTAGAGGGAGTGCTGGATCAGCTCCTCGATCTCGGCCTCGTCGAGCCCGAGCCGTTCCTTCATCCCGAGCCGGAAGCCCTCGATCTTGCGCAGCACCGGCACGAACCGCTTCGGGCCGACCGCGAGCCCGATCCGGGTGTGCCCGAGCGCGGTCAGGTGGGTGACGGCGAGAACCATCGCGGCCCGGTCGTCGGGGGAGACGAAGGGGGCCTGCACCTTGTTCGAGAACCCGTTGATCAGGACGTACGGGACGCCCTGCCCGCGGAGTTGGTCGTAGCGGCCCATGTCCGCGGTGGTGTCGGCGTGCAGGCCGGAGACGAAGATGATCCCGGAGACCCCGCGGTCGACCAGCATCTCGGTCAGCTCGTCCTCGGTGGATCCGCCGGGCGTCTGCGTGGCCAGCACCGGCGTGTACCCCTGCCGGGTCAGGGCCTGGCCGATGACCTGGGCGAGCGCCGGGAAGATCGGGTTGTCCAGTTCGGGAGTTATCAGACCGACGAGCCCCGCACTGCGCTGGCGCAGCTTCACGGGCCGCTCGTAGCCGAGTACGTCGAGGGCGGCCAGCACGGATTCACGGGTGCCTGCGGCCACACCGGGCTTGCCGTTGAGCACGCGGCTGACTGTGGCTTCGCTGACCCCCGCCTGGGCTGCGATGTCGGCTAGCCGTGCGGTCACGGGATTGGACTGTACCGGTCGGACGTTCACCATGACCACCACGTGCACGAATCCGGGGGAAGCCGGACGGTCCGCCCGTCCGTCTCCACCGGGGCGCTGGACAGTACGGGGCGTCCGGGCGCCGGAAGTTCCACCGGATCGGGGCGGCTGTTGAGGGTGCAGGCGAAGCCGGGCCGGGTGAAGAGGAGCACCCCCTCGGGTGCGGGCTGCCAGCGCATCCCGCACGGGTACGGGCCCCCGTCCGACCCGTCCGACCCGTCCGACCCGTCCGACCCGTCCGCCCCGCCGGGGCCGGCCCCCGGCTGCGCCCCGGCCCCGCTCCCCGTCCCCGCCTCGGGCGCGCCCAGCCCGGGCATCGCCCGGCGCAGTTCCAGCGCGGCCCGGTAGAGCTCCAGGGTGGAGTGCGGGTCGCCGGTCTGGGCGGCGACGCTGAGGCCGCCCCAGCCGGCGGGCTGCGGGAGCCAGCTGCCGGTGGGCCCGAAGCCGTACGGGGGCTCCGCGCCGGACCACGGCAGCGGGACCCGGCAGCCGTCGCGCAGCCCGTCCTGCCCCTCCGGCTCCACCGGGTCCTTCGACTCCACCGACTCCACCGGCTCCGCCGGACCGTCCGTGTCCCACAGCCGGCGGCGCCCGCGGCGGAAGGCGGGGTCCTGGCGGACCCGGTCGGGGAGGTCCGCCACCTCCGGGAGGCCGAGCTCCTCGCCCTGGTAGACGTACGCCGACCCGGGCAGGGCCAGCATCAGCAGCGCGGCCGCCCGGGCGCGGGCCAGGCCGCGGGCCCCGCCGCCGTACCGGGTCACATGGCGCACGACGTCGTGGTTGGACAGCACCCAGGTGGTCGGGGCGCCGACGGCGGTGGTGGCGGCCAGGGACTCGTCGATGACGGTGCGCATCGCGGCGGGGTCCCACGGGCAGTTGAGGAAGCGGAAGTTGAAGGCCTGGTGCAGTTCGTCGGGGCGCACGTACAGGGCGAGCCGCTCGGAGGTCGGTGCCCAGGCCTCGGCGACCCCGATCCGCCCGCTCCCGTAGGAGTCGAGGAGGCGGCGCCAGGAGCGGTGGATCTCGTGCACCCCGTCCTGGTCGAAGAAGGGGAGCGGCTCGGTGCCGATCAGGGTGGCCTGCGCGCCGCGGCCGATGTCCGGCAGGCCGGGGGCCTTGACCATGCCGTGGGCGACGTCGATGCGGAAGCCGTCGATGCCCAGGTCGAGCCAGAAGCGCAGGACGGAGGCGAACTCGGCGGCGACCTCGGGATGGTCCCAGTCGAGGTCCGGCTGCTCGGGGGCGAAGAGGTGCAGGTACCAGTCGCCGTCCGGGACCCGGGTCCAGGCCGGGCCGCCGAAGATCGACTCCCAGTCGTTCGGCGGTTCGGCGCCGCCCGGCCCCCGGCCCGGGCGGAAGTGGTAGCGCTCGCGGGCCCCCGGCTCCCCGGCGAGGGCGGCGCGGAACCACGGGTGCTGCTCGGAGGTGTGGTTCGGCACGACGTCGACGATGACCCGCAGCCCCAGCGCGTGCGCCGCGCGGACCAGCTCGTCGGCGTCGGAGAGGTCCCCGAAGAGGGGGTCGACGGCCCGGTAGTCGGCGACGTCGTAGCCGCCGTCCGCCTGCGGGGAGACGTAGAAGGGGGTGAGCCACACGGCGTCGACGCCGAGGCGGGCGAGGTGGGGGAGGCGGGAGCGGACCCCGCGGAGGTCGCCGATGCCGTCCCCGTCGCTGTCGGCGAAGGAGCGTACGTACACCTGGTAGATGACGGCATCGCGCCACCAGCCGCCACCGCTCGCGGTCGCGTTGCTGGAAGAGCTTGCAAGCTGGACGGCCGTCGAGTCGTGGGTCATATCGGGGTCAACGCGGGTACACGCCCCCTGGTTGCGGGCCCGGGCGGTCGAAGGTGACTCGAACTAACAGCAAGCTGCGGCAACCGTACGGACACACGGATGTAACGATCGCCTCCGCTTGCAGAAAGTTTGCGCAAGGCCTTTCGGTCCTCTTTCAGTCTTGTTACGTTCCTGGCAACTCGGGACCGCGAGGGCGCGGCCGGGATCATCGAAGGAGTTCATATGCGGCGTGGCATAGCGGCCACCGCGCTGGTCGCGACCCTGGCGCTCGCGGCGACGGCTTGCGGTGGGGACGACAAGGACGCAGCCGGCGAGGCCAAGGCAGGCGGCGAGCTTTCCGGCACGGTCACGTGGTGGGACACCTCGAACGACGCCGAGAAGGCCAGCTTCCAGAAGCTCGCCGAGGCGTTCACCGCCAAGCACCCGAAGGTGACCGTCAAGTACGTCAACGTCCCGTACGGCGACGCGCAGAACAAGGTCAAGAACGCCTTCAGCAGCGGCTCCGACGCGCCTGACGTGATCCGCGCCGACGTCGGCTGGGTCGCGGACTTCGCCTCGCTGGGCTACCTCGACGAGGTCCCGGCCGAGACCGCGAAGAAGGTCGACGCCGAGTTCCTGTCGCAGGCCGCGGCCAGCGGCAAGTACGAGGGCAAGACCTACGCCGTCCCGCAGGTCATCGACACCCTCGGCCTCTTCTACAACAAGAAGATGCTCGCCGACGCCGGCGTCCAGCCCCCCAAGACCCTGGAGGAGCTGAAGACCGCCGCAGCGGCCATCAAGGAGAAGACCGGCAAGGCCGGCCTCTACCTCCGCGGTGACGACTCCTACTGGTTCCTCCCCCTCATCTACGGAGAGGGCGGCGACCTGGTCGACGCCAAGAGCAAGACGGTCACCGTCGACAACGAGGCGGGCGTCAAGGCCTTCAAGACCGCTCGTGACCTGGTCACCTCCGGCGCGGCGATCACCAACGCCACCGACGGCTGGAACAACATGCAGACCGCCTTCAAGACCGGCCAGGCGGCCATGATGATCAACGGTCCGTGGGCGGTGGCCGACAGCTATGCCGGCGACCAGTTCAAGGACAAGGCCAACCTCGGCATCGCCGCCGTCCCGGCCGGCTCCGTCAAGGCGGGCGCCCCGCAGGGCGGCCACGACCTCGCCGTCTACGCCGGTTCCAAGAACACCGCCGCCGCGCACGCCTTCGTCGAGTACATGACCTCGCAGGAGGTCCAGGTGCAGTCGGCCAAGGAGCTCAGCCTGCTCCCGACCCGTACCGCCGCCTACGACCAGCCGGACGTCAAGAGCAGCGAGATGGTCCAGTTCTTCAAGCCGGCCGTGGACAAGGCCGTCGAGCGCGCCTGGATCCCGGAGAACGGCTCCCTCTTCGAGCCGCTCAAGGTCGAATACACCAAGGCGATCACCGGGGCGTCGAGCCCGGAGGACGCGGCCAAGGCGGCTGGCGTCGAGTTCCGCAAGATCCTCAAGGGCTGGAAGTAACGAAACCATGGCTGCCGACACCAGCCAGTCGGTGGCGAAGGCCGCGGGCGACGACGTCGAGACCGACGTCGCCGCCCGCGGCCGGAGCCGCAGGACTGACAGCAACCCCACCGAACGTGGCGGGAAGAGCGCGTCCGGACTCCGGCGCGCCCTCGCCACGCACTGGTACGCCTGGGCCATGGTCGCCCCGGTGGTGCTCGTCCTCGGCGTGATCATCGGCTGGCCGCTGGTCCGGGGCATCTACCTGTCCCTGACCGACGCCAACGAGCGCAACGTCTCGCGCACCATCGGCGTCCGGCACATCGAGGCCACGTACGAGTTCGTCGGACTCGACAACTACGTGGCCGTGCTCAGCGACCCGGTGTTCCTGCAGCGACTGGTGTGGACGGTGGTGTGGACCGTCGCGTGCGTGTCCATCACCTTCACGCTCGGCCTGGTCCTGGCCAACATGCTCAACCGGGACTTCCGGGGCCGCGCCGCCTACCGGATGGCGCTCATCCTGCCCTGGGCCGTCCCCGGCTTCGTCTCCGTCTTCGCCTGGCGGTTCCTCTTCAACCGCGACAACGGCATCCTCAACAAGATCCTCGACGGTGGCGGCATCGCCGCGATCCCGTGGCTCGACGACCCGACCTGGGCCAAGTTCTCGGTCGTCGCCGTCAACGTCTGGCTCGGCGTCCCCTTCATGATGGTCGCCCTGCTCGGCGGCCTCCAGTCGATCCCCGGCGAGCTCTACGAAGCCGCCGAGATGGACGGCGCCAGCGCCTGGCAGCGCTTCCGGCACATCACCCTGCCCGGACTGCGCGCCGTGAGCATGACGGTGATCCTGCTCTCCACCATCTGGACCTTCAACATGTTCCCGGTGATCTTCCTGCTCACCCGCGGCGGACCGGGCGACTCCACCGAGATCCTGGTGACCCAGGCCTTCCGCGAGGCGTTCGTGTCGAGCCCCCGCGACTTCGCCGGCTCGGCCACCTGGGGCGTCCTGATCCTCGCCCTGCTCATGATCTTCGCGCTGGTCTACCGGCGCTCGCTGCGCAAGCAGGGAGAGGTGTGGTGACCATGTCCACTGCGAACACCGCCCGCACGACCACCGCCCGCAAGACGACCGCGCGCACGGCGACCGCCCGCACCCGGGGCAGCCGTTCCCCGCTCGCCTCCGTCGCCCTGCACGCCACCCTCGTCGTGGCGTCCGTGATCGCCGTCTTCCCGGTGCTGTGGATCCTGCTGACCTCGCTCAAGCCGGCCAAGCACGCGATCACCACGGACTTCGTCAAGGAACCGACCCTCAGCAACTACCAGTACCTGCTGGAGGACAGCCACTTCTTCAGCTGGTTCGCCAACTCCGTCCTGGTCGCGGGCGTCACCACCGTCCTCGGCGTCTTCATCGCCGCCACCACCGGATACGCGGTCAGCCGCTTCAAGTTCCCCGGCATGCGGCCCCTGATGTGGACCCTGCTCATCACGCAGATGTTCCCGATGGCCATCCTCATCGTGCCGCTCTACAACCTGATGGGCGACCTCGGCCTGCTCAACCAGCCGCTCGGCCTGATCATCACCTACCTCACCATCGCCGTGCCGTTCTGCGCCTGGATGATGAAGGGCTTCTTCGACACCATCCCGGTGGAGATCGACGAATCCGGCCGCGTCGACGGGCTCAACCCCTTCGGCACCTTCTGGCGCCTCATCCTGCCGCTCGCCAAGCCCGGCCTCGCCGTCACCGGCTTCTACGCCTTCATCACCGCCTGGGGCGAGGTCGCGTACGCCTCCGCCTTCATGGTCGGCGAGGAGAACCTCACCCTGGCCGGCGGACTGCAGACCTTCGTCACGCAGTACACCTCCAACTGGGGAGCCATGAGCGCCGCCTCGGTCCTCATCGCGATCCCCGCGGCGATCTTCTTCGTCTTCGCCCAGCGTCACCTCGTCGCCGGGATGACGGCAGGCGCCACCAAGGGCTGACCACCCGAGCCTGTCCCCTCTCACCCCCGGCCCGATCTCTCCAAGGACACCATGACCCAGCACCTCGCCGACGCACTCCCCACCTCCACCGGCACGCAGCCCGGCTGGTGGAGAGAAGCGGTGATCTACCAGGTCTATCCGCGCAGCTTCGCCGACTCCAACGGGGACGGCATGGGGGACCTCGAAGGCATCCGCAGCCGCCTGCCCTACCTCAAGGAGCTGGGCGTCGACGCCGTCTGGCTCAGCCCCTTCTACGCCTCCCCGCAGGCCGACGCCGGCTACGACGTCGCCGACTACCGGGCCATCGACCCGATGTTCGGCACCCTGCACGACGCCGACGCCGTGATCCGCGAAGCCCACGAACTGGGCCTGCGCATCATCGTCGACCTCGTCCCGAACCACTGCTCCGACCAGCACGAATGGTTCAAGCAGGCACTGCGCGAAGGCCCCGGCACCCCGCTGCGCGAGCGCTTCCACTTCCGCCCCGGACAGGGAGCCTCCGGGGAACTGCCGCCCAACGACTGGGAGTCGATCTTCGGCGGCCCGGCCTGGACCCGCGTCGCGGACGGCGAGTGGTACCTGCACCTCTTCGCCCCCGAGCAGCCCGACTTCAACTGGGAACACCCCGCCGTACAGGACGAGTTCCGCTCCATCCTGCGCTTCTGGCTCGACCTCGGCGCCGACGGCTTCCGCATCGACGTCGCGCACGGCCTGGTCAAGGCCCCCGGCCTGCCCGACCTCGGCCGCGACGAGCAGCTCAAGCTCCTCGGCAACCAGGTGCTGCCCTTCTTCGACCAGGACGGCGTCCACGAGATCTACCGCTCCTGGCGCCTGGTCCTCGACGAGTACGCGGGCGACCGCATCGGCGTCGCCGAGGCCTGGACCCCCAGCGCCGACCGCACCGCCCTGTACCTGCGTCCCGACGAGCTGCACCAGGCCTTCAACTTCCACTACCTGAGCACCGGCTGGGACGCGGAAGCACTGCGCGCCACCATCGACGAGTCGCTCGACTCGATGCGGCCCGTCGGAGCGCCGACGACGTGGGTCCTGTCCAACCACGACGTGGTCCGCCACCGCACCCGCTTCGGCAGCCTGGAGCGGGCGCGCGCCGCCGCGCTGCTGATGCTGGCCCTGCCCGGGTCCGCGTACGTCTACCAGGGCGAGGAGCTCGGCCTCCCGGAGGTCGTCGACCTCCCCGACGAGGTGCGCCAGGACCCCTCCTTCTTCAAGGCGAACGGCCAGGACGGACTCCGCGACGGCTGCCGCGTCCCGATTCCGTGGAGCGGCGACCAGGCCCCGTACGGGTTCGGGACCGGCGGCAGCTGGCTGCCGCAGCCCGCCGAATGGGCCGGACTGAGCGTGGAGGCCCAGACCGGCGACCCCGACTCCACCCTGGAGCTCTACCGCTCCGCGCTGCGCGTGCGGCGCGCCCACCCGGCACTGGGCGCGGGCGACGCCGTCGAGTGGCTGCCCGCCCCGGCCGGCGTACTGGCCTTCCGGCGCGGAGACTTCGTCTGCACCGTGAACACCACCGACGAGCCGGTCCGGCTGCCCGCACCGGGCACGCTCCTGCTCGCCAGCGGCGACCTCGCCGACCCCGAGGTCCTTCCCGCGGACACCACGGTGTGGTGGCAGGGGTGACTTCCCCCCTCCGGCTGACGGACATCGCCGCGCAGGCCGAGGTCAGCGAGGCGACCGTCAGCCGCGTGCTCAACGGCAAACCGGGCGTGGCGGCCGGCACCCGGCACAAGGTGCTGGCCGCGCTCGACCTGCTGGGCTACGAGCGGCCCGTCCGGCTCAAACGCCGCAGCAACGGGCTGGTCGGGCTGCTCATCCCGGAGCTCACCAACCCGATCTTCCCGGCGTTCGCGCAGGTGATAGAGCAGGCGCTGGCCGGGCACGGGTACACACCGGTGCTGTGCACGCAGACCCCGGGCGGGGCCACCGAGGACGAACTGGTGGAACAGCTCGAGGAGCGCGGGGTCACCGGGATCGTCTTCCTGTCGGGCCTGCACGCCGACGCCCACGCGGACCCCGCGCGCTACCAGAGACTGGCGGCGCGCGGGGTGCCGTTCGTTCTGATCAACGGCTTCAACGAGCAGGTGAACGCCCCGTTCATCTCCCCGGACGACCGGGCGGCCGCCGACATGGCCGTACGGCACCTCCAGGACCTCGGGCACCGCAGGATCGGGCTCGCGATCGGGCCGACGCGGTACGTGCCGTCGGCCCGCAAGGAGCAGGGCTTCCTCACCGCCCTGCCGTCGGCCGAGGCGGACGGGCTGATCCAGCGCACGCTCTTCACCGTGGAGGGCGGGCACGCCGCGGGCATGTCCCTGCTGGACCGCGGCTGCACGGGCATCGTGTGCGGCAGCGACCCGATGGCACTCGGCGTGATCCGCGCGGCACGCGAGCGCGGGCTGCGGGTGCCGCAGGACGTGTCGGTGGTCGGCTTCGACGACTCCCCGCTGATCGCCTTCACGGACCCCCCGCTGACGACGGTCCGCCAGCCGGTACGCGCGATGGCGACGGCGGCGGTGGGCGCCCTCCTGGAGGCGGTATCGGGCACCCCGGTCCAGCGCACGGAGTACGTCTTCCAGCCGGAACTGGTGGTAAGGGGCTCGACGGCGGAGGCGCCGTAGGGGGCGGGGGCTTCGGGCGGCGGGGTCGGGGTGGGGCGGGGCGGCTTCGGGGGCGGGGGCGTGGTCGGGCGGGGTCGGTTGGTGCGGGGCGGCGTTGGTGAGCGGGAGCCACTCGACCAGTAGTCAGAGATGTGTATGGGGGTTTCCCGTCAGTCTCATCGTCTCTCCGTGTCGGGCCGGTCCCTCAAGG
The DNA here is from genome assembly GCF_002080455.1 of Streptomyces sp. Sge12. Lineage (NCBI taxonomy): Bacteria > Bacillati > Actinomycetota > Actinomycetes > Kitasatosporales > Streptomycetaceae > Streptomyces > Streptomyces sp. Sge12. Next base: position 5,556,327 of record NZ_CP020555.1, read on the forward strand.
GCGCTCCCTTCGGTCGCGTCGCTTCGCGATTTCGCTGCGCTCAACCCTTGACCGACCGTCCCGCCCCGGACATACGAAGACTGCCGGGAAACCCCCAAAGGAACGGGCCGGTCCCAGCCTTTAGGGACGGGGACGTCAGAGACCCGCGAGCACGCCGGGCGTGGGGAGCCCAGGAGACGGGCCCACCCGAAGCCACCTGGCGGGCCGGGGGGCGCATCCAATCGCTACGCGCTCCTCACCCCTCAGCGTCTCCAGCCCGTCTTGGGTTGGACATAGGCCGCCCAAGACCGTTGGTGCTTCTCACGTCTCAGCGTCCGACGACCGCTTGGAGTTGGGCATAAGCCGCCCACGACCCGCTGGCGCTCCTCGATCACGCGCCTGACGACCGCCTTGGGTTGGGCATAGGCCGCCCACGGTCCGTTGGTGCTCCTCGATCACGTGTCCGGCGACCGTCTTGGGTCGTTGGGAGGGTCTGACGGCCGATCCTTCGGCTATTTCGTCGTAGATCCGGGTCAGCGCCGGATCGAGTCCCCAAACCGGGGAACAGACGGGGGCAATTGGTGCAAACTGTCGGCCTTTTGCGGTATCCATGTGCGCTGACCCGCATCCACGACGGAATAGCCGCTGTCCCACGCTTTTCCACCCCAGACAGCCATCAGCCGCCGCCCATGGGGAGCACCAACCGCCCGCGGGCGGCCTACGCCCAGCCCAAGGCGGTCCTCGGACGCATGTCGAGCCTCGAACCGAGGCCGTGGGCGGCCTGTGCCCAACCCCGGACCGCCGTCGGACGCGTGATCGAGAAGCGCCAACGGGTCATGGGCGGCCTATGTCCAGCCCCAGACGGTCGTCGGACGCTGAGAGATGAGAAGCGCGTAGCGATTGAACGCGCCCACCGACCCGGCAGGCTGCTCGGGATGAGCCCGTCTCTCGGGCGCCCCACGCCCGGCCCGCTCGGGCATCTCCGACCACCCCGTCCCTAAAGGCTGGGCCCGGCCCGTTCCTTTGGGGGTTTCCCGGCAGTCTTCGTATGTCCGGGGCGGGACGGTCGGTCAAGGGTGGCCGAAGGCCATCGCGAAGCGACGCGACGACGAAGGAGGAGCGCCCTTGAGGGACCGGCCCGACACGGAGAGACGATGAGACTGACGGGAAACCCCCATACGCGTCCCTGACTACCGGCCCAGCAGGTCCCGCCCCCTGAAGCCCCGCCCCCTGAAGCCCCGCCCCCTGAAGCCCCGCCCCCTGAAGCCCCGCCCCCTGAAGCCCCGCCCCCTGAAGCCCCGCCCCCGCATCCGGCCCCGCCCGACCACAACCCCGCTCACCAACGCCGCCCCGCCCCAACCGCCCCCCCTCACCCCGCCCCCTCACCCCCGCCTGAGGGTCCGCCTCGTGCCGTCCGGGGACTGGAAGTCGAGGGTCGGGGTGTCCACCGTGCCGCCCGTGACGTGGAGTATGAGGTTTCGGGTGCCGGGGAGGCAGGTACTGCTCTCGTCCCGGAACAGCAGGACCCGGACCGACGTCGTCATCTGCGGGTGGTCCAGGACCCAGGAGGCCCTTTCCGAGCACCCTCCGAGCTCGAGGGTGTACTGCCCCCCGTCGTTCGGCTCGCCGGCGCCGGCGCCGGTGCCGGTCAGGGTGAGGGTGAGGTCGTGCCGATCGGCGGTCCAGGTCCCCGAGAAGTCGACGTCCTCCATCCCCCCGCCCATGAACAGCGAGGCCGCCAGTGCGACGGCGGCCAGGGCCGTGGCGGCCTTGCCGGTGCCGTCGCCGGGTGCGGCACCCGGGTCGGGGTCGCTATCCGGTGCGTGCCGGGACGCGCGCGGCAGGCTCGCGACGACGCCGGCGGGGATCGCGAGCAGCGCAGCGGCGCATCCGATGATCCAGCCCCCCGTCCCCGACTCCATCAGCATCACCAGGACCGCCAGCGACGCCGTCATCGATGCCGCCGCCCACCAGGCCGCACCGAAGTGCTGGCGTATCGCGGCGACCACGAGGGCCGCGAAGGATCCGCACCCGGCGACGAGCAGTACGCCCATCGCGGGCATGCTGCCGGAGTGGTCGGGTCTCAAGGTGGTGGGTTCGGCGAGTGCGAATCCCACCAGCAGCCCCACCGCCTCGATGCCGAGCGCCCATCGCAGTGCGATGTCCCGCCACTCCTGCGGGCCTTGCGATGTCCTGCTCATGCATCCCCCCGGTTTGAACAAGTTCAATTGACGAGGGTGCAGGCTACCCGACCGCCCGGGTCCGGGTGGACCGGGTCGGCGGCCGCGCTCCGGTCGCCCAAGTCCCGTAGGACACACGGAAGAAACAATTCTGCAATTTCTTGCGCAAGCTATTGCAGGGCTGTTGGTGGGCCCTTACGGTCGCGTGCAATCCCCCACCTCTCCGCCAGGAGGCCCCACATGCCCCGCACTGCAAGGAATGGCAGAACCCTGCAGACAGCCCGCGCCGCCGCCGCGGGTGTACTCGCCGCGGCCGCGCTCACCGCCGCCGGGCCGCAGGCCGTCGCCGCGCCGCCCGGTGAGAAGGACGTCACCGCCGTCCTGTTCGAGTGGCGCTTCGACTCCGTCGCCAGGGCCTGCACCGAATCCCTCGGACCCGCCGGGTACGGGTACGTGCAGGTCTCGCCTCCCCAGGAGCACGTCCAGGGCGGCCAGTGGTGGACCTCGTACCAGCCCGTCAGCTACAGGATCGCCGGGCGGCTCGGGGACCGGGCCGCCTTCAAGGCCATGGTCGACACCTGTCACGCCGCGGGCGTCAAGGTCGTCGCCGACTCCGTCATCAACCACATGGCCGGACCGGCCGATGCCGGCGCCACCTTCACGGGCACCGGCGGGACTTCGTACACGAAGTACACCTATCCGGGCCTGTATTCGGGCGCCGACATGGACGACTGCCGGGCCTCGATCTCGAACTACCAGGACCGGGGCAACGTCCAGAACTGCGAGCTCGTGCAGCTCGCCGACCTGGACACCGGTGAGGACTACGTGCGCGGGCGCATCGCCGGGTACCTCAACGACCTCCTCTCGCTCGGCGTGGACGGCTTGCGGATCGACGCCGCCAAGCACATGCCCGCCGCCGACCTCGCCAACATCAAGTCCCGGCTGACCAAGCCGGGCGTGTACTGGAAGCAGGAGGCGATATACGGCGCGGGCGAGGCCGTCTCGCCGAGCGAATACCTGGGGAACGGGGACGTGCAGGAGTTCCGGTACGCCCGGGACCTCAAGCGGGTCTTCCAGAACGAGAACCTCGCCCACCTGAAGAACTTCGGCGAGGCCTGGGGCTACATGGCGAGCGGGCAGGCCGGCGTCTTCGTCGACAACCACGACACCGAGCGCGGCGGTGACACCCTCAGCTACAAGGACGGTTCCGCCTACACGCTGGCCAGCGTCTTCGCGCTGGCGTGGCCCTACGGTTCGCCCGACGTGCACTCCGGCTACGAGTGGAGCGACAAGGACGCCGGCCCGCCCAACGGGGGCACGGTGAACGCCTGTTACTCCGACGGCTGGAAGTGCCAGCACGCCTGGCGCGAGATCTCCTCCATGGTCGCCTTCCGGAACGTGGCCCACGGTCAGGGCGTCACGAACTGGTGGGACAACGGCGGGGACCAGATCGCCTTCGGGCGCGGCACCAAGGCCTACGTGGCGATCAACCACGAGGGTTCCGCCCTCACCCGGACCTTCCAGACCTCCCTCCCCGGCGGCGACTACTGCGACGTGCAGAGCGGGCGGCCCGTCACGGTCGGTTCGGGCGGGCAGTTCACCGCCACGCTCGCCGCGGGGACGGCCCTGGCCCTGCACACCGGGGCCCGCACCTGCTCCGGTACCCCGGCCGGGCCCGCGGGGGCCGCCTTCGGCGTCAACGCCACCACCGTGCCCGGGCAGAACATCTACGTCACCGGTGACCGCGCCGAGCTCGGCGGCTGGAACACGGCCGGCGCCCTGAAGCTCGACCCGGCGGCCTACCCCGTCTGGAAGCTCGACGTGACCCTTCCGGCCGGCACCGCGTTCTCGTACAAGTACATCCGCAAGGACGCCGCCGGGAACGTCACCTGGGAGAGCGGAGCCAACCGCACCGCCACCGTGCCCGCGAGCGGCAAGGTCACGCTGACCGACACCTGGCGCAGCTGAGCCGCCGCCCCACCGACCAGGGCCGCCCGGCACCATCATCCCCGCCGGCCGGGCGGCCCTCATCCATGCGACACGTACACAAGGAGACCCGCCTTGATACGCCCTGCCGCAGGAGTGCTCGCCGCCGCCCTGGCCGTGACGCTGCTGCCCACCCTTCCGGCCGCGGCCGCCCCGAGCGGGCCGCCCGCCCCGCCCCCGGACGCGAAACTGGCCGCCGAACCGGCCCGGCACGACCTGACCCGGGAGCAGTTCTACTTCGTGCTCCCGGACCGGTTCGCGAACGGCGACCCGCGCAACGACCGGGGCGGGCTGACCGGCTCGCGTCTGGAGACCGGCCTGGACCCCACGGACAAGGGCTTCTACCAGGGCGGCGACCTCAAGGGGCTCACCGACCGGCTCGACTACATCAAGGGGCTCGGCACCACGGCCATCTGGCTGGCGCCGATCTTCAAGAACCAGCCGGTGCAGGGCAAGGGGGCCGACGTCTCCGCCGGCTACCACGGCTACTGGATCACCGACTTCACCCAGGTCGACCCGCACTTCGGCACCAACGCGGATCTGGAGCGGCTGATCGACAAGGCGCACGGGAAGGGGATGAAGGTCTTCTTCGACGTCATCACCAACCACACCGCCGATGTCGTGGACTACCGCGAGGCGTCGTACTCGTACCTGTCGAAGGGGGCGTTCCCCTATCTGACGAAGGACGGCGTGCCCTTCGACGATGCCGATTACGCCGACGGGAGGGCGAAGTTCCCGAAGGTGGACGGCGAGTCCTTCCCGAGGACGCCCTTCGTTCCGGACGCGAAGAAGAACGCCAAGGTGCCGGGCTGGCTCAACGACCCGACGATGTACCACAACCGCGGGGACTCCACCTTCGCGGGCGAGTCCTCCGACCAGGGTGACTTCTTCGGCCTCGACGACCTGTGGACCGAGCGTCCCGAGGTCGTCAGCGGGATGGAGAAGATCTACGAGAAGTGGGTCAGGGACTTCCGGATCGACGGCTTCCGGATCGACACGGTCAAGCACGTCAACACCGAGTTCTGGACGCAGTGGGCGACGGCCCTCGACACCTACGCGGCCGAGCGCGGCCGTGACGACTTCTTCATGTTCGGTGAGGTCTACTCCGCCGACACGGCCGTCACCTCCCCGTACGTGACGCGCGGGAGGCTCGACGCCACCCTCGACTTCCCGCTCCAGGACGCGATCCGCGCGTACGCCTCCCAGGGCGCGGGGGCCGACCGGCTGGCCTCCGTACTGCGGGACGACTACCGGTACACCTCCGGGAAGGCCAACGCCTACGAGCAGGTGACCTTCCTCGGCAACCACGACATGGGCCGCTTCGGGACCTTCCTGAAGCAGGACCGGCCGGGGGCGGGGGAGCAGGAGCTGCTGGACCGCTACCGGCTGGCCAACGAGCTGATGTTCTTCTCCCGGGGCAACCCGGTGATCTACTCCGGTGACGAGCAGGGCTTCACGGGTGCCAGCGGCGACAAGGACGCCCGCCAGCCGCTGTTCGCCTCGCAGGTCGCCGACTACCTGGACGACGACCAGCTCGCAACGGTGCGCACACATGCGAGCGATGCCTACGATCCGGGACACCCGCTCTACCGGCAGATCAGTGCTCTCTCGAAGCTGACGAAGGCCCACCCGGCCCTCCGCGACGGCGTCCAGAGCGAACGTTTCTCCGACGGCTCCGTCCACGCTTTCGCCCGCACCGACACCAGGACCCGCACCGAGTACCTGGTCGCCGCCAACAACGACGCCGCATCCCGCACCGTCGAGATCGACGCCCCGGCCGGTGCCCAGTACCGCACCCTCTACGGCGGCACCGCGCTCCTGCGCGCCTCGGCGGCCGGCAAGCTCACGGTCCCCGTCCCCGCCCTCGGCTCGGTCGTCCTCCAGGCCGTCACCCCGGCCGCGAAGCCCACCGCCAAGCCCGCCCTGACCCTGAAGGCCCCCGCCCCCGGCGCCACCGGCACCGTCGAGCTCTCCGCCGACGTCACCGGGGGCGGCCAGAACCGGGTCGTCTTCGCCGCCCAGACCGGCAACGACAAGTGGCAGGTCCTCGGCACCGCCGACCACGCCCCCTACAAGGTCACCCAGCACCTCGACGCCCGGACCCCGGCCGGCACCGCCCTGCGCTACAAGGCCGTCGTCGTCGACTCCGCCGGCCGCACCGCGAGCGCCCTCGCCGCGTCCGCCGCCGGCCAGGCCCCGCCCACCGAGATCCCCACCGCCACCCAGCGCGACTACGCGGTCGTCCACTACAACCGGCCCGACGGCGACTACACGAACTGGCGGCTCTACGCCTGGGGCGACATGGCAGACGGCGAAGCGACCCCCTGGCCCGCCGGCCACGACTTCACCGGCCGCGATGCGTACGGCGCCTTCGCGTACGTGAAACTGCGGCCCGGCGCCTCCTCCGTCGGCTACCTCGTCATCGACAAGGACGGCAACAAGGACGTCGCCGCCGACCGCACCATCGACGTGACGAAGACCGGCGAGATCTGGCTGGAGCAGGGCAAGGAGGCGGCCCGCACCGACCGCCCCGCCCACCCGCCGCAGGACCAGAACAAGGCCGTCCTCCACTACCAGCGCCCGGACGGCGCCTACGACGGCTGGGGCCTGCACGTCTGGACCGGAGCCGCGAACCCCACCGACTGGTCCAAGCCCGTGCTCCCCACCCGCACCGACTCCTACGGCGCGGTCTACGAGGTCCCCCTCGCGCCCGGCGCCACCAGCCTCAGCTACATCCTCCACAAGGGCGACGAGAAGGACCTCCCCACCGACCAGTCCCTGGACCTGAAGGCCACCGGCCACGAGGTGTGGATGCTCGGCGGCCAGGAGAAGTACCTCCTGCCGCAGCCCGCCGGATCCGCAGCCGCCCTGGACCTCACCAAGTCCCAGGCCGTCTGGATCGACCGCGACACCCTCGCCTGGAACGCCCCCGCCGCGGCCGCCTCCGTACAGCTCCTCGTCTCGCGCGACGGCGCCGTCAAGGCCGAGAACGGCACCCTGACCGGCCGCGCCCAGTGGCTGCGCCTCGACAGGGCCGAGCTCACCGCCGCCCAGAAGCAGAAGTTCCCGCACCTGGCCGCATACGCCGCCTACACCGTCGACCCGCGCGACCGCGACCGGGTCCGCGAGGCCCTGCGCGGCCAGCTCGTCGCGAGCGCCCGCGCCGCGAACGGCGCGGTCCTGGCCGCCACCGGCGTACAGCTCGCCGGAGTCCTCGACGACCTGTACGCGACGACCGCCTCCCTCGGACCCGTCTTCAAGGACGGCTGCCCCACCCTCTCCGTCTGGGCCCCCACCGCCCAGCAGGTCTCCCTCGAACTCGACGGCCGTACCGTCGCCATGCGCCGCGACGACGCCACCGGCGTCTGGTCGGTGCGCGGTGAGCGCTCCTGGACCGGCAAGCCCTACCGCTACGACGTCACCGTTTGGGCCCCGAGCACCCGCCAGGTCGTCCGCAACCTCGTCACCGACCCCTACTCCACCGCCCTGACCGCGGACTCCGTCCACAGCCTGGTCGTCGACCTGGCCGACCCGAAGCTCGCCCCGCCCGGCTGGAAGGCCCTGCGCAAGCCCGCGCCGGTCCCCTTCACCTCCGCGCAGATCCAGGAGCTGCACGTCCGCGACTTCTCCGTCGCGGACCGCACCAGCACCCACCCCGGCCAGTACCTGGCCTTCACCGACACCGGCTCGGCGGGCATGCGGCACCTGCGCGACCTGGCCGCCGCCGGGACCTCGTACGTCCACCTGCTCCCGGCCTTCGACATCGGCACCATCCCGGAGAAGGCCGCCGACCGCACCGAGCCCGCCTGCGACCTCAAGGTGTACGCCCCCGACTCGCAGGAGCAGCAGGCGTGCGTGGCCGCCGCGGCCGCGAAGGACGCGTACAACTGGGGCTACGACCCGCTGCACTACACCGTCCCGGAGGGCAGCTACGCGAGCGACCCGAACGGAACGGCCCGCACCGTCGAGTTCCGCAGGATGGTCCAGTCCCTGAACGGGTCCGGGCTGCGCACCGTCATGGACGTCGTCTACAACCACACCGTCGCCGCAGGCCAGTCGGACAAGTCGGTCCTGGACCGCATCGTCCCCGGCTACTACCAGCGGCTGCTGGCCGACGGCAGCGTCGCCACCTCCACCTGCTGCGCCAACACCGCGCCCGAGAACGCCATGATGGGACGCCTGGTCGTCGACTCGATCGTCACCTGGGCGAAGGAGTACAAGGTCGACGGTTTCCGCTTCGACCTGATGGGCCACCACCCGAAGGCCAACATCCTGGCCGTCCGCAGCGCCCTCGACGCGCTGACCGTCGCCAAGGACGGCGTCGACGGCAAGAAGATCGTGCTCTACGGGGAGGGCTGGAACTTCGGTGAGATCGCCGACGACGCCCGCTTCGTACAGGCCACGCAGAAGAACATGGCCGGTACCGGCATCGCCACCTTCTCCGACCGGGCCCGCGACGCCGTCCGCGGCGGCGGCCCCTTCGACGAGGACCCGCGCGTGCAGGGCTTCGCCTCGGGCCTGTTCACCAGCCCGAACGCCTCGCCCGCCAACGGCACCCCCGAGCAGCAGAAGGCCCGACTCCTGCACGCCCAGGACCTGATCAAGGTCGGGCTGTCCGGGAACCTCGCCCAGTACGCCTTCACCGACACCACCGGCCGCCGCATCAAGGGCTCCGAGCTGGACTACAACGGCGCCCCGGCCGGCTACGCGGCCGCCCCCGGCGACGCCCTCGCCTACGCCGACGCCCACGACAACGAGAGCCTCGCCGACGCCCTGACCTTCAAGCTCCCGACCGGCACCGCCCCCCGCGACCAGGCCCGCATGCAGGTCCTGGCCATGGCCACGGCCGCCCTCTCCCAGGGCCCGGCCCTCTCCCAGGCGGGCACCGACCTGCTCCGCTCCAAGTCCCTGGACCGCAACTCCTACGACAGCGGCGACTGGTTCAACGCCATCCAGTGGGACTGCCGGAACGGCAACGGCTTCGGCCGCGGCCTGCCCCCGGCCGCCGACAACGCCCCGAAGTGGCCCTACGCGAAGCCGCTGCTGACGGGACCGGCGCCCACCTGCACCGACATCAACGCCACCTCGGCCGCCTACCGCGACCTGCTGAAGATCCGCACCACCGAGCCCGACTTCGCCCTCACCACGGCCGAGGCGGTCCAGTCCCGGCTGGCCTTCCCCCTGTCGGGCAAGGACGAGACCCCGGGCGTCATCACCATGACCCTGGGCGACCTGGTGGTCGTCTTCAACGCGGCCCCCACCGCCCTGGCCCAGCGCGTCCCCGGCCTCGCCGGCGCCGCCTACCGGCTGCACCCCGTCCAGGCCGCGGGCTCCGACGCCACCGTCAAGCAGTCCGCGTACGACGCGAAGACAGGAGAGTTCACCGTCCCCGCCCGCACCGTCTCGGTCTTCACACGGCGCTGAGCCGGTCCAGCCGCTTCTCCAGCAGGATCACCCCGTAGGTCCTGCCGTCCTTCCCCTGCTTGTTGGGGAGCTCCCCGACCACCCGGTAGCCCGCACCCCGGTAGTACGCGAGCAGCCGGGGGTTGGTGGAGACGCAGTCCAGCCGCGCCCGTTCCCGACCGGTCCGGGCGGTCCGCCGCTCGGCGTGTTCGAGCAGGCGCCGCCCGGCCCCGGCGGGGGCCACCTCGCGCGCCACCATCAGCCGGTGCACGTAGCCCGCGACGGGCGGCTGGACCCCCCAGGCGTCCTCGTCGGACCACCACAACTCGTAGGCACCGCACACGCGCCCGTCGGCATCACCGGCGAGCCACACCTCGCCCTCGCGCATCTTCGACCGGAAGTGCTCGGCGTCCTTGTCGCCGGGCTTCCACTGATCGATCCCGTGCTTGCGCATCCACCGGGCGGCCTGGTCGTACAGCTGCACCAGTGTGCCGGCGTCCTTCTCCACGGCCGGCCGGAACAGGATCTCGTCGTCAATGATCACGCGGGCATTATCGATGATCATGGGCGGCCGACACACCCCTGATCAACGCGGCTGAGGCACCCCGGCCGGAGCCCCGCCCGGCGCTTCGCCCGATGCCCCACCCGATGTCCCACCAGAGGCCTCGCCCGGCACCAGCCCCACCAGCCGCCCGACCAGCTCCCCGAAGGGCCCGTCGGCGGGCTCGTCGGCCAGGATCCGTACGAGGATCCCCGCCATCTCCACGTCGTACGCGGCGCTCACCGCGGCCAGCGCCGCGAAGTCGTGCACCAGCTGCAACTCCAGCTCGCCCCGCGGGATCCGGCGCCCGTCCAGCCAGATCAGCGCGGTGGACTCGGCCAGCGACACCCAGGACCGCACCACGAGTTCCAGGCGGGCGGGAACGTGCTCCAGCCCGAGGCCCAGGTGCGTGAGGATCTGCTCGTACGCCGCCTGCCGGACTTCGCCGATCATCGCGTTCGTCCGGCTGCTGCCGACGGCCGGACCGCCGCGCATCAGCGCCGAGAAGCCCGGCCCGTGGTCGTCGACGAAATCGAAGAACCGCCCCATCACCCGCAGCAGCCGCGCCCCGAGCGGCCCTTCCCGCGGCTCCACGAACCGCAGCGCCAGCTCGTCGGCGGCCCGCCGCAGCGCTGCCTCGTACAGGCTCAGCTTGCCCGGAAAGTAGTGGTAGACGAGCGGCCGGGATATCCCCGCGGCCGCCGCGATCTCGTCGATCGACACATCGTCGGGCGAGCGGTGGCTGAACAGCTCCAGGGCCACCCCGATCAGCTGTTGCCGCCGCTCCTCGACACCCATTCTGCGTCGCACCCCGGTTGTCATGCGGAACACCCTACTGGGGCGCGTTCACAGGTCCAGGACGAGGCGGTCCCCCTCCGCGCGCGAGACGCACAGCAGCATCGAGTCCTCGCGCTCCTGGTCGGTGAGCAGCTCGTCACGGTGGTCCACCCCGCCCGCCAGGACCCGGTGTTGGCAGGTCCCGCAGAAACCCTGCTCGCAGGAGTACGGGGTGTCCGGCAGCTCCCGGCGCACCGCGGTCAGCGCGCTCTCGTCCGCCGCCACCTCGACGACCCGCCCCGAGCGGCGCAGTTCGACCGTGAAGGCCCGGCCCGGGCCGGGCTCCGCCGCCGGGGCGAACCGCTCCAGGCGGACCGCCGCCGGATCCGCGGCGGCCGCGGTGACGGCCGCCATCAGCGGCTCCGGGCCGCAGCAGTAGACCGGCGTACCCGGGCCGGCCGCGGCCACCGGCGCCAGGTCGGGCAGGCCCGTCTCGTCCTCGGGGAGGACCGACACCCGGTCGCCGTAGGGTGCGAGATCGTCCAGGAAGGGCATCGAGTCGAGGGTGCGGCCCCCGTAGAGGAGGGTCCAGTCGGCGCCGGCCGCCGTGGCGGCCCGCAGCATCGGCAGGATCGGCGTGATGCCGATGCCGCCCGCGACGAAGACGTACGAGGCCGCCGGGACCAGCTCGAAGCGGTTGCGCGGCGGGCGCAGCTCCAGCTCCGCCCCTTCGACCAGCTGCGCGTGCGCCTCGCGGGAGCCGCCCCGGCCGTCCTCGACCAGCCGGATCGCGATGGTGTACCGGCCGGCGTCCGCCGGGTCGCCGCACAGTGAGTACTGGCGGACCAGGCCCGAGGGCAGGGTCACGTCCACGTGCGCGCCCGGGGTCCACGCCGGGAGGTCCGGTGACTCGAGGATCAGTTGCAGCACGCCCTGCGCCGGCTCCGTACGGGAGACGATCAGTGCGCGCAGGGCACGGCGCGGGGAGTGGCCCGAGACCGGGTGCTCCAGGGCCGGCAGCGGCCAGAGCGGGGACCGTCCTATGCGGCGGCGCAGGGCGCGCCGGGTCACCCAGGCCGCACCGGCGACGGCGGTGACCGCGAGGGCGCGCCTCATGCCCGCACCCCGCCGCCCGCGCCGGGGGAGGTGGCGAGGTAGGCCACCGCCTGGGCCGTCGAGCCCTCCTGCGAGGGGTGGTAGGTGCGGGAGAGGTACTTCGGGATGGATTTCAGCATCGCGCCGGTCGACGGGAGCACCCCCTGCTGTCCGGCCAGGAAGAACTGCCCGAAGGAGGCCCTGCCGTCCACCAGGTGGGGGTCGTTCTCCATGAAGAAGCGGACGCCTCGCTGCCAGAGGAAGACCAGCGCCGAGAAGGCGGTCGCCCAGGTCCGGGCCCGGCGCCGGTAGTTGCCGTCCACGTGCATGAAGAGGTCGAAGGCCACCGAGCGGTGCTCGACCTCCTCGGCGCCGTGCCAGCGCAGCAGGTCCAGCATGGTGGGGTCGGCGCCGCGCCGGTCGAGGGCGTCGGCGTTGAGCACCCAGTCGCCGAGGAAGGCCGTGTAGTGCTCGATCGCGGCGATCATCGCGACCCGTTCCATCAGCCACCAGTGGCGGGCCCGGCCGGGCGGCAGGGTCCGGTCGCCGAGCAGCTTCTCGAACAGCCAGTCCACCTGTGCGGTGTAGGGGGTGGGGTCCAGTCCGAGCCGCTTGAGGTGGGGGAGTACGTCGTCGTGCGCGGTGGCGTGCATGGCCTCCTGGCCGATGAAGCCGACCACGTCCTCCCGCAGCCGCTCGTCCTCGATGTACGGGAGCACCTGCTTGTAGACGTGCACGAACCAGCGCTCTCCGGCGGGGAGCAGCAGGTGGAGCACATTGATCATGTGTCCGGCGAAGGGGTCGCCGGGCAGCCAGTGCAGCGGGGTGTCCTCCCAGCCGAAGGACACGTTCCGGGGCCTCAGGTCCACGTGTTCCGACGCCACGGGGGCGGGCGCGAGCGGCGTATTAGACATGGCGTCAATGTACTGACGGGTAAGGGGGAGGAGAAGACCCCTGCGCCGACTTCTCGACATGCTCGACGTGCTCGGCATGCTCGACATGCCACTGCCCGGACGCGTCCGCGTCCGGGCAGTGGGTGGAGGGGGTGTCGCGCGGGCTATCGGCCGACGTGGCCGGTCGAGAGCGCCCACTCGCGGTTGAGGGTGCCGAGCGGGATCCGCCGCTCGAAGAGGGGCGTGCCGAACAGCGACAGCTGGAGCTGGAGGTTCCCGCTGAGGTCGAAGCCGCCGTAGAGCGCCCAGGCGCCGCTCACCGAGGCCTTGCCGTCACTGGAGGCGGCCGCCTTGAGGTCGGCCTCGCCGCGCAGGTACGGGGCGAAGTCCGCGGTGACGCCGACGGCCCCGTAGAGGCCGACGGAGGCCTCGGCGCCGAGTGCGCCCTTGACCTTGCCGGCAGCGGTGACGCTGGCCCGGACCGGCGTGCTCTGCACGTTCGAGGAGCTCACCGGGGTCCAGCCCTTGCCCAGGGCGTAGCTGCCGCCGACCTTGAAGTCGCCCTTGACGTCCTGCTGGACCTCCAGCGTCACGCTGCCGTCGGCCTCCACCTGGATGTAGCAGGTCAGGTCGAGGTTGACGACGACCGGGACCGGGCCCACCTGGATGACCGGGGAGCTGTGCAGCTTGGCGAAGGGGATCCGCTTGGGTGCTCCGGTGCTCGCGGCGGCGCGGCCCTGGAGCTTCCACTGCGAGGACCAGTCGCCGCTCATGCCGAGGAAGGCGCCGCGCGGACCGGGGGTGCCGCCCGTGCCGCCGTCGTACGCGAACTCGACCTGCGGGGCGAGCTGGACGAACCCGGACACCGAGGCGCCGGCCGAGGCGGGAGCGCCCGGGGCGGTGTCGACGGCGGCGTTCACGTCGAGCCGCAGGTTGCCGAGGGGCAGCTTGGCGCCCTCGGGGCCGAAGGTCAGGCCCGGGCCCTTGGCCCAGGAGAAGGTGACGCCCTTCATCAGGGGCTCGACGGTGACCGCCGACGGGTCGACGGGGACCTTGCCGTCGGCCTTGTCGTCACCCAGGACGGCGGCGAGCGTGGTGGATGCGGTCTTGACCTCGGTGCCCTTGTCGGTCTTGCCGACCACCTCGGTGACCTTGGCGAGCAGCCCGGCCGGGGCGCCGGGGGCCGGCGCGCTGGCGATGACGTCGCCCACCGCGACGGGCTTGTCGGCCTCGGGCGCCGTGCCCGGAGCCTTGCTCGGCCCCTTTCCGGGGGTGGGCGAACTGCCGGCCTCCTGCGGGGCCTTGGCGATCACGGCCCGGCCGCTGGCCTTGTCGTAGGAGGCGACCTTCAGGGTGGACTTCTCGGTCCGGCCCTTGCCGTCGGCGCGCGCCACGGCCGCCGGAGTGGGCGTCCCCTGCGGCGCCGCGGCCACGTCGAGCTGCTGCGAGGCGCCGTCGGCGGACGGGTTGAGGGTGACGGGCGCGGCCGGGTCGGCGGCGCCGGCGTGGGGGGTCGAGGAACAGCCGGTGGCGGTGAGGGCGAGGGCGGTCAGGCCGGGTATGAGGAGTCGTCGGGCGAGCGTGCGCACGTGGGGTGACCTTCGGTGGGGGAGGGGCGTTGAGAGTTACCGCGTGGTAACCGGAACCCGATCATGCCATGTGTCCACTGCGACCGTCATGTCCGGATCCCGCCAACTCACCGATGAAATACGTAGGTTGAATCTTCATCAGTCTGCCCCGCGGCGCACGCCGCCCCGCTCCTACCGCAGCACGCCCGCCTTCGTTCCGTCCGTCAGCTTGCCCGACAGGTCCACCTGTGCGCCCGCCTGCGCCTTCACCGCCAGCCGGTTGCCGTTCGCCGAGCCGCTGACCCCGCCGCCCGACACCGACAGCGAGGCGAACTGCGCACTGCCCGCCGCCAGTACGTACCACTGGCCGGCCCGCGACTTCCACAGCACGCCCGCCAGCACCCGCGGCTCACGCGGTCCGCACGCCGCGGACCCCTCCGACCGGGCCGCCTGCGCCGCCATCGGGGCGCCCGGGGCCAGGAACTGCGCCTGCACCCGGTCCGCCGCGCCCTGCCAGGTCTCGGCCCGCGTGCAGAGCCAGGCCGCCGTCCCGTCGCCCTCCGGCAGCGGCTGCTTCGCGTACGTCCAGGCGTTGACCGTACGGACCCCGTGCGAGCGGACCGCGGGCAGCAGGCAGGCGATCCGCGACCAGTCACCGAGCTCCGCGGCCTCCGTCACATCGCGCTCCGCACCCGGCGCGCCCGACGTCAGCCGGGCCGGGGTCAGTTCACCGAGGTCGGTGATCAGCCGGGTCGCCCCGTCGCCCGTCAGGGCCAGCGCGTTCCAGCCCGTACAGTTCCCCGCCGGAGCCGGACTCGCCACCGGCGGGGTGATCCCGTCCGGGGTCGGCTTCAGCACCACCGCCGGGACGGCCGGCTTGAGCAGGTCCCGCAGGGCGGCGCCGGTGACCCAGGGCGCGGTGAGATAGCGGACGTTGCCGTCGACCCGGCTGAGCACCAGCGCGGTCGCGGTGTCCGCCGAGGCGCCGTCGGTGCGCGCGAAGTCGAGGGCGGCGCCCGCGGTCCCGGTCCGCGGTTCGGCGTAGCGCACCACGCGCAGGCCGTCGTACATCAGGACCACCACGGCTTGGTCCACGGCGCCCGCGAACAGCAGCTGCGCCGGTCCCATCGGCGGCCCGGCGGGCGTCCCCGGAGTCGCCGAGGTGACCACCGACGGGCCGGGCCGGGCCCACACGGCCAGCGCCCGGCGCAGCAGCTCCGTGTCGGCGGCGCGGTCGCCGCGGGCGGGCCAGGTGGAGAAGTCCGTACGGGAGGACGTGCGCCACAGCGTGGGCGCGGCCCGGACCAGCTTCCCGGGATCCAGGGCCTGCTCGGCCGCGGCGTTGCGCGCGTACAGCGGGGCGGCGGCCCCGTCGGAGCCCCAGCCCCCGCCCGGCAGCGCGAGCAGCGCCCCGCAGATCGCGAGGGCGGCCCCGGCGGCCAGCGCGGCCCGCACCAGGCGGCGGCGCCGCAGCAGGTCGGTGGGCCGGGCCTGGAGCACGCACGGGTCGAACTCGGGGGAGGTGAACAGGGCGTCGTTCGCCGGGTCCCCGGACTCCGCGACCGCGGCGGCCGGATCCGGGACCCCGGCCTCGTCGAGCACCCGGAGCACCTCCGGTTCGGGCAGCCGCTCCAGGGCCCGCAGCACACAGGCGGCCCGCCCGGGCCCGTCGAGGGTGGCCAGCCACTGGTCGAGGGCGAGCTCCTCGGCGCCGCCCGAGCGCGGGAACAGCCGCAGCCCCCACACCTGGGGGAGCACCGGCGGGAGCTGCGCCCGCCGCGGCAGCGCCCGGAAGGTCAGCGGGATCCCCGCCTCCAGGGCCGCGCGCAGCACGCGCAGCCGGACGTAGGCGTAACCGGAGTCGTCCGCGCCGCCCCGCTGCCCCGGAACCCCGCCCTGCACGGCTGCCGCCGCCGCCCCCGCGTCCCGCCGTCCGCGCGGCAGGGCCCGCTGCACCAGCGAGTGGGCGGTGAGCACCCGCCGGTTGCGGCCGAGCGCGGGCGGCAGCACCAGATAGGCGAGCCGCACCAGCCGGGGGTAGTGCTCGACGATGGCCGCCTCGGCCTGCTCGACGTCCGGCGGCACGGGAGACACGGGAGGAATGGGGCGGGTGGCGGTATCCGGCGCAGTCACATTCAGCAGAACGAGCGAATCGTCGGATGGTCACCGGTCCCCGGTCCCCGGTCCCTTCCGGTCCACGGCCCCTCCCGGTCGCCGGCCCCACGGCCCCACGGCCCCGCGGCCCCACGGCCCCGCGGCCCCCGGCCCCGGTCGCCGGGACGGACCCGGCGCGGGGTCAGGCCACCAGACGGGCGCGCAGCGCCTCGACCGTCTCGTCGCCGACGCCGAGCCCCTCGCGCACGTACTTCTCCATCGAGCCGTACCGCGTCTCGACCTCGTCCAGCGCCGCCCGCAGATAGGAGGGGAAGACACCGATCAGCGCGAGCGCGATGTCCGGGTCGCCGCCGGCCGCCGTGAAGCCCTCGATCATCGGGGCGAAGGCCTGCTTGACCGCCGGATTGACGGACAGGTACTCGGCCATCAGCGTGTCGTCGTCCGCGCCCAGCAGCGCCAGGATGACGGTCGCGCCCCAGCCGGTACGGTCCTTGCCGGCCGTGCAGTGGAAGAGCAGCGGGCCCGCGTCGGCGTCCGCCGCCTCGGTGAGCAGCATCCGGTACGCGGCCTGCGCCGAGGCGGTGTTCACGAAGGACCGGTAGGTGTCGGCGAAGAGGGCCTGCGCCCGGCCGCCGCCCAGGTGCTCCTCGGCCACCGCCGGGTCGGACAGCAGGTCCTTGAGCTGCACCGCGGCGGGCATCCTCGCGGTGTTCAGCTTGTCGGCGAGGACGTCGCCGACCAGGAGCCGGGCCCCGGCGGGTATCCGGTCGGGGTGGTCGGCGCGCTCGGCGTCGGTCCGGAAGTCGATGACGGTACGCAGGCCGAGCGCGGCCACCACCGGGTCGGCGTCGAGGTCGAGCCGGTCCAGCTGGCCCGAACGCAGGACCAGGCCGGGGCGGACGGTGCGGCCGCCGGGGAGCGGGGTGCCGCCGAGGTCGCGGAGGTTGGCGACGGTGGTGGACGGGGTGGCGGTCATCGTGGCGGCTCCAGCGAGGTCATGCGGTGATGATTCGGTTCATGCAATTTTCGGATGTTTCGTCCCGGAAAGACAATCGAGGGCGAGTGAGACCCCGACTCCCATCCCGAGCGCGGCCAGGTGTCCGGCGTCCGTGAAGGTCCGCCCGTGCCGGACCAGCGGCGCCGCCGCCAGGGCCAGCAGCCCCACCCGGGCGGCCGTGCGGACCGGCCCGCGCGGCAGGGCCGAGGTGAGGGCGCCGAGCACGGCGTTGAACCCGTAGCTCGTCCCCACGTCCAGCGCGCGCCGGACCCCCGGATCGGCCGTCCTGCGCAGGGCCCCGTAGACGATGAGGGTCGCCGTGGCGTGCCCGAACAGGAACACCCCGGCCGCCCACCAGGCCCCGTACGCGTATTCGGCGTAGCCGAGCACCGCGACCAGCAGCAGGGCGTAGGGCAGGGGCATCGGCTCCTCGACGACGAGAGCGCTGCTCAGCAGCGTCTCCCAGCGCCCGGCGGCGAGATTGTCGACGTTCGTCGAGCAGTCCCGGAGCAGCCGCTCCCGCTCGGCCGGTCCGGAGCGCTCCAGCGCGTACGCCCCGAGCTGGACCCCGCCCGCGTACACCGCTCCCCACGGAATTGCGTTCATCCACTCATGATCGGATAAGCCTCTGGCGGAAACCAAGGGGCCCCGTGCGAACATGTCCCGGCCATGTTCGAATCATTCGCGCCGATGCGCGCCACGAGAGCCGCGATATTCGCGGCGATGTGCGTTGCCCTGGGCGCGATCGGGCATGCGTACATGTCCGGCACGGACATACCCCTCTTCGGCCTTCTGGGTGCTTTCGGGGTGACCGCCGGGCTCGCCTGGCTCGCCGCCGGGCGGCGCCGGGGCCCCGTGGGCATCACCGGCGCGGTGCTCGGCGTCCAGGGCGTGCTGCACCTCGTCTTCTCGGGCACCGGGGCGGCCGCCCATCACCACGCCGCCCCCGCCCCGATGGGCGGGCACCACCACATGCCGGCCGCGGACGCCGGCGCCATGGCCGCCGAAGCCCCCGGCATGGCGGACATGGCCGGCGCGGCCGGGCACGGCGGCGCGGGAATGATCGCCGCACACGTACTCGCCGGGCTGCTCTGCGCCGCCTGGCTCGCGCGCGGCGAGGCCGCCTTCTTCCGGCTGGCCCGCGTCCTGGCCACCGCCGCGCTGCACGCGGCCCGGCCGCTCGCCCGCGCGCTCGCCCTGGTCCGGACCCGGGCGGCCGCCGTACCGGCACCGCCGGTCCACCCCACCCCGTACGAACGCCCGCGCCGCCTGCGCGGAGCCGTGCACGCCCACGCCGTGGTGCGCCGAGGACCTCCCGGACGCCTCCCGCTCCTGCGCGCCACGGCCCCCGGCCGGCCCGTCCACGCCTGATCCCGGCGCGGCGGCGAGACCCGGGGCCCAGTCCCCATGTCTTTTCGCCAACACCTAGGATCCCCATGTCTCTTGACGAGGTCCAAGACGTCCCCACGCAGGACGCCGAACCGGCCGGGAACGCCACCAGCCGCGGCAGCAAGTGGGCCGCCGCACGGCCGCTGCTCCTGCGCCTGCACTTCTACGCCGGCCTGCTCATCGCCCCGCTGCTCTTCCTCGCCGCCGCCACCGGGCTGCTGTACGCCGCCTCCTGGCAGGCCGAGGCGATCATCTACTCCGACGAGCTGACCGTCGCCCGCGTCGGCGACAGCGTCCAGCCGCTCAGCGCCCAGGTCGAGGCGGCCAAGGGCGCGGCCCCCGCGGGCGAGGTCGTGTCCGTGTGGCCCGCCCCCGACACCGAGGCCACCACCCGGGTGATCATGGAGGCGCCGGGCCTCCCCGAGGGCGAGACCCTCACCGTCTTCGTCGACCCGTATACGGCCGAGGTGCGCGGACAGCTCGCCACCGTCAGCGATGCGCTGCCGCTGCGGGCCTGGCTGAGCGAGTTCCACTCCAGCCTCCAGCTCGGCGAGTTCGGCCGGAACTACAGCGAGCTCGCCGCCAGCTGGATGTGGGTGGTCGCGCTCGGCGGACTCGCCCTGTGGCTCGGCCGGCGCCGCAAGCGCAGGTCGCAGCTGATCCTCCCGGACCGGGGGGCCACCGGCCGCCGCCGCACCCTCTCCTGGCACGGAACCGTCGGCCTGTGGGCCGTCGCCGGACTCGTCGTGCTCTCCGCCACCGGTCTGACTTGGTCGAAGTACGCCGGCGAGAACATCGGGCAGCTCCAGGACGGCCTCGGCGGGGCCACCCCCTCCGTCTCCGCGAACCTGACCGCCAGCGCGGACTCCGGCTCCGACGAGCACGCCGGGCACACCATGCCCGACGGCACGCCGATGGCCCCGCCGCCCGCACCCACCACCGACCTCGGCATCGACCGTGCGGTGGAGGCCGCCCGCGCCGCCGGGGTCACCGAGGCACTCCGCGTGACCCTGCCCGCCAAGGGCAAGGGGTACGTCGTCAAGGAGCAGGACAAGCTGGTGCCGGTGCACCTGGACGCGGTCTCCGTCGACCCCGCGGACGCCCGGGTCATGGACGAACTGCGCTTCGCGGACTACCCGCTGCTCGCCAAGATGACCCGCTTCGGCATCGACCTGCACATGGGAACGACCTTCGGGCTCGTCAACCAGCTCGCGCTGGCCGCGCTCGCCCTCGCCGTGATGTTCCTGGTCTTCTGGGGCTACCGGATGTGGTGGCTGCGCCGGCCGACCAAGGACCGCCGGCTGTCCGTCGGCCGTGCGCAGCCGCGCGGCGCCTGGCGCAGGCTCCCGGTGACCGTGCTGCTGCCGCTGGCCGCGGTGACCGCCGTCATCGGCTGGTTCATCCCGCTGCTCGGGATCAGCCTGGTCGTCTTCCTCGCGGTCGACGTCCTGCTGGGCTTCGTCGCAGGCCGCCGCCGCACGGCCGGGGCGGCGTAGCCGGTAGCCGCCGACCGTCACGCACGCGTGGGCCCGTACTCCCCGGGGGAGTACGGGCCCACCGTCGTATCGGGTCGACCGGCCGCACCGGCCGCACCGGCCGCACCGGCCGCACCGGCCGCACCGGCCGCCGGCCGACGCCGCAATCGGGTGCTCAGGGGGCGTACTTGTAACCGACCCGGCGCACCGTCTGGATGGCGGAGCGGTGCGACGCGCCCAGCTTGCGGCGCAGGCGGGCGATGTGGACGTCCACGGTCCGGCCGTCGCCGACGTGGCCGTAGCCCCAGACCGTGGTGACCAGCTGGTCCCGGCTGTGCACCCGGTGCGGGTGCTGCACGAGGTGCGCCAGCAGCTCGAACTCCAGGTACGTCAGGTCGAGGACCCGGCCGTCGACCTCGGCGGTGCGCTGCGCCGAGTCGATGCGGACCAGGCCGTCACCCGACCGGGCCGGGGCCGCGGCCCGGTCCGCGAGCCGGGCGGCGGGAGCCGCCTGGACGGCGGCGGCCACGGCCTGCGGGGCGAAGGCGACCGGCGGCTGCTGGTCGGCCGGTACGAGCACCAGGTAGCCGATCATCGGCGGCTGGCCCGGCAGCGTCGGGAGGGTGTGCTGGGGTGCGGGGAGCCAGGTGGCTCCCGGCGGCAGGAGGTCCGCGACGCGGGCCACTTCGTCTCGGTCAACGGAACGGAGCCGGTGGCGCGGACTGGGCGGATAGGTCGGGGAGGCGGTCGCAGCGGAGGAGAGGGAGCGGGTGTTCGCCATGAGTGGTCAGCTCTTTCACGCGAGTGGTCGGCAGGGAGACGTGCGTACGTCGTCGATGTCGATGCCGCGCAGACCGAAGGCCTCGGGGAAGGTCAGGTGGGTGGTCCCGGAGGCTTTAGAGGGCCGGCGCGTTCTTCGCGCGGCAACACTCCCGGTCGTAATCGTGATCCTGACGGGACGGCCAGAAAGGCTCGAGGTCGCTGCGACCTGACGAGGTGTGCGAGTGGCTGGCCATGGCCCCATTCAAGCAGATGTCGGCTCTCCGGGGCATGCCGCGTCTCACTCTGTGGATCGAAATCTCACATTCCGAGCCCACCCCCCTGTCAATCCGGGACAAAACGCAACTCCTCAGGAGAGGTGCAGCCGCTGCCAACCCGGGCCGGCGTCCCAGCCCTTCTCCTGGCGGGCCCACCGCGCCATGACCTCCACCACCTCGGCCGCCGTGGGCAGATACGCCTGGAAGTGGCGCTCCGCGGATCCGTCCCGGTGCTCCAACTGGTAGTCGTCGCCCTCGTCGTGCCAGACCTGTATGTAGATGTCCGGCTCCTCGGTGAGCCGCTCGACGATGACGAAGCGGTCCCCGACCGCGCCGATGCGCCCCACGAGTTCGGACAGCACGCCGAGCGCGGGGCGTTCGTAGGAATCGCCGCGCTCCGTCTCGATCTTGATCGCCAACATGGCCACACCGTGCCACACGCCACTGACAACGCCCGCCGGACCATGAGGTCCGGCGGGCGTTGTCAGTGGCCATCGGCGACCGGGTGCGCTCCGGCGGTGCCGGGCGGGCCGGGTGGTGCGGGTGGTGCAGGCGTGGTCCTAGACCAGGCCCTCCTTCTCCAGGCCCGTGCAGCAGGTGTCCGTGATGAGGCGGGTCACCACGTACGGGTCCACGTTCGCGTTCGGACGGCGGTCCTCGATGTAGCCCTTGCCGTCCTTCTCCACCTGCCACGGGATGCGGACGGAGGCGCCGCGGTCCGAGACGCCGTAGCTGAACTCGTTCCAGGGCGCGGTCTCGTGCAGGCCCGTCAGGCGCTCGTCGATGCCGGCGCCGTAGTTCTTCACGTGGTCGAGCGGCTTGCTGCCCTCGCCCAGCGCCTCGCACGCGGTGATGATCGCGCGGTAGTCCTCGCGCATCGCCTTCGTCGAGAAGTTGGTGTGCGCGCCCGCGCCGTTCCAGTCGCCCTTGACCGGCTTCGGGTTCAGCGTCGCGGAGACGTTGAAGTCCTCGGCGGTGCGGTAGAGCAGCCAGCGCGCGATCCACAGCTGGTCGGAGACCTCCAGCGGGCCGACGGGGCCGACCTGGAACTCCCACTGGCCGGGCATGACCTCGGCGTTGATGCCGGAGATGCTCAGGCCCGCCGCGAGGCAGTGGTCCAGGTGCTTCTCCACGATCTCGCGGCCGAAGATCTCGTCCGAGCCGACACCGCAGTAGTAGCCGCCCTGCGCCGCCGGGAAGCCGCCCACCGGGAAGCCGAGCGGACGGATGCCGTCGAAGAAGGTGTACTCCTGCTCGATGCCGAAGATCGGCTCCTGGCCCGCGAACTTCTCGGCGACCGGGCGCAGCAGCGCGCGCGTGTTCGACTCGTGCAGGGTCATGTCGATGTTCAGGACCTCGCACATGACGAGGACGTTGTCCCCGCCGCGGATCGGGTCCGGGCAGGAGAACACCGGGTTGAGCACGCGGTCGGAGGCGTGGCCCTCGGCCTGGTTGGTGCTCGATCCGTCGAAGCCCCAGATCGGCAGCGCGTCGCCGTCCCCGAGGATCTTGGTCTTGGAGCGAAGCTTCGCCGTCGGCTCGGTGCCGTCGATCCAGATGTACTCAGCCTTGTAGCTCACGGGGCCCCATCCTCAGACTCTGCGGGTGCTGCTGGTCGCTGCTTCATCGCTGCGGTGATGACCGCAGCGTGCCCGCCCGCGATTTCTCTTCCGTTGCCCGTGTGTGAACCCCGTGTTACCGAGGTTTGCACCGCAGGTCGGGCGGGTTGTGCGGGTTGGTGGCGGCGCGCCCGTCCGGGTGGGGCAGACTGGCCGCGTGAGCATTTCGTCTGATTTGAACTCCGCCGAGGGCCCCGTCGGCAGCACCGCCGGCCGGGCCGCCGAACGCGCCGCCGATCAGGCCCCCGCAGGCCGCCGCCCCCGGGTCGGGCTGCTGGGCACCGGCCCCTGGGCGCACCGCACCCACGCCCCCGCCCTCGCCGCGCACCCCGACTCCGACTTCGCCGGCGTGTGGGGCCGCCGGCCCGAGGCCGCCGCCGAGCTCGCGCACGAGTACGGCGTGAAGGTGTACGAAGACCCCGACGAGCTCTTCGCCGAGTGCGACGTCGTGGCCTTCGCCCTGCCGCCCGACGTCCAGGCCCCGATGGCCGTCCGGGCCGCCGCCGCCGGATGCCACCTGCTCCTCGACAAACCCGTCGCCACCACCGTGGAGGACGCCCGCGCGCTCGCCGAAGCCGTCGCGCTCCACCGGGTCGCCTCCGTCGTCTTCCTCACCCTGCGCTTCGCCGAGCCCACCGCCGGCTGGGTCGAGGAACAGGCCGCGCGCTCCGGCTGGTTCACGGCCGCGGCCCACTGGCTCGGCGCCGTCTTCCCGCCCGACGGCACGCCCAGCGCCTACGCCGACTCGCCCTGGCGCAAGGCCAAGGGCGGGCTGTGGGACGTCGGCCCGCACGCCCTCTCCGTGCTGATCCCGGTCCTCGGCGAGGTCACCGAGGTCAGCGCCACCCGAGGCCCCTCCGACGTCGTCCAACTGGCCCTGCGGCACGCCTCCGGCGCGGCCAGCACCGCGGTCCTCAGCCTGGGCGCGCCGCGCGCGGCCGCCGGGGTGGGGCTGGAACTGCGCGGTACCGAGGGCGTGCACGAACTGCCCGGCTGGAGCGACGTACCGGGCGCCTACGGGCGCGCCCTGGACGCGCTGCTCACCGCCGCCCGGACGGGGGTGCCGGATCCGCGCGGGGTGGAGTTCGGGACCCGGCTGACGGAGATCCTGGCGGAGGCGGAGGCGCAGCTCGCTACTTGATCACGGCGTTCGCGACGATGATGGCAAGGCCGATGGTGGCGTCGGCCATGCCGATCAGCAGGGCCGAGCCGAGCCGGTGGCCCACGCGGAGCGCGACGAGCGACCCCCACGCGAACAGCAGGGCGGTGTTCAGGCCCAGCCCGACGGCGGTCACCCCGTACGAGCCCCAGTCGAAGAGCCCGGCGCCGAGCAGGAGCAGGACGGTGGGGAGGGTGGCCACGATCAGCGGCCACTCGTTCCACAGTGCGAGGGCGAGCATCCGCCACCGGTGCCAGGCGGACTCCTTCCGGTGGTCCGCCATGTGGTGCGCGTACCCGTGCGCGAGCCCGGCGGTGGCGCCCGTCACGAAGACCCAGCTCGCGTCGTAGAACGGGGTGAAGGCCTGGCCCTCCTGGCCGAGCGCGGCCAGCAGCGCGCTGGCCAGCACGGTCCCGTACACCCCGCCGAACATCCAGTCGGCCCCCCGCCGCCCGGGACGGGAGCCCGTCCCGGCGGGAGGGGCGGTCCGGTCCTGCCGGGGGCTCGGCTGCGGTTGCTGCTGCTCGTTCACGGGGGTCCTTTGTTGTGATTCGTCCGCTTTGGCGCTTCGGCCACCCTACGGGGGTGGGGGGTGGGGACGAGATGAAGAGACGGGACGGGGGCGGGGTGCGGGGCGGCTCCGGACCCGCTCTGTGGGGCCGGCTCACCGGTGACGCCGGGCCCGGCCCGGACGACGAGGACCGCATCCGGCTGGACGGGTGGGAGATGAAGCCCGACGTGCAGGCCGCCGTCCGCGCCGCGTGGGACCGCGTCGACGCCGAGACGATCGCCTCCGGCGCGGACACCGGCTGGTTCCGCGACGAGGTCGGCCGGCTCTACGGCTGGGACGTGCCCGGAGTCGACTACGGGGTCGCGGCCGAGACCACCGTCCCGTGGCCCGCCGACGTCCGGCCCACCACCTGCACCAGTGCCGCCACCGCCCGGGTGAACGCCGCCTCCGGGGGCGCCGCGTAGCCGACCACCAGGCCCTCGCGGGACGGGCCCCGGGCGGCCGGGTGGTGGTAGGACGAGAGGCCGTCCAGGGCCAGGCCCGCGGCGTGGGCCGCCGTCAGGGCCCGGGCCTCCTGGCCCGCGGGGAGCTCCAGAACGGCGTGCAGCCCGGCCGAGATGCCGGTCACCCGGACCCCCGGGGCGCGCGCCTCCAGCGCGGCGGCCAACTGGTCGCGGCGGTCCCGGTAGCGCAGCCGCATCCGGCGGACGTGGCGGTCGTACCCCCCGCACTCGATGAAGTCGGCCAGTGCCAGCTGGTCCAGCGCGCTCGCCCAGGACTCCCGCAGGCCCTTCGCGGCCAGCACCTGGTCACGGAGGTGGTCCGGGAGGACCAGCCAGCCCAGGCGGAGCGCGGGGGAGAGGCTCTTGCTCAGCGAGCCCGCGTACACGACGTGTTCGGGAGCCAGTCCTTGCAGCGCGCCGACGGGTTTGCGGTCGTAGCGGAACTCCCCGTCGTAGTCGTCCTCCACGATCACGCCCCCGGCCGTGCGGGCCCATTCCACCGCGGCGGCGCGCCGCGCGGGCAGCAGACGGGCGCCGGTCGGGAACTGGTGCGCCGGAGTGAGCAGCAACGTACGGGCCCGGGCGGGGAGTTCCGTCGTCCGGGCGCCGTCCTCGTCGACCGCGACGGGGTGCGGGCGGACTCCGGCGGCCCGGAGGATGCCGTGGTGGAAGGGCAGCCCGTACGCCTCGACGGCCCAGTCGCGGGGCCGGACGGAGGCCAGGAGGCGCAGTCCGTTGGCGAAGCCCGAGCAGACCACGATGTTCTCGGGGGCGCAGCGCACCCCCCGGGCCCGGGAGAGGTAGCCGGCGAGGGCCCGCCGCAGTTCGGGGCGGCCCTGCGGATCACCGGGGCCGAATGCCTCGGTGGGCGCCTCCGCGAGGGCCCGGCGGGCGCTTACCGCCCAGGGGCCCCGGGGGAAGGACGCGGGGTCGGGTTTGCCCTGGAGCAGGTCGTGGCGCAGCCGCATCGGCGCGGGTCCGGCCGCGGCGGCCGGTGCGTCGGCGGTCGCGACCCCCTCGGCGACCCGGGTGCCGGAACCCTGGCGGGCCGTGAACCAGCCCTCGGCGACCAGTTCGGCGTACGCGTCGGCGACGGCGTTGCGGGCCAGCCCGAGGTCCGCGGCCAGGGTCCGGTACGGCGGCAGCCGGGTCCCGCCGGCCAGTCGCCCGCTGCGTACGGCATCGCGCAGGGCCTGGGCGAGGGCGGTCCGCCGGGCGCCCCCGGCGGGGAGCTCCAGGTGCAGGTCGGAGCCGCCCGGGTCGGGGGCGGTCATGGGCGCGGCTCCGTGGCGAAGACGGTGTGGGTGGCCGTCAGGAAACGGCGTACGGTCTCCCGTTCGGCGGGGTCGAAGGAGTCGAGCACCTGGAGCACCCCGTCGATCAGGGGCCCGAAGAAGTCCCGGCCCAGGCGGATCGCCGCCGGCTCCACGCGCAGCAGGATCCGGCGCCGGTCGTGTTCGTCGCGCACCCGTGCCACGTGGCCGAGCCGTTCCAGGCGGTCGATCACGGCGGTGGTGCCCGCCGAGTTGAGGCCGAGCCGGGTGCCGAGCAGGCCCGCGGTGGCCGCCTCGTCCGCCCGGGCCGCGTCCAGCAGGCAGATCAGGGCGCGCACGTCGGTGGGGTGCATGCCGTTGCGGGCGGCGAAGTCGGCCTGGCGCAGGCCGAACTCGACGGTCACCGCCCTCAGCAGGTGCACCAGCCGGAGGTTGTCCGGCTCCCGGTCCACCGCGTCGTTCTCCTCGCCGTCCACATCGACTCCCGTCCGATCCCCGCCTAGAATCTCTCGCTGAGCGAGATTATCGCCCAGCGAGAGATTGGACGAGGCATTGGAGCGGGACATGCCCCGAACGTCATCCACGTCATCCACGTCATCCACGTTTTCCCCGTCCTCCTTCCGTGCCGCCTACGACGAGGTCCTCGGCCGGTGGCCCGGCCCCGTCGAGTCCGTCGACCTGCCCACCCCCTACGGGGTCACCCGCGTCAACAGCTGCGGCCCCGCCGACGCCCCGCCGCTGGTGCTGCTGCCCGGCGGCGGAGCCACCTCCACCGTGTGGGGGGCCTGCGCCGCCGCCGGGGCCGCCCGCACCCACCGGGTGCACGCCGTGGACCTGATCGGCGACCCCGGGCTCAGCGTTCCGGCCCCCGGGCGGGCCCTCCGCACCGTCGGGGACCTGGTCGGCTGGCTCGACGCGGTCCTCGACGCGCTCCCAGGCGGGCCCGGCCCGCACGGGCCCGTGACCCTCGGCGGGCACTCGTACGGGGCCTGGATCGCCGCCCACTATGCCGCCCGGCGCCCCGACCGGCTCGGGCGCCTGGTGCTGCTCGACCCGACCCAGGTCTTCACCGGGCTGCGCCCCGGCTACGTCCTGCGCGCACTGCCCGTGCTGGTGCGGCCCACCCCCGGGCGGATCCGCTCCTTCCTCACCTGGGAGACCCGCGGGGCCGCGCTCGAACCGGCCTGGCTGCGGTTGCAGGAGGAGACCGCCCGATTCCCGGGCGTGCGGCCGGTCACCGGGCCGCGCCCGGACCCGACCGCGCTCGCGGCGGCGCGGGTCGACGTCCTCTTCGCCGAGCTGGCCCGCTGCCACGACTGCGGCCGCGCCGCCCGCGCGGCGTCCGCGGCGCTGCCGGGCGCGCACATCGGCGTACTGCCCGGGGTCGGACACCACGCGCTGCCGCTGACGGCCGCGGCAGAGATCGCCCGGCGCCTCTGCCGGCCCCTCCGCTAGCCCTGGTCAGCCCTTGCGGGACAGGGCCTCGCGGACGGCCTCCTCGGAGCGGGCGACCACGGCCGTGCCGTCCTCGGCCGTGATGATCGGGCGCTGGATGAGCTTCGGGTGGGCGGCCAGGTGGGCGATCCAGCGCCCGCGCGCCTCGTCGTTCTCCTCGCGCGGCAGGTCCCGTACGCCCGTCTCCTTCGCCAGGGGGTCCGAGGTGCGCGTGATGTCCCACGGCTCCAGCCCGAGGCGGCCGAGCACCTCGCGGATCTCCTCCTCGGAGGGCACGTCCTCCAGATAGCGGCGCACCGTGTAGTCGGCGCCCTCCGCGTCCAGCAGGGTCAGGGCGCTGCGGCACTTGGAACAGGCGGGATTGATCCAGATCTCCATGGCGCGAACCCTACCCAGAGCCCGCCTGGCCAGGGTCTTTTGTCAGTGGTCCCCGGTAAAATCGAGGAAGAACGACAGGAAGCCAACTACCGTTTGGGAGGCTGTAGATGGCCACTGCCACCACCATCCAGCACGTCAAGAAGAAGCCGCTGCCGGCGGGCCTGCCCCGCGAGTGGTACGAGAGCCACAACCGCCGTCTGAAGGCGATGCGGCTGGCCATATCCCTGCTCGACTCGGGGACGTACGACGCCCGGCGCGCCACCAACCGGAAGATCCGGACGATGGCCGTCCGGACGGGGATCCACCGGCCGTCGAATGTCACCTGCAAGATGGTGCGCGCGTTCATCATGGAGTCGTAGTCAGAGCGTCCGGCCGCCCTGCCCGGCGGCCGGATCCTCTCCGTCCAGCGAGAGCAGCAGCAGGGCCACGTCGTCGTGCGGACCGCCGTTCGTGAAGGACGCGAGGTCCCGCCACACCGCACCGACCAGGCCCGCCGGGTCCCGGACCAGTACGGGCACCCGGTCGGCCAGCGGGTAGAAGTGCCCCGTAGCGTCCCGGGCCTCCGTCACGCCGTCGGTGTGCAGCAGCAGCTGGTCCCCGGGGCGCACCGACAGCTCCGTCACCTTCGGCGGGGTCGGCCCGGCCAGACCCAGACCCAGCGGCGGCCCCGGATCCACCGCCACCTCTTCGACCACCCGGCCGCGCACCCGCAGGGCCGGCGGATGCCCGCACGACACGATCCGTACGCGGTCCAGCCCCGGCGGGAACTCCAGCAGCACCGCCGTCGCGAACAGCTCCGGATGGTCGACCGAGGTCGCCGCCGCGTCCGCCACCAGGCGCCGGTCCAGCCGTGCCGCGACCGCCCCCAGCCCGGCGTCGTCGATCACGGCCTCGCGGAAGGCCCCGAGCAGCGCCGCCACCGTGCCGACCGCCGCCAGGCCGTGCCCCTGCACGTCCCCGACCAGCGCCCGTACCCCGTACGGCCCGGCCCGTACGTCGTACAGGTCGCCGCCGACCAGCGTGCCGTGCTGCGCCGCCCGGTAGAGGCCCGAGCAGCGCACCGGACCCACCCGCTCCGGCACCGGTGGGAGCACCGCCAGCTGGGCCGCCTCCGCCACCGTCCGTACGCTGACCAGCTGCGCGTCCCGGCGCTGCCGGACCCAGGCGATCACCACGCTGAGCACGCCGACGACGGCCACCGTGGCCAGGTCCGTCCCCCGGGCATGGGCCACACCGAGCTCGTGCACGCCCAGCAGCAGCAGGACGATGGCGGCGAAGACCGCGGTCCCGGCCGCCCCGTACGCGAAGGCGGCCACCGGGGGCAGGCCGGCCAAGAAGAACCCGAGCTCCACATCGCCCGGGGTGATCGCCTGGGCCAGGACCAGCACGACCAGGGCGACCGCGGGCGCGATCCGGGCCCAGCGCGGCGGCGGCTCGCCGCGCAGCCAGCCCGTCTCCTGACGTCGGCGTCTCACTACTCCACCCTGGTACGGGGGCGGGGCCTGCGCACCCCGGACCGGCCCGCCGGGTGGCCCCGTACGCCCCGGGCCGCGACAGTGGGGGCGTGACGGCAAGCGAAGGCGCGGGCAAACGGCCCACCCGGGCGCACATCGAGGCGCACGGCGCGGGCGGCGGCGCACAGAGCGCGGAGATCAGCACGCGGCTCAACTGGCTGCGCGCGGGTGTGCTCGGCGCCAACGACGGGATCATCTCCACCGCGGGCCTGGTGGTCGGCATGGCCGGGGCCACCACCTCGCGCGCGGCGATCCTGGCGGCGGGTGTCGCCGGACTGCTGGCGGGCTCGCTGTCCATGGCGGCGGGGGAGTACGTCTCCGTCAGCTCCCAGCGGGACTCCGAGCGGGCCGCGCTCGACCTGGAACGCCGGGAACTGGCCGAGGAACCGGCGGCGGAGCTCGACGAGCTGACGGACCTGCTGGCCGAGCGGGGGCTCAGCCACGACGTGGCCCGGGAGGCCGCAGAGCAGCTGACGGCACGGGACGCACTGCGGGCCCACGCCCGCGTGGAGCTCGGGATCAACCCCGACGAGCTGGCCAACCCGTGGCACGCCGCCTTCGCCAGCCTCGTCGCCTTCACGGTGGGGGCGCTGCTCCCGCTGCTGGCGATCATCCTGCCGGGACCGTCGGCGCGGGTGCCGGTGACGGTGGTCGCGGTGCTGGCGGCGCTGACGCTGTGCGGGGTGATCAGTGCGAGGCTGGGCGGGGCGCCGATGCCGAGGGCGGTGCTGCGCAACGTGGTGGGCGGCGCGCTGGCGATGGGCGTCACCTACGCGGTGGGCACCTGGCTCGGCACGGCCACCTGACCGGGCCCCGCCCGGCCCGGCCCGGCGTTTCGGCCTTGCCGGCGACCGAGGCGCGGGCGCGGAGCGCCGTACGGTGACGGCGGCCGGGCCGGGCCCGCGGGGAAACGGTGCGGCGCGCCCCGCCGGATCCCGCCGAGCCCGCGCAGCGGACCGGCAGGATGGGGGCATGCGCATTGCTGTCACCGGGGCGACCGGGCTCATCGGAAGTGCACTCGTGCGGTCCCTGCGGGAGGACGGGCACGAGGTGGTGCGGTTCGTACGGCGGGAGCCGGCCGGGGCGGACGAGGCACGGTGGGATCCCGCGCGCGGGTACGTGGATCCGGCCGGACTGGCCGGCTGCGGGGCCGTCGTGCACCTGGCCGGGGCCGGGGTCGGGGACCACCGGTGGACGGCCGCGTACAAGAGGGAGATCCGCGACAGCCGGGTGCTCGGCACCGCCGCGCTCGCGAACGCCCTCGCCGCCCTCGACGAGCCGCCTGCGGTCCTGGTCAGCGGTTCCGCCATCGGCTACTACGGGGACACCGGCGACCGGCCCGTCGACGAGGACGCCCCGGCCGGACACGGGTTCCTGCCCTCGGTCTGCGTGGAGTGGGAGGCGGCGGCCGCCGCCGCCCAGGAGGCCGGGATCCGGACCGCGTTCGCCCGTACCGGCCTCGTCGTCGCCCGTGAGGGCGGGGCCTGGGCACGCATGTTCCCCCTCTTCCGGGCCGGGATCGGCGGCCGGCTCGGCAACGGCCGCCAGTACTGGTCGTACATCTCGCTCCGGGACGAGGTCGCGGCCCTGCGGCACATCATCGACACCCCCGCGCTGTCCGGCCCCGTCAACCTCACGGCACCGGAGCCGCTGACCAACCGCCAGGTCACCGCGGCCATGGCCCGCGTGCTGCACCGGCCCGCGCTGCTGCCCGTACCGGCCGTGGCGCTGCGCGTCGTGCTGGGGGAGTTCGCCGAGGACGTGCTGGGCAGTCAGCGGGCCCGGCCCGCGCGGCTGCTGGAGTCCGGCTTCCTCTTCCGCGACCCGGGGATCGAGCAGGCGATCCGCGCCGCGCTGCCCTCCGGGTGAGAGCCCCGGAATACCTGCCGGGGCCTCCGGGGGATCCGCGTGCGACCACCGTGCGACCGTTCGTGACCCGTATGCGACCGTCGTGCGACCGGAGTTGACCGTAATACCACGCCGAACTCGGGTTCCCCTTGAGCCGGTTGGGGGAAGGAGGATCCCCACACAGCCGCGCCGACCTCGGGGAGGGGCACGTGCTCAGCAGCGCACACCATGCCGCACACCATGCGGACGTCGTCATCGTAGGAGCCGGAGTCTCAGGACTCGCGGCAGCGCAGCACCTGATCGCAGCGGGAGTCACGGTCACCGTCCTGGAGGCCGCGGACGACCCCGGCGGGCGGATGGCCACCGAGTCCGCCGACGGATTCCGGCTGGACCGGATCGGCCAGTTGCTCAACACCTCGTACACAGAGCTCGAACGCACCCCCGGCCTCCGGGCCCTGACCCTGCGCCCCTTCACACCGGGGGTCCTCGTCCACACCGACGGGAAACAGCTGCGGGTCGGGGTCCTCACCCCGGCCCGGGCCCTGGCCAGCGGCTCCCTCGACCAGGCCCGGATCAGCGCCGCCCTCGGCCGGCTCGCCACCTTGCCCGAGGAGAAACTGCTCGCCCGGCCCGAGCGCACCGCGCACGCCGCCCTGCGCTCCCGCGGGCTGCCGGCGCGCACCCTGCACGGGGCGCTCCGCCCCCTGCTCGCCACCCTGCTGCGCGACCCGGAGCTCACCACCTCCAGCCGGGTCGCCGACCTCGCCCTGCGCACCTTCGCCCGCGGCCGGCTCGCCGTGCCCGAGGGCGGCGCGGCGGCCCTGCCGGACCTGCTCGCCGCCGCCCTGCCGCCCGGCACCGTACGGACCGGGGTCCGGGTCCGGTCGGTGGCGACCAACCTGGTCACCACCGAGGAGCACGGCGACTTCCGCTGCCGCTCCGTCCTCCTGGCCACCGGAGCCCGGGCCGCCGCCGAGCTGCTGCCCGGCCTGCGCGTGCCCGCCTTCCACGAGGTCACCGTCCTGCACCACGCCACCGCCGCACCCCTGTACCGGGACGGCTCGCTGCTCCTGGACGGGGACCCCAAGTGGCCCGTCGCCCACACCGCCGTGATGAGCGCGGTCGACCCGACCCGGGCCCCGGCCGGCCGGAGCCTGGTCACCACCACCGTCCTCGGCCCGCCGCCGCCCGCGCGCACGCTCGCCTCCCGGCTGGCCCGGCTCTACGACACCCCCACCCGCGAGTGGGAACTGCTGGCCGTCCACCACACCCCGGAGGCGGTCCCCGCGATGCCCCCGCCGTACGACCTGCGGCGGCCGGTACGGGTACTGGCCGGGCTGTACGTGTGCGGTGACCACC
The DNA here is from genome assembly GCF_002080455.1 of Streptomyces sp. Sge12. Lineage (NCBI taxonomy): Bacteria > Bacillati > Actinomycetota > Actinomycetes > Kitasatosporales > Streptomycetaceae > Streptomyces > Streptomyces sp. Sge12. Next base: position 5,589,382 of record NZ_CP020555.1, read on the forward strand.
GCGACACCAACACCGTCCAGGGGGCCCTGCACTCGGCCCGCCGCGCCGCAGGCGCCGTCCTGCGCGACTTCGGCATCCCGCTCCAGGTCGCCCCGGAGCCCGCGCTTCCGGTGGCGGCCTGAGAACCACAGACGCACCGGGGGCCCGGTCCCGCCACGGGACCGGGCCCCTGCTGTACCGGGATCCACGTGCCCTCAGGACAGGGCCGCCACCCGGTCCCGGTAGGTCCGCACGGCCGAGGCGTCCCGGTACGGCTCCAGCCGCCGCTCGAAGTCCCGTACGTACTCCACCGCGCGCACCGACCGCATCTCCATCGCCTGCTGCGCCGCCTCCGCGCCCAACGCGCAGGCCTGGTCCAGCTCGCCCAGCCCCAGCCGGGCCGTGGCCAGCACCACCCGGCAGAACAGCCGGGACCGCGCGTACCCGGGCGCCCGCAGCTGGAGCGACCGCTCCGCGTGCTGCGCCGAGGCCCGGTACTGCTGGAGGTCCCGGTGGCAGTGCCCGAACTCGTCCGCCAACTGCGCCTCGTCGTAGAACCGGGCCCAGTGCGGCACGTCGTCCCCCGGCCGGGCCGCGCCCAGCGCGCGCTCGGCCCGCACCAGGGAGGCGGTCGACGCGCGGACCTCGCCGAGGACGGCGTGTCCGCGCGCCTCGGCCGAGTGGAGCAGCGCCTGGACCACCGGCGGCGGCCCGGAGCCGACGCCCTGCTGGGCCACCCGGGCCAGCTGGACGGCCTCGCGGCCGTGGCCGAGGTAGACCGCCTGCCGGCTCATGGTGACCAGCACGTACGAGCCGTAGGGGCGGTCCGCGGCCGCCTGCGCGAGCCGCAGCGCCTGCACGAAGTAGCGCTGGGCCAGGCCGTGCGCAGCGATGTCGTACGAGGTCCAGCCCGCGAGCCGGGTCAGATCGGCGGCCGCCGAGAACAGCCGCCGCCCGGTGGTCTCCCCGTAGGTCCCGCGGAGCATCGGCTCGGCCTCGTGCTCCAGGTAGCGCACCAGGGCCTGCCGGGCGTGGCCGCCGCCGTAGGCCTGGTCCAGGGTCCGGAACAGCTCGCTCACCGATCTCAGCGCGGCGATGTCCCCGCCGGTCACGCGCTGCCCGGGGCCGCGGTCGATCTGTCGCTGCCGGGGCACCGAGGCCCGCCCCTGCAGCGGGACGCGGGCCGCCGAGGGTTCCGCACCGCGGCCGACCCGCTCGTCGGCCCGCCCGATGAGCCAGTCGCGGCTGGGCACGACCAGCCCGGCCGGGGTGAAGGCGATCTTCCGGAGCTCGGCGTGCGAGCCGGAGTCCTTGCGCCACAGCCCGCTCGCGATGTCGACTGCCTCCTCGGGGGTCGCCGCGAACTCCAGGCCCGCATAGACGGGCGCGCAGGCGTCCAGGCCCAGGTCCTGGGCGGAGAGCCGCCGTCCGAGGCGGCGCGTGAACACCTCGGCGATCAGCGCCGGAGTAGTGCCGCGAGGCTGCTGCCCGCGCAGCCATCTGGTCACCGAGGTTTTGTCGTACCGCAGATCGAGACCGTGCTCCAGGCCGAGCTGGTCCACGCGGCGGGCGAGCCCGGCGTTGGAGAACCCGGCTTCCGCGATCAGCGCCGCGAGCTGCCGGTTGGGGACGCGCTGGGCAGGTCGTTCCGTCATCGGCTCCACGGTCTCCTGACGTGACGGACCGGGGTCCCGGCCCTGTGAACGGCGTGAATGTAGCGGCGAACTTCGCCGATGCCGCCCTCTCTGCCCCACATTCATCCGATCGTGTGCAGAATGCGTAGGGCCCTTTACGGACCGGACCCCTCCGCCCGCGTACGCTGCGGCCCATGACCCCTCGGCCCCACGGGGCGCACCTCCCCGAGGAGCGAACCGAATCCACAGCCCCGCTGTCCCCGCCCGAACTGACCGAGGCGGAGTGCCGGCGCTGCGGCACCTACATCGCGGGGCTCGACGGCCGGTACGCGTGCGGGGTGTGCGGCTGGGTCAACGACCACGAGGAGGGCCACCGGCGGCTGCCGCGGGCCGACGAGGACCCGGACCGGCCGCCCAAGGGCCGACGCCGGCCGAAGCAGCTGCCGTGGCCCCCGGTGGAGCCCGCGCCGGGGCCCTGAAGAGGCCTTGAAGGGGCCTTGAAGGGGCCCTGTGGGGGCTCGAACGGGTCGCCGTACCCTTGCTCAGTGAGGTACGTGCACACAGCAGGTTCAATGAGGAGGCGCTGCGGTGGCTGAGCTTGGGTTTGTCCATCTGGGCTTCGGACCGGAATCCGTCGAGTACACCGTGGCCTGGGAAGAGCAGCGCCGGGTGCACGCCGCCCGCTTCGCGGACGAGATCGAGGACACCTGCCTGCTGCTGGAGCACCTGCCGGTCTACACGGCGGGCCGGCGCACCGACCCCAGCGAGCGCCCGCTCGACGGCACCCCCGTCGTCGACGTGGACCGCGGCGGCAAGATCACCTGGCACGGGCCGGGCCAGCTGGTCGGCTACCCGATCATGAAGCTGCCCCGCCCGGTCGACGTGGTCGCGCACGTCCGCCGCCTCGAAGAGGCCCTGATCCGCACCGCCGCCGAATTCGGCCTGGAGACCACCCGGGTCGAGGGCCGCTCCGGCGTCTGGGTCCTGGGCGACCCCGTCGAGGAGCGCCCCGCGATCGGCGGGCTCTCCCTGGACTTCGACCCCCGGATCGGCGACGAGGAGTTCGACCCGCGGCTGAACGGCCCCGAGTACGCCCCGTCCAACGCCGGCCAGCGCCGCGAGGACCGCAAGCTCGCCGCCATCGGCATCCGGGTCGCCAAGGGCGTCACCATGCACGGCTTCGCGATCAACGTGAACCCGGACAGCACCTGGTTCGACCGGATCATCCCGTGCGGGATCCGGGACGCCGGTGTGACCTCGCTCTCCTACGAACTTGGCCGCGAGATCACCATCGCCGAGGTGCTGCCGGTGGCCGAGCGCCACCTGAAGGACGTACTGGAGCACGCGGAGCTGCGGCCCCGCGAAATCGAGTCGGTCGCGGGCGCCTAGCCCTCGGGAATGCGGCCGATCGCTCGCAGGTTGGCCGACGTAAGAGCGTACGAAATTACGGGCGTACCCTGGTGGGCGCCCGAACAATCGAAGTCACAGGGAGCCGGTCGTGTCCGCAGTCGCACCCGACGGACGCAAGATGCTGCGCCTGGAGGTCCGTAACGCCCAGACCCCCATCGAGCGCAAGCCCGAGTGGATCAAGACCCGGGCGAAGATGGGTCCCGAGTACACCAAGATGCAGGCCCTGGTGAAGGGCGAAGGACTGCACACGGTGTGCCAGGAGGCCGGTTGTCCGAACATCTACGAATGCTGGGAGGACCGCGAGGCCACCTTCCTCATCGGTGGTGACCAGTGCACCCGGCGCTGTGACTTCTGCCAGATCGACACGGGCAAGCCCGAGGCGCTGGACCGTGACGAGCCGCGGCGCGTCGGCGAGTCCGTGGTCACGATGGACCTGAACTACGCCACCATCACGGGCGTCGCGCGCGACGACCTGGCCGACGGCGGCGCCTGGCTTTACGCGGAGACCGTGCGCCAGATCCACCAGCAGACGGCGGGCCGCGAGACCGGCCACACCAAGGTCGAGCTGCTGGCCCCCGACTTCAACGCGGTCCCGGAGCTGCTGGAGGAGGTCTTCGCCTCCCGCCCCGAGGTCTTCGCGCACAACGTCGAGACGGTGCCGCGGATCTTCAAGCGGATCCGCCCCGGTTTCCGCTACGAGCGCTCGCTCGAGGTGATCACCAAGGCCCGCGCCTACGGCCTGGTGACCAAGTCGAACCTGATCCTCGGCATGGGCGAGGAGCGCGAGGAGGTCTCGCAGGCCCTCAAGGACCTGCACGAGGCCGGCTGCGAGCTCATCACCATCACCCAGTACCTGCGGCCCTCGCCGCGGCACCACCCCGTCGAGCGCTGGGTGAAGCCGGCCGAGTTCGTGGAGCTGGCGAAGGAGGCCGAGGAGATCGGCTACTCCGGCGTGATGTCCGGCCCGCTGGTCCGGTCCTCGTACCGGGCGGGTCGCCTCTACCAGCAGGCGATGGAGAAGCGCAGTCGAGTCTGAGCGCAGGTCGAGGGTCCGCCCGAGGTACGAGGGCGGGCACTCGGCCGGAGCGGTGACGAGGCGGAGCTCGACCGCGGGCGCAGAGAAGCGCAGCCGAGTCTGAGCGCAGGTCGAGGGTCCGCCCGAGGTACGAGGGCGGGCACTCGGCCGGAGCGGTGACGAGGCGGAGCTTGACCGCGGGCACAGAGAAGCGCAGCCGAGTCTGAACGTGTGAATTCGAGCACAAAGCGTTACTAACGAGTAACACCGCGCCGACGCGGCCCCTAGGCTCTTCCTCGAGGGAGAGTCCGGTGGGCCGCGTCAGTGTTTGCAACGTGTACATCACATTTGACCGACCGGTCACGCCCTGGTAACACCAGTCAGTGACGCTTGGTCCACGCACCGCACACACCGCCCGCATCACGCCGACGCGAGCATCGTGAAAGGGATCGACATCATGCAGGCCGCGCCCGTACGCGCCATTGCCATCCCGACCTTCTCCGACGCCTTCCGGGGGATCGAGTCCCTGCTGATGAGCGGGGCCCGTCGCAACGCCTGGACGGCGGTCCTGGAGGACCGCAAGCGGGCGAAGGACCGGGTCGAAACCGAACATGTACTTGAGGCCGCGGCTACCCGAACCCCGCAGGCCACGTAAACTTCGCTGTATGGCGAGGAAGTCAAACGCAGAGACTGCTGCGAACCCCGGGCGACTGAAGCAGATCGCCCTGACGTACAAGATGACGCGCAAGGCCGACCCGAAGGTCGGTCTGATCGTCGCGGGCGTGGGAATCGTCACCTTCGGTGTCTTTCTCGCGATCGGCTTCCTGATCGGGCACGAGCTCTACCTCGGCATCCTCGGATTCCTGGTGGCGTTCCTCGCGATGGCGATCGTCTTCGGACGTCGGGCCGAGCGGGCCGCCTTCGGGCAGATGGAAGGACAGCCGGGCGCGGCCGCGGCCGTACTGGACAACGTGGGACGGGGCTGGACGACCACCCCGGCGATCGCGATGACCCGACAGCAGGACATCGTCCACCGGGCCGTCGGCAAGGCCGGCGTCGTGCTGATCGCCGAGGGCAACCCGAACCGCGTGAAGCCGCTGCTCGCGAACGAGAAGAAGAAGCTGGCCCGGATCATGCCGGACGTGCCGGTGCACGACTTCATCGTGGGCACGGGCGAGGGCGAGGTGCCGCTCAAGAAGGTGCGCACCACCCTGCTCAAGCTGCCGCGCGTGCTGGCCGGACCGCAGATCACCCAGGTCAACGACAAGCTGCGGGCCATGGGTGACCTCATGAGCAACATGCCGCTGCCGAAGGGCCCCATGCCGAAGGGCATGAAGATGCCGCGCGGCGGAAAGATGCGCTGACCCGGTCAGCTGATTTTCGTATACGACACAGGGGTGCCCCCCGAGCCCGCGGGCTCGGGGGGCACCCCTGTGTCGTGCCGTACGCCTGTCGCCGCGTCCGCCGTCCTGCGTCCTAGATGCGGACCTGGACCGCGCGGGCCAGCCGGTCGTGCAGGCCGCGGCCGTCCCGGTCCCAGATCAGCGCCGGGACGACCAGGGCCAGCAGCACCGTCCGCAGGACCACCCGGCCGACGCCGAGGCGGCCGCCGGACTCCGAGACCACCCGGAGGCCGAGGATCCGCTTGCCGGGGGTGAAGCCCACGGTGCCGACCGTCAGGATGGTGAGGGCCACGAAGAGCCCGAGGGTCCAGTTGCCCGCCGCGGCCAGGTTGCCGCCGGTGATCAGCCCGTAGGCAATCAGCTGGCAGCCGATCCAGTCGATGGCGACGGCGCCGAGCCGGCGCCCGAACCGTGCCACCGAGCCGGGCCCCTGCTGCGGCAGGCCGAGCTGCTGACCCGGATAGCCGAAGTCGACGCCCATGTCCTCGGCGGCCGCACGGGGGCCGGAGAGCCAGGATCCGATTGCCTGTCTGTTGTCCACCCGAACACGGTACCCGTGGCGCCGCACGGCCCTCCGCCGGGACCCTGGTTAACTTGTGCGAAACAAATGGGTCATGCTTGGGAAATCCCGTCTGCTTATGGTCGGGTCAGCGTGCGGCACCGCACTGACGCGCCACGAGCTATAAAACCCGTCCCTGCCCCGGGGTCGGGAGTAGGAGGAGTTGGATGTTCAAGAACGCCGACGAAGTGAAGCAGTACATCGAGGAGAACGACGTCAAGTTCGTTGATGTCCGCTTCTGCGACCTGCCTGGTGTGATGCAGCACTTCACCATCCCGGCGCGAGCGTTCGACCCGGCGGAGGAGCTCGCCTTCGACGGATCCTCGATCCGCGGCTTCCAGGCGATCCACGAGTCCGACATGGCTCTGCGCGCCGACATCACCACCGCGCGGCTGGACCCGTTCCGCAAGGACAAGACGCTCAACATCAACTTCTTCATCCACGACCCGATCACGGGTGAGGCCTACAGCCGCGACCCACGCAACATCGCGAAGAAGGCCGAGGCGTACCTCGCCTCCACCGGCATCGCCGACACCGCGTTCTTCGGCCCCGAGGCCGAGTTCTACGTGTTCGACAGCGTGCGCTTCGCGACCTCCGCGAACGAGGGCTTCTACCACATCGACTCCGAGGCCGGCGCCTGGAACACGGGCTCCGAGGAGAACAACCGTGGTTACAAGGTCCGCTACAAGGGCGGCTACTTCCCGGTAGCCCCGGTCGACCACTTCGCCGACCTGCGCGCCGAGATCTCCCTCGAGCTGGACGCCCAGGGCCTCCAGGTCGAGCGCCAGCACCACGAGGTCGGCACCGGCGGCCAGGCCGAGATCAACTACAAGTTCAACACGCTGCTCGCCGCGGCCGACGACCTGATGCTCTTCAAGTACGTCGTGAAGAACGTCGCCTGGCGCAACGGCAAGACCGCGACCTTCATGCCGAAGCCGATCTTCGGTGACAACGGCTCGGGCATGCACGTGCACCAGTCGCTGTGGGCGAACGGCGACCCGCTGTTCTACGACGAGGCCGGCTACGCGGGCCTGTCGGACACCGCCCGCTACTACATCGGCGGCATCCTCAAGCACGCCCCGTCGCTGCTGGCGTTCACCAACCCGACGGTGAACTCCTACCACCGCCTGGTCCCGGGCTTCGAGGCGCCGGTCAACATGGTGTACTCGCAGCGCAACCGCTCCGCCGCCATGCGCATCCCGATCACGGGCTCGAACCCGAAGGCCAAGCGCGTCGAGTTCCGCGCCCCGGACCCGTCGTCCAACCCGTACCTCGCCTTCTCGGCGCTGCTGCTGGCGGGCCTCGACGGCATCAAGAACAAGATCGAGCCGATGGAGCCGATCGACAAGGACCTCTACGAGCTCTCGCCCGACGAGCACGCGAGCGTCCCGCAGGTCCCGACCAGCCTCGAGGACGTCCTCAAGGCCCTGGAGGCCGACCACGAGTACCTCCTGGCCGGCGGTGTCTTCACCCCCGACCTGATCGAGACCTGGATCGACTACAAGCGCACGCACGAGATCGCCCCGATCGCCCTGCGCCCGCACCCGCACGAGTTCGAGATGTACTTCGACATCTAAAAATGCCTGATGAGAGGCCCCCTGCCACGCTCCACGGAGTGCGGCGGGGGGCCTTTCCGCTTTGACAGGGCCGCACGGGCGAGTGAGGGTTGAAATGACCTAAAAGCCCCATAAGCGAGACATGTGCGGAGGTGCATGAGAATGCGCCGTAAGATCGTTGCGGCAGCCATGGCGGGCGCCGCGGGAATCGCGATAGGTCTGCTGCCCGTCGCCAGCGCCTCGGCCTCGGTCGTCACCGGTGGCGGTGGCGGCGGCGGGAACGGCGGCTACGACTGCTACCGGTACCCCTCCAACCGTTCGGACGCCCGGTGGAACTGGTGCTGCGACCGCGACTGGCGTGACCGGCCCAGCTGGTGCTGGGACCAGGGCGGCGTCGGCGGGTACAACGACAACTGGCGCGACAACAACAACTGGCGCGACGCCAACTGGCGCGACTCGAACTGGTCGAACTGGAACAACTCCGGCCGCGGTGGCAACGGTGACTGGGGCAACAACGACTGGGGCAACGGTCGTGGCGGCAACGGTGACTGGGGCAACGGCAACGGCAACTGGGGTGGCGGCGGCGGTAACGGCGGCGACGGCGGCGGCAACTGGGGCGGTGGCGGCGGCGACGGCGGCAACTGGAGCGGTGGTGGCGGTAACGGCGGCGACGGCGGCAACTGGGGTGGCGGCGGCGGTAACGGCGGCGACGGCGGCGGCGGTAACTGGGGTGGCGGCGGAGGGGGCGGCGGTGGCGGTGGCGGCGGCTGGGGTGGCAGCTGAACAACCCCACCCGGAAACACAGGGCCACGTGCTCTGATCCGATCGACGATGCCCCTGCTCCGGACCTCAGTCCAGGAGCAGGGGCATCGCCCCTGTGAGGTCCCGCAGGCAGCGGACCGCGAGTTCCGCGGGGGAGCCGGGACCCGATACCGGGGCGTCCGTCGTCGACCACAGCTCCAGCGAGACGCGGATCGCGTCCGTGGCGGCCGCGGCGAGCAGGCGCACCTCCAGGGCGTCGGCCTCCGGCCCCACCAGGCGGGTGATCACCGGGACCAGGTTCTCCTCGGAGTCCTGGTTCACGCGGTACCAGACCGCGCGCAGGGCCTGGTCGTCCGCCGCCGCGCGCAGCAGGCCGCGGGTCACCTCCAGGCCCTCCTCGACCGCATGCTGTCCGCTCAGCGACCGGGTGACCGCGCGTTCCAGCGCCTCGCCCAGCGGGGTGCCGGGGACCTCCTCGGCGAGCAGTGCGCGCCAGGCGTCGCCGCCGCCCGCCAGCAGCGGCGCCACGGCCTCCTGCTTGTTGCGGAAGTAGCGGTAGAAGGTGCGCAGGGCCACCCCCGCGCGGTGGGCGATGTCCTCGGCGGTGGTGCCGTCCGGGCCGTGTTCGGCGAACAGTTCGCAGGCCGCGCGGGCGATGTCGAGCTGGGTGGCGGCCTTGCGGCGCTCGGTCAGCGATTGGGCTCCGGGGCCGGCCTGGGGAGAGTACGGGCGAGGGGATCTCACGGTTGAAGCGTACCGTCCGTGAACCTCGGCGATTACGTTCTTTGTCATCATGGCAAAACGTGTCATGCCTTCGGTACGCTCACGCCATGAACCGTTACGAAGGACGTCGTGTCCTCATCACCGGCGGTGGTTCCGGCATCGGCCGGGCCACCGTCCACCGCATCCTCGCCGAGGGCGGCCGGGTCCACACCGTGGACGTCGACGAGGCCGGCCTGAAGGCCACCGCCGACCGGGCAGCCGCAGGGGGGCACCTCGCGGCGGTAGCTGGGGGAGGCCACGCGGACCGGCTCACCACCGCGCTCCTCGACATATCCGACGAGAACGCCGTCAAGGAGGGTGTGGCCGCCGCGGTCGACGCCCTCGGCGGGATCGACGTACTGGTCAATGCCGCTGGCATCCTGCGCTCCGCGCACACCCACGAGACCACGCTCGACCTGTGGAACCGGGTCATCGGGGTCAACCTGACCGGCACCTTCCTGATGATCCGCGAGTCCCTCCCGGCGCTGCTCGCCGGCGACCGGCCGGCCGTCGTGAACTTCAGCTCCACCTCGGCGTCCTTCGCCCACCCCTACATGTCCGCGTACGCGGCCAGCAAGGGCGGCATCCAGTCCATGACCCACGCGCTGGCCGCCGAGTACAGCAAGCAGGGGCTGCGCTTCGTCAGCGTCGCACCCGGCTCCATCGAGAGCGGCATGACCACCGGCAACGGCCCCGGCCTGCCGGAGGACACCGACTGGTCCCTCTTCACCAAGCTCGCCCCGGCCCTCGGCCAGGGCTTCGCCGGCCCGCAGACCGTCGCCGGCGTCGTCGCCATGCTGGGCTCCGAGGACGGTGCGTTCATCACCGGCACGGAGATCCGCATCGACGGCGGTACGCACTACTGACCTGCACTACTGACCTGCACTACTGACCGGCAGGACCGACCGGCACGACCGACCGGCACTCCTGACCCTGCTGATCAGGCGCGGAACCGGTCCCACAGCCGGGGGAAGCGCTCCGCGAGCACGGCTTCGTTCTCGAAGTCCAGCGGGGTGCCCTCCGGCTCGGCCGCCTGCAGCGGGACGCCCAGATCGGGCGCCACGGCCCCGGTCAGCTGCTCGTACGCCTCGTCGGCCGCGTACCCGAGCTCCTCGCCGTCCCCGTCGATCTCCTCGTCGAAGTCGCCCAGGAGTTCCGCCAGCTGGTCGGGATCGTGCACCCCGCCCTCGAACACCTCGCGGCCCTGGCCGATGAGCCAGCAGCGGAAGTAGTCGAAGGCGTCGTCGCTCGCCCCGTCGAGCAGTACCCAGGCCGCGCCCCACAGATCCCAGGTGTACGCCCGGTTGTACCGGGACTCGAAGTGCCGGGCGAAGTCCAGGACGGAGTCCGGGTCGAGCTGTGCGAGCCGCTCCACGAGCAGCTCGGCGTGTTCCTCGGGGTCGCCGTCGGCGGCCTCGCGGGAACAATCCACGATCTCCCAGAACTCCGTCTCGTCCATCACCGCTCCAGCATCACGGGTTCACCCCCGCGCCGCCACCGCGCATACGGCCAAAGGCCGGTGTCCGCCCCCCGCCCGGCCGGGCCGGTGTCCCCCGCCCGGGCCGGTGTTCCGTGGCCGGCCCCCGCCCGCCCGGGTTCCCCCCGAACGCCGGGAGGCGGCCCGCCCCCGCAGGGGTGGACCGCCTCCCGGTCGGGTGCGGACGGCTCAGAGGCCGTAGCGCTCCCGGGCCTCCTTGACGGCGGACGCCGGTACCTCGCCGCGGCGGGCGAGCTGGGCCAGCGCGGCCACCACGATCGACTGGGCGTCGACACCGAAGTGGCGGCGGGCGCCCTCACGGGTGTCGGACAGGCCGAAGCCATCCGTACCGAGCGAGGTGTAGTCCTGCTCGACCCACTGGCTGATCTGGTCCGGGACCTGCCGCATCCAGTCGGAGACGGCCAGGACGGGGCCGGCCGCACCTTCCAGCGCACGGGTGACGTACGGCGTGCGGACCTCGCCGCGCAGCAGCGCCTCGTCGCACTCCAGCGCCTCGCGCCGCAGCTCGCCCCAGGAGGTGGCGGACCAGACGTCGGCGGCCACGTTCCACTCGGCGGCGAGCAGCTTCTGCGCCTCCAGGATCCAGTGGATCGCGGTACCCGAAGCCATCAGCTGGACCTTGGGGGCGTCGGCGGCCGGGGCCGCCTCGGCCAGGTCGGCCGCCGTGTTGAAGCGGTACAGACCCTTGATGATGCCTTCCTCGACGCCCTCGGGCATCGCGGGCTGCACCTTCGGCTCGTTGTAGACCGTCAGGTAGTAGAAGACGTCTTCCGGGCTCTCGCCGTACATCCGGCGCAGACCGTCCTTGACGATCACCGCGATCTCGTACGCGAAGGCCGGGTCGTAGTTGAGCGACGCCGGGTTCGTGGACGCGATCAGGTGCGAGTGGCCGTCCGCGTGCTGGAGGCCCTCACCGGTCAGCGTGGTGCGGCCGGCGGTGGCGCCGACGATGAAGCCCTTGCCGAGCTGGTCGGCGAGCTGCCACATCTGGTCGGCGGTGCGCTGCCAGCCGAACATCGAGTAGAAGATGTAGAACGGGATCATCGGCTCGCCGTGCGTCGCGTACGACGTGCAGGCGGCGATGAAGTCGGCCATGGCGCCGGCCTCGGTGATCCCCTCGTTGAGGATCTGGCCGTCCTTGGCCTCCTTGTAGTACATCAGCTGGTCGCGGTCGACCGGCTCGTACGTCTGGCCCAGCGGCGAGTAGATGCCGGCCGACGGGAAGAGGGACTCCATACCGAAGGTACGGGCCTCGTCGGGGACGATCGGCACCCAGCGCTTGCCGGTCTCCTTGTCCCGCATCAGGTCCTTGACGAGCCGGACGAAGGCCATGGTGGTGGCCATCTCCTGCTTGCCGGAGCCCTTGAGCAGCGGGGCGAAGGAGCGGTCCGCGGGGGCGGGCAGGGCCACCTGCTTGACCTTGCGGGCCGGGGCGGGGCCGCCGAGCGCCGCGCGGCGCTCGTTCAGGTACTGGACCTCGGGGCTGTTCGCGCCCGGGTGGCCGTACGGGACCTGGCCGTCGGCGAAGGCGCTGTCCGGGATCGGGAGGCCAAGGAGGTCACGCATGTCCTTGAACTCGTCGATCGTCAGCTTCTTCATCTGGTGGTTCGCGTTCTTCGACTCGAACCCGGCGCCCAGCGTGTAGCCCTTGACGGTCTGCGCGAGGATGACCGTCGGCGCGCCCTTGTGCTCCAGGGCGGCCTTGTAGGCGGCGTAGACCTTGCGGGGCTCGTGGCCGCCGCGGGAGCTGTGGAAGCACTCGGCGATCTTCGCGTCGGTGAGCACGCCGGCGAGCTGGACCAGCTCGGGGTTGGCACCGAAGAAGTGGTCGCGGATGTAGGCCACGTCGCGGGTCGCGTACGTCTGGAACTGCGCGTCCGGTACCTCGCGCAGGCGGCGTACCAGGGCGCCCGTGGTGTCGAGCTGGAACAGCTCGTCCCAGGCGGAGCCCCACAGCGACTTGATGACGTTCCAGCCGGCGCCGCGGAACTGGGCCTCCAGCTCCTGGACCACGCGGAAGTTGGCGCGAACCGGACCGTCGAGGCGCTGCAGGTTGCAGTTGATGACGAAGGTCAGGTTGTCGAGCTGCTCGCGGGAGGCGAGGGCCAGGGCGGCGGTCGACTCGGGCTCGTCCATCTCGCCGTCGCCCAGGAAGGCCCAGACGTGCGAGTTCGCGGTGTCCTTGATGCTCCGGTTCTGCAGGTAGCGGTTGAAGCGCGCCTGGTAGATCGCGGAGAGCGGGCCGAGGCCCATGGACACCGTCGGGAACTCCCACAGCCACGGCAGGCGCCGCGGGTGCGGGTAGGACGGCAGGCCGTTGCCGCCGGACTCCTGGCGGAAGTTGTCGAGCTGCTGCTCGGAGATCCGGCCGTCGAGGAAGGCGCGGGCGTAGATGCCGGGGGAGGCGTGGCCCTGGATGTAGAGCTGGTCGCCCGATCCGTCGGCCTCCTTCCCGCGGAAGAAGTGCTGGAAGCCGGTCTCGTAGAGCCACGCGGCGGAGGCGAAGGTGGCGATGTGGCCGCCGACGCCGTACTTGGAGCCGCGGGTCACCATGGCGGCCGCGTTCCAGCGGTTCCAGGCGGTGATCCTGGCTTCCATCTCCTCGTCACCGGGGAACTCGGGCTCCGCGGCGGTCGGGATGGTGTTGACGTAGTCCGTCTCCAGCAGCTTGGGCAGGGCGAGGCCGGCGGCCTCGGCGTGCTGGAGCGTGCGGCGGAGCAGGTATTCGGCGCGGCGCGTACCGGCGGCCTGGGCGACGGCGTCGAGGGAGGCCGCCCATTCGGCGGTCTCCTCGGTGTCGCGGTCCGGGAGCTGGTCGAGCTCGCTCGGAAGCTTTCCTACGGGGTCGGACATTGCTGTGCGCCGCCTTCCGGACAAAGGAGAGGTGGTGAAGAAAACCCTGACGGGCAGGACAGGGGTGGTGAACCTGGTTGAGGTCCGCGACGACTGTAAATCGCTGATCGATGATCGATCAAATGAAAGTGACGAAGAAACGTCCATCCGACGAAAGTCGGCACCGCGTGCCAGCGAAAAAGGCACGCGGTGCCGGTCAAACCGGGACAAGGCGGCACGCTCAAGCACGCTCAGGCGCGCGGGGCGCACCCCAGTACATGCCGCTTCACGAGCACACCGATGTCCGGATCCTGACTGCGGAACGCCTCGACGAGGGCCGCGTGCTCCTCCGCGTACGACTTCTGGACGGTCCCCAGCCAGCGGATCGACAGGGCCGTGAAGACCTCGATGCCCAGGCTCTCCCAGGTGTGCAGCAGCACGCTGTTCCCGGCCGCCCGGACCATCTCCCGGTGGAACCCGACGGTGTGCCGCACCTGCGCGGTCCCGTCCTCCGTCCGGTCGGCCTCCCAGAGCGCCGCCACGTGCGGCTCCAGCGCCGAGCAGTCGGTCGCCAGCCGCGGGGCGGCCAGCTCGGCAGCGATCTGCTCCAGACCGGCCCGGACCGGGTAGATCTCCTCCAGGTCGGCCGCGGACAGGTTCCGTACGCGCACGCCCTTGTTCGGCGCCGACTCGATCAGCCGCAGCGTCTCCAGCTCGCGCAGGGCCTCGCGCACGGGCGTCTGGCTGACCTCCAGCTCCACGGCGATCCGCCGCTCGACGATGCGCTCGCCGGGCTTCCAGCGCCCGCTGACGATCCCCTCCACGATGTGCTCGCGGATCTGCTCGCGCAGCGAGTGCACGACGGGTGGGGTGATCATCGGGGCTTCATCTCCTGTAGGGGCATGCATCGCTTCGATGCGTAGACAATACGGCCGAGTAGCCCTGAGCGAGGTGTTCCGGGGCGGGGACCCCGGGTGAGGCTGGTTACAAGCGGGGCTTTCGGCCGAAGGGGAACCGCGGGAGCCTCCCACCGCGTGGTTTGACGGGGGTCCGTGCGGTGGGCACACGGAACTGAGGTCCGATCAGGTATGACGACGGCGCCCCCTTCCGGAGGGTGTTCCGGGAGGGGGCGCCGTATCGAGTGGCTGCCGCGGGGGCGTGAGCCTTACAGGCCGAGCTCGACCTCGAACTCGCCGGCCTCGAGGATCGCCTTGACGGCCGAGAGGTACCGGGCCGCGTCCGCGCCGTCCACCAGGCGGTGGTCGTAGGACAGGGTCAGGTACGTCATGTCGCGGATGCCGATGTTCGTGCCCTCGGCGGTCTCGATGACCACCGGGCGCTTGACCGTGGCACCGATGCCCAGGATGGCGACCTGGTTCGGCGGCACGATGACCGTGTCGAACAGCGCACCGCGCGAGCCGGTGTTGCTGATGGTGAAGGTCGCGCCCGACAGCTCGTCCGGCGTGATCTTGTTGCCGCGGACCTTGGCGGCCAGGTCGGCGGTCGCCTTGGAGATGCCCGCCAGGTTGAGGTCACCGGCACCCTTGATGACCGGGGTCATCAGGCCCTTCTCGGAGTCCACGGCGATGCCGATGTTCTCCGAGTCGAAGTAGGTGATGGTGCCCTCGTCCTCGTTGATCCGGGCGTTGACGACCGCGTGGGCCTTCAGCGCCTGGGCAGCGGCCTTGACGAAGAACGGCATCGGCGAGAGCTTGACGCCCTCACGGGCCAGGAACGCGCCCTTGGCCTTCTCGCGCAGCTTCATGATCTTGGTGATGTCCACCTCGACCACGGAGCTGAGCTGAGCCTGCGAGTGCAGGGCCTTCATCATGTTGTCGCCGATGACCTTGCGCATGCGGGTCATCTTGACCGTCTGACCGCGCAGCTCGGACACCGCGGCGGCCGGGGCCTTCGCGGCGGGAGCGGCAGCGCCCCCGGCAGTCGGGGCAGCCGGGGCGGCGGCAGCGGCCTTGGCGGCCTCGGCGGCGGCCAGGACGTCCTGCTTGCGGATACGGCCACCGACACCGGTGCCCGAGACCGTGGACAGGTTGACGCCGGACTCCGAGGCGAGCTTGCGCACCAGCGGGGTCACGTACGCGGCCTCGTCACCGGCGGACGCCGGAGCGGCGGCCGGGGCCGGGGCGGCCGGGGTGACCGGAGCCGGAGCGGCCACCGGGGCGGCGGCCTGGACCGGAGCCGGGGCGGCGACCGGAGCGGCCGGGGCGACCGGAGCCGGAGCGGCGACCGGGGCAGCCGGAGTCGGAGCCGGGGCGGCAGCCGGGGCCGGAGCGGCGACCGGGGCCGGAGCGGCCTCGGGGGCCGGGGCGGCAGCCGGAGCCGGGGCGGCCGGAGCGGCACCGGCAGCGCCGATGACGGCCAGACGGGCGCCGACCTCGGCGGTCTCGTCCTCGCCGACCAGGATCTCCAGCAGGGTGCCGGAGACCGGCGCGGGGATCTCGGTGTCGACCTTGTCCGTGGAGACCTCGAGCAGCGGCTCGTCGGCCTCGATGGACTCGCCGACCTGCTTCAGCCAGCGGGTGACGGTGCCCTCGGTGACGGACTCGCCCAGGGCGGGGAGCACGACATCGGTACCGGAGGCGGCCGGAGCGGCAGCAGCCGGAGCGGCGGCGGGAGCCTCGGCGGCGGGAGCCGGGGCCGCGGGGGCCTCGGCGGCCGGAGCCGGAGCGGCCGCGGGGGCCTCGGCAGCGGCCGGCTCGGCGGCCGGCTCGGCGGCCGGGGCCGCAGCAGGAGCGCCGGAGCCGTCGTCGATGACGGCCAGCTCGGCGCCGACCTCGACGGTCTCGTCCTCGGCGACCTTGATGGAGGCCAGGATGCCGGCGACGGGCGACGGGATCTCGGTGTCGACCTTGTCGGTCGAGACCTCGAGCAGCGGCTCGTCGGCCTCGACGCGCTCGCCCTCGGCCTTCAGCCAGCGGGTGACAGTGCCCTCGGTGACGCTCTCACCGAGCGCCGGAAGGGTTACGGAAACCGACATGGTTTCAGTTGCTCCTAACGAAAGTGCGGAAGTGGTCGTCGCGCCCGTGACGAATTAGTCGTGGGAGTGAAGCGGCTTGCCGGCGAGGGCCAGGTGGGCCTCGCCCATCGCTTCGTTCTGGGTCGGGTGCGCGTGGATGAGCTGCGCGACCTCGGCCGGCAGAGCTTCCCAGTTGTAGATCAGCTGGGCCTCGCCGACCTGCTCGCCCATCCGGTCACCGACCATGTGGACGCCGACCACGGCACCGTCCTTGACCTGGACGAGCTTGATCTCGCCCGCGGTCTTGAGGATCTTGCTCTTGCCGTTGCCCGCCAGGTTGTACTTCAGGGCCACGACCTTGTCCGCGCCGTAGATCTCCTTGGCCTTGGCCTCGGTGATGCCGACGGAAGCGACCTCGGGGTGGCAGTAGGTGACGCGCGGGACACCGTCGTAGTCGATCGGGACGGCCTTGAGGCCGGCCAGACGCTCCGCAACCAGGATGCCCTCGGCGAAGCCGACGTGCGCGAGCTGGAGGGTCGGGACGAGGTCACCGACGGCCGAGATGGTCGGCACGTTGGTCTGCATGTACTCGTCGACCAGGACGTAGCCGCGGTCGATCGCGACGCCCTGCTCCTCGTAGCCCAGGCCCTGGGAGACGGGGCCACGGCCCACGGCGACCAGCAGCACCTCGGCCTCGAAGGTCTTGCCGTCGACCAGCGTCACGCGGACGCCGTTCTCGGTGTACTCGGCCTTGTCGAAGAAGGTGCCCAGGTTGAACTTGATGCCGCGCTTGCGGAACGCGCGCTCCAGCAGCTTCGAGCTGTTCTCGTCCTCGACCGGCACGAGGTGCTTGAGGCCCTCGATGACGGTGATGTCGGAGCCGAAGGACTTCCACGCCGAGGCGAACTCGACGCCGATGACGCCGCCGCCCAGGACGATCGCCGACTCGGGGACGCGGTCCAGGACCAGCGCGTGGTCCGAGGAGATGATGCGGTTGCCGTCGATGTCCAGGCCCGGCAGCGACTTCGGCACGGAGCCGGTCGCCAGCAGGATGTGGCGGCCCTGGATGCGCTGGCCGTTCACGTCGACGGAAGTCGGGGAGGAGAGGCGGCCCTCTCCCTCGATGTAGGTCACCTTGCGGGAGGCGACCAGGCCCTGCAGACCCTTGTACAGGCCCGAGATGACCTCGTCCTTGTACTTGTGGACACCCGCGATGTCGATGCCCTCGAAGGAGGTCTTGACACCGAACTGGGCGGCCTCACGAGCCTGGTCCGCGATCTCGCCCGCGTGCAGCAGAGCCTTCGTGGGGATGCAGCCGTTGTGCAGGCAGGTGCCACCGAGCTTGTTCTTCTCGATCAGGGCAACGTCCAGACCCAGCTGGGATGCGCGCAGCGCCGCGGCGTAACCGCCACTGCCACCGCCGAGGATCACTAGGTCGAAAACGGTGCTGGCGTCGTTCGCCACGTCACGTCCTCCATGCATGTGCGCCGGGCACCGGTCCTCTGTGACCGGGCGGCGGCTGGTAATCGGCCGCTTGTTTCTTCGGCCCTGTGGTGGGGGCCCTGTCCTGCCGAGAACCCATCTTCGCATTTGTCGGGGGAACACGGGACGCCGGGCCCACGATGTGATCGGGCGATCCGCCCGGACCGGTGGTTACCGTTGCGTAGGTACCTACGGAGATACCTGCCGATTCCTTGAGGTTTCGTCGTGAGACGGACGCGGACGGACACGGACGGGTGCCGAACGTGACGCACCCCGGGCCCCGACCCGGGCCCGGGGTGCGTCACGTCACATCACACGCGGTGGTCAGCCGAGGTCGCCCGTGGCCGTGCGCTCCGCCAGCCGCACCAGGGTGCGCACGGCCGAGCCGGTGCCGCCCTTGGGGGTGTAGCCGTGCGGCGCGCCCTCGTGGAAGGCGGGACCCGCGATGTCGAGGTGGGCCCAGGTGATGCCCTCGCCGACGAACTCCTGGAGGAAGAGGCCGGCCACCAGGCCGCCACCCATGCGGACACCCATGTTCGCGATGTCGGCGGTGGGGGAGTCCATGGTCTTGCGCAGCTCGGCGGGGAGCGGCATCGGCCAGGAGGACTCGCCGACCTCCTCCGCGATCTCGTGGATCGAGGTGCGGAAGGCGTCGTCGTTCGCCATGATCCCGAAGGTGCGGTCGCCGAGGGCCAGCACCATGGCGCCGGTCAGGGTGGCGACGTCGACGATCGCGTCCGGGTTGTCCTCGGAGGCCTTGGTCAGCGCGTCGCCCAGGACCAGACGGCCCTCGGCGTCCGTGTTGAGGACCTCCACGGTCTTGCCGCTGTACATGCGCAGCACGTCACCCGGCTTGGTGGCCGAGCCCGACGGCATGTTCTCGGCGAGCGCGAGCCAGCCGGTGACGTTGACCCGCAGGCCCAGCTTCGCGGCCGCGACGACGGAGGCGAAGACGGCGGCGGCGCCGGCCATGTCGCACTTCATCGTCTCGTTGTGACCGGCCGGCTTCAGGGAGATGCCGCCCGAGTCGTAGGTGATGCCCTTGCCGACGAAGGCCAGGGTCTTCTCCGCCTTCGGGTGGGTGTAGCTGAGCTTCACCAGGCGCGGCGGGTTCTCGGAGCCCTTGCCGACGCCCATGATGCCGCCGTAGCCGCCCTTGACGAGGGCCTTCTCGTCCAGGACCTGGACCTTGATGCCGTTCTCCTTCGCGGCCGCGGAGGCGACCGCGGCGAAGGCCTCGGGGGTCAGGTCGTTCGGCGGGGTGTTCACCAGGTCACGGGCGACGTTGACCTCGGCCGCCACGACCGCGGCGCGCTCGACCGCGGCCTTGTGCTCCTTGTCGCGGGGCTTGGCGCCCAGCAGGGCCACCTCGGCGAGCGGGGCCTTCGGGGCCGCGCCCTTGGCCTCCTTGCGGGCCTTGTTCTCGCCGCCCTGGTAGGCGGTGAAGGCGTACGCGCCCAGCAGTGCGCCCTCGGCGACGGCGGTGACGGCGGAGGCGTCCTCCAGCGGGAGGGCGAAGGCGGCCTTCTTGCTGCCGTGCAGCGCGCGGGCCGCGGCGCCGGCGGCGCGGCGCAGCACCTCCTCGTCGAACGACTCGTCCTTCTCGGGGACGGAGCCGAGCCCGACCGCCAGCACGACCGGGGCCTTCAGGCCCGCCGGAGCCGGCAGCTTGGTGACCTCGCCTTCGGCGCCCGAGGCGCCGAGTGCGTCGAGGACACCTGCGAGCTTGCCGTCGAACGCCTTGTCCACGGCCTCGGCGCCCGCGGCGACGATCGGTCCCTTGGGGCCCTTCGCCACGCCGACCACGAGGGCGTCGGCGCGGAGCGTCGCCGCGCCGGCAGTGCTGAGAGTCAGAGCAGTCACGGTGGTGAAGTCTCGCTTCCGTTTGTGTGTGTGGGCCGAGTGGGTGGACGGCCATCCGTAGCGATCGTATTCGGGCCCGACGGCCGCCAGAAATGAGCCTACGCGTACGCGCTCGTCCGTACGTCACTCGAAGGTTTGGCAAGTTGTTCGATCAAGAGGCCATCAGGTTCACCCATCTGTGGACTCTGCTCCAGGTTTGCCTCGTAGACCTGACGAGGTCCGTAAGACTCGGTCCACTCTCGCAAGGGGACGCGGGGTTCCTTTGCATGATTTCCACAGAGCCTCCCGGGCCCGGCGCTCCGCCAAGGGCCGAGTCGAGGGACGCCTGCGGGGGGAAAGGCCGAAATGGTCAAGAAGAATCGGATGAACAGGGTTGCCGCAATGATGGCGGCAGCCGCCCTGGTGTCCGTGGCAGTACCCGCCGCGACCGCCACGGCGGCCGTGACGCCGCGCATCGACCTGAAGGTGCTGGTCGTCGACGACGGCGGCAGCTCGGTCGAGGCGATCACCGCGGAACTCCGCGACACGGGGGTGCCCTACACCCGCGTCCAGCTGGGCAGCAGCGGCCGCCCGGTCATCAACGCGGGCTTCCTCAGCGACACGGTCGACGGCCGTCCGCGCGCCAAGTACCAGGGTGTCGTCCTGCCGAACGAGAACCCCTTCGGCGAGGGCTCGGCCGAGATGGCCGCGCTCGCCGCCTACGAGACGACGTACGGCATCCGCCAGGTCGACGCCTACACCTGGGCCCACCCGGGCGTCGGGCTGGAATACACCGACAACGGCGGCTTCAGCGGCCAGCTCGACGGCACCCAGGCCGCCGTCACCACCGCCGGCAAGGCCGGCCCCTTCGCCTACCTCGGCGGCCAGGTCACCTTCGAGGACAACTCGGCCCTGGTCCCCGAGAGCTACGGCTTCATGGGCAAGCCGCGCCCCGGCTACACCAGCTACGTCGACGCGCCCGTCGGCTCCGGCCGGGCCTCCCTCGTCGGCGAGTACACCCACGACGGCCGCAGCGAACTGGTCGTCACCTTCGGCTACAACCAGTACCAGCAGCAGTTCCGGCTGCTCGCCCGCGGCATCGTCGACTGGCTGACCCAGGGGGTGCACCTCGGCCAGAGCCGCAACTACTTCGCCGTCCACGTCGACGACGTCTTCGCCCCCGACGCCCGCTGGAACAAGGACCTGAACTGCACGCCGGGCGACTACGCCTGCGCCGGCGGCGAGGGCAAGGAGAGCACCATCCGGATGTCCGCCGCCGACGCCGTGTACGCGGCGCAGTGGCAGACCTCCAAGAACTTCAAGCTCGACATGCTCTTCAACGGCGGCGCCGGGGAGGAGTGGAAGGCCGAGAACGGCGGCGTCGACGCGCTGACCGCCCAGCTCGTCGCCGACCGCGCCAAGTACCGCTGGATGAACCACACCTACACCCACCCGTTCCTCGGCTGTGTGCAGAACACCGCGGTCACCCCGTGGACCTGTACGAAGAACGCCCAGGGCGCGATCCAGTACATGAGCCGCGCCGACATCTCCGCCCAGATCCGCGACAACAACAACTGGGCCGCCTCCAAGGGCATCACCACCGACCGGACCGAGCTGGTCACCGGCGAGCACTCCGGCCTCAAGACCGCCCCCCAGCAGCCCGTCGACAACCCCAACCTGGCCGGCGCCCTCGCCGACAACGGGGTCAAGTGGGCCGGCAGCGACAACTCCCGCGAACCCGCGCAGCGCGCGATCGGCTCCGCCCTCACCGTCCCCCGGCACCCGATGAACGTGTACTACAACACGGGCACCAACGCCGAGATGGCCGACGAGTACAACTGGATCTACACCAGCCGCGCCCACGGCGGAAGCGGCATCTGCGAGGACAACCCGGGCACCTCCACCTGCCTGCCGGCCCCGCTGGACGTCAACACCGGCTACCTCGACAGCATTGTCCCGGCCGAGGCCCGCACCGCCCTGCGCCACGTCCTGGCCAACGACCCGCGTCCGCACTACGTCCACCAGTCCAACCTGGCCGAGGACCGCACCCTCTACCCCGTCCTCAACCAGGTCCTCGACACCTACCGGACCCTGTACGCGCCGAGCGCGCCGATCGTCAACCAGAGCATGAAGGACACCGGCGTCGAGTTCCAGCGCCGCACCGCCTGGGACAAGGCGCTCGCGGACGGCAAGGTCACCGCCTACCGCATCGGCAAGGACGTCACCATCAAGGCGCCCTCCGGGGTCGTCGCCCCGGTGACCGCCCCCACCGGAACCAAGAAGCAGATGCTGCTCGGCACCGCCGACTTCGGCACCGCGTACGCCGGTACCCGCTCCGCCTGGGCCGGTCCGGAGCTGCTCCAGAGCGCCGTCACGCTCAAGCTGCCCAACTGATCGTCCCGCAAGCCACCACAAGTACCACCTAGCGCCGGCGCTCCGCGAACCCACGGGCGCCGGCCCCTTTTCCGTCCTGGGGGGACACACCGCATGAGTCATGGGCGTCACGTCACCATGCTCACCGAAGGCACCTACCCGCACGTCCACGGGGGCGTCAGCACCTGGTGCGACCAACTGGTCCGAGGGATGCCCGAGGTCGACTTCAACCTCATAGCCCTGACCGGCTCCGGACGAGAGCCGGTCACCTGGGAACTGCCCCGCAACGTCTACCGGCACACCGCCTTCCCGCTGTGGGGGCCGCTCCCGTCCCGCATCCGCCGGTCCACCCTGCGCGGCAGGGCCCACCGCCGCTTCACCGAGGTCTACGAGAGCTTCCTGCTCTCCCTGCTCGACCCCGCGGGCGACCCCGCCCGCCACAGCTTCTCCGAGGCACTGCGCGAACTGGCCGTCCTCGCCCGGGCCGGAAAACTCGCACCGGCCCTGCGCTCCGAATCGGTTCTGCGCCTGCTGATGAACGTATGGACCCGTCCCGGTCTGGCCACCGCCGAGGCCGGGCCCACCATCCACGACGCGCTCACCGCCACCGACCTGCTGGAGCACGCGCTGCGCCCGCTCGGTGTCCGGATCCCGCCCGACAGCGTCGCGCACGCCGTCAGCAGCGGCCTCGCCACCCTCCCGGCCCTCGCCGCCAAGTACCTCGACAAGGTCCCCTTCCTGCTCACCGAGCACGGCATCTACCTGCGCGAGCGCTACCTCGGCTACCGCACCGCCGAGCAGCGCTGGCCCGTCAAGGCGCTCATGCTCGGCTTCTACCGCGAGCTCAACACCGAGGGCTACCGGCAGGCCGACCTCATCACCCCGTGCAACCAGTACAACCGCCGCTGGGAGGAGCGCGGGGGCGCCGAGTCGGAACGCATCCGCACCGTCTACAACGGCGTCGACCCGCACGCCTTCCCCGAGGCCGGCCCCGAACCGGACGTGCCCACCCTGAGCTGGTGCGGCCGCATCGACCCCATCAAGGACCTCGAAACCCTCATCCGGGCCTACGCCTTCATGCGCGAGGAACTCCCCGCCCTGCGGCTGCGCCTCTTCGGCCCGGTGCCCGCCGGCTGCGAGGAGTACCGGCTCCGCCTGGAGAAGCTCGCCGCCGAACTCGGCGTGAGCGACGGCATCACCTACGAGGGCCGCATCGAGCAGGTGGCCCGGGCCTACGCGGCCGGCAGCGTCGTCATGCTCTCCTCCATCAGCGAGGGCTTCCCCTTCAGCATCATCGAAGCCATGTCCTGCGGCCGCACCACCGTCTCCACCGACGTCGGCGGGGTCCGCGAGGCCGTCGGGGACACCGGCCTCGTCGTACCGCCGCGCGAGCCCGAGACCATGGCCCGCGCCACCCTCGCCCTGCTGCGCGACGACGCACGCCGGGCCGAGCTGGGCCGGATGTCCCGCAAGCGGGTGGTGGAGAAGTTCACCCTCCACCAGTCCGTGGACGGCTTCCGGCACATCTACCGGGAACTCGCCGGCCAGCCCGTCCTGCCCGTCCACGCGGGCGACGAGTGGACGCAGCGGCTCGCGGACCCCTGGTACCGCGAACTCGCGGCCGACGGGAGCCTGTGGTGAGCGGATCCCTCTGGCTCAAGCCGCCCGGCCCCGGCAACGGCCCCCACAACGGGCACGTCCACGGGCACGTCCACGGCACCGGGCATGGCCTCGGGCACGGCCTCGGGCACGGCACCGGCGCCGACACGCTGCCGGCCGTACCGCGGCCGCGCCGCGACCGCCCCGGCGGCCCGCCCGCCGCCGACCCGATGGACGAACTCGCCGAACGCCTCGACGTGTTCATCGCCTCGGCCGTCCACCCCGACGAGATCGCCGCCATCCTCGAATCCGACGGCATGACGGACGAGTACATCCGGCTCACCTACGGCCGGCACGACTCCTTCGGACTCGCCGAGGAGCTCTACGCCCTGGTGCCCCGCTCCTTCCCCGACCCGGGAGCCGCCCCCGACCCCTGGAAGGTCTCCCTCACCGCCTGCCTGCTGCGCGGGGTGATCTTCGCCCTGCCCGGCCTGGCCTACCTGCTCGGAGCGCCCCTGCTCGAAGGCCCGCAGGACCGCCTCGGCCTGCCCGCCGGGACGCTCACCCTGCTCGCCGGCGCGCTCATCGGCTGGGTCTGGGACCAGACCCTGTCCCACCGCGCCTACTCCTGGCTCGGCCTCGGCGACCGGGGCGCCGCCGGACGGACCCTGCTCGTCGGGGCCCCCGTCGGCGCCCTGCTCGGCACCGCCGCCGCCCTCTCCGTGCCCGGCGGGCCACCGTTCTCCTACGCCTTCGCCGCCGGACAGGCCCTGTACGTCGGGGCCGCCACCGTCCTGCTGGTCCTCGGCCGCGAACGGGTCCTGCTCGCCGCGCTCGCCCCGATGGCCGTCGGCGCAGCGCTCGCCCTCTTCGTCGACCTGCCCGTACCGGTACGGGTGACCCTGCTCGCCGTGTCCCTGCTGGCCGCCTGCACCCTGGCCGTACGGGAGCTCCCGCTGGCCGACGGACTGCGGGCCGCCGCGCACCGGATCCGCGGCTGGGCGGCCCGCCGGCCCGGCCGGGGCCCCGTGCTCTGGCAGATGCTGCGCGGCGCCGAGGAGGACTTCGCCCCGCGCGGGCCGCGGCTGGGGGACTCCGTCCCGTACGGGGTGTTCGGCCTCGGCACCGGCCTGCTCGTGCTGTACGCCGCCCTCGGGGAGGTGCTCGCCGGCGGTCCCGCCGAAGCGGTCGCCGCCCCCTCGGCGGTGGCCCTCACCCTCAGCATGGGCCCGGCCGAATGGCTGCTCCACCGGTTCCGCAGCGGAAGCCTCTCCGGACTCCAGGGAGCCCGATCGCCCGGAGCCTTCCGGCGGCGGATGCTCACCACCCTGGCCCGCTGCCTCGCGATCTACCTGACGGTGCTGCTGGCCCTGGGGCTCGCCGGCACCCTGCTCTGGCCGGGCGCACCCGTCCTCACCGGAGTCCGGATCGCGACCCTGCTGCTGCTCGGGGCCGTCATGTGGACCGGACTGCTCCTGCAGTCCTTCGGGGCGGTCCGGCCCGCGGCCGTGGTCTGCTCGTCGGCCGCCGTCGCCCAGAGCATGGCCCTGCTGACCGGGCTGGGCCAGCCCCGGGCGGTCCAACTGGTGGTGGCGGGCGCGGCCGCCACCGTACTGGCCACGCTGGTCTGCCTGCTCCTCGGCCGCGCGACCGCCCACCGATGACGCCCCGTCCGTCCGAGAAGAAGGACCCCATGCTGCTGGTGCCCCTCTACGAGCACCCCGCCGAACGCCCCGAGGCCTGGGAGCGGCTCATCCGCTCCGCGAGCCGGCTGCACTCGGTGGTGCTCAACCCTGACAGCGGGCCGGGAGCCGCCCGTGACGAAAGGTTCGCTCTCGTCGCCGAGCGGCTGCGCGAGGCCGGGGTCCCCGTCCTCGGCTACGCCGACACCGACTACGGCAGGCGCCCGCACGCCGCGGTGGTGCAGGACCTGCTGCGCCACCGCGACTGGTACGCCACCGACGGGGCCTTCCTCGACCAGGCCAGCGCCGAGCCCGAACTGCTCCCGCACTACGGGCGGCTCGCGGTCGCCGCCCGGGCCGCGGGAGCCTCCACCCTCGTCCTCAACCACGGGGTCCACCCGCACCCCGGCTACGCCGAACTCGCCGACCTGCTCGTCACCTTCGAAGGCCCCTGGGACGCCTACCGGGACGCGGCCGCGGCGCCGCCGCCCTGGACCGCGGACCACCCGGCCCAGCGGTTCTGCCACCTCGTCTACGCCGTCCCGCCGGGCGAGCTCGCCGCCCGGCTCGCCGAGGAACTCGCCGCCGAACGAGGGGCGGGCGTGCACTGCGCCGTCCCGGGCAGCGGCGCACACCCCTGGGGGACGCTCCCGTACGCCCTGGAGGCGGCGGGATGAGAAGGCTCGCGGCCCTGCTCGCCGTACCCCTGCTGCTGCTCGCCGCGTGCACGGCCCAGCCGGAACCGGAACGGGACGAGCTGTCGCCCGACCCGCCGCCGGGGCAGCGCTGGCAGCCGAAGCCGGGGGTGAGCTGGCAGTGGCAGCTCACCGGGAAGCTGGACACCTCGGTGAAGGCGGCGGTGTACGACGTCGACGGGTTCCACACGACGAAGGAGCAGGTCGCCACCCTGAAGAAGGACGGCCGCAAGACGATCTGCTACATCTCCACCGGCGCCTGGGAGGACTTCCGTCCGGACGCCGAGGCCTTCCCCAAGACGATGCTGGGCGAGGGCAACGGCTGGGAGGGCGAGCGCTGGCTGGACGTCCGGCGCCTGGCGGAACTGGAACCGCTGATCGGCAACCGGTTCGACATGTGCAAGGAGAAGGGCTTCGACGCGGTGGAGCCGGACAACATGGACGGCTACGCCAACAGGTCGGGCTTCCCGCTGACCGCCGACGACCAGTTGAAGTACAACCGGCTGGTCGCGCGGCTGGCGCACGACCGGGGCATGTCGGTGGGGCTGAAGAACGACCTGGACCAGATCCCGCAGCTGGTGGACGACTTCGACTTCGCGGTCAACGAGCAGTGCATGGAGTACGAGGAGTGCGACCGGTACGCCCCGTTCATCGACGCGGGCAAGGCGGTGTTCCACGTGGAGTACGAGGGCCGGTTGAGCCGCTGGTGCCCACGCGCCCGGGCGGCGCAGCTGAGCTCGATGCAGAAACGGTACGACCTGGACGCCTGGCGCCAGCCCTGCCGCTAGCCCCGGCGGTGCGGCTCCCCAACCGGCCCGGCCCACCCCGGCCTCGTTGGGGTTCGCAGGCGGCTCGGGCCACATCCAGCCTCGCCGGCCCACCTCGGACTCGTTGGGGTTCGCAGGCGGCCTGGGCCACATCCAGCCCCGCCGGCGTTTGAGGCGCGGGGTCTGGGGCGGAGCCCCAGGGAACCCGGCTCCGCCGGGCACCGGGCTCTGCCCGGACCCGCGCCTCAAACGCCGGCGAGGCTGAATGTGGCCCGGCCCAGGCCGAAAGCGGCCCGGCCGGAGCTGGATGTGGCCCGGGAGGGGCGGGGTTCGGCCCGGCCGGGGCGGAAACGGGCCGGCCGAGGGGGCTACGTCGTGGGGAGGGTGGCGTGGACGCGGTAGCCGCCGCCGTAGCGGGGGCCCGCGAAGCAGGTGCCGCCCAGCGCGCCGGTGCGCTCGCGCATGCCGAGCAGCCCGTGCCCGCCGCCCGGCGGATCGGTCGGCTCCGGCGCCGCGTCCGCCGCCTCGCCGCCGTCGTCCAGGACCGTGACCTCCACCGACGGCCCCACCCGGACCACGCTGACCTCCGCCTTCGCCCCCGCCCCCGCGTGCTTGCGCACGTTCGTCAGCGCCTCCTGGATCACCCGGTACGCCGCCAGGTCCACGGCCGCCGGCAGCGGCCCCGCCGCCCCGTCCAGCTGGACTATCACCTCCACCGGCAGCCCGGCGTGCCGGAAGGTGTCCACCAGCTCGTCCAGGACGCCCAGCCCGGGCGCGGGTTCCGTCGGGGCCTCCGGGTCGCCCGACTGTCTCAGCAGTCCGACCGTGGCCCGCAGTTCGTTCAGCGCCGACCGGCTGGCGTCCCGTACGTGCGCCAGTGCTTCCTTCGCCTGGTCCGGGCGCTTGTCCATGACGTGCGCGGCCACTCCCGCCTGCACGTTGACCAGGGCGATGTGATGGGCCACCACGTCGTGCAGGTCCCGGGCGATCCGCAGCCGCTCCTCGGCGACCCGCCGCCGGGCCTCCTCGTCCCGGGTCCGCTCGGCGCGCTCGGCCCGTTCCCGGATCGCGTCGACGAAGGCCCGCCGACTGCGTACGGCGTCCCCGGCGGCCGCGGCCATCCCGGTCCAGGCGAAGATCCCGATGTTCTCCTGGGCGTACCAGGGCAGCGGCCCGGCCAGCATGGCCACGCCCGTCAGCCCCGCCATCGTGAGGAGCCCGATCCGCCAGGTCGTCGGCCGGTCGGTGCGGGCCGCCACCGTGTACAGGGCGATCACCGTGCACATGGCGACGGGCGCCCGCGGCTCCCCGGTGGTCAGCTCCAGCAGGGACAGCCCGCAGGTCACGGCGAGCACCGCGCGCGGCTGCCGGCGCCGGAAGACGAGGGCGGCCGCGCCGAGCAGCATCAGCAGCAGCGAGAACGGCTCGGGGGTGCGCGTCCCGAAGGTGGGTCCGTGCGGCCCGTGCGGATCGGCGAAGGAGCCGACGACCATGGCGACGAACGCCCCGAACGCCAGCACGGCATCGGTGGCGAGCGGATGCGCCCGCATCCACTGCCGGGTGGGGGCGAACCGCCCGAGGTCTGTCGTCACCCGGATACGGTACGGCCTCGCCCGCCGCCGTCCCCTACGGCGGAGGGTGGGACTGCTGCCCCAGCGGGACGCGGGAGCCCGCCGTCCCCCAGTGCGCCCGCACCACGCACACCGCCATGACCGCGGCGATGGCCGCCAGGTGCTCCTTGCCCGCCAGGTTGTCCTTGAAGAGCACCTCGACGATCATCACCAGGATCACCAGGGCGCCGGTGAGGTACGCCCGGTAGCGCCAGCAGACGTAGATGGCCAGCCCCACCACCGCCGCCGAGGGCCCGGTGTCGTTGACGATCCGGTCCGACACCGGCAGGCCCAGGGGGTGTTCCGGGCCCAGCGCGAGCCCGATCCGCGCGTACGTGGTCCCGGCGAGGGTGGCGACGTAGCCGACCAGCAGGGTGCGCCACCACCCGATGCAGATCTCGGCGATCCCGAAGACGAGCAGGATCTGCGCGAGCGCCCCCCACACCGGCAGGTCCAGGGCCGGGACGAACAGCGACAGCGGGGTGCGCAGGAGGGCGAGCCAGAACGGGTCGGCCGCCTTGACCGAGCCGAGGTTCTGGACGGGCTGGAAGCCCCAGGCGGTGTTCTGCA
Organism: Streptomyces sp. Sge12; assembly: GCF_002080455.1. Classification (NCBI taxonomy): domain Bacteria; kingdom Bacillati; phylum Actinomycetota; class Actinomycetes; order Kitasatosporales; family Streptomycetaceae; genus Streptomyces; species Streptomyces sp. Sge12. The sequence continues at coordinate 5,618,386 of NZ_CP020555.1, forward strand.
CGATCTGGAAGACGGAGGTCAGGCAGACCGCGCCGAGCGTCATCGGGATCGCCCGCCACGTGTCGTGGACGAGCGCGTCCCGGACGGTCCAGAACATCGGCCCCCACTCACGGCGGGCGAACCGCCGTAGTGGGGTGGTGCTCCACGCTGTCAACGGCGGGTCTCCAGGTGTCTGCGGTGCAGCCACTTCGGAAGGCCGGGGGCCTCCAGGAAGCCCTCGGCCCGCCCGGCCGCGACACCGATCCGCAGCAGGTCCGAACTCTTCTCGAAGAGCATGAACCGCGGTTCCCAGATCGGCCGGTATTTGGCGTTGGCCCGGTAGAGGGACTCGATCTGCCACCAGCGGGAGAAGAAGCTGAGCAGCGAGCGCCACATCCGCAGCACCGGACCCGCCCCGAGCTTGGACCCGCGCTCGAAGACGGACCGGAACATCGCGAAGTTGAGCGAGACCTGGGTGACCCCGATCTCCTTGGAGCGCTCGAGGAGTTCGATGACCATGAACTCCATCAGGCCGTTCTCGGAGTCCCGGTCGCGGCGCATCAGGTCCAGCGACAGGCCCTTGGGCCCCCACGGTACGAAGGACAGCACGGCCCGCAGGTCGCCGTTGCCGTCGGTGCACTCCAGCATCACGCACTGGCCGTCGGCGGGATCACCCAGCCGGCCCAGCGCCATGGAGAAGCCGCGCTCGGTGGCGCCGTCGCGCCAGTCGTCGGCGCGTTCGAGGAGTACGTCCATCTCCTCGGCGGGGATGTCGGCGTGGCGGCGGATGCGGACGGTGTACCCGGCGCGCTTGACGCGGTTGTAGGCCTGCCGGACGGTCCGCATGGCGCGGCCCTCCAGGGTGAACTCGGCGGTCTCGACGATGGCCTCGTCGCCGAGTTCGAGGGCGTCCAGGCCGTGCCGGGCGTAGATCTGCCCGGCCTCCTCGCTCGCGCCCATCACGGCCGGCACCCAGCCGTGCTCGCGGGCCTCGGCCAGCCACGGGTCGATGGCGCCGGGCCAGGCCTCGGGGTCGCCGATCGGGTCGCCGGAGGCCAGCGAGACCCCGCCGACGACGCGGTAGGTGACGGCGGCCTTGCCGGTGGGGGACCAGATGACGGACTTCTCGCGGCGCAGCGCGAAGTAGCCGAGCGAGTCGCGGTCGCCCTGGCGGGCCAGCAGCGCCCGCAGCCGTTCCTCGTCCTCCTCGCTGAGCGGGTCGACGGCGCGGCGCGAGCGGAAGGCGGCGAACAGCACGGCGAGCAGCAGCAGCATCGACATGACGTTGATGCAGACGTCCACCCAGCCGGGGGTGGTGATCGCCTCGTAGGCCCGGTCGTCGGGCGCCAGGGTGATCAGCCGCATCACGCCGTACTTCCAGCGGGCCGGGAAGGAGGCCTCGGCGCTGAGCGGTGAGGTGTTGGTGGCGCCGACGAGCAGGGCCGCGACCAGCGAGGTGAACAGCAGGCCGATGGCGGCGACGGCGGTGGCGAGCGCCGGGTTGGAGCGGTCGCCCTTGGCGTAGAACTCGCGGCGGCCCAGCAGCAGGGCCCCCGCGAAGGCGGCCGTCAGGGCCAGGGAGACCCAGTTCTGCGGGTGCTCGCGGATCTCCTCGTACGCGTAGAGCGCGTAGGCGAGCAGCAGGGCCAGCAGGCCGCTGAGGACGAGGTTGAGGATCCAGGAGGCCCGCTTGCGGCGGCCGAGGGTGACGGCGAGCAGCAGCGTGAACAGCCCGGAGGCGAAGCCCGCGGTGAGCATGTACGGGGTGTAGAAGTCCTCGATGTTGTGGCGTCTGAGGTCCTGCCCGAGCGAAACCCATACCGCGCTGAGGAAGTTGATGAAGGTGACGGCCCGCAGGTACCACACCGCGAAGGCGGCGCCGCGCCGCGAGCGGGTGCTCCCCCGGCCGGTCTCCCGGCCACCCCCCGCCGTCCTGCCGGCGGGGTCGCCGCCGGTCTCTTTCCTGCCGGCTGACGGACCGGTCGCCGCCGAGGCGGTGCGGTCGGTCTCTGCGCTGGTCAAACGGACCTCTCCCATAAAAAGCGATCATATGGGGCGCAGCTGTCCGTGATTGCGCGCTCGAGGGCCTCGGCCTGGTCAGGACCCGGGGCCCCGGCGGCTCATTCCGTCGGCTCCTCCGCCGCCCGCTCAGGCAGTTCCGCCGCGAGTGCGGCGGCCGCCTGGACGAGGGGAAGGGCCAGCAGTGCCCCGGTACCTTCACCTACTGTGACGCCGTGATCGAGCACGGGGTTGAGCGCCATTCGGTCAAGTGCTTTCGCCTGCCCCGGCTCGCCGCTGGCCTGACCGGCCAGCCACCAGTCGGGAGCCCGGAACGCGGCCCGCTGGGCCACCAGCCCGCACGCGGCCGAAACCACCCCGTCGAGAATGACCGGAGTACGACGTACCGCGCACTGGAGAAGGAAACCGGTGATGGCGGCCACGTCCGCGCCGCCGACCGCGGCCAGCAGCGCCACCTGGTCGCCCAGGACCGGGCGGGCCCGGCGCAGCGCGTCGCGGATCGCCGCGCACTTGCGCATCCAGGCCAGGTCGTCGATGGGCAGTCCGCCGCGGCCGGTGACCACGGAGGCGTCGGTTCCGCACAGGGCGGCGACGAGGGTGGCGGCGACGGTGGTGCCGCCCACGCTGAGGTCACCGAGGACGACCAGGTCCGTTCCGGAGTCGGCCTCCTCGTCGGCGATCCGCATCCCGAGCCGCACCGCGGCCTCGGCCTCCTCGGCCGTCAGCGCGTCCTCCACGTCGATCCGGCCGCTGCCGCGCCGCACCCGGTGCCCGGTCACGTCCGCGGGGAGCAGCTCGGGATCGCAGTCGAGCCCGGCGTCGACGATCCGTATGGTGGCGCCGAGCCGGCCGGCCAGGATGGCCACGGGGCTGGTCCCGTCGAGGACGGCCCGCACCAGTTCGTGACCGGTGGAGGCGGCCCGGGCGGAGACGCCCTCGGTGGCGATCCCGTGGTCGGCGGCGAACAGCACCACGCGGGGCCGCTCGATCGGCTTGACCGGAACCTGCCCCTGCGCTGCGGCGAGCCATTCGGCGAGCTCGTCGAGCCGGCCCAGCGCGCCGGGCGGGACGGCGAGGCGCTCACGGCGTTCCTCGGCATCACGTCGGACGCCCCCGTCGGGGCGCTCGATCAGATCGGAGAAGTCGTCGAGATTCAGCGTGCTCATCTGCCAGAGAGTACAGCCGGTAAGGCCTTCCCTCAGGCCTTGGGCGCCCCGTTCCGGCCCGCTCCCGCACACGCGTCCGGCAGGACCGGTCCGCCCCCGCCCGCCGGGTCCTGTCCGGCCGGACGGGACCCGGGCGGGGCCCGCAGCCGCGCTACTCCTTGAGCACGCCGACGAGACCCGCGACGACCAGCAGCACGTGCTCGCACTCGCCCGCGACGGCCGCGTTCAGCCGGCCCAACTCGTCGCGGAAGCGGCGGCCGGAGGCGGTCGCCGGGACGACGCCCGAGCCGACCTCGTTGCTGACCAGCACCACCTGACGGTGCGTCGCACGCACGGCCGCCACCAACTCGGCGGTCCGCTCGGCGAGGCGGCGCTGCCCGCCGCCCGCCCACACGGCGTCGTCCCAGGCCCCGGCCCGGTCCATGGCGTCCGTCAGCCACAGCGCCAGGCAGTCGATCAGCAGCGGCGGGCCGTCCTGCGCCAGCAGCGGGGCCAGCTCGCAGGTCTCCACCGTCCGCCAGGTCCCCGGCCGCCGCTCCCGGTGCAGACCGACCCGCTGCGCCCACTCCGGGTCCCCGTCCCGGGTGCCGCCGGTGGCGACGTAGACCACCTCGGGGAAGGACTCCAGCCGTCGTTCCGCCTCCACGGACTTGCCGGAACGGGCCCCGCCCAGCACCAGCGTCCGGCGCGGCAGGTCGGGCACCGCGAGGTACTCCCCGACCCTCAGGGTGGTCCCGTCCGGCACCGCCCGGGCCCCGGCGGCCGCGCACCGGCGGGCCAGCTCCGCGCCCGGCGGGGTGTCGTGGTCCAGGTGGACGGCGATCACGTCCGTGGCCGGGCCCACCGCGCCGCCGGCCCGCAGCCGCGCCAGCGCCTCGGGACGGCCCAGCACATCGGCGAGGACCATGTCGTACGGGTCCTGCCCGGACCGGTCCGCCACCCCGGCGGGGGCGCCGCCGGGCGGCAGGTACAGCAGCCGGCGGCCGTCCGGGCCGGTCACCTCGTACCCGGTGCCCGGCGCGTCCATCGGCACGGCCCGCACCCGGTGTCCGGAGATCACCGCCAGCTCCCGCCCGTCCGGCACCCGCCCGGCGGCCGGCAGACCGGGCGGCAGCTCGACCGCGGGCCCGTCGTGCGGGTGGGTCAGCAGGACCTGCCGCACCCCGGCCAGCGAATGCCCGGCCCGGGCCCCGGCCAGTACCGCCCCGGGGGTCAGGTCCAGCAGCAGCGCCCCGTCGACGAGGAGGGCCGTCGCGGCGCGGGAGCGCAGCCCGACGGAGACCGCGCAGGCAGCACAGGGGCAGCCGGGGCGGGGCAGGCCCTCGGGTGTGCCGGTGCCGAGCAGAGTGAGTTCCACAGGATGATCCTCCCGCGTCGCCGAGACTGCTGCGCGCCCGGTTACTCTGCGGGCAGACTCAGGGCAGGAAGTGTGCGAGCAACGGAGGCGGACATGGCGTGGACGTGGCGGTTCGAGACGGCCGACGGCACCGAGACGAGCCCGTCGGTGGTTCCGGAGGAGTTCACCACGCAGGGCGACGCGGAGTCCTGGATCGGCGAGTACTGGAAGGACCTGCTGGAGGGCGGCGTCGAGCAGGTCAAACTGTCCGACGACGCCGGGACCGAGCTCTACACGATGAGCCTGCGCGCGGCGCTGGACGCGTAGCCGTCCGGTAGCCGTTCGGCAGGCACGAGAACGACGGTGCCGCCGGGTCTGTGACCCGGCGGCACCGTCGTTGTGTCAATGAGACGGCCTAGCCCCGTACCCCGCACAGGTGCAGCAGTGCTGCCACGCCCCGGTACGGATCGCTGCGCCCGGCGCGGTCCTCGGCGGCCAGCAGCCGCTCCAGTTCCCCGTCGGGCGGCAGGACCTCGCCCGCCTCGGTGCCGTCGGTGAAGACGCGCACCCCGTACCAGGCCTGCAGCGGCGCGCCGATCCCCGACAGGGTGGCCGTCAGGCCGGCCAGCCGGTCCGCGCGGACGTCCAGGCCGAGCCGGTTCGTGTAGTCGATGGAGTCGAAGGCGGCCAGGGCGGCCTTCCAGTCGCCGTCCAGACCCGGCCGCATGGCGAGCGCGTCGCCGTTGCGCACCAGCAGGGACAGCAGTCCGCCCGGGGCCAGCATCCGGGCCAGCCCGGCCAGCATGGCGTCCGGCTCGGGCACGTACATCAGCACCCCGTGGCACAGCACCACGTCGAAGCTGCCCGGCAGGAAGTGGGCCCCGGTCTCGCGGCCGTCGCCCTCCATGAGGGTGACCCGGTCACGGATCCCTTCGGGCTCCGCGGCCAGCGCCTCACGGGCGACGGCCAGCATGCCCGGGTCCTGCTCCAGGCCCGTCACCTTGTGCCCGGCGCGGGCCAGCCGCAGCGCCTGCGTGCCCTGGCCCATGCCGACGTCGAGCACGCGCAGCCGCTGCCCGACCGGGAAGCGGTGCGCGATCTGCTCGTCGACCTGCCGGCCCACGAGTTCCTGCCGGACCGCGTTGCGCAGTCCGCCCAGGCCTTCGAGCCAGAGCCGGGCACCTTCTGCGAAGCCTTCCCCCGACGCGCCGGGCGTCGCTCGGCTCAGGGCCGTTCCCCGCGCTTGACCTGCGGCTTCGGCAGGCGGAGCCGGCGCATCTGGAGGGTGCGCATGAGGCCGTACGCGATCGCGCCGCGGCGCGGCTCGTTCGGGAAGCGCTCATTGAGGGACTTGCGGAGGCGGAAGACCAGGCCGATGGAGTCGAGGATGATCAGGACGATCACACCGAGCCACAGCATCAGCGCGATGCTCTGGATCGCCGGCTGGCGCACCATGCTCAGCACGAGGATGACCACGGCCAGGGGCAGGAACATCTCGGCGACCGAGTAGCGGGAGTCCACGTAGTCGCGGACGAACCGGCGCACGGGACCCTTGTCACGGGTCGGCAGGTAACGCTCGTCGCCATTGGCCAGCGCCTCGCGCTGCTTGGCCATCTCGCTGCGGCGACGCTCACGCGCTCGCTTGGCATCCTCCTTGCGGTTGCCGGTCGAGGCCACCACGGCCTTGCGCTGCGACTGGGCCACAGCACGCTTCGGCGTAGGGCGGCCCTTCGGGGCCTGCGGGTCACGGGGCTGCGAGAGGTCGGCGCTCACCTTGTCGGTGGCGGCGGCCTTCTCTTCCTTGGAGGAGCGGCTACCAAACACAAAACCCAAGCGTACGTGGTTGCGGGCATGGGCCCCACCCCGCTGGGGAACGATCCGGCAACGGCGGGCGTCTTCCCATTGCACGGTGTGTGCGGTGGGCCCGCTCTCCTGGGATCACCTACTCCTTACGCCTGATGGGGCGCGGGCGTAGTCGTCCTGGAGGAGGAGCGCATCCGTACTCGAACAGTGCGGTAATGGAGACAGGGCCCGTACTGTGGGTTCTGTCGGTGACCTGGAGCACAGTCCGTCTAGAAGGGGGCGCGCGAAGCCCATGAGCGGTGTCATGAAGCGTATGGGGATGATCTTCCGCGCGAAGGCGAACAAGGCCCTTGACCGGGCCGAGGACCCGCGCGAGACCCTCGACTACTCGTACCAGAAGCAGCTGGAGCTGCTCCAGAAGGTGCGCCGCGGAGTCGCCGACGTCGCGACCTCCCGCAAGCGCCTGGAGCTGCAGCTCAACCAGCTCCAGGGGCAGTCCGCGAAGCTGGAGGACCAGGGCCGCAAGGCCCTCGCCCTCGGCCGCGAGGACCTGGCCCGTGAGGCCCTCTCCCGCCGCGCCTCGCTCCAGCAGCAGGTCAGCGATCTGGAGGTGCAGCACCAGACCCTTCAGGGCGAGGAGGAGAAGCTGACGCTGGCCGCGCAGCGGCTCCAGGCCAAGGTGGACGCCTTCCGGACGAAGAAGGAGACCATCAAGGCCACCTACACGGCGGCCCAGGCGCAGACCCGGATCGCGGAGTCCTTCTCCGGCATCTCCGAGGAGATGAGCGACGTCGGCCTGGCCATCCAGCGGGCCGAGGACAAGACCGCCCAGCTGCAGGCCCGCGCCGGCGCGATCGACGAGCTGCTGGCTTCCGGCGCGCTCGACGACCGGAGCGGACTCGGCTCCAAGGACGACATCCAGGCCGAACTGGACCGCCTCTCGGGCGGCTCCGACGTGGAACTGGAGCTCCAGCGCATGAAGGCCGAGCTGGCGGGCGGCCCGTCCGCCCAGCAGCAGGCCATCGAGGGCGGCGCCCAGGGCAACGGGCAGCAGCCGCAGACTCCGCACCGGTTCGACAAGCAGTAGGACGGGGCCCGTCATGATTGTCCGCATCATGGGGGAAGGCCAGGTGGAGCTGGCGGACAGCCACCTCGCCGAGCTCAACAAGCTGGACGACGAACTGCTCGCGGAGATGCAGAGCGGCGACGGGGAGGGCTTCCGGCGCACGCTCGGCGCGCTGCTCGAAGCCGTACGGCGGCTCGGTGAGCCGCTGCCCGACGACGCCCTGGAGCCGTCCGAGCTGATCCTGCCGGCCCCCGGCGCGACCCTCGACGAGGTCCGGGAGATGCTCCGCGACGACGGCCTGATCCCGGGCTGAGCCCCGGCCGGGCACACCGACGAAACGGCGGTGGGCCCTCCCCTTCCCGGGGAGGGCCCACCGCCGTTCTCAGTGCGGGGGAGGTTTCTCCAGGGAGACCACCTGGTCCGGATCGTGGTCCGGGTCCGGGGTCCCGCCGATGAAGTTCTCGAACCTGCGGCGCGGCCCCGCCCACCGCCGGTCGTGGTGGAAGGCCCGCAGCCCGGCCCTGGCGCGGGCGCGCGGACGGTTCGCGTAGAACTTTTTCGCGTACGGGGACCCGGGCCGGGCCAGCCGGATCGCGCCGACCAGTGCGACGAAGGGCACCACCAGGCCGAAGAGGGCGGTGCGCGCCTTGCCCTTCCACAGGGCGATCAGGGCCAGGAAGAAGTTGGTGGCCGCGTTCATGGCGACCAGGCCGCGGCTCTGGCGCTCCTCGGCGGACAGGTCGTTCACGCCGAAGGGCACGAAGCCGCCCAGGACCAGCGCCACCAGGGCGGCCGTGACGACGACGATCTCCACGCTCTTGCGGCCCTGCTCGCTCCAGTAGACGTCGTCGAGGTGCAGGATCAGTGCGAACTCGTCCAGGACCAGGCCCGCGCCCAGCCCGAAGATCACGGCGGAGGCGCATGCGCCGAAGCCGTGCCGGCCGCTGCCCACCGCGCCGAATCCGCCGATGATCACGAGGATCACCCCGGGCACCACGTGGTGGATGTGGATGCCACCGGGGGTGACGTTCTTGAAGGGGCCGCGGCCGGCCCGGATCAGCCGGGTGATCACCCGGGTGACCAGGAACGACATCACGAACGAGAGCAGGGCGAGCAGGAGGGGCAGCTTCCCCGGTTCGACGATGTTCCGATACCACCAGTGACCCATCCCACTGACTCCCTATTTGGCAGGTATGGGGTAATTTACCGCTCGCGCCGAGCGGGTACCGTTCCCGCCGATGACAGATTCGTTCGACGGCCCGCCCCTGACGCCGCCCCCGGAACGCGCCTCGTTCCTCGACGGCGTCCGTTTCGCGTTCGGCACCCTCACCGTGCTGCCCGCCCGCATCACCCGCTGGGACCGTCCCGCCGCCCGCACCGGAATGGCCTGCGCCCCGCTCGCCGGACTGGTCGTCGGCCTGCTCGCGGCCCTGCCGGGCGTACTCCTCCTGCTGCTCGGCGGGGGACCGCTGCTCGCCGCGACCCTCACCGTCGCCGCGCCCGCCGCGCTGACCCGGGCACTGCACCTGGACGGCCTCGCCGACACCGCCGACGGGCTGGGCAGCGCCAAACCCGCCGGCGAGGCCCTGCGCATCATGAAGCAGTCCGACATCGGCCCCTTCGGTGTCGTCACGCTGATCGTCGTACTGCTCCTCCAGGTCGCCGCGCTGTCCGAGATCTACGCCGACAGCTGGGTCCGCGGCGCCCTCGCCGCCGTGGTCGCCGCCTTCGCGGCCCGCCTCGCCATGACCCTGGCCTCCCGCGAAGGCGTCCCGGCGGCCCGCCCCGGGGGACTCGGCGCCGCGGTCGCCGGAGCGGTCCCGCGCCGCGCCGCCCTACTGATCGCCCTGCTCGCCGTCGCGGCGGCCGCGGCAGCCGCCCTCCCGCTGGGCCCGGCCGCCGCCGCGCAGTACGCGGCGGCCGTCCTGGCCGCCCTGCTCGCCGCCGAACTGCTGCTCCGCCGCTGCGTACGCCGCTTCGACGGAGTCACCGGGGACGTCTTCGGCGCCCTCGCGGAGGTCGCGGCGACCACCGCCCTGATCGTCCTCGCCCTGGGCTGAGCGGGCCGCAGGCGGGGCCGCGTACCCTCACCCCGTGGACCACACCGCCCCGGACCTGCCCGCCGCCGCGCCCCTGAGGGTGCTGCTCGCCGACGACCAGGCACTGCTGCGCAGCGCCTTCAAGGTGCTCGTCGACTCCGAGCACGACATGGAGGTCGTCGGGGAGGCCTCCGACGGGGCGCAGGCCGTCGAACTCGCCCGCCGCACGCGCCCCGACGTCGTCCTCATGGACATCCGCATGCCCGGCACCGACGGGCTCGCCGCCACCCGCATGATCAGCGCGGACCCGGAACTCGCCGGCGTGCGCGTGGTGATGCTGACGACCTTCGAGGTCGACGAGTACGTGGTCTCGGCGCTGCGGGCCGGCGCCTCCGGCTTCCTCGGCAAGGGCGCCGAGCCCGACGAACTGCTGAACGCCATCCGGGTCGCCGCGGCCGGCGAGGCCCTGCTCTCCCCGGCCGCCACCAAAGGGCTCATCGCCACCTTCCTCGCCCAGGGCGGCGGCGCCGACCCGGCCGCGGCCATGGACTCGGCCGGGGCCCACGCGCAGCGGCTCGCCGCGCTGACCGTCCGGGAGCGCGAGGTCCTCGTACACGTCGCGGCCGGGCTGTCCAACGACGGGATCGCCGGACGGCTGGAGGTCAGCCCGCTGACCGTCAAGACCCACGTGAACCGGGCCATGGCCAAGCTCGGCGCCCGCGACCGGGCCCAATTGGTGGTCATTGCGTACGAATCGGGACTGGTCCGCCCTCGCGCGGAGTAGAACCGCCCGGTACGACGTACTCCAGACGCGGTATGCCGCACATAAGGACGGCACCTGCGAGCGACGCAATGCGCCACCGCGATGGGACAGGGTGGTGGTGCCCTCGCGTTCGTCACTGCAGAGAGATCTCATACCCATGTCCTGGCTGTCCCGCTTCAGCCTGGCCCAAAGGGCGTTGGTCGGCCTCGTGTCGATCGTCGCGCTCCTCTTCGGCGCCATAGCCATTCCGCAGCTCAAGCAGCAGCTGCTGCCCTCCATCGAATTGCCGATGGTCTCCGTGCTCGCGCCGTACCAGGGCGCCTCGCCCGACGTGGTGGAGAAGCAGGTCGTCGAACCGATCGAGGCCATGCTCAAGGGCGTCGACGGCCTCACCGGCATCACCTCCACCGCCAGCGAGGGCAACGCCCTCATCATGGCCACCTTCGACTACGGCGACAGCGGCACCAAGCAGCTCGTCGCCGACGTCCAGCAGGCCGTCAACCGGGCCCGCGTCCGGCTGCCCGCCGAGGTGGACCCGCAGGTCGTGGCCGGTTCCACCGACGACATCCCGACGGTCATCCTGGCCGTCACCTCCGACAAGGACCAGCAGGCGCTGGCCGACCAGCTGGAACGTTCCGTCGTTCCGGTGCTGTCGGACATCGAGGGCGTCGGCCAGGTCACCGTCGACGGCGTCCAGGACCTCCAGGTCACCGTCACCCCCGACGACGCCAAGCTCGCGGCCGCCGGCCTCGACGGCGCCTCCCTCGCCCAGGGCCTCCAGGCGGGCGGCGCGGCCGTCCCCGCCGGCTCCTTCGACGAGGCGGGCAAGAACCGCACCGTGCGCGTCGGCTCCGGCTACACCTCCCTCGCCCAGCTGCAGGAGCTGCGCCTGAGCCCCGGCCCGGGCAAGCCCGCCGTCCGCCTCGGCGACGTCGCGGCCGTCAAGCAGGAGCCGGCCAAGGCCGTCTCCATCACCCGGACCAACGGCAAGCCCAGCCTCGCCCTCGTCCTCACCATGGACAAGGACGGCAGTGCCGTCGCCATCTCCGACGCGGTCAAGGACAAGCTCCCCGAGCTGCGCACCACGGTCGGCGCCGGCGCCGACCTGACCGTCGTCAGCGACCAGGGCCCGGCCGTCGCCAAGTCCATCTCCAGCCTGACCACCGAGGGCCTGCTCGGCCTGCTGTTCGCGGTGATCGTGATCCTGGTCTTCCTCGCCTCGCTGCGCTCGACGCTGGTCACCGCGGTCTCCATCCCGCTGTCCGTGGTCCTCGCGCTCATCGTGCTGTGGACCCAGGACCTGTCGCTCAACATGCTGACCCTGGGCGCCCTCACCATCGCCATCGGCCGGGTCGTCGACGACTCGATCGTGGTCCTGGAGAACATCAAGCGCCACCTCGGCTACGGCGAGGAGCGCGAGACCGCCATCATCACCGCGGTCAAGGAGGTCGCCGGCGCGGTCACCTCCTCCACCCTCACCACCGTCGCCGTCTTCCTGCCGATCGGTCTCACCGGCGGCATGATCGGCGAGCTCTTCGGCTCGTTCTCGCTCACGGTCACCGCGGCCCTGCTGGCCTCGCTGCTCGTCTCGCTGACGGTCGTACCGGTGCTCTCGTACTGGTTCCTGAGCGCCCCCAAGGGCGTCGACCCCGCGAACGCCGAGAGCGCGGCGAAGGCCCGCCGCGAGGCCGAGGAGAAGGAGGCGCGCAGCCGCCTCCAGCTCTTCTACGTCCGCGTCCTGGGCTTCGCCACCCGGCGCCGGCTGACCAGCGTGGCCATCGCGGTGGTCGTCCTGATCGGCACCCTCGCGATGACCCCGATGCTGAAGACCAACTTCTTCGACCAGGGCGAGCAGGAAGTCCTGACGGTCAAGCAGGAGCTGGCCCCCGGCACCTCTCTGGCCGCCTCCGACGAGGCGAGCCGCAAGATCGAGAAGGTCCTGGGCTCGGTCGACGGCGTCAAGAGCTACCAGGTCACCGTCGGTTCCTCCGGCTTCCTCGCGGCCTTCGGCGGCGGTACGGGCTCCAACCAGGCCTCGTACCAGGTCACCCTGAAGGACTCCGGCAAGGCGGACTCCGTCAAGAAGGGCATCGAGGACAAGCTGGCCGCCCTCGACGGCATCGGCGAGACCCGCATCGTGGCGGGCGACGGCTTCGGCAGCCAGAACCTCAGCGTGGTCGTCAAGGCCGGCGACGCCAAGGTCCTCGCCGAGGCGGCCGAGCAGGTCCGCGCCGAGGTGGCGAAGCTCAAGAACGTCGCCGACGTGCAGAGCGACCTGTCCCAGTCCGTGCCCCGCATCTCCGTGACGGCCACCCCCAAGGCGGCCGAGGCCGGCCTGAACCAGGCCGCGCTCGGCGCGATCGTCGCGCAGGCCGTACGGGGCAACCCGGCGGGCAAGGCCGTACTGGACGACACCGAGCGGGACATCGTCATCAAGTCCGCGCAGCCGGCCACCACCCTGGCCGAACTGCAGGCGCTCCCGGTCGGCCCGGTCAAGCTCGGCGACATCGCCGAGGTCAAGGAGGTCCCCGGCCCCGTCGCGATGACCCGGATCGACGGCGCCCGCGCCGCCACCGTCACCGCCCGGCCGCTCGGCGACAACACCGGCGCGGTCAGCGCCGAGCTCCAGACCAAGCTCAAGGCGCTGGACCTGCCGGACGGCGCCACGGCCTCCATCGGCGGCGTCTCCGAGGACCAGGACGAGGCCTTCGGCTCGCTCGGCCTGGCCATGCTCGCGGCCATCGCGATCGTGTTCATGCTGCTGGTCACGACGTTCCGCTCACTGGTCCAGCCGCTGATCCTGCTGGTCTCCATCCCGTTCGCGGCGACCGGCGCCCTGGGCCTGCTGCTCGTCACGGGCACCCCGATGGGCGTCCCGGCGATGATCGGCATGCTGATGCTCATCGGCATCGTCGTGACCAACGCGATCGTCCTGATCGACCTGGTCAACCAGTACCGCGCCCAGGGTCTGGGCGTCGTCGAAGCGGTCATCGAGGGCGGCCGGCACCGACTGCGCCCGATCCTGATGACGGCCCTGGCGACGATCTTCGCGCTGCTCCCGATGGCGCTCGGCGTCACCGGCGAGGGCGGCTTCATCTCGCAGCCGCTCGCGGTCGTGGTGATCGGCGGCCTGGTCAGCTCCACCCTGCTGACGCTGCTGCTGGTGCCGACCCTCTACACGATGGTCGAACTCCGCAAGGAGCGCCGCCGCGCGAAGAAGACGGCCCGCCTGACGGTGGTCCCGGCCCCGTCCGACTCCTCGGACGACACCCCGGCCCGCGTCTGACCGGCCCGCTTCCGACCGGCCCGGGCGGGCCGAGCCACTCGGCCCGCCCGACCGGATGCCCCATGCCCGAAGGGGCGGCTCCTGCACAGGAGCCGCCCCTTCGGGCATGCGGGGGAGGGGAGGGGCTACGGGAGCGCCAGCATCCGCTCCAGGGCGAGCTTCGCGAAGCTCTCCGTCTCCTTGTCGACCTGGATCTGGTTGACGAGGTTGCCCTCGGCCAGGGACTCCAGGGTCCACACCAGGTGCGGCAGGTCGATGCGGTTCATGGTCGAGCAGAAGCAGACCGTCTTGTCGAGGAAGACGACTTCCTTGTCCTCGGCAGCGAATCGATTCGCCAGACGGCGGACCAGGTTCAGCTCGGTGCCGATGGCCCACTTGGAGCCGGCCGGGGCCGCCTCCAGCGCCTTGATGATGTACTCCGTCGAGCCGACGTAGTCCGCGGCCGCCACGACCTCGTGCTTGCACTCGGGGTGGACCAGGACGTTCACGCCGGGGATCCGGGCGCGGACGTCGTTGACCGAGTCGACCGAGAACCGGCCGTGCACCGAGCAGTGCCCGCGCCACAGGATCATCTTGGCGTTCCGCAGCTGCTCGACCGTCAGGCCGCCGTTCGGCTTGTGCGGGTTGTAGAGCACGCAGTCGTCCAGGGACATGCCCATGTCGCGGACGGCGGTGTTGCGGCCCAGGTGCTGGTCCGGGAGGAAGAGGATCTTCTCGCCCTGCTCGAACGCCCACTCCAGGGCTTTCTTCGCGTTGGACGAGGTGCAGATCGTGCCGCCGTGCTTGCCGGTGAAGGCCTTGATGTCGGCGGAGGAGTTCATGTACGAGACGGGCACCGTGGCGTCGGCGACACCGGCCTCGGTCAGTACGTCCCAGCACTCCGCGACCTGCTCGGCGGTGGCCATGTCGGCCATCGAGCAGCCGGCGGCCAGGTCCGGCAGGACCACCTTCTGGTCGTCCGAGGTCAGGATGTCCGCGGACTCGGCCATGAAGTGCACGCCGCAGAAGACGATGTACTCGGCCTCCGGCTTGGCGGCCGCGTCCTTGGCCAGCTTGAAGGAGTCCCCGGTGACGTCCGCGAACTCGATGACCTCGTCACGCTGGTAATGGTGGCCCAGGATGAAGACCTTGTCCCCGAGCTTCTCCTTGGCCGCGCGGGCCCGCGCCACCAGGTTCGGGTCCGACGGCGAGGGCAGGTCGCCGGGGCACTCCACCCCGCGCTCGCTCTTGGGGTCGGCCTCACGGCCGAGCAGCAGCAGGGCGAGGGGCGTCGGCTGGACGTCCAAAGGCTGGGCGGTGGTCACGACACGCACCCTTTCTGTTCTGCGACAAGGGATTTCTGGATCATCACTACGACTTCTCGTCTACTTGACGTTATCTATCATAACCGCTTCACGTCAGTTTGACGATGCCGATAGTGTCAATGTGACGCATCAGCCCACGATTCGTCGGGTCCGCCCCCGCGCGCGGTGTGCGAGCATGGAATATCTGAAACAAGCGTCGGGTCCCGGAATGAATCCGCGGTCCCGCTCGTTGCCACCGACGGCAAGAGTCCGACGTTTCCTCGCCTCCGGCGGGGAGCCGCCCACTTCGGGAGTGAATGCAGATGTCCGTACAGGACGACAAGACCACTGTGAGCGACGGCATCCTCCTGTCCGACGCCGCCGCCGAGAAGGTCAGGACCCTGCTGGAGCAGGAAGGCCGTGACGACCTGGCGCTGCGCGTCGCCGTCCAGCCCGGCGGCTGCTCCGGCCTGCGCTACCAGCTCTTCTTCGACGAGCGCTCCCTCGACGGCGACGTCGTGAAGGACTTCGACGGTGTGAAGGTCGTCACGGACCGGATGAGCTCCCCGTACCTCCACGGCGCCTCCATCGACTTCGTCGACACCATCGAGAAGCAGGGCTTCACGATCGACAACCCCAACGCCACGGGCTCCTGCGCCTGCGGCGACTCGTTCAGCTAGGCCCGAGCGCCGAGCCTGAACGGCCGCACCACCCGGCATGACGCGAGGGCCCGCCTCCGGTCGAATCCGACCCGGAGGCGGGCCCTCGCGCATGCCCCGGAGCCCCGGGGCGCCGGCTGCGTCCTACTGCCGGGGGAGCGGCTTGCCCGTCGTCGCGTCGACGACCTTGCGGTCGCCCAGCGGCTGCTGGAGCGTCACCGTCGAGGACATCTCCTGCGCCAGCATGATGCAGGCCTGACCCGGCTTCTTCGGCGTGTCTGTGATCTTCACCATGACCGATTCCGCCTGCTCCCGCGCCTCCACGGCGTAGGTGCTGCACGGGCTGCCCCAGAAGTTCACGGTCAGCTTCCGGTCGGCCTCCGCGTACGAGAACCCGGGCACGGTACGCCCGTCCGCCGGGCCGGGGGTGTCCTCCTGGGCCGCGGCCGGCTGGGCCACCGTGTGCCCGGGCCCACCGCCCTGGCCCGCCACCTCGAAGAGCCAGGCCGGAACCAGCCCCTGCGCCCCGTTCACCGTGCCGGGGACCAGCCCGAGCACGGCGCCCCGTACCGTCTCCGTCCGCGGGGGCTTCATCGGCCGCGGCTCCGGGTTGCACGGCACCGTGTCCGTGCCCGCCGCCGGGGCGTCCGCCGTCAGCGGGACCGCGCTCGCGCAGCCGCTGGGCTCGGGGTTGCCCGACCCGCCGCCCGACTTCTCGTTCAGCCTGGCCAGCGCCTCCACGGCCCCGACCACCTGCTGCTCGCCCGCCCGGGCGGGGGCCTTCAGCTCGCCGTTGGCGCCCACCACCGTGCCGTCGCCGCCGACGCTCACCTTCGTGGACCAGCCCTGCGTGGGCAGCCCGCCGACCACCGGGTCGGCCGCCACCACCCGCACCGCGCCCTGGGTGAGCCGGGCGTCCTGCTTCGCCCCCTCCACCCCCGCGGCGGCCAGCACCGGGGCCGCGGCGGCCCTGGCGGCCTCCTCGGACACCGGCTTGCCGGCCTCGGCCCCGCCGGCCGCGTTCGGGGGCGCGCCGCCCGCGTCCCGCGGCAGGGTGGCCGGGCCGCAGGTGTCCTTGCCGCGCACGCAGTCGTCCCCGGCGCCGTTGCCCGTCCCGCTGCCCGACCCCTGGAAACGCGCGAAGTTCCACGTCCCCGGTGCCGTACGGGTCACCGTCAGCCGGGGCCCGACCCCGTCGGCGGCCTCCCCGGCCAGCCAGACGTCCCCGCTCAGCCGCGGCTCGCCCGGCAGGCCCAGGGCCGCCGCCAGCCGCGCCACCTCCGCCGAGGTGACCTCGCCGGACAGGGCGTACGTCGGCGCGCTCGCCGGGGCCTCCGGAAGCTTCACGTCGGCCCGGTAGACCACCCCGCCGCCGGACGGGTCGGGCTCCCCCGGGGCGATGCCCGGCCCCGAGGGGTCTCCCGCGTCGCGGGGCGCGGAGGCCGCGCTGTCACCCGTACGGTGGCCCGACCCGCCGTCCCCGTAGGCGGTCGACGCCCAGTACGCGGTGCCGCCGCCCGTCAGCAGGACGGCGGCCGCGATCGAGGCGACGGCCCAGGCGGGCCGCCGCCGAGTGCCGCGTGATGTGTCGGGTTGTTCGCTGGTCACCGCATCGCTCCTTCTCCGGTTCCGTCGTACCTGATGCGGGTGTGACGGAGCCGGCGGGCAACCGGTTCCCTTCTACTGGTCCCCGTACACGGACGTGGCGGCGATCAGCCGGGCCGAGGCGGGCGGCACGCTGATCCCGTGGATCTGCGAGGGAGCCACGCGGACCGGCCGGGGACCCGCCGGGACCGCCCAGTGCGGGGCCATCCGGGCGCAGTCACCCAGCAGGCGGGCGAAGCCGGGCTGTCGTGGGGCTTCCGCGCCGCGCTTGTCGGCGGTGTACTCGGAGTAGCCGAAACCGTCGGTATAGGTCATGGAGGCACCGTAGGCATCGGAGCTCACGCGAAGAAAGACCTACTAAGGGGTAGTTTCTTGGGTTCGGCCTGGGGTCGCGGACCGGGTAGTTTTGACTGTCCCTCGCCGTCCTCAGCAGGAGCGTCCTCGCCGTGCGCATCGCAGTCACCGGCTCCATCGCCACTGACCACCTCATGACCTTCCCCGGCCGTTTCGCCGACCAGCTCGTCGCGGACCAGCTGCACACGGTCTCCCTCTCCTTCCTCGTCGACAACCTCGATGTCCGTCGGGGCGGGGTCGGCCCGAACATCTGCTTCGGCATGGGGCAGCTCGGCAGCCGCCCGATCCTCGTCGGCGCCGCCGGCTACGACTTCGACGAGTACCGCGCCTGGCTGGACCGGCACGGAGTCGACACCGAGTCCGTCCGGATCTCCGAGGTGCTGCACACCGCGCGCTTCGTGTGCACCACGGACGCCGACCACAACCAGATCGGCTCCTTCTACACGGGGGCGATGAGCGAGGCCCGGCTGATCGAGCTGAAGGCCGTCGCCGACCGGGTGGGCGGCCTCGACCTGGTCCTCATCGGCGCGGACGACCCCGAGGCGATGCTGCGCCACACGGAGGAGTGCCGCACCCGCGGGATCCCCTTCGCCGCCGACTTCTCGCAGCAGATCGCCCGCATGGACGGCGACAACATCCGCACCCTGATGGAGGGCGCGACCTTCCTCTTCTCGAACGAGTACGAGAAGGGCCTCATCGAGTCGAAGTCCGGCTGGACCGACGAGGAGATCCTGGCCAAGGTCGGCACCCGCGTGACCACGCTGGGCTCCAACGGCGTCAAGATCGAGCGCGTGGGCGAGGCCCCGATCGTGGTCGGCTGCCCCGAGGAGACCGCGAAGGTCGACCCGACGGGTGTCGGCGACGCGTTCCGCGCCGGGTTCCTGACCGGTCTGGGCTGGGGCGTCGGCCTGGAGCGGGCCGCGCAGCTGGGCTGCATGCTCGCGACGCTGGTCATCGAGACGCTGGGCACCCAGGAGTACACCCTGGCCCGGGCCCACTTCATGGAGCGCTTCACCAAGGCGTACGGCGACGAGGCGGCGGCGGAAGTCCGCGCCCACCTGGCGTAGCCCCGCCGTCCCATGTCAGCCCCGCCGGCGGGACTCCCCCCGCCGGCCCCTTATTCAGCCCCTCCGGCGTTTGAGGAGCGGGGTCCGGGCGGAGCCCCGGGGAACCCGGCTCCGCCGGGCACCGGGCTCCGCCCGGACCCTCCCCCGGCTACCGCTGGGAGGCGCCCCCTGCTCAAACGCCGGCGGGGTTGGATATGGCCCGGCCCGGTCAGAGGGCGCGGCGGACCGTGTAGGCCGTGCCCACGGGGCGGGGGGACTCGCCCACGTAGGTGTGGCCCCGCATCGCGCACCACGCCGGGATGTCCAGCCGGGCCACCTCGTCGTCGGAGACGACCGTGACGGTGCCGCCCACCGGGACCGTCACGATGGCCCGGGCCAGCTCGATCACCGGCTGCGGACACCGCAGCCCCAGCGTGTCGAGCTCCAGCGAGTCCGCCACCGGCGCCACGGCCGGGGGCTCCGACACGCCGAGCCGCTCCCGTACGCCGGCCACCGCGCGGGGCAGTACCTCCAGGAACGCGTTGACCTCCTCCGCCGGGGTGCCCGGCGGCAGGGACACCCGTACGTTCCCCTCCGACAGCACGCCCATCGCCCGCAGCACGTGACTGGGGGTCAGCGTGGAGCTCGTGCAGGAGGAGCCCGAGGAGACCGAGAAGCCGGCCCGGTCCAGCTCGTGCAGCAGGCTCTCCCCGTCGACGTACAGGCAGGAGAAGGTGACCAGGTGCGGCAGCCGCCGCTCCGGATCGCCCACCACCTCCACGTCCGGGACCAGCCGCACCACGCGCCGCCGGATGCGGTCCACCAGCACTCGCAGCCGGGCCGCCTCCGCGTCCGCCTCGGCCCGTACGGCCCGCAGGGACGCCGCCGCGGCCACGATCGCGGGCAGGTTCACGAAGCCGGGGGAGCGCCCCGACTCCCTTTCGTCCGCTGGGCCTTGGGGGGAGAAGCGGACCCCCTTGCGGACCGCGAGCAGGCCGACCCCGGGCGGGCCGCCCCACTTGTGCGCACTCGCGGCCAGGACGGACCAGGCGCCCTCCACCGGGCCCCAGGCCAGTGACTGGGCCGCGTCCACCAGCAGCGGCACCCCGGCCGCCCCGCAGACCTCGGCCACCTCCGCCACCGGCTGGACCGTGCCCACCTCGTGGTTGGCCGACTGGAGGCAGGCCAGGGCGCTCCCGGGGAGGAGCGCGTCCGCATAGCCGGCGGGCGTCACCGCGCCCCACCGGTCCACCGCGACCTCGGTCACCGATCCGCCGAGCGCCTCGTGCACCTGCGCCGCGTGCAATACCGAACTGTGTTCGACCGCCGATGCGACCAGATGGTTTCCGACCCGCCGGCGCCCCGCGAGGACCCCCGCCACGCCGGTGTGAACCGCGTGCGTCCCCGAAGGAGTGAACACGAGCTCGTCGGCGCGGCATCCCACCGCCTCCGCGGCGGCCTCCCGCGCCGCGTCCAGCAGCAGCCGGGCCCGCCTGCCCTCCCGGTACAGCCGGGCCGGATCCGCCCAGCCCTCGTCCAGGGAAGCCTGCAACGCCTGCCGGGCCACGGGGTGCAGGGGAGCGGCGGACGCGCTGTCGAAGTAGGGCATCCGGTCACGCTAACCCGGGCTCCGCAGCGTTCGAGGTCAGGGGGCGTCAGATGTGCTCCGGACACCGCCATTCAGGGCCATTCGCACCGTCCCCCGGACGGCGGATCCATCCCTTCGGGGGCAGTAGCGGCGCGTTGGGCACCCTCCCCGCGCGACCCCAAATAGCGTCCAGTAGGGTTTGGTCCGCATAAACATCCAAACCCCTGCCTGCGTCAGGGCCGGCGACCGACCCGAACACGGCCGCGGCCGGCCGCGCGGGCCGAGACTCTCGGGAAGGCGCTACGTGAGTCCCTACGGCTCCGACCGCTCGCCGCGGCGCCCGATGCGGCGGAAGCTGCTGCAGGCGCTGACTGCGGGCGTGGTCCTGGCGACCGCCACTGGTTGCTCGTATACATGGAAAGACTTCCCCCGCCTCGGAATGCCGACTCCGGTAACCGAGGAGGCGCCGCGCATCCTCTCCCTGTGGCAGGGATCCTGGGCGGCCGCGCTCGTCACGGGCATCCTCGTGTGGGGCCTGATCATCTGGAGCGTCATCTTCCACCGGCGCAGCCGGACGAAGATCGAGGTCCCGGCTCAGACCCGGTACAACATGCCCATCGAGGCGCTGTACACCGTGGTCCCGCTCATCATCGTCTCGGTGCTCTTCTACTTCACCGCTCGTGACGAGTCGAAGCTCCTGGCCCTCACCCCGAAGCCGCCGCACACGATCAACGTGATCGGCTTCCAGTGGAGCTGGGGCTTCAACTACATCGAGAACGTCGACGGCGAAGCGGCGACCCCGAAGGCGGGCGAGGTTCCCAAGGAGCTCGCCTCCATCCCGGACCGCTTCACCAAGGACTTCCCGGCCGGCGCCGAAGGCGTCTACGAGAAGGGCGTCCCCGGCGACCGGAACCCGCAGACGGGCAACCCGGGTCCGACCCTGGTCCTCCCCAAGGGCGAGAAGGTCCGTTTCATCCTGTCGTCGAACGACGTGATCCACTCCTTCTGGGTGGTCCCGTTCCTGTTCAAGCAGGACGTCATTCCGGGCCACACCAACGTCTTCGAGGTCACCCCGTCCGAATACGGCACCTTCATGGGCAAGTGCGCCGAGCTCTGCGGCGTTGACCACTCCCGGATGCTCTTCAACGTCAAGGTCGTCTCCCCCGAGGAGTACCGGGCGTACCTGAAGGACCTCGCGGAGAAGGGTCAGACCGGCTACCTCCCGGCCGGCATCCAGCAGACCGACCCGGCCCGGAATGCGGAAGTGAACAAACTGTGAGCATCCTCAACGAATCCCAGGGTGCCGCCGCCGACTCGTATGAGAACGAGCTGCCGGTACGGCGCAAGCAGCCGGGCAACGTGGTCGTGAAGTGGATGACCACGACCGACCACAAGACCATCGGCACGATGTACCTGGTCACATCGTTCGTGTTCTTCCTGATCGGCGGCGTGCTGGCGCTCTTCATGCGCGCCGAGCTGGCCCGTCCGGGCACGCAGATCATGTCGAACGAGCAGTTCAACCAGGCGTTCACCATGCATGGCACGATCATGCTGCTGATGTTCGCCACCCCGCTCTTCGCGGGCTTCGCGAACTGGATCATGCCGCTGCAGATCGGCGCGCCCGACGTGGCGTTCCCGCGGCTGAACATGTTCGCGTACTGGCTGTACCTCTTCGGCTCGACCATCGCGGTGGCCGGCTTCGTCACGCCGAACGGCGCCGCCGACTTCGGCTGGTTCGCCTACTCCCCGCTGTCGGACGCGGTCCGCTCGCCGGGCATCGGCGCCGACATGTGGATCATGGGTCTGGCCTTCTCCGGCTTCGGCACGATCCTCGGCTCGGTCAACTTCATCACCACGATCATCTGCATGCGCGCTCCCGGCATGACGATGTTCCGCATGCCGATCTTCACCTGGAACGTGCTGCTGACCGGTGTGCTGGTCCTGCTCGCCTTCCCGGTCCTGGCCGCCGCGCTCTTCGCGCTGGAGGCCGACCGCAAGTTCGGTTCGCATGTGTTCGACGCGGCCAATGGCGGCGCACTGCTCTGGCAACACCTCTTCTGGTTCTTCGGGCACCCAGAGGTGTACATCATCGCGCTGCCGTTCTTCGGCATCGTCTCCGAGATCATCCCGGTCTTCAGCCGCAAGCCGATGTTCGGCTACATCGGCCTGATCGCCGCGACGATCGCGATCGCCGGTCTCTCCGTGACCGTGTGGGCCCACCACATGTACGTCACCGGTGGTGTGCTGCTGCCGTTCTTCTCCTTCATGACCTTCCTGATCGCGGTACCGACCGGTGTGAAGTTCTTCAACTGGATCGGCACCATGTGGAAGGGCTCGCTGTCCTTCGAGACCCCGATGCTCTGGACGATCGGCTTCCTGGTCACCTTCACCTTCGGTGGTCTGACCGGCGTCATCCTGGCCTCGCCCCCGATGGACTTCCACGTCTCCGACTCGTACTTCGTCGTCGCGCACTTCCACTACGTCGTCTTCGGCACCGTGGTGTTCGCGATGTTCGCCGGCTTCCACTTCTGGTGGCCGAAGTTCACGGGCAAGATGCTGGACGAGCGCCTCGGCAAGATCACGTTCTGGACGCTGTTCATCGGCTTCCACGGCACCTTCCTGGTGCAGCACTGGCTCGGTGCCGAGGGCATGCCGCGTCGTTACGCGGACTACCTCGCCGCCGACGGCTTCACCGCGCTGAACACGATCTCGACGATCAGCTCCTTCGTGCTCGGCCTGTCGATGCTGCCGTTCATCTACAACGTGTGGAAGACGGCCAAGTACGGCAAGCAGGTCGAGGTCGACGACCCGTGGGGCTACGGCCGTTCGCTCGAGTGGGCGACGTCCTGCCCGCCGCCGCGGCACAACTTCCTCACCCTGCCGCGGATCCGTTCCGAGTCCCCGGCGTTCGACCTGCACCACCCTGAGATCGCGGCCCTCGACCACCTCGAGGACCACAGCGTCGCGGCCCCGGCCGTCACCGGCGGCAAGGAGGCCGGCAAGTGAAGATCCAGGGCAAGATGTTCCTCTGGCTCTCCTTCTTCATCCTGATCATGGCCGTCGTGTACGGCGTGTGGTCGAAGGAGCCCGTCGGTACCACCGCGCTCTTCCTGGCCTTCGGCCTGAGCGTCATGATCGGCTACTACCTGGCCTTCACGGCCAAGCGCGTGGACGAGATGGCCCAGGACAACCTGGAGGCCGACGTCGCCGACGAGGCGGGCGAGCTGGGGTTCTTCTCCCCGCACAGCTGGCAGCCGCTCTCGCTGGCGATCGGTGGAGCCTTCGCCTTCATGGGCGTCGTCTTCGGCTGGTGGCTCATGTACTTCTCCGCTCCGCTGATCCTCATCGGTCTGTGGGGCTGGGTGTACGAGTACTACCGCGGTGAGAACCAGAACCAGTAGCAGTACTTCCGCGGCCGCGCCGCGAGCTTTACCGGGGCCCGGGCACCTCTCAGAGGAGCCCGGGCCCCTCGTTTGCAGTCACACCGCGCGCCGTAATTGTCATATCTTCATAGCGTTGGCTCCATGAAGCACTCACCGCGTCTTTGGACGGTACTCAGCTGCTCCCTGCTGGTCGCGTCCCTCGGGGCCGGGGCCACCGCATGCGGGTCCGGCGACAAGAACCCGCTGTCCGCCCGCCCGTACGACGCGGGCGATCAGGTCGCCTTCAACCAGAGCGCCGGCAGCCGCCCCGTGGACCCCGACCGGCCCCTCGAAATCACCGCCAAGAGCGGCGGTGGCCGGATCACCGACGTGCTGGCCGTGGACACCCACGGACGCCGCCTGGCGGGCGAACTCAGCGCCAAGGGGGACCGCTGGCACAGCACGACCTCGATGGCCGCAGGCGTCCGCTACACGGTCACCGTGAGCACCGAGGACGAGCGGGGCGCTCCCGGGCAGCGCACGCTCACCTTCGACACCACCCCGTCGAAGGGGATCCTCAAGGTCGAGTTCGGCCCGGACGAGGGCAAGTACGGCGTCGGACAGCCCATCACCGCCGAACTCAGCGAGCCCGTCAAGGACAAGGCCGCCCGCGCCATCGTCGAACGGGGCCTCGTCGTCGACGCCCCGGCCGGCGTCGAGGGCGCCTGGCACTGGGTGGACGACAAGCACATCCACTACCGGCCCAAGGACTACTGGCCCGCCAACACCGCCGTCTCGGTACGGAGCAACCTGGAGGGCGTCAGGATCACCGACGAGCTCCACGGGGCCGTGGCCAAGCCGCTGAAGCTGGAGATCGGGGACCGGGTCGAGGTCACCACCGACGCCTCCTCGCACTACCTGACGTTCAAGCGCAACGGAGAAGTGATCAACACCATTCCGGTGACCACCGGAAAGCCCGGCTTCTCCACCCGCAACGGCATCAAGGTGGTGCTTGGCAAGCAGTACTTCGTACAGATGCGCGGTGACACCGTTGGCATCGGCGGCAGCGAGTACTACAACCTGCCCGTCTACTACGCCACCCGCGTCACCTGGAGTGGTGAATACGTCCACGCCGCGCCGTGGTCCGTCGGCTCCCAGGGCTACGAGAACGTCAGCCACGGCTGCACCGGCATGAGCACCGGCAACGCCGCCTGGTTCTACGAGAACATCACCGAGGGCGACATCGTCCAGGTGATCAACAGCATCGGCGACGACATGGACATCTTCGGCAACGGCTTCGGCGACTGGAACATGGACTGGAAGGACTGGCGCCAGGGCAGCGCCCTCCTCAAGGGCACCCAGGAAGGCCGCAGCCCCGTCGACCAGGCCCGCCTGCGGCCCACCGTCTGAGCGGTCAGGAACCAGCCGCCTCCCCCCGGACGCCGTCCGGGGGGAGGATGCACCGGATCATTCACCCGAACGGGCCCCAGCCGGGCGCGTACGGCCCCACAGGGCGTACGGAGGAGCCGGCTCAGGCGTCCAGCGACAGGCGCGTCCTCAGAAGGCCCGCCAGGGCGTCCGCGAACGGCACCGGGTCCACCGGAAGGGTCACCGCCGCGTCGGCGCGGCTCCACGTGGCCAGCCAGGCGTCCTGGGGCCGCCCCATCAGCAGCAGCACCGGCGGACACCGGAAGATCTCGTCCTTGATCTGCCGGCACACGCCCATGCCCCCGGCCGGGACCGCCTCGCCGTCCAGCACGCACACGTCGATGCCGCCCGCATCCAGCTCCGTCAGCACCGCCGGCAGCGTGGCGCACTCCAGGAACTCCACCGGCGGCAGGTCCGCGGCGGGCCTGCGTCCTGCCGCCAGCCGCACCTGCTCCCGGGTGCCCGCGTCGTCGCTGTAGACCAGAACCCGCGCAGTCGCCCGCATTTCGTTCCTCCACGTGTGCCCGTGAATCACGTTGATGTTGCGCGGGATGCTACTCCTCCCGTCCCCCTGTCAACATCGGTTCGCCGAGGGAAGCACGGGGCATCCCCCAGAGGTCATCTGATGGGCCGTTCGGGCCTTGCACACGCCCCTGACACTCCGAACGGCACCCCCCGGGGTGAGGGCGGGATAAGCGACCGACATAATGTCGGTCGTGGCGACAGCAACGACAGTAGATACCGGGCACGCGCACCCGACGGTCAACCGGCCGAACCTCGTCAGCGTCGGAACCATCATCTGGTTGAGTTCCGAGCTGATGTTCTTCGCGGCCCTCTTCGCGATGTACTTCACCCTGCGATCCGTGACAGGACCCGAGTACTGGACAGAGCAGGCCTCGGCCTTGAACCTGCCCTTCTCGGCGACGAACACGACGATCCTGGTGCTTTCCTCGCTCACCTGCCAGCTCGGCGTATTCGCCGCCGAGCGCGGTGACGTGAAGAAGCTCCGGACGTGGTTCATCATCACGTTCGTCATGGGTGCGATCTTCATTGGCGGCCAGGTGTTCGAGTACACCGAGCTGGTCAAGCACGAGGGCATGAGCCTCTCGTCCGGTCCGTACGGCTCGGTCTTCTACCTGACCACCGGGTTCCACGGTCTGCACGTGACGGGCGGTCTCATCGCCTTCCTGCTGGTCCTCGGCCGGACGTACGCGGCCAAGAGGTTCACCCACGAACAGGCCACGTCGGCCATCGTCGTGTCCTACTACTGGCACTTCGTCGATGTCGTCTGGATCGGCCTCTTCGCCACGATCTACCTGATCAAGTAGCGAACACGTCACCGGGCAAGACCCGGCACTCCATCCAGACACACCGACGCAGAAGATCCTGACACCGGGGTAATCCGTGAAAAAGCTCTCCGCACGACGACGCCATCCGCTGGCGGCGGTCGTCGTTCTACTCCTCGCGCTGGCGGCCACTGGGGGGCTGTACGCCGCCTTTGCTCCCGCGGGCAAGGCGCAGGCCGATGAAACCGCCCAGTCCCTCGCCATCGAGGAGGGCAAGAAGCTCTACGCCGTGGGTTGCGCAAGCTGCCACGGAACCGGCGGTCAGGGTTCCTCTGACGGCCCGAGCCTGGTCGGCGTCGGCTCCGCGGCCGTCGACTTCCAGGTGAGCACGGGCCGCATGCCCGCCCAGCAGCCCGGCGCCCAGGTGCCGAAGAAGCCCGTCATCTACACCCAGGCGCAGATCGACCAGCTGGCCGCGTACATCGCGTCCCTCGGCGCCGGTCCGATCACGCCGACCGAGAAGCAGTACGACACGGCAGGTGCCGACATCGCCAACGGTGGTGAGCTGTTCCGCAACAACTGCGCGCAGTGCCACAACTTCACCGGTGAGGGCGGCGCGCTGACGAACGGCAAGTACGCCCCCAACCTTGAGGACGTTTCGCCGAAGCACATCTACGAGGCCATGCAGACCGGCCCGCAGAACATGCCCTCCTTCCCCGACAGCACCATGCCGGAGAAGCAGAAGAAGGACATCATCGCGTACCTCCAGAACGTGAACGGTGAGAAGTCGACCAACCCCGGTGGTCTCAAGCTCGGTGGCCTCGGCCCCGTCTCCGAGGGTCTGTTCGGCTGGATCTTCGCTCTGGGTGCGCTGATCGCTGTCGCCGTCTGGGTCGCGGCCCACACCGCTAAGGCCAAGAAGTCATGAGTAGCCAAGAGATTCCCGAAGACAAGCACCTGCCGAGCGAGCAGGGCGACGCCCACCACGGTGGCGTAGCGGTCGCGGACGACCCGTTCGCGGACCCGGGCCTGCCGGTCCACAAGCCGCGCATCCAGGACATCGACGAGCGGGCGGCGAAGCGCTCCGAGCGCACCGTCGCGATGCTCTTCACGCTCTCGATGCTGGCCACGATCGGCTTCATCGCGTCCTACGTGATCTTCCCGGTCGACAAGATCGTCTACATCTTCCCCATCGGGAAGGTGAGCGCGCTCAACTTCTCCCTGGGCATGACCCTGGGCACGGCTCTCTTCTGCATCGGCGCGGGCGCGGTCCACTGGGCCCGCACCCTGATGTCCGACGTCGAGGTCGCCGACGAGCGCCACGAGATCGCCGCTCCGCCGGAGGTCAAGGCCAAGGTCCTGCAGGACTTCGCGGACGGTGCGAACGAGTCCGGCATCGGCCGGCGTCCGCTGATCCGCAACACGATGCTGGGCGCGCTGGCCATGCTGCCGCTGTCCGCCGTGATGATCATGCGCGACCTGGGCCCCCTGCCCGAGGAGAAGCTGCGCAAGACCCTCTGGGCCAAGGGCAAGCTGCTCATCAACCAGAACACGATGGAGCCGCTGCGTCCCGAGGACGTCCTCGTCGGTTCGCTGACCTTCGCCATGCCGGAAGGCCTGGAGGAGGAGCAGCACGACTTCCAGGTCCAGATCGCCAAGGCCGCCCTGATGATCGTCCGCATCCAGCCGGACGACATCAAGGACAAGCAGGAACTGGAGTGGTCCCACGACGGGATCGTGGCCTACTCCAAGATCTGCACCCACGTCGGCTGCCCGATCAGCCTGTACGAGCAGCAGACGCACCACGTGCTCTGCCCGTGCCACCAGTCCACCTTCGACCTCTCCGACGGCGCCCGTGTCATCTTCGGCCCGGCCGGTCACGCGCTTCCGCAGCTGCGGATCGGCGTGAATGACGAAGGCTTCCTCGAAGCGCTCGGCGACTTCGAAGAGCCCGTCGGTCCTGCATTCTGGGAGCGCGGATGAGCACTGCCTCTACCAAGTCACCGGCCGGCAAGGCGGGCAAGGCGCCCGCCGGCGAGCGAGTAGCGGACTGGGCGGACGGCCGCCTGGGCATCTACAGCCTCGCCAAGGCCAACATGCGCAAGATCTTCCCGGACCACTGGTCCTTCATGCTGGGTGAGATCTGCCTCTACAGCTTCATCATCATCATCCTCACGGGTGTGTACCTGACGCTGTTCTTCCACCCGAGCATGAACGAGGTCGTGTACCACGGCTCGTACGTGCCGATGCAGGGCGTCATGATGTCCGAGGCCTTCGCCTCGACCCTGGACATCAGCTTCGACGTCCGCGGTGGCCTGCTGATCCGTCAGATCCACCACTGGGCGGCACTGATCTTCGTCGCGGCGATGATCGTGCACATGATGCGCGTCTTCTTCACCGGCGCCTTCCGCAAGCCCCGTGAGGTCAACTGGATCTTCGGCTTCCTGCTGCTGGTCCTCGGCATGTTCACCGGCTTCACCGGTTACTCGCTGCCGGACGACCTGCTCTCGGGTACCGGTGTCCGCTTCATGCAGGGCGCCATCCTGTCCGTCCCGGTCGTCGGCACGTACCTGTCGATGTTCCTGTTCGGCGGGGAGTTCCCGGGCGGCGACTTCGTCGCACGGTTCTACTCGGTGCACATCCTGCTGCTGCCCGGCATCATGATGGGCCTGCTCGTGGCCCACCTGATCCTGGTCTTCTACCACAAGCACACCCAGTACGCGGGTCCCGGCAAGACGAACAACAACGTCGTCGGCATGCCGCTGCTGCCGGTCTACATGGCCAAGGCCGGAGGCTTCTTCTTCCTGGTCTTCGGTGTCATCGCGGCCGTCGCGGCGATCGCCTCGATCAACCCGATCTGGGCGCTCGGCCCGTACCGCCCGGACCACGTGTCCACCGGTGCGCAGCCCGACTGGTACATGGGTATGCCGGAAGGCCTGATCCGGGCCATGCCCGGCTGGGAGATCAACCTGTGGGGCCACACGCTCGTCCTGGGCGTGTTCATCCCGCTGCTGCTCTTCCCGCTGGTGCTCGGCGCGATCGCCGTCTGGCCCTTCATCGAGTCCTGGGTCACCGGGGACAAGCGCGAGCACCACATCCTGGACCGCCCGCGCAACGTCCCGACCCGTACGGCCTTCGGTGTCGCCTGGATCGCGGAGTACATCGTGCTCCTGATCGGCGGTGGAAACGACATGTTCGCGCAGTACTTCCACCTCTCGATCAACTCGATCACCTGGTTCGTCCGGATCGGCTTCTTCGTCGTCCCGGTCCTCGCCTTCATCGTCACCAAGCGGATCTGCCTCGGCCTCCAGCGCCGGGACCACGACAAGGTGCTGCACGGTCGCGAGACCGGCATCATCAAGCGTCTGCCGCACGGTGAGTTCGTCGAGGTCCACGAGCCGCTCCCGCAGGGCAAGCTGCACACCCTCACCGCGCACGAGCAGTACAAGCCGATCGAGATCGGCCCCACGGTCGACGAGAACGGTGTCGAGCGCAAGGTGAAGGCCACCGAGAAGCTCCGCGCGAAGCTCAGCAAGGGCTTCTACGGCGAGAACAACCAGATTCCGAAGCCCACGGTGGAGGAATACAAGGAGATCCAGTCCGGCCACGGCCACCACTGATCCCCGCGCGCAACGCATGACCGCATGAGGGACTGATTTCGGTCAGTCCTGGTGTCGCCACGGCAAGAGCCCCGTCCAGTGTCCGGACGGGGCTCTTTGCCGTAACCGGGGCTGGATAGGCTGAACCCCGACCCATTCGACGTGGGCGGAGAATATGGGGACGGCCCACCAACAGCAGGAGCGGACCATGAACGTTGCGACCCCGGCAGGCGGCGACAGCGTGGCGGCCCGTGGCTGGCCGGGCGTTCTCGACGCTCTGCTGACCGGCCGGGACCTGCGCGCCGAGGACACCGCCTGGGCGATGGACCGGATCATGCGCGGGGAGGCCACCGACGCCCAGATCGCCGGCTTCACCGTCGCGCTGCGGGCCAAGGGGGAGACCGTCGAGGAGATCAACGGCCTCGTACGGGCGATGTACGCGCACGCCAACCTGATCGAGGTGCCCGGCCGGACCGTGGACATCGTCGGCACCGGCGGCGACGGGGCCAAAACGGTGAACATCTCCACGATGTCCGCGATCGTGGTGGCCGGCACCGGAGCCAAGGTCGTCAAGCACGGAAACCGGGCGGCGTCCTCGTCGAGCGGGTCCTCGGACGTCCTGGAGAAGCTCGGCGTCAACCTCGACCTCAGCACCGCACGGGTCGTCGAGGTCGCCGAGGAGGCCGGCATCACCTTCTGCTTCGCGGTGAAGTTCCACCCGGCCCTGCGCCACGTGGCGGCCGCCCGCAAGGAGCTCGGCATCCGCACCACCTTCAACATCCTCGGCCCGCTCACCAACCCGGCCCGGGTGCGGGCCCAGGCCTCGGGCGTGGCCGACCCCCGCATGGCCCCCATCGTCGCGGGCGTCCTCGCCGAGCGCGGCTCCTCCGCGCTGGTCTTCCGCGGCGACGACGGCCTGGACGAACTGACCACGGCGTCGACCTCGCGGATCTGGTGGGTCCGCGACGGCAAGGTCACCGAACAGCGCTTCGACCCGCGTGACGTCGGCATCTCCCTGGTCGACGTCTCCGCCCTGGCCGGAGGGGACCCCTCCTTCAACGCGGACGTGGCCCGACGCCTGCTGGCCGGCGAGACGGGCCCGGTCCGTGACGCCGTACTGCTGAACTCGGCGGCCGCCCTGGTGGCCCTCGACCCCACCGAAGGCACCCTGGAGGAGCAGATCGCCGCCGGCATGGCCCGCGCCGCGGAGTCGATCGACTCGGGCGCGGCCCTGGCCGCCCTCGAGCGCTGGGTGACGGCCAGCAACGCCTAGCGCGGCCGAACGGCGCGAAAACGACGACCCCGGTCCACCATGCGGACCGGGGTCTTGCGTACGCACGATCATGTGGCAGGATGCTGACCAGGTCACGAGTGACAGCGTTTAGGCCCCGGCTTGCTGTCCGGCAACCCTCCTTCCGTGGCGGGGTGCCCCGGGTGATGACCAGGTCGTAGGCAGCAAGGCCTACGGCAAGCGCGGATCCCTCGACACCAGGGGTCCTGGTCTCTCGAGGAGCGTTTTCCGTGAGCAAGCGAATGCGATAGGGCGACTCCGCCCCCACTTCACCCTCGGACCAGGGTCGCTTCCGTGCACCCCCACGTCATTTCCGAGGACATTCCCGTACCCGCGTACGGGCACACCGAAGCCATTCAGCCCTGCCTGCCGGGAGATACCGCCATGTCCGCATCCCTGAACGCCGCCGTCGCCACCACCACCGCCACCGTCGTGGACCCCGCCTGTGCCGAGCCGCTCGCCGTCCTCGGCCGCGACGTCACCGTCCCCCTCGTCACCGGCGGCGAGGTCACCTACGCGGCCCTCGACTACGCCGCCAGCGCCCCCGCCCTGCAGCGCGTCTGGGACGACGTGGCCGCGTACGCCCCGTACTACGGCAGCGTGCACCGCGGCGCCGGATACCTCTCGCAGCTCTCCACCGACCTCTTCGAGCAGAGCCGGGTCACGGTCGCCGAGTTCCTCGACTGCCGCCCCACCGACCAGGTCGTCTTCACCCGCTCCACCACCGACTCGCTGAACCTGCTGGCCGCCGTACTCCCCGCCGACTGCCAGGTGTTCGTCTTCGAGACCGAGCACCACGCCTCCCTCCT
The DNA here is from genome assembly GCF_002080455.1 of Streptomyces sp. Sge12. Taxonomy (NCBI): domain Bacteria; kingdom Bacillati; phylum Actinomycetota; class Actinomycetes; order Kitasatosporales; family Streptomycetaceae; genus Streptomyces; species Streptomyces sp. Sge12. Next base: position 5,650,153 of record NZ_CP020555.1, read on the forward strand.
GCCGTGGGTGGACGCGCACGTCACCTACCTCAACGCACCGTGCACCCCCGCCGAGGCCGTCGCCACCCTGGAGCGCGCGCTCGCCGACCGCGACCCCCACGGCCCGGCGCTGGTCTGCGTCACCGGCGCCTCCAACGTCACCGGTGAACTGTGGCCGGTGAAGGAACTCGCCGCCGCCGCGCACGCCCACGGCGCGCGCATCGTGCTGGACGCCGCCCAACTGGCCCCGCACCACCCCGTCTCCGTACAGGAACTCGACGTCGACTGGGTCGCCTTCTCCGGACACAAGCTCTACGCGCCCTTCGGCTCGGGCGTGCTCGCCGGGCGCGCCGACTGGCTGCAGCAGGCGCAGCCGTACCTGGCCGGTGGCGGTGCCTCCCGCAAGGTGGCCCGGCGCGAGGACGGCGGCGTGGACGTCGAATGGCACACCACCGCCGCCCGCCACGAAGCCGGCTCCCCGAACGTCATCGGCGTCTACTCCATCGCCTCGGCCTGCAAGGCCCTGACCGAGGCCGGCTTCGACCACCTCGTCGCCCGCGAACGCCACCTCATCGCGAAGGTCCGCGAAGGCCTGGCGGAGGTCCCGGCGGTCCGGATCCTGTCCCTCTTCGGTGACGACGCCCCGCGGGTCGGCGTCATCTCCTTCGTGGTGGACGGCTGGAACAGCTCGCACTTCGCGGCGGCGCTGTCCGCGGAATACGGCATCGGCGTGCGCGACGGGCTGTTCTGCGCCCACCCGCTGGTCCGCACCCTGCTGGGCAGCGAGCCGCAGGCGCAGGGCGAGTGCGGAGCCCCGGAGGCCGCCCCGGGCGAGCGCTCCCTCAACGCCATCCGCGTCAGCTTCGGCGCGGGCACCCCTGACGAGCACGTGGAGCGGTTCGTCCGGGCGGTGAAGGAACTCGTCGCGGACGGCGCGAAGTGGCAGTACCGCACGGAAGAGGGCCGCTGCGTCCCGGCCGTCTGACGCGCCGCCGCGCCGTTGCTCGGGGCTCCGCCCCGGACCCCGCGCCTCAAACGCCGGCGAGGCTTGATGTGCCGGATCTCGGGTGGGTCGGTGCCCCGCACGAGGATCTCCTCGGCTCGGCGCGCGCGGCGGCGTCATGGCCGTACGGCGGGGGTCGCGCCTCGTCCTGCGGGGACCCTCCTGCGTGTCCCCGCCCCAAGGCAGGCTCCGACCGTGCCCGGGACCTGGCCTCGGGGGGTGTCGGCGGAGGGGAGTGGGGACGGGGCGGGGTGTCCCCGCAGGACGAGGCGCGACCACCGGGTACGGCCGAGACATGCCCGCGCGCGCCGAGCCGAGGAGACACCCCGCCCCGGCCCCACGCACCGGCCCAGGCCGGCATGCCCGCACCATTCAGCCTCGCCGGCGATTGAGGCGCGGGTCCGGGCAGCGCCCGGCACACCGCCGCGAGCCGTACACCACCGAGCCGCCCGCAGGGCAACCCGCGGGTCCGGGCAGCGCCCGGCACACCGCCGCGAGCCGTACACCACCGAGCCGCCCGCAGGGCAACCCGCGGGTCCGGGCAGCGCCCGGCACACCGCCGCGAGCCGTACACCGCCGAGCCGCCCGCAGGGCACCCGGCAGCACCCGGGACACCGAAGGGCGGCGCTACGCGTCGAGGCCGATGGCGAACGCCGCCTCCAGGTCGTGCTGCGAGTACGTGCGGAACGCCACGTGCGTGTCCGTCGCCTCGACGCCCGGGATCTTGCTGATGCGGCCGGGAATGATGTCCGCCAGGTTCTCGTGACGGGCCACGCGGACCAGCGCGATGAGGTCGTACGTGCCCGTGACGGAGTAGACCTCACTGACGTTCTCGAGGGCGGCGATGGACTCGGCGATCTCGGGGATCCGGTCCACGCTGGTCTTGATGAGCACGATCGCGGTGATCACGGCTGGCTGTCTCCCTCGGTGGCCGTCGCTGGTCGCCTCACTCTAGTCGCACCCCGATAGCGGGCCCACGCGTAGAGGAAGCCGAGCGAGAAGCCCACCAGATGGGCCAGATAGGCGACTCCCGGCCCGCTTCCCGCGCGCTGTGCCGCCACCCATTGGAGGGCGAACCAGAACAGCAGCACGAGCCACGCCGGGAACCGCAGCGGCAGGAAGAAGAGGAACGGGAACAGGCTCGTCACCCTCGCGCGCGGGAGCAGGAAGAGGAAGGCGCCGAGGACGGCCGAGATCGCACCGGACGCCCCGACGAGCGTCTGCGGGGACCCCGCGTTGGCCGCCGCGTACGTCGCCATCGCCAGGTAGCCCGTGCAGAGGTAGAAGGAGAGGAACGCCGGGCGGCCCATCCGCTCCTCCGCCATTGCGCCGAAGACGTGGAGGAAGAGCATGTTGCCGAGCAGGTGCAGCCAGCTGCCGTGGACGAAGAGCGCGGTCAGCGGGGTCAGCCAGGCCCGGGGGGTGCCCGTGAACAGCTCGTCCGGGACCACGCCCCAGCGCCGGAAGTACGCGGCGCCGTTGGAGAGCAGCTCCTCCCCGGTCCCGTAGACCGGGTTGAGTCCCGAGGCCGGGCCGAGGACGAACACCACGGCGCAGCCCGCGATCAGCGCCCGGGTGACCACCGGTCCCCGGGCAGCCTCGCGAACGGCCCGCCACCTTACGATCATGTGACAGAGCATGACGCAAGGGGACCCACCTGAAGCGGTGGCAGGCCGTAGGGTTACGAGCTGCGGTCCGCAGGACGACGCATACGGCGGCGCGGACGGCTTTAATTGAATCAGTTACGAAGGAGAGAGCGGCCTGATGACGGTTCCCCTGCCGACCGACACCACCCGGTGGCGCTGCACCCTGTGCGGCAACCTCACGCGATTCGACGTCACCCGTTCGTCGAAGGTCGTGGAGTACGTCCACCTGGACCTCGCCGGGGAGCCCAAGGTCGAGGAGCGCGAGGTGGTCAATGAGACCATCGAGTCGGTCCGCTGTCGCTGGTGCAACGCGGTGGACCAGATCGAGCTCGTGGACAGGCCGGGCGCGGACTCCTGACGGAGGCGCACCCACAGGAAGATCACGGTAGGGGTGACGGATTGTGGAGCCAGCAAGCGGCGCTGAGCCGGCCGATGCGGCCGGCGACGCCGCCGAGGCGCTCGACCACCCGCTGCCGGAAGGCGTGCGGCGCCGGGTCGTCGCGCTCGTCTCGGACGCCTTCGGCGCACTGACGGTCGCGGACCTCCCGGCGCAGTTGCGGCAGTATGCCCGGTTCACCCCGACCCGGCGCGCCAAGTTCGCGGGCAATGCCATGGCCGCGGCGGTCGAGACCGATGCCGTGTTCCGCAGCAGGGTCGCCGAGAAGCTCCGTGAGGCGCAGGCCGATCTGGCGGCGGCCCTGGAGGCCGGTGCACCGCCGGCCGCCGCGGATCCGCTGGACGTGGCGGCCGCCGCCTTCGTCCTGCGGCCGGCCGGCTGGGTCAAGCTGGTGGCCGCCGCGGGCGAGGAGGCGCAGCGCGCCGACGCCGAGCGGGTGGGCGAGGAGGCCCGGCGCGAGCTGGAGCGGCTGCGCGAGGAGCTGGCCCACGTACGGGAACTGCAGCGTTCGGGCGGGGAGCAGGTACGGGTCGAGCTGGACGCGGCGCGCAAGGAAGCGGAATCGCTTCAGCGCAAGCTCCGCAGTGCTCTGAGCGACGTCAAGCGGGGTGATGCGGCCCTGCGCAAGGTGAATGCGGAGATCGACGGGATCCGTGGCGACGCGGCTGCCCGGGTGGCCGCGGCCGAGAGCGAGAGCCGGCGGCTGAAGTCCCGTCTCGCGGAGGTGGAGACGGCGCTGGAGACCTCGCGCCGGGCCACCCGCGAGGGGCGCAGCATCGAGGACATGCGGCTGCGGCTGCTGCTGGACACGGTGCTGGACGCGGCCCAGGGGCTGCGCCGGGAGCTGGCCCTGCCGCCGGTCTCGACGCGGCCGGCCGACACGGTGGACGCGGTGGAGCCGGGCCGGATGACGCCGAAGGACATCGCGGCGCGTGCCCTCTCGGAGACCGATCCGGCGTTGCTGGACCAGTTGTTGGCGCTGCCGCAGGCCCATCTGGTGGTCGACGGCTACAACGTGACGAAGACGGGCTATCCGACGATGCCGCTGGAGAAGCAGCGGCTGCGGCTGCTGGGCGGGCTGTCGATGCTGGCCGCGCAGACGGGCGCGGAGATGACGTGTGTCTTCGACGGGGCGGAGCTGGCGGCCCCGGTGCTGCTCGCGCCGCCGCGCGGGGTGCGGGTGCTGTTCTCGAAGGCCGGGGTGACGGCGGACGAGCTGATCCGCCAGCTGGTGCGTGCGGAGCCGCCCGGCCGGCCGGTGGTCGTGGTCTCCACGGACCGGGAGGTCGCCGACGGGGTGGCGAAGGCGGGTGCGCGTCCGGTGACGTCCGCCTTGTTGCTGAAGCGGCTTTCGCGCGTTTCATAACTAGTGGCCCCAATGCCCGAATTGGCGGGAGTCGTGGGGGACGCACCGTCAAGTGCTCTGCACAGAGCGTGCGCTGTAGGTAAAGAACCTGGTCGGAGGGCAAGTTTTTTCCCGGCAGGATTTGAACTGATCACAACTGGGTCACTAGTGTCTGGTCAAACCTTCGTGCGGTAGATCACTCATTCGGGGTGGCAGCGAAGGTGCTGCCGAGTTGCGTTCCTTCGGCGGCTCGAGGAAGAAGGAGCTCGCCTTCGTGGCGTCCCACCGTCGACCCAAGCAGCCGAACCGTGCTCGTGTGACCGTGCTCACCTCGGTCGCGGCCGCTGCCGTCGCCCTCACCGCGCAGAGCGCCTCCGCCGCGCCGGCGAAGCCGAGCAAGGACGAGGTCAAGTCCCAGGTCGACGCGCTCTACGAAGAGGCGGAGCAGGCCACCGAGAAGTTCAACGGCGCCAAGGAGCGCCAGGACAAGCTCGAGAAGGAGATAGGCCAGCTCCAGGACCAGGTCGCGCGCGGCCAGGGCGAGCTCAACGACCTGCGCAGCACGCTCGGTTCGATGGCGAGCGCCCAGTACCGCACCGGCGGCATCGACCCCTCGCTCGGCCTCCTCCTCTCCGAGGACCCCGACAGCTACCTCGAGAAGGCCTCCTCCCTGGAGCACTTGAGCGGCAAGCAGGTCGAGTCGGTCCAGCGGATCCAGGCCAAGCAGCGCACCCTCGCGCAGCAGCGCCAGGAGGCCGCCGGCAAGCTCGCCGACCTCGACGCCACGCGCAAGGAACTCGCCGAGAAGAAGAAGGCGTCCGCCGACAAGCTCGCCGAGGCCCAGGCCCTCCTCAACACGCTGACCGCGCAGGAGCGTTCGGCGCTCAAGGACGAGGAGACGCGCGCCAGCCGCAGCGACAGCTCCCGCGTCGACCTCGGTGACGTCAAGGCCTCCGGCCGCGCCGGCGCCGCCCTCGCGGCCGCCAAGACCAAGCTGGGCTTCACCTACCAGTCCGGCGGCACCGGCCCCAACGTCTACGACTGCTCGGGCCTGACCCAGTGGGCGTACAAGCAGGCCGGCGTCAACATCAGCCGCGTCACCTACACCCAGGCCAATGACGGCACGCGCATCAGCCGCAGCCAGCTCCAGCCCGGCGACCTGGTCTTCTTCTACGGGGACCTGCACCACGTCGGCCTCTACGCCGGCAACAACATGACGCTGCACGCCTCGAACCCGCGCAGCGGCATCAAGTACGAGTCCATGGACAACATGCCGTTCCAGTTCGGCGTCCGGATCGGCTGAGCCGCTCCGCCCCGGGTCCGGGACGCGCCGTACACCGCCCATCCGGGCGAATTAACGGCCCTCCCTCTGACCACACGCCCCGCCGGTGACCTGCGTCTCCTGCGGGGCGTCGGCATGTGCGCCCTCCGACGGTCGTTGGCCGGTGCGTGGTCGCGCCGCTACTGTCTGCCAGCGCGGAACCCGGCACACGGCCGTCCACGGGGGGCGGACCCGGGCCCCGCACAGCGGAAGGGAGCGGTTTCACGTGGCGTCCCATCGCCGGGCCGGGCTCGGCAGCCTCGACCGGAACACGAAGGTCACCGTCCTCACCGCCGCCGCGGCCACGGCCGCGGTCGCCATGACGGGGGTACCCGCGAGCGCGGCCCCCGGCCTCCCGCACGAACCCGGCGGCGGGGCGAGAACCGGTATCAGCGCCCAGGTCGACCGGCTCTTCGAGGAGGCCGAGCAGGCCACCGAGCGCTTCAACGAGGCGGGGGAGAAGGCCGACCGCCTCCGCGTCGAGGTCAACCGGGCCCAGGACGCGGTGGCCCGCGGCCAGCAGCGCATCAACGCCATGCGGGGCGTCCTCGGCACCTTCGCCGGGGCCCAGTACCGCAGCGGCGGCATCGACCCCGCCGTCGGGCTGATGCTCGCCGAGGATCCCGACGCGTACCTGGAGCAGGCCGCCGCCCTGGACCGCCTCAGCGGCCGCCAGGCCCGGCAGCTCGCCGACCTCCGCGAGGAGCAGCGCGAGCTCGGCCAGGAGCGCCAGGAGGCCTCCCGCAAGCTCGCGGAACTCGACGCCCTGCGCTCCGACGTGGCCCGGCACAAGCGCTCCGTCACCGCCAAGCTCGCGGCCGCCCGGCGGCTGCTCAACGCCATGCCCTCCGGGGAGCGGGCCGACTACGAGCGCTCCTCGCGCTCCGGAGGCCGCTCCGAGAGCCTTCCCGAGCTGCCCTCCTTCGGCCCGTCCTCGGGCCGCGCCGCGACCGCGGTGATGGCGGCCCGGGCCGCGGTCGGCAAGCCGTACGTGTGGGGCTCCACCGGCCCCTCCGGGTTCGACTGCTCCGGGCTGATGGTCTGGTCGTACCGGCAGGCGGGCGTCTCGCTGCCGCGCACCTCACAGGCCCAGCGGTACGCCGGCCGGCAGGTGCCGCTGTCGCAGGCCCGCCCCGGCGACCTGGTGACGTACCGCTCGGACGCCAGCCACGTCGGCATGTACGTCGGCAACGGCCAGGTGGTGCACGCCCCCTACCCGGGGGCCCGGGTCCGCTACGACCCGGTCGGGATGATGCCCGTCTCCTCGGTGACCCGCCCCTGACCCACCCGTGCGTACGATCGTCGGATGCCCCCCGTCCGCCGGTCCCTCGTACGCGTGCTGCCGCTCCTGCTGAGCGTGCTGCTCGCCGGGTGCGGGGCGCCCGCCCCGCGGGACACCGCCGAGCGGGAGGTCCGCGCGGCCGTCGCCGCGTGGGCGCGGACCCCGCCCGCGCAGCTCGCCGGGATCCCGCTGGAGGACTGGGCGTACGAGGTCTCCGCGGTCCGGCGCAGCGGCGCCGCGGCCACGGTCCGGGCGGAGCTGCGCTACCGGCTCGGCGGCTACGACGCGGCCGCGGCCGTCTCGGCGCGCGAGGTGAGCCTGGCGCGGGAGGACGGCCGGTGGCGGGTCACCGGGGACCGGGCGGCGCCGGGCGCGCTGCCGCAGCTGTGGGACCAGGGCCCGGTGACGGTGGTCCGCGGGGCGCACTCCCTGGTGCTGGGCGCCGGCCGGGATCCCGCGGCGCTGTCCGCGATCGCGGCGGAGGCCGACCGTGCGGTGCCCGCGGTGAGCGCGGCCTGGCCGGGCCCGTGGGCGGGGCGGGCGGTCGTACTGGTCCCCGGCTCCCTGGAGGGGATGGCGCAGCTGCTGGGCCGCCCGGCCGCCGAGTACCGGGGCATGGGGGCCGTCACGACCGGCCGGGTGGGCGCGGCTCCCGCTCCCGCCGACCGGGTCGTCGTCAACCCCGAGGGGTGGGCGGAGCTCAGCCCGGAGGGCCGCCGGGTCGTCCTGGCGCACGAGGTGACCCATGTGGCCACCCGGGCGGCGACCACTGCCACCACCCCGCTGTGGCTCTCCGAGGGCTTCGCGGACTGGGCGGCGTACCGGGGCACTCCCGCCACCCCGGAGCAGGCCGCTCCGGCGCTGGCGAGGGCCGTACGGCGGGGCGAGGTGCCGGGGGAGCTGCCCCGGGCGCAGGACTTCGCCTTCGGGGGCGACCCGGAGGCGCTGGCCCGGGCCTACGAGGGCGCCTGGCTGGCCTGCCGGACGGTCGCGAGGCGCTGGGGCGAGGCGGCGCTCGTGGACCTGTACGGGAGGGCGGGGCGCGAGCCGTGGCCGGTGGCGGTGCGGGGCGCCCTCGGCATCGATCCGCAGGAGCTGACGAAGGACTGGCAGGAGGCCCTGCGGGAGCAGTTCCGCTGAGGGCGTCCGGTACGTTGTCAGCGATGCACAAGACGCTGATCGTGACCAACGACTTCCCGCCGCGACCGGGCGGTATCCAGGCCTTCCTGCACAACATGGCGCTGCGGCTGGATCCCGACCGGATCGTCGTCTACGCCTCCACGTGGAAGCATGGAGCGGAGGGCCGCGAGGCCACCGCGGCCTTCGACGCGGAGCAGCCGTTCCAGGTGGTCCGGGACCGTACGACGATGCTGCTGCCGACCCCGCGCGTGACGCGGCGGGCGGTCGGCCTGCTGCGCGAACACGGCTGCGAGTCGGTGTGGTTCGGCGCCGCGGCCCCGCTCGGGCTGATGGGCCCCGCGCTGCGGCGGGCGGGCGCGCGGCGGATCGTGGCGACCACGCACGGGCACGAGGCGGGCTGGGCCCAGCTGCCGGCCGCGCGGCAGTTGCTGCGGCGGATCGGCGAGGGCACCGACACGCTGACCTATCTGGGGGAGTACACGCGCTCGCGGATCGCCTCGGCGGTGACGGACCGGGCGGCGGCCCGGATGGTGCAACTCCCGCCGGGGGTGGACGAGAAGACCTTCCACCCCGGATCGGGCGGCCCGGAGGTCCGGGCCCGGCTCGGGCTGACGGACCGGCCGGTGGTGGTCTGCGTCTCGCGGCTGGTGCCGCGCAAGGGGCAGGACACGCTGATCGAGGCGATGCCGCGGATCCTGGCGGCGGTGCCGGACGCGGTGCTGCTGATCGTGGGCGGCGGGCCCTACGAGGCGGACCTGCGGGCGCTGGCCGTGCGGACCGGGGTCTCGGACTCCGTGGTCTTCACCGGCGCCGTCCCGTGGTCGGAGCTCGCCGCGCACTACGGGGCGGGGGACGTCTTCGCGATGCCGTGCCGGACCCGGCGGGGCGGCCTGGACGTGGAAGGCCTCGGCATCGTCTACCTGGAGGCCTCGGCCACCGGTCTGCCGGTGATCGCGGGTGATTCCGGCGGGGCGCCGGACGCGGTGCTGGACGGTGAGACGGGCTGGGTCGTCCGGGGCGGTTCCGCCGAGGAGGCGGCCGACCGGATCGTCACCCTGCTGAAGGATCCGGAACTGCGCGCGCGGATGGGCGCCGCCGGCCGTGCGTGGGTCGAGGAGAAGTGGCGCTGGGACCTCCTGGCGGAACGCCTGCGCGAGCTGCTCTGACCCCGGGGGCCCTGCCCCCGGACCCCCGCGCCTCAAACGCCGGCGAGGCTGGACCGCAGCCACGTCTGACTGTTCCTCAGATGTCTGTCAATACCGCGTCTGGGCGGACGGCTGGATTCCGCTCATGATGCGGCCATGACATCACATCTGACGCGCCGTCAAATGCTTGGCCTCGGCGCCCTCTCGACCGCCGCCGCGCTCGGCTTCACCCGGATCGGGGCGGCCTCCGCCGCGGCCGTGGAGCCCGCCGCCGCCCAGTACGCCCCCGCCATCGTCGTCGGCTCCGGCTACGGGTCCGCCGTCGCCGCCCTGCGGCTCGGGCAGGCGGGCGTACGTACCGTCGTCCTGGAGATGGGCCGGCTCTGGGACACCCCCGGGGCCGACGGCAAGGTCTTCCCCTCCACCTCCGCGCCCGACCAGCGCTCCATGTGGTTCCGCAACCGCACCGAGGCCCCGCTCGCCCAGTTCCTCTGGCTCGACGTGGTCAACCGCGACATCAGCCCGTACCCCGGCGTCCTCGACCGCGTGAACTACGGCGACATGTCCGTGTACGTGGGCCGGGGGGTCGGCGGCGGATCGCTCGTCAACGGCGGCATGGCCCCCACGCCCCGGCGCTCGTACTTCTCCGAAGTACTGCCCCAGGTCGACGCCGACGAGATGTACGGCACGTACTACCCGCGCGCCCGCGCCATGCTCGGCGTGAACGACATCGACCCCGGCTGGTTCGAGTCCACCGAGTGGTACCGCTTCGCCCGGATCTCCCGCAAGCACGCCCAGAACACCGGCCTGAAGACCGTCTTCGTCCCCAACGTCTACGACTTCGCGTACATGAAGCGCGAGGCGGCCGGCACCGCCACCCGCTCGGCCCTGGCCGGCGAGGTCATCTACGGCAACAACCACGGCAAGAAGAGCGTCGACAAGACCTACCTCGCCGCGGCCATCGGCACCGGCAACGTCACCATCGAGACCATGCAGCGCGTGGTCGGCGTACGGCCCGACCCGGCCGGGGGCTACGTCCTGACGGTCCGGACCAGCGACATCACCGGACGCGTCACCCAGGTCCGCGAACTCGGCTGCAGGCAGCTCTTCCTCGGGGCCGGGAGCCTGGGAACCACCGAGATCCTGCTGCGCGCCCGCGAGAGGGGGACGCTGCCCGCGCTCAGCGAGAAGGTCGGGCTCGGCTGGGGCCCCAACGGCAACGTCATGACCGCCCGCGCCAACCACCTGTGGGACACGGTCGGCTGCAACCAGGCCACCATGCCCGCGATGGGCATCGACGACTGGGACAACGCCGCGAACCCGGTCTTCGCCGAGATCGCCCCGCTCCCCATGGGCATCGAGCACTGGATCTCGATGTACCTGGCCATCACCAAGAACCGGGAACGGGGCCACTTCACCTACGACGCCGCCACCGACTCGGCCCGGCTCAACTGGCGGCGGGACCAGAACACGCCCTCGGTCAATGCCGCGAAGAACCTCTTCGACCGCATCAACCGCAGGAACTTCACGATCTACCGGTACGACCTCTTCGGCGACAACCGGCCCTTCGCGGACAACTTCACCTACCATCCGCTCGGCGGCTGCGTCCTCGGGGACGCCACCGACGCGTACGGGCGGGCCAAGGGCTACCAGGGGCTGTACGTGGTCGACGGCTCCCTGGTGCCCGGATCGCTCGGCGTGAATCCGTTCGTGACCATCACCGCCCTCGCGGAGCGGAACATGGCCCGGATCCTCGCCGAGGACCCCCGCTGACGCCCCGGCCTAGCCGCGGTACAGCGCCTCGATCTCGTCCGCGAAGTCCTTCGCCACCACATTGCGCTTGAGCTTCAGCGACGGCGTGATGTGACCCGACTCCTCCGTGAACTGGGAGGGAAGAATGCGGAATTTCCGCACCGATTCCGCCTTGGAAACCGCCGCGTTGCCGTCATCCACCGCCTTCTGGACGGCGGCGATCAGGTCTGCGTCCTCACGCAGCTCCGCCGCCGTCACACCCGCCGGCTTGCCGTTCTCCGCGGCCCACCGGCCGAGGAACTCCTCGTCGATGGTGACCAGCGCCGCCACGAAGGGCCGCGCATCGCCCACCACCATGCACTCCGCGACCAGCGCGTGCGCGCGGATCCGGTCCTCGATCACGGCCGGCGCGACGTTCTTGCCGCCCGCCGTGACGATGAGCTCCTTCTTGCGGCCGGTGATCGCGAGGTAGCCGTCCTCGTCGAGGGTGCCGACGTCGCCGGTGTGGAACCAGCCGTCGGTCAGCGCCTCGGCGGTCGCCGTCTCGTTCTTCCAGTACTCCTTGAAGATGTGCTCGCCGTGCAGCAGCACCTCGCCGTCGTCCGCGATGCGCACCACGGAGCCGGGCAGCGGCTGGCCGACCGTGCCGATCTTCGTCTTGTCCCAGGGGTTGAAGGCCGTGGCCGCACAGGACTCCGTCAGGCCGTAGCCCTCCAGCACCGTGAAGCCGATGCCGCGGAAGAAGTGGCCGAGGCGCTCGCCCAGCGGGGCGCCGCCGGAGATCGCGTACTCGCCGCGCCCGCCGAGGACCGTGTGCAGCTTGCTGTAGACCAGCTTGGAGAACAGCTTGTGCTTCAGGCGCAGCCCCAGCGAGGGGCCGCCCGGGGCGTCCAGCGCGCGGCTGTAGGCGATCGCCGTCTCCGCGGCGGCGTCGAAGATCTTGCCCTTGCCGTCGGCCTGGGCCTTGGCGCGCGCCGAGTTGTAGACCTTCTCGAAGACGCGCGGGACACCGAGGATCAGCGTGGGGCGGAAGGACTGGAGCTCGTCCGTCAGGTTCTTGATGTCCGGTACGCAGCCCAGCCGGATCGGCGCCAGTACGGCCGCCACCTCCACCAGGCGCCCGAAGACGTGCGCGGCCGGCAGGAAGAGCAGCACGGAGCACTCGCCGGTGCGGAAGAGCGGGCTCAGGCGCTCCACCACGTTGCCGCACTCGGCGAAGAAGTTGCGGTGGGTCAGCACACAGCCCTTGGGGCGGCCGGTGGTGCCCGAGGTGTAGACGATCGTGGCCGGGTCGTCGGCGTTCGCGTGACTGCTGCGCTCCTCGACCTCGGCGTCGGAGATCTTCGCGCCGTCGGCCTTCAGCGTCTCCAGCGCGCCCTGCTCGATCTCCCAGACCTCGCGCAGCTCCGGCAGCCGGTCGCGCAGCGAGGCCACGGACGCGCTGTGCGCCGGGCTCTCCACGATGACGGCCACGGCGCCGGAGTCGCCCAGGATCCACTGGACCTGCTCGGGGGAGCTGGTCTCGTACACGGGGACGGTGACGCCGCCCGCGCTCCAGATCGCGAAGTCGAACAGCACCCACTCGTAGCGGGTGCGGGAGATGAGGGCGACGCGGTCGCCGGGCCGGATGCCGGCCGCGATGAGGCCCTTGGCCGCGGCGCGGACCTCGGCGAGGAACTCGGTCGCGGTCACGTCCTGCCACCGGCCGCCGGCCTTGCGGCTCATGACGGCGGTGTCTGGATGCTGAGCGGCGTTGCGGCGGATGAGATCCGTCAGGTTCCCGTCCGACGGGACCTCGTACAGGGCCGGAAGGCTGAACTCGCGCAAGACTGCTGCTCCTCTGGGCGCCATCGCCACCATGTGGACCGACCGGACGTTACCCACCGGTAGTGGGTTCCCGATAGGGGGAACCGGCCAGATGTTCCGTGCGTCACATTCTGTACTTACCCTGCCTCGCCCTACCGCGCCGAGCGTAGTCGACCCCCTACGCGACTCGGAAGTAACCGCAGGTCCGGCCACCTCTCCCAGCCGCTCTACCCGCCGTCGCCAGGCGGCCCTAGGGTGGGCGGCATGGGTGGCAGCATGCGGGGAGCGCAGTTCGGTACGAGCGGATCAGGCCGGACCCGGGTCCACGTCGTCAGCGATGTGCACGGCAACACCGAGGCCCTCGCCCGCGCCGGAGACGGCGCGGACGCCCTCATCTGCCTCGGCGACCTCGTGCTCTTCCTCGACTACGCCGACCACTCGCGCGGCATCTTCCCCGACCTGTTCGGCGTGGAGAACGCCGACCGGATCGTCGAGCTGCGCACCGCGCGCCGCTTCGAGGAGGCCCGGGACCTCGGCCGCCGGCTGTGGGTCGGCCTGGACCGGGAATCCCTGATCGAGGGCGCCGTACGCCGCCAGTACGCCCAGATGTTCGCCGCCTTCCCCACCCCCACGTACGCCACCTACGGCAACGTCGACATCCCGGGCCTGTGGCCCGAGTACGCCGACCGCCACGGCCTCACCGTGCTCGACGGGCAGCGCGTCGAGATCGGCGGCCGCGTCTTCGGCTTCGTCGGCGGCGGACTGCCCTCCCCGATGCGGACCCCGTACGAGGTGGACCCGGAGGAGTACGCCGCCAAGGTGGAGGCCCTCGGCGAGGTGGACGTGCTCTGCTCGCACATCCCGCCCGAGGTGCCCGAGCTCTGCTACGACACCGTCGCCCGCCGTTTCGAACGCGGCAGCGAGGCCCTGCTCGCCGCCATCCGCCGCACCCGCCCCCGCTACGCCCTCTTCGGGCACGTCCACCAGCCGCTCGCCCGCCGCATGCGCATCGGGAACACCGAGTGCGTGAACGTGGGCCACTTCGCGGCGACCGGCCGGCCCTGGGTCCTCGAATGGTAGAGATCGAGCCGCTTCACGGCGGGCTCCGGCAGGGTGCGGGAGGCACTGGAGTGGCGACGTCCACACGCGCGGTAGCCTTCACGCGGCGGCCCCAGGCCGCACACATCCTCGAACTCCCCCAGCTGCCGCTGGGAGGTACCACCCCCAGCCCGGAGGAGCGACCGCGATGGCGGAACACACCAGCTCAAGCATCACGATCGAGGCTGCGCCCACCGACGTGATGGCCGTGATCGCCGACTTCGCCCGCTACCCCGAGTGGACCGGCGAGGTGAAGGAGGCCGAGGTGCTGGCCACCGACGCCGAGGGGCGCGCCGAGAAGGTGCGCCTGCTGCTGGACGCGGGCGCGATCAAGGACGACCACACCCTCGCCTACAGCTGGAAGGGCACGGACGAGGTCAGCTGGACCCTGGACAAGTCCCAGATGCTGCGCCAGCTGGACGGCTCGTACCGGCTGACCGCCATCGACGGAGGCAAGCGCACCGAGGTCACCTACCAGCTGACCGTCGACGTCAAGATCCCCATGCTCGGCATGATCAAGCGCAAGGCCGAGAAGGTCATCATCGACCGCGCGCTCGCGGGCCTGAAGAAGCGCGTCGAAGCCGTCTGAGCCTGCTGAGCCCGCTTCCCGCACACCGGAGCACCCGCACATGCACACCTTGCTGATCACCGGCCCCGGCGGGGCCGGGCGGACCACCGCGGCGGCGGCCACCGCCCTCGCCGCGGCCCGCCGGGGCCGGCGGGTGCTGCTGCTCTCCGGCGACGTGGGGGACCCGCTCACCGCGCTGGTCGGCGATCCGGCCGCGGCCGGGCTGCGGGTGGCCCGGGTGGACTCCGGCGAGGAGTTCCGCGACGAACTCGTCGCCCTCCAGGAGCGCGGATCCGCCCTGCTCGGCATGGTCGGGGCCCGGCCGCTCGGCGCCGAGGAGATCACCGAACTGCCCGGCGCCGAGGAGTTCGCCCTGCTCCGCGCCCTGCGGCGGGCCGCCGCCACGCCCGACGCCGACCTCGTCGTCGTCGACATGCCGCCGCTCCACCGGGCCGTGGCCACCCTCGCCCTCCCCGCCCAGCTGCGCCGCTACCTCGCCCGGCTGCTCCCGGCCGAGCGGCAGGCCGCCCGCGCCCTGCGGCCCGTACTGGCCCAGCTGGCCGGCGTACCCATGCCCGCGCAGTGGCTCTACGAGACCGCCGCCCGCTGGGACGAGGAGCTGGCCGCCGTCCAGGCCGTCGTCGAGGCCGACACCACCGAACTGCGGCTGGTCGCCGAACCGGGCCCGGCCGCCGCCGACGCGCTGCGCCTCGGCCGGCTCGGGCTCGCCCTCCAGCAGCTGCCCGTCTCCTCCCTCGTCGCCAACCGCACCGTGCCGGCCGAATCCGCCGACCCGTGGCTCGCCGGGCTCGCCGCCCAGCAGCAGAAGTACGGCGCCGAGTGGGCCGAGGAGCTCCCGGTCGTGGCCCTCGCCCACCTCGGCCGGGACCCGCGCGGCCCGCAGGACCTGGAGCGGCTCGCCGACACCGACGGGCTCGTACCCGCGGCGCCGGCACCCCGCCGGGCCTGGGCCGTCGAGGACCGGCTCGCGCAGGACGGGGTGCTCGTCTGGGTGGTACCGCTGCCCGGCGCGCACAAGTCGGACCTCGACCTCGTCCGCCGCGGCGACGAGCTGCTGCTCACCGCCGGCCCGCACCGCAGGATCGTTCCGCTCCCCGCGGCGCTGCGCCGCTGCACCGTCTCCGGCGCCGCCCTCGCCGAGGGGGAACTGCGCATCCGCTTCACTCCGGACCCGGGACTGTGGCCCCGTTCGCAATGAACCGCGTACCCCCGTTCGGGTACCGTCGAAGGTAGCCCCTACCGCACGTTCAGCAGCCGCTGCAGGAGAGAGTCCGCCATGAGCGAGGCCACCGACCGCCCCACCGACGACGACGCCTGGGCCAGGGCCTGTGCCGAGGACCTCGCCGCCGAGAAGGAGCGCCTGCGCGGGCAGGAGCAGGCCGGAGCCGGTGGCACCGGCACCGCCGCCGAGGAGCTGTTCAAGCTCTTCGAAGCCGTCGCCGACAAGGTCTCCGGGCTGAACAACCCGCTGTTCGGCGTGGCGGCGCAGGGTGCCGTGCGCCAGATCGTCGACCAGGCGAAGACCGCCGCCAAGCCCGTGATCGAGCGCAACCCGGAGGTCTTCGACCACCTCGCGGCGGCCGGCTCCGAGCTGCTCGCCGCCTACCGGTCGGCCGTCGAGGGCCACGAGCGCCGCTGGACCCGGGACGAACCCCCGGCCCCCCGGCAGGCCTCCCACGACCGCGACCCCCGCGACGACGGCCCCGACGCCGGCCCCTCCGAGCGGATCGATCTCGACTGAAGCCCGGTAAGCCTCGGGTACCTTTGGCCGTGGCGGGGTTTGACCGGAAACCGAGGGACTAATGGGACTCACCATCGGCGTCGACATCGGCGGCACGAAGATCGCGGCCGGCGTGGTCGACGAAGAGGGCACGATCCTTGAGACGTACAAGGTGCCCACCCCGCCGACCGCGGACGGAGTGACGGAGGCCATCTGCGCCGCCGTTTCCGAGGTCAGCAGCAACCACACCATCGAGGCCGTCGGCATCGGCGCCGCCGGATACGTGGACGACAAGCGCGCGACCGTGCTCTTCGCGCCCAACATCAACTGGCGGCACGAGCCGCTCAAGGACAAGGTCGAGCAGCGCATCGGCCTGCCCGTGGTCGTCGAGAACGACGCGAACTGCGCGGCCTGGGGCGAGTACCGCTTCGGTGCGGGCCAGGGCCACGACGACGTCATCTGCATCACGCTCGGCACCGGCCTCGGCGGCGGCATCATCATCGGCAACAAGCTGCGGCGCGGACGCTTCGGCGTCGCCGCCGAGTTCGGCCACATCCGGGTCGTCCCGGACGGGCTGCTGTGCGGCTGCGGCAGCCAGGGCTGCTGGGAGCAGTACGCCTCCGGGCGCGCGCTCGTCCGGTACGCGAAGCAGCGCGCCAACGCCACCCCCGAGAACGCGACGATACTCCTCGCGCTCGGCGACGGCACCCCCGAGGGCATCGAGGGCAAGCACATCAGCGAGGCCGCCCGCCAGGGCGACCTGGTGGCCGCCGACGCCTTCCGCGAGCTGGCCCGCTGGGCCGGCGCGGGCCTGGCCGACCTGGCCTCGCTGTTCGACCCGTCCGCGTTCATCGTCGGCGGCGGGGTCTCCGACGAGGGCGACCTCGTCCTCGACCCGATCCGCAAGTCCTTCAAGCGCTGGCTGGTCGGCGGCGCCTGGCGGCCGCACGCCCAGGTCCTCGCCGCCCAGCTCGGCGGCAAGGCCGGGCTCGTCGGCGCGGCCGACCTGGCCCGCCAGGGCTGAGCGCCTCCGCCCCGTTTTCCACGCCTGCCGCCCGCCGCGCCCCTTGGGGGAGCGGCGGGCGGCTGCGTATCTTGCGGGCATGGACCAGCTGCCGAAGTCCCGTACGGAGCCCGACGGTTCTGCCGTGATCCGGGTACTCAGCTACAACATCCGCTCGCTGCGCGACGACGAGGAGGCGCTGGCCCGGGTCATCCGGGCGTGCGAGCCGGACCTCGTCCTCGTACAGGAGGCCCCGCGGTTCTTCCGGTGGCGCAAACACGCGGCGCGCCTGGCGGCCAAGTGCGACCTGGTGGTGCTGGGCGGGGGCGCGACGGCGGCCGGGCCGCTGCTGCTGTGCTCGCTGCGGGTCTTCGTGGAGCGCGCCGAGGACGTGCTCCTGCCGCGCACGCCCGGTCTGCACCGCCGGGGCTTCGCGACGGCCGTGATCCGGGTCGGGGGTGTCCGGGTGGGCCTGGCCTCCGTGCACCTGTCGCTCCAGGCGGCGGAGCGGCGGGCCCACGCGGAACTGCTGCTGGACCGGCTGGCCGGGATGGACGTGCCGTACGCGATCGCCGCGGGAGACCTGAACGAGGGCCCGGACGGGCCGGCGTACGCCGTGCTGGCCGCCGAGCTCCAGGACTGCCGGGCGGTCGCCCCGTGGGGCGGCGGGCCGACCTTCCCGGCGGCCGCGCCCGAGCGGCGGATCGACGCCGTGTTCGCCTCGAAGGGGGTGGAGGTGCTGGCCTGCGGTGTCCCTGCGGGGCTGCCGGGGGTCCTCGCGCAGGACCTGCGCTCGGCCACGGACCACCTGCCGGTGCTGGCGGCCCTGCGGCTGCCGGCTGCGCCGTAGCCCGGTGGTCCCGGACTCCGTGTGCGGCGCCGTGGCCGGGGGCGCTGCCCCCGGACCCCCGCGCCTCGAACGCCGGCGGGGCTGAGTATGCCGGCGGCGCCGTAGCTCGGCGGCCCCGGACCCCCGCGCCTCGAACGCCGGCGGGGCTGAGTATGCCGGCGGCGCCGAAGATGCCGGCGGGGCCGGGGTGGGCCCCGCCGGGGGTCAGACGACCGCGCCGCGGCCCGGGTCGTCGTCTTCCTCGTCGCCCTGCGCCATGCGCGCCACGAGCGTCGCGAAGCCGCCCAGGAAGCCGCCGATGCCCAGCGTCGTCAGCCACCAGGTCATCTCCCACTGCAGGAGCACCGCCAGCAGGAGCAGCACCGGGCCGCCGACCACGGCCAGCCACGCGAACTTCGACGTCGTGTCCGCGGGCGGGAGCTCCGGCTCCGGCTGGACGAAGTGGCCCTCCTCCGCCGCCGACACGTCGTCGTCCTTCGGTTCCGCCAGCGAGTGGTCGCGGGGGCCCGTCATGCCCACGCCCGGGGCGAAGACCACCGAGCTGCCCAGTGCCACCGGCGGCTCGGGCTCGGGCTCCGGCTCCGGTTTCGCGTCCGGTGCCCGGCCCGGCTCGGGCGGCTCCGGCTTCGGCAGCGGTTTGACGTCCTCCTCCGGCAGGAGGAGGTTCTCGATCGGCTTGAACGGCCGGGCCCCCGGCGGGTCCGGCGGCTCCTGCCCGTACCCGGCGACGATCGCCGCCCACGCCGCTTCCTCGTCCAGCGGCGGCACCCCGCCGGACTGCTCCTCGTGCTCAGCCACCGGCCTGCGCCCCCTCCCTGCCCACGCTCTCCGCCAGTCGGCCGATGAACGCATAGCTGTCCGCGAAGATCCGCTCCGCGTCGTGGTCCAACGTCGCGACGTGGTAGCTCTGTTCCAGCAGGGTCTCGGTGACGTCCGTGGAGGAGACCCGGGCCAGTACCCGCGCGGAGTCGACGGGCGGTACGACATGGTCCTGCGGGCTGTGCAGCAGCAGCACCGGCTGCGTGACCTGCGGCAGCTCGGCGTCGACCAGCTGCAGGAACTTCTTCAGCGAGTGCGCGGCCCGGGTCGGGACCCGGTCGTAGCCGACCTCCTCCGAGCCCGGCTTCGCGATGTCGCTCGCGATGCCCGGGGTGGACCGGATGAAGTGCTTGGTCACCGGAAGGGTCACGGCCAGCGGGTCGTGCACCTTGTTGGCCGGGTTGACGAGCACGATGCCGCTGATGGCGTCCCCGTGCTTGGCCGCCAGCCGCAGGGTCAGCGCCCCGCCCATCGACAGCCCGAAGACGAACACCTGCTCGCACCGGTCCAGGAGTTCCCGCAGGGCGCGGTCCACCTCGGCGTACCAGTCCTGCCAGCCCGTGAGCTGCATGTCCTGCCAGCGAGTCCCGTGTCCGGGCAGCAGCGGCAGCGACACCGTGAGCCCCCGCCCGGCGAGATACTCGGCCCAGGGGCGCAGCGACTGCGGGGAACCGGTGAAGCCGTGGCAGAGGAGGACGCCGACCTCTCCGCCCTCGTGGCGGAACGGCTCGGCTCCAGGGAGGACGGGCACCAGGGTCTCCTTGATCATGATGTACGTCGGGTGGGTGCGTTGCTCTGTGTGACTTCACCGTACGCGACCGGGGTGGTACCGGCCAGGGTCGTCGGGTCCCTGCCGGTGTGGGCACGGGATATGGTCTGTTCGACAGACACAGGAAGGCTTTCGAGTTGATCTACGGCGCAATGAAGTTCTCGATCGGCGGATCACTGAAGCTTGCTTTCAGGCCGTGGGTGGAGGGCCTCGAGAACGTTCCCGCGGAGGGGCCGGCGATCCTCGCGAGCAACCACCTGTCCTTCTCCGACTCCCTGTTCCTCCCGGCCGTGCTGGACCGCAAGGTCACCTTCATCGCCAAGGCGGAGTACTTCACCTCCCCGGGGGTCAAGGGCAGGCTGACGGCCGCCTTCTTCAAGGGCGTCGGCCAGCTTCCGGTGGACCGCTCCGGCGCCCGCGGGGCCGGCGAGGCCGCCATCAGGAGCGGCATCGAGGTCATCGAGCGCGGGGAGCTGTTCGGTATTTACCCCGAGGGAACGCGTTCACCCGACGGACGTCTGTACCGCGGCAAGCCCGGCGGTCTGGCCCGGGTGGCCCTGGCCACCGGTGCGCCCGTGATCCCCGTCGCGATGATCGACACGGAGAAGATCCAGCCGCCCGGCAAGGTGATCCCCAAGCTGATGCGTCCGGGCATCCGGATCGGCAAGCCGCTGGACTTCAGCCGCTACCACGGCATGGACAACGACCGCTTCATCCTCCGCTCGGTGACCGACGAGGTCATGTACGAGATCATGAAGCTCTCCGGCCAGGAGTACGTCGACATCTACGCGACGGCGGCCAAGCGCCAGATCGCCGACGCCGAGAAGGCCGCCAAGGCCGAGAAGTCGGACAAGCCGGACAAGGGCGAGAAGGCCGGCGGCACGCCGGAGTAGCTGCGCGCGGGCGGTACCGCCCGCGAGGGGTGGGGGAGATGGCGAAGCGCGAGCGCGTCGTACGCATGTCGGTCGAGCAGCCGCTGTGGCGCGCCCTGACGGCGTACCGGCTGCTGACCATGGTCTACGCGGTGCTGCTGTTCGCCTCCGCGTACAAGGACTTCCCGCGCCCCGCGGTCGCGGCCGGCTACCTCGCCGCCCTCGCCCTGTGGAACCTGGTGACCTTCCGCAAGGTCGCGAACGCCGCGAGCTGCACCAAGGGCTTCCTGGTCGCCGACCTCACCGTCGCGATCGTCGGGATCGTGCTCACCCCGATCGCCGACACCCACGAGCGGATCACCGCGGGCGGCCCGACCCTTCCCACCATCTGGACGGCCGGCGCGGTCCTCGGCTTCGCCATCAAGGGCGGCTGGCGCTGGGCCTGCTTCGCCTCCACCATCGTGGCGGGCGCCAACATCGTCATCCACAGCGGCCAGCCCACCCGGGACACCCTGCACAACGTCCTGCTCGTCTGGGTCGCCTCGGTGGCCATCGGCTACGTCGTCGAGGTCGCCCGGGCCAGTGAGAACACCCTCGCCCGCGCCCTGGAGATCGAGGCCGCCACCCGCGAGCGCGAGCGGCTCGCCCGCGACATCCACGACGGGGTCCTCCAGGTCCTCGCCATGGTCCAGCGGCGCGGCAGCGAGCTGGGCGGCGAGGCCGAGGAGCTCGGCCGGATGGCGGGGGAGCAGGAGGTGGCGCTGCGCACGCTGGTCTCCAGCGGGCTGGTGCAGCCCTCCCGGGTCTGCCGCGACGAGTCGCGCGGCGCGCTGGTGGACACCTACGAGGTGGACGAACCGGGCGCCGAGGACGGCGAGCTGGACCTGCGCACGCTCCTCGCCCCGCACGCCGGGTCCCGGGTGAGCTTCGCCGAGCCGGGCACCCCGGTGCCGCTGCCGGTGCCCGCCGCCAAGGAGCTGGCCGCGGCGGTCGGCGCCGCCCTGGACAACGTGCGCAAGCACGCCGGGGACGGGGCGCGGGCCTGGATCCTGGTCGAGGACTGGGGCGACGAGGTGATCGTGACCGTTCGCGACGACGGGCCCGGCATCCCGGCGGGCCGGCTCGACCAGGCGGAGGGCGAGGGCCGGATGGGGGTGGCCCTGTCCATCCGCGGCAGGCTGCGCGATCTCGGCGGCAGCGCCGATCTGGTGTCCGTCCCCGGGCAGGGCACCGAAGTGGAACTGAAGGTACCCAGGGGGAGGACGGACAAGAGATGAGCGAGCGCACCGACGTGAACGACCCGAACAGGCCGAACGAGCTGCACGAGATCCGGGTGATGGTCGTCGACGACCACCCGATGTGGCGGGACGCGGTCGCCCGCGACCTGGCCGCGGCCGGCTTCGACGTCGTCGCCACCGCCGGCGACGGCGCCGAGGCGGTACGCCGCGCCCGCGCGGTGACGCCCGACGTGCTGGTCCTCGACCTCAACCTGCCCGGGATGCCGGGGGTCCAGGTCTGCAAGGAGCTGGTCGGCGCCCATCCGGCCCTGCGGGTCCTGGTCCTGTCGGCCAGCGGTGAGCACGCGGACGTCCTGGAGGCGGTGAAGTCCGGCGCGACCGGCTACCTGCTGAAGTCCGCCGGGGCCCAGGAGCTGATCGACGCCGTCCGCCGCACCGCGGCCGGCGACCCGGTGTTCACCCCGGGCCTGGCGGGGCTGGTGCTCGGCGAGTACCGGCGCCTCGCCACCGACCCGGTGCCGGCCACCTCCGACGAGCCGAAGGCGCCCCAACTGACCGACCGGGAGACCGAGGTGCTGCGGCTGGTGGCCAAGGGGCTGTCGTACAAGCAGATCGCCGAGCGGCTGGTCATCTCGCACCGGACCGTGCAGAACCACGTCCAGAACACCCTGGGCAAGCTCCAGTTGCACAACCGGGTGGAGCTCGTCCGGTACGCCATAGAGCGCGGCCTCGACGACGTGTAGACCGGCCCTGGGGGCGTCCGCGCCGCCCGTCGATCGTACTTACGTCCTCGTACGAGTGAACGGGCGTACGCAACGCCTCATGATTCCACCGGAATTGCCTTCTCCGAGCCCCTTGCTGTGACCTGGGTCACCACTAGCGTGACCGTCATGGCGATTGGAGATTCCATGAAGGTCGGAGTGCTGACCGGTGGCGGCGACTGCCCCGGGCTCAACGCGGTGATCAGGGCCGTCGTCCGCAAGGGCGAGCAGGAGTACGGCTGCGGTTTCGTCGGGTTCAAGGACGGCTGGCGGGGCGCGGTCGAGGGGCGCACCGTCCCGCTCGACATCCCCGCCGTCCGCGGCATCCTGCCCCGCGGCGGCACCATCCTCGGCTCCTCGCGCACCAATCCGTTCAAGACGGAGAACGGTGTGCGGGACATCAAGGAGAACCTCGCGAAGTACGAGGTGGACGCGCTGATCGCGATCGGCGGCGAGGACACCCTCGGGGTCGCGGCCCGGCTGTACGACGAGTACGGCATCCCCTGCGTCGGCGTGCCGAAGACCATCGACAACGACCTGTCCGCCACCGACTACACCTTCGGCTTCGACACCGCGGTCGGCATCGCGACCGAAGCCATCGACCGGCTGCACACCACGGCCGAGTCCCACATGCGCGTCCTGGTCGTCGAGGTCATGGGCCGGCACGCCGGCTGGATCGCCCTGCACTCGGGCCTCGCGGGCGGCGCCAACGTCATCCTCATCCCGGAGCAGCGCTTCGACGTGGACCAGGTCTGCGCCTGGGTGACCTCCCGGTTCCGGGCCAGCTACGCGCCGATCGTGGTGGTCGCCGAGGGGGCGATGCCCAAGGACGGCGAGATGGTGCTCAAGGACGGCACCAAGGACTCCTTCGGCCACGTCCGGCTGTCCGGCGTGGGCGAATGGCTGGCCAAGGAGATCGAGGGCCGGACCGGCAAGGAGGCCCGGACGACGGTCCTCGGGCACGTGCAGCGGGGCGGCACGCCGAGCGCCTTCGACCGGTGGCTGGCGACCCGGTTCGGGCTGCACGCGATCGAGGCGGTGCGCGACGGGGACTTCGGCAAGATGGTCGCGCTCAAGGGGACGGACATCGTCCGGGTGCCGATCGCGGAGGCCACGGCGAAGCTGAAGACGGTGGATCCCGCGCTCTACCAGGAGGCCGGGGTCTTCTTCGGCTGAGCAGCGACCCGACACCATGGGCCGTATGGTGACAAACGGCCCATGGTTCGAGCTGCGGGAGCAAGCGTGGAGATCCTGGCATTCGGTGTCACCGCCGACGAGAAGCCGCTCCTGGAGCAGGCCTTCGCGGGAGCGCACGAGGTCCGCTGCCTCGACGTCTTCCTCGACGAGGACACCGCGCCGATCGCCACCGGCTACGAGGTCGTCTCCTCCAGCGTGAACGCCGACCTGAGCGGCCGGGTGCTGCGGACCCTCGCGGCGGGCGGCACGAGGATGATCGCCCAGCGCTCCACCGGCTTCAACAACATCGACCTGGACGAGGCCGGGCGCCTGGGCCTGACGATCAGCCGGGTCTCCTCCTACTCGCCCTACGCGGTCGCCGAGTTCGCGTGGACCCTCGCGATGGCCGTGAACCGGCGGATCGTCCGGGCCTCGAACCGGACCCGGGACTTCGACTTCCGCCTGAACGGGCTGATGGGCCGGGACTTCCACGGCCGCACGGCCGGCGTGCTCGGCACCGGCAGGATCGGGGAGGCCTTCACCCGGATCGCACACGGCTTCGGCATGCGGCTGCTGGGCTGGGACCTGGCGCAGAACCCGGCGTGCGTGGAGCTCGGCATGACCTACGTGGACAAGGACGAGCTGCTCGCCTCCTCGGACCTGATCAGCCTGCACGTGCCGCTGCTCGAGTCCACCCGGCGCATCGTCGACGCCGCCGCGCTGGAGCGGATGCGCGACGACGCGATCCTGGTGAACACCAGCCGCGGCGGGCTGATCGACACGGACGCACTGGTCGACCAGCTCCGCGCGGGCCGCTTCACGGGCGTCGGCCTGGACGTGTACGAGGCGGAGGCCGGCGTCTTCTTCCTCGACAAGTCCCTGGAGGCCGTCGAGGACGACACCCTGGCCCGCCTCGTCACCTTCCCGAACGTCGTCGTGACCTCCCACCAGGCGTACTACACGACGGACGCGGTGGGCCAGATCATCGACACCACCGTCGCCAACGTCGCGGACTACCTGGCGGGCCGCAGCTCCGAGAACACCCTGGTGGGATCCTTCAGCCCGTCCGGCGGCTGAGGACCGGGTCCGGACGGAGCCCGGGGGACACGGCGGTCAGCAGCTCGCGCAGCAGGTCCGCGCCGCGCAGGGTGAGCACCGACTCCGGGTGGAACTGGACCCCCGCGAAGCCGCCGCCCGCGAAGCCGCCGCCCGCGGAGCGGAGCGCGTGGACCTCACCCGTGGCCGGGTCGCGGGCCACCTCCACCCCCGCGGCCGCCAGCCGTTCGGCCCCCGCCCCGTCGCAGTGCGCCGTGTATGTGTTGTAGAAGCCGACCACCTCCTCGGCTCCGAATAGGCCGATCCGCACCTGCGCCCCCTGAGCCGGCTCCGCCTTGCGGACCAGCGGCAGCCCGAGCTCCGCCGCCAGCAGCTCGTGGCCCAGGCAGACCCCGACCAGGCCGTGGCGGTGCCCGGCCAGCAGGTCGGCCGTGAGCGCACGCAGCATCCGCATCCTGGGGTCCGCCGGGTCGGCCGGGTTGCCCGGGCCCGGGCCCAGCACGATCGGGCCCTCCCAGGCCAGGGCCGCCGCCCGCAGCCCCGGATCGTCGTAGCGGCGTACGGTCACGGCCAGCCCGGCCACGCGCAGCACGTGTGCCAGCATCGCCGTGAAGGTGTCCTCGCCGTCCACCACCAGCGCGTGGCCGGTCACCGGAGCCGGCTGTTCCTGCATCCGGAGCCAGAACGGCGCCAGGTCCGACCGCCGGGCCGCCAGCGCCGCCCGCACCCGCGGGTCGTCCGCCAGCCGGGCCCCCTCGAACGCCGGCCGCGGCGCCGCCGGCCGCACCCCCAGCGCCGCCAGCACGCCCGCCGCCTTCGCGTGCGTCTCCGCCACCTCGCCGTCCGGGTCCGAGTGCCGGACCAGCGTGGCGCCCACCGCCACCCGCAGCACGCCGTCCGCCGCGATGTCGGCGGTGCGGATCAGGATGGGCGAGTCCAGCGTCTGCGCACCGGCGGGGTCCACGCCCAGCAGGGCCAGTGCCCCCGCGTAGTAGCCGCGCCCGCCCGCCTCGTACCGCTCGATGACACGGCAGGCGTTCTGCACCGGCGATCCCGTCACCGTCGCCGCGAACATGGTCTCGCGCAGCACCTCCCGCACGTCCATCGACGAGCGGCCGCGCAGCTCGTACTCGGTGTGCGCGAGGTGGGACATCTCCTTCAGCCGCGGTCCGACGACGACCCCGCCCCGGTCGCCAACGGTGCACATCATCTTCAGCTCCTCGTCGACCACCATCGACAGCTCCTCGGTCTCCTTGCGGTCGCCGAGGAAGGCCAGGAGGGACTCCGCGGTCGGCCCCCCGGCCGGATAGCGGTACGTGCCGCTGATCGGGTTCATCACGACCGTCCCCCCGGACATCCGCACGTGGACCTCCGGGCTGGCCCCGACGAGGGTGCGCTCGCCGGTGTGGACGACGTACGTCCAGTACGCCCCCCGCTCGCCCTCCAGCAGACGCCGGAACAGCGCGAGCGCGTCGGCCGGGCCGAATCCGCCGATGCGGCCCTCGTAGGTGCGCCGGATGACGAAGTTCGCGCCCTCGCCGCGGCCGATCTCGTCCTCGATGACCCGCCGGACGGTGGCCGCGTACTCCTCGTCGGGGACGTCGAAGCCCCCGCCGTCGACCCGCACGGGGTGCTGCGGCAGCCCGGCCAGGGCCTCGGTGAGCGGGACCTCGTGGACCTCCTCGGCGACGAGCACGCTCAGCGGCGTGCCGTCGTCCCGTACGTCGAAGCCGCGCTCGCGGATCTGGCGGAAGGGGACGAGGGCGAGGGCGGGCTGCTCGCCGACGGGCAGGTCGGCGAGCCGTTCGACCTCCCTGACCTGCCCGATCAGCACCTCGACGGTGTCGTGGTCGCGGCCGGGAGTCCGCCGGCGCAGCAGGGCGAACGGTGGGCAGGAGGGATCGAGCAGTCGGCTCGAAAGGTTGATTCGGCTGGGTTCCATGGGGCGGAGCGTCCTTCCGGTGGGAGGAGCCGCCCCCGGGATCCGACCGCACGGTCGAAAACGCGGAAGGCCGCCCCTCGGGGCGGCCTTCGCGTCGTGCGTGTCTTCAGGTACGCGCGAGAAGTGGACCGCCGGGAGCGGGCCACCACCAGGTCTGGTGCGATTGCGCGTACATGGTGGGCACCTTAGCCCAGACCGCCCCCGTGGCGCAGGATCCGTCTCGCGGCGTGGGCTGAACCATGGATTCCGTTCCGGTGGGCGCCCGGAACCTTTGAGCCGGTTCGTCTCACGTTGTGGGCGGGGGGCCGAACGCGGCCTGTGACGCCGTAATGTGTACGAGGTGACCGTGAACGCTGAAACCCAAGCCCCCGCCGCCAAGGCGACCTGGCGAGACCTTCCCGCGGCGCAGCAGCCTTCGTACCCCGATGCCGAGGCTCTGCGCGCTGTCGTCGCGGACCTCGAGTCGTATCCTCCCCTCGTTTTCGCGGGTGAGTGCGACCAGCTGCGTGCCCGTCTGGGAGCCGTCGCCAAGGGCGAGGCGTTCCTGCTCCAGGGCGGCGACTGTGCCGAGGCCTTCGACGGCGTCTCCGCCGACCACATCCGAGCCAAGCTGAAGACGCTGCTCCAGATGAGCGCCGTCCTGACCTACGCCGCGTCCGTGCCGGTCGTCAAGGTCGGCCGCATCGCGGGCCAGTACTCCAAGCCGCGCTCCAAGGACACCGAGACCCGCGACGGCGTCACCCTGCCGACCTACCGCGGCGACTCCGTCAACGGCTTCGCCTTCACCGAAGAGGCCCGGATCCCGGACCCCGAGCGGCTGAAGCGCATGTACAACGCGTCGGCCTCGACGCTCAACCTGGTGCGCGCCTTCACCACCGGTGGCTACGCCGACCTGCGCCAGGTCCACGCCTGGAACCAGGACTTCGTGAAGTCCAGCCCGTCCGGTCAGCGGTACGAGCAGCTGGCGCGCGAGATCGACAACGCGCTGAACTTCATGAAGGCGTGCGGCACCGACCCGGCCGAGTTCAAGGCCGTCGAGTTCTACGCCTCGCACGAGGCGCTGCTGCTCGACTACGAGGGCGCGCTGACCCGCACCGACTCGCGCACCGGCAAGCTGTACGACACCTCCGGCCACATGGTCTGGATCGGTGAGCGCACCCGCCAGCTGGACCACGCGCACATCGAGTTCTGCTCGCAGATCGCCAACCCGATCGGCATCAAGCTCGGCCCCACCACCACGGTGGACGAGGCGCTGACCTACATCGACCGCCTGGACCCCGAGCGCGAGCCGGGCCGGCTGACCTTCGTCGTCCGCATGGGCGCCGGCAAGGTCCGCGACAAGCTCCCCGAGCTGGTCGAGAAGGTCACCGCCTCCGGTGCGACCGTCGGCTGGGTCACCGACCCGATGCACGGCAACACCTTCGAGGCGGCCTCGGGCCACAAGACGCGCCGTTTCGACGACGTGCTCGACGAGGTCAAGGGCTTCTTCGAGGTCCACAAGGCCCTCGGCACGCACCCGGGCGGTATCCACGTCGAGCTCACCGGTGACGACGTCACCGAGTGCGTGGGCGGCGGCGACGAGATCTTCGTCGACGACCTGCACCAGCGCTACGAGACGGCCTGCGACCCGCGGCTCAACCGCAGCCAGTCCCTCGACCTGGCGTTCCTGGTCGCCGAGATGTACCGGGACCAGTAGGGATCAGTCAGTACCTTCGTACGACAGTGGGGCACGGATCGATGTGATCCGTGCCCCACTGTCGTACGGGGGGCTTTTAGGCCACCCTAACTTTGGGTACGGTTAGGTAAGCCTCACCGAATAGGGGATGGCTCGCCCGCCCGCTGACCCGCTGAACCATCGCCACCCCGGAGGTGAACCGCGTGTACGTCTGCTCTTGCTTCGGAATCACCGACAAGCAGGTCAAGGAGCACGCGGAGGCCGGGGCCTGCACCCCGCGCCAGATCGCCTCGGCCACCAAGGCCGGCACCGACTGCGGTTCCTGCGTACGCACCATCCAGGGCATCCTCGGCCGCGGGGCGTGCCCGCGCAGGGAGCTGCTGGAGAAGGGCGAGGCCGCGAGCGTGCTCGCCGCGGAGCCGGGCCCGGTCCGGTCGCCGGAGCTGGCGGAAGCGGCCTAGGGCCGGCTAGCTCGGCTGCTCGATCAACTGCGCGATGTAGAGCGGCTCGCCCAGCGACTCGATGAGCTCCAGCTGGGTGTCGAGGTAGTCGATGTGGTGCTCCTCGTCCTCCAGGATCTCCTCGAAGAGCCGCGCCGAGGTGATGTCACCCTTGCCGCGCATGACCTCGATGCCCCGCTTGAGGCGGTCGATGGCTTCGACCTCGACCTGGCGGTCCGCGTGGAACATCTCCGTGAGCGTCTGCCCGACGCGCACGTGGAAGAGGCGCTGGTAGTTCGGCAGGCCATCGAGCATCAGGATGCGCTCGGTGATCTTGTCCGCGTGCTTCATCTCGTCGATGGACTCTTCACGCGTGTACTTGGCAAGCTTGGTCCAGCCCTTGTTGTCCTGGATGCGGTAGTGCAGCCAGTACTGGTTGATGGCCGTCAGCTCGCCGGTCAGCTGCTCGTTCAGAAACTCAAGGACCTCGGGGTCGCCCTGCATCGCAGAGGCTCCTTCCAGGCAATGTCAGCTATGTGACGGGGCAGTTGCGCGCATCCTTGCACCGCCACTGGAGACCGTCCAGTAAGTGCCTCCTTAGTGGGAGTTACCGTGACTTGCCCGAATCGGCCCAGACCTGGTCATGACCACCCTGCCCAGTCTGTCACCATGGAGTCATGGGTCAGCCGGAAAGCCGGGAATCTCCGGGAGCAGAGCAGCTGGAGCTTCCACCGGGGCAACGGTTGCAGAGGGGCTGGCCGGTCACCCATTACGGGCCCGTACCCAAGTTCAAGCCGGACCGCTGGGAGTTCCGCGTCTTCGGCGCGACGGCCGACGGGGACAAGCACTGCTGGAACCACGAGGAGTTCACGGCCCTGCCGTTCGACTCCGTCGTGGCCGATCTGCACTGCGTCACGAAGTTCAGCATGCAGGGCGCCGAATGGGGCGGGGTGCTCGCCCGCGAGGTGCTCGCCCTGGCGCCGCCCGCGCCGCAGGTCACGCACGTGATGGTGTGGGCCGAGTACGGCTTCAGCTCCAACCTGCGGCTGGCCGACTTCGCTTCCGACCGCACCGTTTTCGCCACCCACGAGGGCGGTGAACTGCTCACCGCCGAGCACGGTTTCCCGGTCCGGCTGGTGGTCCCGCACCTGTACGCCTGGAAGGGCCCCAAGTGGGTCCGCGGCATCGAGTACATGACCGCCGACCGCCGCGGCTTCTGGGAGGAGCGCGGCTACCACAACATCGGCGACCCGTGGCGCGAGCAGCGCTACTCGTACCAGGAGGAGCCCGGGGAGGGCCCCGAACTGTAAGGGGCGCCCTCCGGCCGGCCCGTGTGCCCCCGGCTCAGCGGTGGTACTGGTGCACCACCGCGTGACCCCTGCCGCGGCCGATCATCCACTTGTTGACCGGCGTCGTGATCACGAAGGCGGCGGCCAGTGCGATCGCCAGGACGATCCAGAACAGCGGATCCGACAGGTGCGCGTCCATGGCCCCGGGCCACAGGGCGATCACCCCGTTGTCGATCAGTTCCATGACGGCGATCGACAGGGTGTCCGCGGCCAGCGCCACCCGGATGGCCGTACGCAGGTCGACGCCCGCGGCGAGGACCCCGCGCAGGGTGAGTGCGTAGCCGAAGAAGAACGCCAGCACGATCGCCAGGACCATCGTGGGGACGTTCCCCCAGCCCAGCGCGGTACCGATGACCATGCCGAGCACTTCGCCGATGGCGCATCCGGTGAGGCAGTGGAGGGTGGCCCGGGCGGCCGCACCCCAGCTGACCGGGCTGCCGGCGGCGCCGTGCGCGTGCCCGTGCTGTTCGTGGTGCTCGTGGTGCTGTTCCATGACAACCCCCTCGTGGGAACGCCGGGTAGCGGTCCGTCGATATGACCGAACCGTATACCCCCCTGGGGTATTCCTCAAGGAATCAGTGGATCACTGCGAGCCGCGCAGCTCCTTCAGCAGCGCCACGTCCGCCGCATGCCCTTCCTTGCCGCCGGGCGTCTCGATGACCAGCGGTACGCCGTCCATCGCGGGATGCGTGATCAGCTCCGCGAAGGCCTCCCGGCCGATGTGCCCCTGGCCGATGTTCGCGTGCCGGTCCTTGTGCGCGCCGACGCCCTCCTTGGAGTCGTTCGCGTGGACCAGCTTCAGCCGCCCCTCGCCGACCGTGTCCACCAGCAGGTCCAGCATCAGCTTCGTTCCGCCCGGCTCCGCCAGGTCGTGGCCGGCCGCGAAGATGTGGCAGGTGTCCAGGCAGATGCCCAGCTTCGGATGGCGGTCGAGCGCGTCGAAGTACGGGCCGAAGTCCTCGGCGAGCGAGCACAGCGAGGAGCCCTGCCCGGCCGTCGACTCCAGCAGCAGGAACGGGTCGTCGTCGTGCGTCAGCTCGTCCAGCAGCGGCAGCATGTGCTCCCTGATCTGCGCGTACGCGACCTCCCGCGGGCGGCCCCCGGTCGCCGACCCGGTGTGGACGACCACCCCGAGTGCGCCGATCTCCCGGCCGCGGCGCAGCGAGTGGCGCAGCGACTCCACCGACTTCTCCACCGTGGCTTCGGTGTGCGACCCGAAGTTGATCAGGTACGGGGCGTGCACGTACGCCGGGATCGCCGCGGCCGCGCACTCGGCCCGGAACCGCTCGTCCTGCGCCGGACTGCCGAGGGGGGTGGCCCAGCCGCGCGGATTGGCGACGAAGACCTGGACGGCCTCGGCGCCCATCTCCCGGGCGTAGGTGAGGCCGACGGAGGCGAGCCCGCCGGCGACGGGGACGTGCCCGCCCACTGGATTGCGCATCACCACGGTTTACAGCCCCTTGGTCCTGATGGTGATCGTGGTGCCCTCCGGGGCGTTCTGTCCGGCCGGCACCGACTGGGTGTCCACCGTGTTGCTGAAGGAGATCAGCGGCCGGTCCACCTTCACCTTGAAGCCGGCGGCCTCCAGCGCCTTGCGGGCCGCGTCCACGTCCTGGCCGGTCACGCTCGGCACCGGCAGCTGCCGGGGGCCCTTGGACACGGTCAGCGTGACCGTGTCCCCGGCCGCGGCCTGGGTGCCCGCGCCGATCGACTGATTGGCGACCGTACCGGCCGCGGACGGGGCGTTGACCTCCTCCGGGGCGGTCGCGACCTTGAGGCCCAGAGCCTCCAGGGACGCCTTCGCCTGGTCGAGCGGGATCCCCGTCACGCTCGGGACCGGCACCGGGCGGCCCTTGCTGACGACCAGCGAGACGGCCGTGTCCGGCGCGCGCTTCTCGCTGCCCGGCGGATTCGTGCTGATCACCGAGCCCTGGGCGACGTCCTGGCTGAAGGCCTGCGTGACGATGCCGGGAGCCAGCCCGGACCGGGTCAGCTCCGCCTTGGCCTCCTCCAGGGGGCGGCCCTTCAGGTTCGGCACGGCCACGACCTCGGGGCCGCGCGAGATGGTGATCGTCACCGCGCCGTTGCCGCGGATCCGCCGTCCGCCCGGCGGGTCGGTGTTCATCACCGTCCCGCGGTCGAAGGCGTCGCTGAACTTCCGGTCCACGCCCTTCACCCCGAGCCCGGCCGCGGACAGCTGGGAGCGGGCCTGCTCCTCGGTCTTCCCGAGCAGGTTGGGGACCTTGGTGAACTGCCCGGAGTTGATGTACCAGACGCCGACACCGAGCCCGAGCGCCAGCAGCACGCCCGCCACGACGAGCAGCACCCCGCGGCGGGGCCGCCGCGCGGCGCCGGCCGGCCGGTGCGTGGGCGGAGCGGGCGGGGCCGGCGGCATCTCCAGGCGGGAGGTGTGCTGCACCGGCTGCTGCGCGGCCACCGGGCGCGGGATCACACCCGTACGGTCCTCGGCCGACGAGCGCTCCTCCGCGTGCGCCTGCGGCGGTACGGCGTCCAGCTCGGTGTCGCTGAGCAGTGCGCGGGCCTCACGGGCGAGGCCGAAGAGTGCGGCCGCGTCGTAGGGGCGCAGCTCGGGGTTGCGGGCGGTGGCGTGCGCGACGAGCTCGTCGAGCCCGACGGCCAGCCCGGGGACCGCGGCGGACGGCGGCGGGACGTCCTCGTGCAGGTGCTGGTAGAGCACCTGCGCGGGGGTGCCGCCGAGGTGGGGCTTGGAGCCGGTGAGCATCTCGTAGAGCACGACGCCGCAGGCGTAGACGTCCACGCGGGTGTCGGCGACGCCGTTCTCGATCTGCTCGGGGGCCAGGTAGGAGACGGTTCCGAGGACCGAGCCGGTGGTGTTGGTGACCGAGTCGACCGACCGGACCAGCCCGAAGTCCGCGACCTTCACGCGGCCGTCGTCCCCGATCAGGACGTTCTCGGGCTTCATGTCGCGGTGGACGAAGCCGGCCCGGTGGGCGGCGCCGAGCGCGGCGAGGACCGGTTCGAGGATGTCGAGGGCGGCGCGGGGCCGGAGCGCGCCGCGCTCGCGGAGCACGTCGCGCAGGGTGCAGCCGGAGACGTACTCCATGGCGAGGTAGACGTAGGGCCCGTCGGTGCCCTGGTCGAACACGGCGACCACATTGGGGTGCGCGAGCCGGGCGACGGACTTCGCCTCCCGGATGAACCGGTCCACGAAGGCGGCGTCGGCGGCGAGCGCCGGGTGCATCACCTTCAGCGCGAGCACCCGGTCAAGGCGCGTGTCGACGGCCCGGTAGACCGTGGCCATGCCGCCGGCCGCGATGCGGGCGTCGATGCGGTAGCGGCCGTCGAGCACGCGCCCGACGAGGGGGTCATCCAGGGTCGTATCCACCCGGCGATTCTACGAGCCGCCGCGAAGCCCCCACCCCGGCCGGGTCGCCTTGCAGCGCAGCTGTGACGTGGGCGGGGCCCCGCCCACGTCGGCTCCGGCCCCTCAGAACGCCGGGCGCTCCGGGTCCAGGGCGGCGCGGCCCTCCCCGGGGGAGGAGGCCCGTGCGAAGCGGCGCTGGGGGATGCGGCCCGCGCGGAAGGCGAGGCGGCCCGCCGAGACGGCGTCGCGCATGGCCGACGCCATGAGGACCGGCTCCTGGGCGCGGGTCACCGCCGAGGCCAGCATCACCGCCGCGCAGCCCAGCTCCATCGCCAGGGCCGCGTCGGAGGCGGTGCCCGCGCCCGCGTCGAGGATGACCGGTACCGAGGCCCGCTCCGTGATCAGCTCGAAGTTGTGCGGGTTGCGGATGCCCATGCCGGAGCCGATGGGGGAGCCGAGCGGCATGATCGCCGCGCAGCCCACGTCCTCCAGCTTCCGCGCGAGCACCGGGTCGTCGTTGGTGTACGGCAGGACCGTGAAGCCCTCGTCGACCAGGGTCTCGGCGGCGTCGAGCAGCTCGATGCCGTCCGGCAGGAGGGTCCGCTCGTCCGCGACCACCTCCAGCTTGATCCAGTCCGTGCCCAGCGCCTCCCGGGCCAGCCGGGCCGTGAGCACGGCCTCGCCCGCCGTGAAGCAGCCCGCGGTGTTGGGGAGGACCGAGATGCCGAGCCGGGTCAGGACGGACAGGACGGAGCCCTGGACCGTGGGGTCCAGCCGCCGCATCGCGACCGTGGTCAGTTCGGTGCCGGACGCGACGAGGGCGCGTTCCAGGACGTCCAGGCTCGGGGCGCCGCCCGTGCCCATGATCAGGCGGGAGGAGAAGGTCCGGCCGCCGAGGGTGAAGAGGTCGTCCGCCATGCCGATCAGCCCCCCTGCACCGCGGTCAGGATCTCCACCCGGTCGCCGTCGCCCACGACCGTGGCCGGCCACTGCCCGCGCGGCACCACGGTCTCGTTGAGCGCGGCCGCGACCCCGGAGGGGGCCGTGGTCAGGGCGGCGACCACCGTGTCGAGGGTGGCGCCGGCCGCGACCTCGCGCGGTTCGCCGTTGACGGAGATGGTCATGCGTACGACTCCTGACGTGCGGCGGAGAACCGGCGGGGGGTGAAGGGGCGCGCGATCTCCGGTAGTTCGCCGGTGGCCAGCAGCTCGGCGAGGACCTCGCCGGTGAGCGGGGTCAGCAGCACCCCGTTGCGGTAGTGCCCGGTGGCCAGGTGCAGGCCCGGCAGGTCGGTCGGGCCGAGCAGCGGGGCGTTGTCGGGGGAGCCGGGGCGCAGGCCCGCCCGGGTCTCGGTGAGGGGGAGTTCGGTGATGCCGGGGACCAGTTCGTGGGCGTCGCGCAGGAGTTCGTAGACCCCGCCCGCGGTGACGGTGGTGTCCCAGCCCAGCTCCTCGCTGGTGGCGCCGACGACGAGTTCGCCGTTCTCGCGCGGCACGAGGTAGACGTGGCTGCCGCGCACGACGGCCCGTACGGTCCGCGACAGGAACGGCGCGTACGCGGCCGGCACCGTGAGCCGCAGGACCTGTCCCTTGACGGGCCGTACGGGGGCCGCGACCTCCGGCGGTACGCCCGCCAGCCGGCCGGTGAACGAGCCCGCGGCGAGGACCACCTGGTCGGCGAGCAGTTCCGTACCGTCGGCGAGGAGGGCGCCCGTCGCCCGGTCGGTGGTGGTGAGCAGCTGCTGCGCGCCCGACCGGTGGATGCCCACCCCGGCCCGTTCGCAGGCGGCCAGCAGGGCCGCCGCGAGCCGGCGGGGGTCGACCTGGTGGTCGCCGTCGACGCGCAGGCCGCCGCGCACGCCCGGGGCGAGCAGGGGCTCCAGGCGGCGGCACTCGCGGCCGGTGAGCCACTCGGACTCCAAGCCGCAGCGGCGCTGCAGGGCGTGC
Source organism: Streptomyces sp. Sge12 (assembly GCF_002080455.1). NCBI lineage: Bacteria > Bacillati > Actinomycetota > Actinomycetes > Kitasatosporales > Streptomycetaceae > Streptomyces > Streptomyces sp. Sge12. The sequence continues at coordinate 5,685,618 of NZ_CP020555.1, forward strand.
AGTTCGCGCAGGTGGAGGCGGTCGTCGGCGTCGAGGGCGACGGCGAGGGTGCCGCAGGCGCGGTAGCCGATGTCGAGGCCGCCGCTCGCCTCGGCGAGCTCGGCGGCGAACTGCGGATAGCGCGCGGCGGAGGCGAGGCCGAGGCCGAGCAGGGCTTCCTCGCCGTAGTGCAGTTCGGTGACGGGGGCGAGCATGCCGGCCGCGACCTGGGCGGCGCCGCCACCGGGTGCGGGGTCGGCGAGTACGGTGCGCAGTCCGCGCGCGGCGGCCCGCCAGGCGGTGACCAGGCCGATGATGCCGCCCCCGATGACGAGGACGTCGGATCCGCTTCGGGGCGTCCGGGATGTCCGGGGTGTTCGGGGTGTTCGGGATGAGTGCATGGGCGTCCAGCCCCTCCCTTCGCCGGCATGACCCGGATCAGGTTCGTACGGTCGGAGGCCGTCCAGCCTCCCTCTCAGCCCGGTGCGCCGGACTCCCGCGATAGGTACGGTGGCCAGACTAACCCGGCCGTGGACGGCGGGTAAGGCGGCACCTATTCCTGACGGAGCGTCAGATGATTAGGGTGGCGGCGTGAGCGAGCAGACGGAACAGAATCAGCGCGGCGTCGTGATCGTCGGCGCCGGAATGGCCGGCGTGCAGACCGCGGTCGCCCTGCGCGAACAGGGCTTCACCGGCCCCGTGACCCTGCTGGGAGCCGAACCCCACCAGCCCTACGACCGGCCCCCGCTGTCCAAGGCGGTCCTCCTCGGCAAGGCCGAGGACTCCGCCTTCGACGTGGACTTCGAAGGACTCGACATCCGGCTGCGGCTCGGCACCGAGGTCACCGGACTGCGCGCCGCCGACCACGAGCTGGACACCGAGGCGGGACCCGTCCCGTACGGGATCCTCGTCCTGGCCACCGGCGCGCAGCCGCTGACCCTGCCCGGAACCGAGGGCGTCCCCGGCGTCCACCTGCTGCGCACCCTGGACGACGCGGCCCGGCTGCGCCCGGTACTGGCCGCGTCCCCCCGGACCGTGGTGGTCGGGGCGGGCTGGATCGGCGCCGAGTTCGCCACCGCTGCCCGGGAGGCGGGCTGCGAGGTCACCGTGGTCGAGGCGGCGGACCGGGTACTGGCGGGGGCGCTGCCCGCCGAGGCCACCGAGCCCATGGCGCGCTGGTACGAGGAGGCCGGCGCCGGGCTGATCACCGGGGCGAAGGTCGCCGGGGTCGAGGAGGGCCGGGTCCTGCTGGCCGACGGGCGCGTCCTGCCCGCCGGCGCGGTGGTGGTGGGCATCGGCGCCCGCCCCGCGACCGGCTGGCTGGCCGGGACCGGCGTGGAGCGCGGCGCCGACGGCTCGGTCACCGCGGACGCGTACCTGCGGACCTCGCTGCCCGATGTGTACGCGGTCGGCGACTGCGCCTCCTTCCCGTCCGGGCGGTACGGGACGCGGCTGCTCGTGCACCACTGGGACAACGCGCTCCAGGGGCCGCGGACGGTCGCGGCGAACATCCTGGCGGGGCAGCCGGACCGGGTCTACGACCCCGTGCCGTACTTCTGGTCGGAGCAGTTCGGGCGCTTCGTGCAGTACGCCGGACACCACGGCGGGGCCGACACCCTGATCCTGCGCGGGGACCCGGCCGGTGCCTCCTGGTCGGTGTGCTGGCTGAAGGGCGGCGCACTCGTCGCCGTCCTGGCGGTGGGCCGCCCCCGCGACCTGGCCCAGGGCCGCCGCCTGATCGAGACGGCGGTTCTCCTGGACCCCGCCAAGGTCTCCGACCCCGCCACCCCGCTCAAGTCGGCCACGGCCTGACGGACCGGTCCGGGCGGCTGCGGGTGCTGCTGCAAGCGCCGGCGGGGCTGAAATCCGGCCCCGCCGGCGTGCGAGGCCCGGGGCCCCGGTGCGGGCCGCGACCCGGACGGGGCTGCTCAGGTACCGGCGGCGGAGCCGAGATGGCAGGCTTGTGCCTGTGACCGAGATTGACGCAAAGATCGATGCCCTTGTCCCCTCGTGGCTGTACCTCCCCGACATCGCGGAGATGCTCGACATCGAGGTGACCCGGGTCCGCCAGATGGTCAAGGAAGGGCAGCTCATCGCCGTCCGCCGGGGCGAGAACCGCTCCCTTCAGGTTCCGGCCCCCTTCATCGACGGCGACAAGGTCGTCAAGGGCCTCGTCGGCCTGCTGACCGTGCTGCGCGACGACCGTTTCACCGAGGAGGAGATCCTGGAATGGCTCTTCACCGAGGATCCGACCCTGCCCGGCACCCCCGTGCAGGCGCTGAGCGAGAATCGCGGCACGGAGGTGAAGCGCCGCGCTCAGGCGCTCGCCCTCTGACCTGATCGCCTTCGCTCCACAGCGGTGTACGGGCCGGGCCGCGGCCGGGCCCGTACACCGCATCCATCACGGGGGGTACACCCATGCAGTTGTCCGACGCCCGGCTCTACCTGTGCACGGACGCCCGCAAGCGCCAGGGTGACCTCCCCGATTTCCTCGACGCCGTGCTCTCCTGCGGCGTGGACATCGTCCAGCTCCGCGACAAGGGCATGGAGGCGGGGGAGGAGCTCGAACACCTTCAGGTCTTCGCCGAAGCCGCCCGCCGCCACGGCAAGCTCCTCGCCGTGAACGACCGGGCCGACGTCGCCCACGCCATCGGCTCCGACGTCCTGCACCTGGGCCAGGGCGACATCCCCGTCCCCGCGGCCCGGGCCATCCTCGGCGAGCAGGTGCTGATCGGCCGGTCCTGCCACGCCGAGGCCGAGGTCGACGCGGCCGTCGCCGAAGCCGGCGTCGACTATTTCTGCACCGGACCCTGCTGGCCCACCCCCACCAAGCCCGGCCGCCACGCACCCGGCCTCGATCTGGTCCGGTACGCGGCCTCGCTGGAGCAGGAGCGGCCCTGGTTCGCCATCGGCGGCATCGACGGCTCGAACCTGGACGAGGTACTGGACGCCGGCGCCACCCGCATCGTGGTCGTCCGCGCGCTCACCGAGGCCGCCGACCCCGGCAAGGCCGCCGCCGCGCTCGCCGAGCGGGTACGGGCCCGCCTCGCCTGAGTCCTGTCCGCCCGGACAGCGCACCGCCGCCACCGCAGGCACCGCCGGCGCCCCGCCCCGTACCGGCACCCACGACTTTTGGCCAGAGCGCGGCCTCCAAGTGTCCAAAAACGTGTCCAAAAGGTGGACAGGGCTTCGGTGTCCGCCGGGCCGCGTCTAACCTGCCCACATGGCCTCTGGTACCGCTTCCACCTGGTCGGATCGTGCGCACACGGTCCGCGACCTCCTCGCCTCCGGGCGCTCGTACTCCTTCGAGTTCTGGGCCCCGAAGACGGAGAAGGGCGAACGCAACCTCTGGAACGCCCTGCGCCGGGTCGAGGCGGTATCCCCCAGCTTCGTCTCCGTGACCTACGGAGCCGGCGGCTCCACCCGCGGCGGCACGGTCAAGGCCACCCAGGAGATCGCCGCGGACACCACCTTGACCCCCGTCGCGCACCTCACCGCCGTGGACCACTCGGTCGCCGAGCTGCGCAACGTCATCGGGCAGTTCGCCGACGCCGGGATCCGGAACATGCTCGTCGTGCGCGGCGACCCGCCGGGCGACCCGATGGGCGAGTGGGTGGCGCACCCCGAGGGCGTGCACTACGCCGCCGACCTGGTCCGGCTGGTCAAGGAGTCCGGCGACTTCTGCGTCGGCGTCGCGGCCTTCCCCGAGATGCACCCGCGTTCGACGGACTGGGACACGGACATCCGGCACTTCGTGGACAAGTGTCACGCCGGAGCCGACTACGCGATCACCCAGATGTTCTTCGATCCGGAGAATTATCTGCGGCTGCGCGACAGCGTCGAGAAAGCGGGCTGCGAGACCCCGATCATCCCCGAGGTCATGCCTGTTGTGGGTATCAAGCAGCTCGACCGACTGCCCCAACTCAGCAACGCGGTCTTCCCCGCGGACGTGAAAGAGCGCATGCTCGCCGTCAAGGACGACCCGGCCGCTGTACGCTCCATTGGCATCGAGTTCGCCACGGAGTTCTGCGCGCGACTGCTGTCCGAGGGTGTCCCGGGCCTGCACTTCATCACGCTCAACAATTCCACGGCGACTCTCGAGATCTACGAGAACCTGGGCCTGCACCAGCGGGCCTGATCGGCCGTCCCCGTTCCCGCGCCGGCGGCCGTACCGAGAGGGGCCATGCATGGGAATGACGGTCCTCTACATCGCGTTCGGTTTCGTCGCGCTGTGGCTGCTTGCCGAGGTCCTGATGCAGTACAAGGCCCGGCTCCGCTGGCGCCTGCTCGCCTTCGCCGGCTTCCTCGGCGTCGTCGCCGGCGTGATCCTGCCGTCGGTGCTGGTCATCGGGGCCGGAGCGGCGGCGTTCGCCGTCGGCCAGACCCTGGTGACCCTGTCCTTCCGCAAGGGCTTCGTCGCCGGCTGGGCACTGCGCCGCGGCGGTGAGCCCGTACGGCAGCAGACGCGCCGCCGCCGGTCCGCGGGCACCAAGCAGGAGCCCGCGCTCCAGGTGACCGCGCTGGAGTACGAGGACGCGAACGGGCCGGCGGCCGAGCCGTCGTTCCGGGACGCCGCCGAAGAGGTCTACAGCCCGGAGCCTGTGCCCGAGGACACCGGTTCGTACGGGATACAGAGTTTCGCGCCGGCCCCCGAGGTGGACCGGACGGCGGCCTTCGCCTCGCCGTTCACCACGGCCGAGCAGGACGCCCACCAGTACGCGGCCTACTACGACCAGCAGAACCAGGGCGGCTACGACTACTCGGGCGGCTACCCGACGGGTGACCAGCAGCAGGTCTACGCCGCCTACTCGGACCCGTACATCGGCACCGGCGGCGGCGTCGCCCCGCCCCAGCCGTACGACTACACCCCGTACGCCGACTACGGGCAGCAGCAGTACTCCACGGACACCCCGCCCGGCGGGGTGTGGGTCCCGCAGCAGCGTTCCACGGACGGGGCCGGCCAGCAGTACCCGATGGACGGGCAGGGCGAGCCGCCGCAGCAGTACCCGTACCCCCAGCAGGGCGAGTACGAGCAATACCGCTACTGAGCACCACCGGCCACGGTCACCGGGAGCCGCGGAACTCCGCGCCCTCCACGATCAGGCCGGCCACCAGGGCCCCGGTCATCCCGGCGTGCGGCAGCCCGCCGCCGGGGTGGGCCCAGCCACCCGCCAGGTAGAGCCCGGGGACGGCCGTGGTGTTGGCCGGCTGGAGCATCCGGCCCCCGGCCCCCGCGAGGGCGGGCGGGGGCACCGCGCCGCCCACCGCACCCGTCGCCGCCTCGATATCGGCCGCGGTGCGCACCTCGTGCCACAACAACCGCTCCCGCAGGCCCTGTACGGCGTTCTCCGCGAGGTTCAGCAGCTCCGCGGGCTCCGAGGTCCCCGGCCCGGTCACGGCGCTCACGGTGACCGCCTCGTGCTCCTCGTCGGGCCGCGTCGCCGGATCGTCCGGGCGCAGCACCGTCACCCGGGCCCCGGGGGCGTGGACGACCGTCCGGTGCACGGCCGTGACGGGGCGGGCGCCGCGCAGCGCGAGCAGCAGCGTGAGCCGCCCGGGTACGCCGTCCCCGCGGGCCGGCACCGCCTCGGGCGGCCACGGCAGCGAACCGGCCGGCAGCTGCCGGGGGTCGATCCCGCACACGACGGCGTCGGCGGCCGCCTCGCTGCCGTCGGCCAGCAGCAGTCCGGCCGCCCGGCCGTCCCGGACCAGGACCTCCCGGACCTCCGCCCCGAAGACGAAGGCGACCTTGCGCTCCAGGCAGCGCTCGTACACGGCGGTGGCCAGGGCCCGCATCCCGCCGCGCACGTACCAGCTGCCGAAGGTCTGCTCCATGTACGGGAGCACGGCCGCCGAGGCCGGCGCGGTGGCGGGGTCGATCCCGTACTCGCCCACCAGCCCGGTCAGCACGTGCGCGAGGGCGCCGCCCAGCTCCCGGTCGGCCATTTCGGCGAGCGTCGGCGGGCGGCGGCGCAGCAGCCCGCTCCTGCGCAGGGCGGGGTACGGGTCGCCGCCCAGGCTCTGCCGGGCGCCGGGCGGCAGCGGCTCCTCCAGCAGCGGGCGCCGGGTGGCGTCCCAGGTGTCGCGGGCGCGGCCCAGGACGGCGTTCCAGCGCTCGCCCGCGCCCGCGCCGAAGGCGGACTCCAGGGCGGTGGCGACACCGCCGTGGGAGGCGCCGGGGAGGGTGACGTCGATGCCGTGGTGGGGCAGGACGTGCCGGACGGCCGGATTCACCTGGACCATGTCGACGCACGTTTCGAGGGGCCGGTTGCCGGTCTTCACGAAGAGGTCGCGGTAGACGGCGGGCAGGTGCAGCAGCCCGGGCCCGGTGTCGAAGGCGAAGCCTTCGCGCTCGTAGCGGCCCACGGCCCCGCCGTAGGTCGTCCCGCGCTCGTACACCGTCACCCGGTGCCCCGCCACGGCCAGCCGGGCCGCCGTCGCCATCGCGCCCATGCCGGCGCCGATCACCGCAATTCGTGCCATGCGGCCGAGCCTATCGACCCAGGTGGCGGCCCGGGTGGCGGCCCTGCGTCAGTGGGGCGGGGCCCCGGTGGTCTCGCGGGCCTCGGCGGCCAGGCGCTTCTCCTCGCGGCGCTGGGCACGGCGTCGCAGGTAGCGGCGGATCCGGCTCCACAGGAAGAACAGTATGGCCAGTCCGGCGGCCAGCAGGACGGCCGCGATGACCGCGGCGGCCTGGGGGTTGAACATCGCGAAGGTGACGAGGCCCGCCACGCCGAGGTCCTCGGCGATGCTCATCCCCACGTTGGTGAACGGCTCGGGTGACGTATTGATCGCCATCCGGGTGCCGGCCTTGACGAAATGGCTGGCCAGGGCCGTGGAGCCGCCGACCGCGGCGGCGGTGATGTCGGACAGCGAACCGGTCTGGCCGGCCAGCAGCGCACCGATCACGGCGCCGGCCACCGGGCGGATCACCGTGTGGACGGTGTCCCATATCGAGTCCATGTACGGGACCTTGTCGGCGATCGCCTCGCACAGGAACAGCACGGCGGCGACGGCCAGCACGTCCGTGCGCTGCAGCGACGCGGGAACATCGTCGGTCAGGCCGGTGCGGCCGAAGATGCCGAGCAGGAGGACCACGGCGTAAGCGTTGATCCCACTGGCCCAGCCGCTGGTGAAGACCAGGGGGAGCACACTCATCGGATCATCATGCCGTACGCGAACGCGGAAAAGTGAGGGGACGGCCGCGCGGCGGCCATCCCCTCACCCACGTTGTCCGGGTCTAGTGCCCCTGCTCGTCACGGCGGCGCTGCCACCGTTCCTCGATGCGGGTCATCATCGACCGACGCTGCCGGCCGCGGCCGTGGGCCGAACCACCGGTACTACCGGAGACGGGCTGCTCGCCAGGCTTGGGTGCCTTGCGCCAACCGGTGACCACCAGGACCGTACAGCCCAGCATGACGAGGAACCCCACCACGCTGATCCAGAGCACGTTCGGAATGATCACACCGGTCATGAGGAGCGCGATACCCACCACAATGCCTGCGACTGCCTGGTAGACCCGTCGCCGGGTGTACGTACGCAGTCCGCTTCCCTCAAGCGCTGTCGCGAACTTGGGATCTTCGGCGTACAGCGCTCGCTCCATCTGCTCGAGCATTCGCTGCTCGTGCTCCGAGAGCGGCACGGGAGTCCTCCTCATCCGTCGGTCGCGGGGGTGGCGACCAGGGGTCCCCTTCAGGATAGGCGGGGAATCGCCCCCGTGACACCCGCCCTCTACGCCACGTTCCAAAAAGACACGGCCCAGAAATGATGCAGCCGGTGAAAGCGCTGCATGAAAACCGTACCGCCGCGGGGGCGGTCACTGAGGCCGTTATTCCCCAATGGTCCGTCCACCATGCCGGTCACTGCACCTGATCATACGGGGCCGACCGGCGGATCGGCGGGTGTGCGGCCGACTCCGGCCGCACACGATCGCGGTTCAGGCCCGCTTCTCGCCCAGGACGTGCAGCTGGGTGGCGACCGCGTGGAAGGCGGGCAGCTCGGCGGCCGCCTCCTCCAGACGCAGCAGCGCCTCCACCGCGCCGGGCTCGGTGTCCACCAGGACCCCGGGAACGAGGTCGGCGAAGATCCGCACGCCGTGCACCGCGCCGACCGCGAGGCCGGCATCGCCGACCAGCGCGGAGAGCTGCTCGGCGGTGAACCTGCGCGGTACCGGGTCGCCGGAGCCCCAGCGGCCGGCCGGGTCGGTGAGGGCGGTACGGGCCTCCGTGAAGTGTCCGGCCAGCGCGCGGGCGAGCACGGCCCCGCCGAGTCCGGCGGCCAGCAGGCTGAGCGTGCCGCCGGCGCGCAGCGCGGCCACCGCGTTGGCCACGCCCCCGGCCGCGTCGTCGACGTACTCCAGCACGCCGTGGCACAGCACCACGTCGTAGGCGTCGCGCTCGACGACGTCCAACAGGCCCTGGGCGTCACCCTGGACGCCGCGCACCAGGTCGGCGACTCCGGCCTCGGCCACCCGGCGCTCCAGTCCGAACAGCGCGTTCGGGCTGGGGTCGACCACGGTGACCCGGTGGCCCAGACGGGCCACCGGCACGGCGAACTTACCGGTGCCGCCACCGGTGTCGAGCACGTCGAGCACGTCCCGCCCGGTCGCCTTCACCCGGCGGTCGAGGGCCTCCTTGAGGACCTCCCACACCACGGCGGTGCGGAGGGAGGCACGGGGGCGGGAAGTGTCCGACACGGCTGATGGCTCCTCGGCGCGGTAAGGGTGAGCGGTCGCTGCCCACCCTATTGCCTACCGCGACCGGGCAGCTCATCCCGCGTCCGGATGCTCCGGGCGTGGTTGCGGCAAGGTTTGCGACAGGGGCTGGGGCGCCGCCCGGACGGTGAGCATCCGCTCCACCAGGCGCAGGAACATGGAGGCCGCCCGGACCAGATCGTCCGCGTCCCGGCTGCTCGCCGCGTCCGCTATCCCCGCCTCGGCCCTGGCCCGGCGGGCGGCGCCGGAAGCGAAGAGCGCGCTCCACTCGGTCAGCTCCGGCGCTATCTCCGGCAGCACCTCCCACGCGCTGCGGATCCGGGGCCGCCGCCGCGGGTTCACCGGCTCGGGCCGGCCGCGCGCGGCGAGTACGGCGGCGGCGGTGCGCAGCGCGGCGAGGTGGGCGGTGGCGTAGCGCTCGTTGGGGCGGGTCAGCCGGGCGGCCTCGGCCAGGCCGCTGTGGGCCTTGGCGAGCAGGTCGAGGGCGGCCGGAGGGGCCGTCGACTTCCGCAGGACGGGGTGGACAGGGGACGGGGACGGTGTGGCCATGACGAACCTCCTGTCGATGCGTTGCCCCCATCGTGACAAGCCCCACTGACAATCCGGTTGACCTGCACTTTTACGGGCAGATGGCGAGTAACTCCCCCCTACCGCGCACCCGGTGCCGCGAAGGATGCTAGTTTTTGAACTGACCGGTCAGTTCAAAAAGAAGGGGGACGGCGTGGACAGCCCGCACGGCGCGGCCGTCAAAGCCGAGGACTTCGGACTCAAGGGCCCGCGCGGCTGGGCCTTCCGCGGAGTCGGCATCGACGCGGCGCCCGGCTCGCTCATCGCGGTCGAAGGCCCCTCCGGCAGTGGCCGGACCTGCCTGCTCCTCGCCCTCACCGGGCGGATGAAGCCCACCGGCGGACACGCCGAGGTCGGCGGCCACCGGCTGCCCAAGAAGATGTCGGCGGTCCGCCGCATCGCCGCCCTCGGCCCGGTCTCCGGGGTCAACGACCTCGACCAGGCCCTCACCGTCGCGGAACAGCTGCGCGAGGGGGCCCTGCTCCAGCGCCACTACGGCGCTCCGGTCCGCGCCATGCTGCGGCCCCGCGCCGAGCGCCGCGCCGCCGCCGAGGCGCGGATCGCCGCCGCCCTGGAGGCCGCCGGACTGGACCTCGCCGCGCTGCCCAAGGGCGGGCGGACCTCCGTACGGGACCTGGAACGCCTGGAGTCCGTACGGCTGTCCGTCGCCATCGCACTGCTCGGCTCCCCGAGCCTGCTGGCCCTCGACGACCTCGACCTCAAGCTGTCGGACACCGAACGCACCGAGGCCTGGGACCTGCTCCGCTCGGTCGCAGCCCGCGGGATCACCGTCCTCGCGGTGTGCAGCGAGGCGCCGGCCGACGCGGTCGTCCTGCGGACCTGCCCCAAGGAGGACCCGGACGCGCTCGCCGCGCCCGCCGAGGCCGAGGCCGAGCCCGAGGGCGACGACACGAACGACGCCGAGATCGACACCACGAACGACGACGCGAACGACGACACGAAGGGGGCGGACGATGCGCTCGCCGAAGCTGGCCGCGCTTGAGCTCAAGCGGTTCGGGCGGGGGAAGCTCCCCCGGGCCGCTCTCGTCGCGCTGCTCCTGCTGCCGCTGCTCTACGGAGCCCTGTACCTGTGGTCCTTCTGGGACCCGTACAAGCGGCTCGACCAGGTGCCCGTCGCCATCGTCAACGCCGACCAGGGCACGACGGTCGACGGCAAGCGCCTCGACGCCGGCGCCGAGATCGCCAAGAAGCTGCATGCCAGCAAGAAGTCCTTCGACTGGCACGACGCGAGCGCCGAGGACGCGGCCAAGGGCCTGGAGGACGGTACGTACTACCTGACCCTGACCATGCCCGCCGACTTCAGCGCCAAGATCGCCTCCAGCTCCGGCGAGGACCCCACCACCGGGGCCCTCCAGGTGCGTACGAACGACGCCAACAACTACATCGTCGGCTCGATCTCGCGCTCGGTCTTCGCCGAGGTCCGCTCCGCCGCGTCCGCCAACGCCTCCCGCGGCTTCCTCGACAAGATCTTCGTCAACTTCTCCGACCTGCACGACAAGACCGCCGAGGCGGCCGACGGCGCCGACAAGCTCAAGGACGGCGCCGGCAAGGCCCAGGAGGGCGCGAAGGAGCTCGCCGACGGCCTCGACACGGCGGGGGAGAAGACCGGCGAGCTCAACAGCGGTCTGAAGAAGCTCAACACGGCCGCCGGCAAGCTGGAGACCGGCTCCAAGGACGTCGCGGACGGCACCCAGGCCCTCGCCGACAAGGTCAACGGTGCCGCGGACAAGGCCCGTCCCTTCGTCAAGGACCCCAAGAACCTCGCGGACACCGCCGAGCTGGTCGCCGACAGTGCGAAGGTGGTCAACAACCACCTCGCCACCTTCGCAGAGAAGGCCCCGGCCGCCGCGGCCGCCGCGAAGAAGGCCGCCACCGGCGCGGACGCCTACTACACCAAGCACTGCCTCACCCCCGGCGGCGAACCGCACCTCGCCTCCTGCGCCGACCTGAAGAAGGTCCGCGACGACGCCGCCGAGGCGGCCGAGCTCAGCGGCGACGTCAGCACCCTGGTCAAGAACGCGGGCGGTGACGTCGGCAAGCTCCGCACCCAGCTCACCGACCTGGAGAAGAAGGCCCGCGAGCTCGTCGTCAAGGCCCCCCAGCTCGCGGGCGACCTCGACGCGGCCGTCGCCAAGGTCAACGCCCTCAACACCGGCGCCCACAAGGTCTCCACCGGCATGGCCCAGCTGCACACCGGCCTCGGCACCGCCACCACCGGCTCCGGCGCCCTCAGCGACGGCGTCGGCAAGCTCGGCGACGGCGCCCACCGCCTCGACGGCGGCATGTACAAGCTCGTCGACGGCACCGGCGAACTCGCCGGCGGCCTGCACGAGGGAGCCGGCAAGATCCCCGACTACGACCAGCAGCAGCGCGACCGGCGCACCGAGGTCATGGCCGACCCTATCCAGCTCGCCAACCAGTCCCTGCACAAGGCGCCCAACTACGGCACCGGCTTCGCCCCGTACTTCATCCCGCTCTCCCTCTGGGTCGGCGCGATGGTCGCCTACATGCTGATCGCCCCGCTCAACCGGCGGGCCCTGGCCGTCGGCGCCTCGCCCTGGCGGGTCGCCCTCGCCGGCTGGCTGCCCGTGGCGGGCCTCGGCGCCGCCCAGGTGGGCCTGCTGATGTCCGTACTGCACTGGGCGCCCGGCCTCGGCCTGAAGATGGCCCACCCGGCCCTGACCATCGCCTTCCTGATGCTGGTCACCGCCTGCTTCGCGGCGATCGTCCAGTGGCTCAACGCCAAGTTCGGTGCGGCCGGACGCATCCTGGTGCTGGCCGTCCTGATGCTCCAGCTGACCTCGGCGGGCGGCACCTACCCCGTCCAGACCAGCCCGGACTTCTTCAACTGGATCCACCCGTACCTGCCGATGTCGTACATCGTCGAGAGCCTGCGCCGCCTCATCACCGGTGGCGACCTCGCCCCGGTCTGGCAGGGCGGCGCGGTCCTGCTGGCCTTCACCGTCGGCGCCCTCGCCCTCACCGCGCTCGCCGCCCGCGGCAAGCAGGTGTGGACCATGGACCGACTGCACCCCGAACTGAGCCTGTAGGGACGTGTTGACCTGTGACAATCAGCGCCATGGAAAGCAGCAGCACCGGTACGGGTACCGGCGGGGGCCGTCGCGCGGCCACCCGGCAGAAGCTCTACGAAGCAGCCGTGACCCTCATCGCCGAGCAGGGCTTCTCCGCGACCACGGTCGATGAGATCGCCGAGCGGGCGGGCGTCGCGAAGGGCACCGTCTACTACAACTTCGCGAGCAAGAACGAGCTCTTCGAGGAACTGCTGCGGCACGGCGTCGGCCTGCTGACCGTCTCGCTGCGGACCGCGGCCGAGGAGACGGAGGCCCGCGGCGGCAGCCGGGTCGAGGCGCTCGACGCGATGATCCGCGCGGGACTCGTCTTCATCGACCGGTACCCGGCCTTCACCCAGCTCTACGTCGCCGAGCTGTGGCGCACCAACCGCGCGTGGCAGTCCACGCTGATGGTGGTCCGGCAGGAGGCCGTGGCCGTCGTCGAGACGGTGCTCCGCGAGGGCGTCGAGCGCGGTGAGCTGAGCGCCGAGATCGACGTACCGCTGACGGCGGCCGCGATGGTCGGGATGGTGCTGGTCGCCGCCCTGGACTGGCAGTCCTTCCAGAGCGAGCGGTCCCTGGACGACGTGCACTCGGCGCTGTCGCTGCTGCTGCGGGGCCGGGTCAGCGGCAACCGCTGAACCCCGGCGCACGCTGCGCCCCGGCGCGCCACGACCCCCCAGTCGGCGGTGCCGCGGGGGCGCGGCGCCCCGTAGAACTGGTGGGGCCGGCCGCGACGGCTGAGTATCCGTACCTAGGCGCGGAAATGAGTACGTGCGCGGATGGGCTCCCACCTGCGCGGACGCCAGACTGGGAGCAACGGACAGGAGACCCGGTCCGCACCGCCGACACGGGGCTGCGGAGCGGACCGGGGCCTCCTCCCGTGACCGGGACGGGGGAACGACGGGGGATCGGCGAACCGGTGATGCGGTACGTGATGCGGCGGGGCTCGGGGGGATCGAGCCTCGCCGTTTCGCGTCCGCGGGTTCGGCGGTTCTGCGCGGTCGTCCGCGCCGCCGCTGCCGGGGCTCCGCCCCGGACCCCGCGCCTCAAACGCCGGCGAGGCCGAGAGGGCGGGTGCGCCTCAGCCGCGGGTGCGCAGGGGCAGGCGGGTGCGGAGGGACGTCAGGCGGGCCGAGACCGCTCCGGCCACCGCTGCCCAGCGGGCGGAGAGTGCCCAGGAGATACGGGTCGCCGAGCGCGGCAGCAGCAGGGCGCGCAGCCGGGGCAGCCGGTCCGCGGACTCCAGCAGCCCCGTACGGGCCAGCAGTACGTCCTGTGCCAGCTCCGGGTACGAGACCTCCGCGCCCGGGGGCGCGTACAGGGCCCGTTCCACCGCACCGGCGACCCGGTGCACGGCCGCCCCGGGTTCAGGCTCCAGGCGGCCCAGATCCACGATGCGGCCCGCCGCCCGGCGCGGGGACAGCGCCTCGTCCGGGGCCACACCCACGTCCCAGGCGGCGTCGCCCAGTTCCCGCCAGGCCGTCAGCACCTCACCGGTCGCCAGGCGGCGGGCCCGCAGCCGGGTCCGCCACAGCAGCGGGAGCAGGGGTAGCCCCAGCACCGCCACGACCAGCGCGGCCCAGCCCAGGACCGTCGTCACCGACAGCCCGTCATCGGGGCCGGCGCTCTGCGCGGGCGTCGCCGCACCGCACTCGCCGAGCTTCTTCAGGGCCGGCGGGCACTCGGGGGTCCCCGTGGGGGCCGTCGACGGCTGCACCGCGCTCTGCGAGGGCAGCGGCGCCGGGGCGGACGGCTGGGTGGCCGGGGTCTGCGCCCGCGAGTAGTCCGGGATGTTGATGCCGGAGCGGGGCGTCGGCTCGAAGCGGGTCCAGCCCACGCCCTGGAAGTACAGCTCGGGCCAGGCGTGCGCGTCGCGCATCGACACGTTCACGCTGCCGTCCGACTGCTTCTCGCCGGGGGTGAAGCCCACCGCGACCCGGGCCGGGATGCCCAGCGAGCGGGACATCGCCGCCATCGAGAAGGCGAAGTGGACGCAGAAGCCCTCCTTGTCGGCGAGGAACCGGGCGACCGCCTGCGGGCCGGTGCCCGAGGCCGTCCTCGTGTTGTAGCGGAACCCGCCGTTCACGGCGAAGTAGTCCTGGAGCTTCACCGCGCGGGTGTAGTCGTCCTTCGCCCCCTGCGTCACTTGGCGGGCCGTCTCGGCGACCACCGGCGGCAGGTTGTCCGGGATCTTCGTGTACTCGTCCCGGATCGCCGGTTCGGGCTCCCCGGCCCGCTGGAGCTGCTGGGGTGTCGGGTTCAGCTGCAGGCTGCGCACCTCGTACTCGGCGCCCTGGACGTTCTGGAACCGGTCCCGGCCCAGCTGGTCGCCGACCAGGGACCGGCCCGCCGGCTCGAACCGCCACTTGCCGCGGATCGCCACCGAGGTCGCCGGATACGGCATGGGGAGGTAGCGCTGGGTGTAGTTGTCCGCCGCGTTGATGAGGGTGGTGACCTCCGTCGCGGTGCCGCGGACCGGGGCACCGAGCCCCGGCGGGTCGGGCAGCCGTTCCGGCACGTCGATCAGGGGCCGCCCGGAGGCCTCCCACTTGACGCCGTTGAACTCGTCCAGCGCCAGGATCCGCAGGTACTGCTCGCCCTGCTGCGGGTTGTTCGTCCGGTACTTCAGGATCACGCGGTTGTCCTGCGCGTTCAGGTTGCTCTGCAGGGAGACCAGCGGGTTGACCGCCGTGATCGTCCCGCCCGGACCGCTGCCGCTCTCGTCGCCCTCCTGCGTCCCGCCCAGCAGCCCGCCGCCGAGCGAGGGCAGTACGGCGGGCACCACCAGCGCGAGGCCCAGGGCCACGGCGCCGATCCGCCGCCCGAACTTCACGGGGGCCGTCGCCTGCCCACCTGCGCCGCCCGCGAGGCCCGAGTCGGCGGCGCCCCGGCGCGGGGCCGCGCCGAAGACCCGGCCCCACTGGGCGAGCCGGTCCCGGCCCTCGGACAGCAGCAGCAACAGGTAGCCGCAGCCCGCCAGCAGGAAGGAGATCCAGGAGGCGTCCCCGCCGCCGGACAGGCCCGCGGCCACCGAGTACAGCGCGAGCAGCGGCAGTCCGGCCGCGGCGGCGGTGCGCAGGGTCACCGCGAGGGTGTCCACCAGCAGACCGATCAGCAGCACGCCGGACACCAGCAGCAGCTTGATGCCGTCCGTCAGCGGAGCCGGGATCGCGAACTCGCCCACGTCCCGGACGCCCTGGCCGAACAGTGCGCCGAAGTCCGTCACCAGGTAGGCCAGCGGCCCGTCCCCGGTGGACTCGCCCTTGCCGGCGTACAGGAACGCGAGCAGCAGCAGCGACACCAGCAGCTGCGCGGCCACGGTCAGCGTCCGGGCCAGCGGCACCCGCCGGGCCCCGGCGCCCACCGCGCTCTGCACGATCAGCAGCAGCCCGGCCTGGAGCAGCCAGGCCTGCGAGTCCACCAGCGGGCTCAGCGACCACGAGGTGAGCAGTGTCGCCAGTGCCGCGAACAGCGTCAGTTTCGCCCGCCCGCTCATTCCCGACCTCCGGTGGTTCCCGTAGCGACGCGCGCGGCCCCGGCCCGGCGCCACAGCTCGCCGAAGGCCACCCCGGGCGGGGCGGCCAGCGCCGTCCAGCCCGCGTCGCGCAGCCTGCGCAGCCGTTCCTCCAGCGGGGTCACGGCATGCCCCGGAGCCGGCTGTCCGCCCCAGCTCGCGCAGTCCAGTACGAAGGCCACCGCACCCGAGGTGCGCTGGCGCATCCCGGCCGCCAGTTCTGTCTGTACGTCGTCCAGGTCGCCGAAGAAGGCGATGAGGAGCCCGTCGCCGCCGGCTCCGCCGAAGCCCCCGCTGCCGCCGGCGCGCACCGCGTCGTAGGCGCGGGAGAGCCCGGCGCCGTCGGAGTGCCCGACGACCGCGAGGGTGTCCATCATCAGTCCGGCGGCCTCTGCGGACTCCTGCCCGCCGGAGGAGAAGCCTCCGCCGCCCTCCCCGGGCACCGAGTCGCCGGTGTCGGTGAGCAGACGTACGGAGAAGCCCTGTTCCAGGACGTGCACCAGGCTGGAGGCGGCCGCCGAGACGGCCCACTCGAAGGCGGAGTCGGGGCCGGCGCCGTCGTAGGCCAGGCGCCGGGTGTCCAGCAGGACGGTGGCCCGGCTGCGCTGCGGCTGCTCCTCGCGGCGGACCATCAGTTCGCCGTAGCGGGCGGTGGAGCGCCAGTGCACGCGGCGCAGGTCGTCGCCGCGCCGGTAGCCGCGGGGGATCACGTCGTCGTCGCCGGCCAGGGCCAGGGAGCGGCGGCTGCCGTCGCCGTAGCCGTTGGACTCGCCGGCCAGCCGGACCGGCGGCAGGGGCTCGGTGCGCGGTATGACGGTGAGGGTGTCGTAGGTGCTGAAGGAGCGGGTCAGCTCGACCAGCCCGAAGGGGTCGGACAGGCGCAGCTGGAGCGGGCCGAGCGGATAGCGGCCGCGCAGGTCGGAGCGGACCCGGTAGGACACCTCGCGGCGCCCGCCGGGCTCGACCCGGTCCAGTACGAAGCGCGGGCGCGGGCCCAGTACGTAGGGCACCCGGTCCTGGAGCATCAGCAGGCCGGTGGGCAGCCGCGAGACGTTGTCCATGCGCAGCTGTACGCGGGCCTCGGTGCCCGCGGGGACCCGGCCCGGGCTGAGCCGGCGGCTGCCGGAGACCCGGTAGCGGGTGCGGTGCAGGGCGTAGACGCAGATCAGCGGCAGGAGGGCGAGGAGCAGGCCGACCCGCAGCAGTTCGCCCTGGCCCAGGACGTACGCGCAGGCGGCGGCGGCTATCCCGGCGGCCAGGAACGAGCGGCCGCGGGTGGTCAGTCCGGACAGCGAGGCGCGCAGTCCGCCGCCGTCCCCCGGGCCACCGGCGCCGCGCGGGGCACCGGCGCTCATCAGAAGCCCCGGATGCCCGCGCCGGGCGGCATCTCGCCGCGGGCGTGCGCGGCCGGGACGGGGGTGCGCTGCAGGATGTCGGCGACGACCTGCTCGGCGGTGCGGCGGTTCAGCTGGGCCTGCGCGGTGGGCAGCAGCCGGTGCGCGAGGACCGGGCCGGCCAGGGCCTGGACGTCGTCGGGCAGGACGTAGTCCCGGCCGGCGAGCGCGGCGGAGGCCTTCACGGCGCGCAGCAGGTGCAGGGTGGCCCGGGGAGAGGCGCCGAGCCGCAGGTCGGGGTGGCTGCGGGTGGCGGAGACCAGGTCGACGACGTAGCGCCGGACGGGCTCGGCCACGTACACCTCGCGGACCGCCTCGATGAGCTTGACGATCTCGTGGGAGTGCGCGACGGAGGTCAGGTCGTCGAGCGGGGAGACCCCGCCGTGCACGTCGAGCATCTGGAGCTCGGCCTCGGGGCTCGGGTAGCCGACGGAGACGCGGGCCATGAAGCGGTCGCGCTGCGCCTCGGGCAGCGGGTAGGTGCCCTCCATCTCCACCGGGTTCTGGGTGGCGACGACCATGAAGGGGCTGGGCAGCGTGTAGGTCGTGCCGTCGATGGTGACCTGGCGCTCCTCCATCGACTCCAGCAGCGCGGACTGGGTCTTGGGCGAGGCGCGGTTGATCTCGTCACCGATGACGATCTGCGCGAAGATCGCGCCCGGCTTGAACTCGAACTCGCGGCGCTGCTGGTCGTAGATGCTGACACCGGTGATGTCGGAGGGCAGCAGGTCCGGGGTGAACTGGATGCGCTGCACCGAGCAGTCGATGGACTTGGCGAGCGTCTTGGCGAGCATCGTCTTGCCGACGCCGGGTACGTCCTCGATCAGCAGGTGCCCCTCGGCGAGCAGCACGGTCAGCGCGAGGCGAACGACCTCGGGCTTGCCCTCGATCACGCTCTCGACCGACTGGCGCACCCGCTCCGCCGTGCTGGTCAGATCCGCGAGGCTCGCTCGGTCGTCATACGTCGTCACCTGGTTCTCCTCGGCCCATTCCCAGGGCCGACGCCCTTGGCGCATGAACCGGCCCACCCCGAAACACGGACACCGTCCCGGGAGGATCCCGGGTGGTGCCACCCCGCATTCTTGACGGCGTTACGGCCTTGTGTCACTCAAGAGCTGGGATCGATCTCCCGCAGGAGCCCGGTGTGCACATCGAAGACGAAGCCTCGCACATCGTCCTTGTGGGGCAGGAACGGGTTGGTGCGGACCCGCTGCATGGACTGGCGGACGTCCTGGTCCACGTCCCGGAAGGCCTCGACGGCCCAGGCGGGGCGCTGGCCGACCTCGTCCTCCAGCTCGTGCCGGAAGTCCTCGGTCAGGTTCTCGAGACCGCAGCCGGTGTGGTGGATCAGTATCACCGTGCGGGTGCCGAGGGCCCGCTGGCTGATGGTGAGGGACCGGATCGTGTCGTCGGTGACCACGCCGCCGGCGTTGCGGATCGTGTGGCAGTCGCCGAGTTCCAGACCGAGGGCCTTGTGCAGGTCCAGGCGGGCGTCCATACAGGCCACGACGGCGACCTTGAGGACGGGACGGGCGTCCATGCCGGGATCGGAGAACTGTGCCGCGTAGCGCTGATTCGCCTCGACCAGTCGGTCGGTGACGGATCCGCCGACGGATGCCTCGGGTGCGGACTCGGCAGGCAGGGATGCGGAAGTCGTCATGGGTACGACGTTAATGGTCACCGCCCCCGTCGGCCTCGCGTGAGAGCGGACAAAGAACGTCAACGAGGCTTGTTGTGAGCTAACCCACAGGGGTGGGGGTGAGGCGGCCGTCCGGGTGATTCGCGGCATTTGCCGGTTCGCTCCGAGAGCCGCGCACGCCGCGCGGGGCGGTTCGTTGACCGCGGCGACCGTTGCACTAAAGTGACGCGAACCGGCCGGAGCCCGGCCCTGACCGGCCGCCCGGCCCCCGATGAACACTCGCGTGCGCGGCGCGTACGTACGGCCCGGCCCTCTCCCGCTCACCGGCCGGCCGGCGCCACCTTCCCCGGCGCCGGTCGCGGATGCGGGGAGGCGGGGGTGCGTACGCCTGCCGCGCCGTTATCTGAGAGGGCGCTTTGACTAGCGAGTCCCGACATGTCCCGGTGATGCTCCAGCGGTGCCTGGACCTGTTGGCCCCGGCGCTGGAGAGGCCCGGGGCCGTCGTCGTCGACTGCACCCTCGGCCTCGGCGGCCACAGCGAGGCCCTGCTGACCCGGTTCCCCGAGGCCCACCTGATCGGCCTCGACCGCGACAAGGAGGCCCTGCGGCTCTCCGGCGAGCGGCTCGCGCCCTTCGGCGACCGGGCCACCCTGGTCCACGCGATCTACGCCGACCTCGCCGAGGTCCTCGACGGGCTCGGCATCCCGGCCGTCCAGGGCATCCTCTTCGACCTCGGCGTCTCCTCCATGCAGCTCGACGAGGCCGACCGCGGGTTCGCGTACGCCCAGGACGCCCCGCTGGACATGCGCATGGACCAGACGACCGGCATCAGCGCCGCCGAGGTCCTCAACAGCTACGCGCCGGGCGAGCTCGTCCGGATCCTGCGCCAGTACGGCGAGGAGAAGCAGGCCAAGCGGATCGTGTCCGCCATCGTCCGGGAGCGGGAGAAGGAGCCCTTCACCAACAGTGCCCGCCTGGTCGAGCTGATCCGCGACTCCCTGCCGCAGGCCGCCAAGCGCACCGGCGGCAACCCGGCGAAGCGGACCTTCCAGGCGCTGCGGATTGAGGTCAACGGAGAGCTCTCGGGCCTGGAGCGGGCCATCCCGGCGGCGGTGGACCGGATCGCGGTCGGCGGCCGGATCGCGGTGCTCTCGTACCACTCGCTGGAGGACCGCCTGGTCAAGCAGGTCTTCGCGGCCGGCGCGACCTCCACGGCCCCGCCCGGCCTGCCGGTGGTGCCGGAGAAGTACCAGCCGAAGCTGAAACTGCTCACGCGCGGCGCCGAACTGCCCACCGAGGAGGAGATCGCCGAGAACCGGCGGGCCGCCCCGGCGAGGTTCCGCGGGGTCGAACGCATCCGGGAGGCGCGACTGTGACCAAGGCCGGGAAGGTCGCCACGCTGACCCGCGGGCAGGCGGCCCGCCTCGGCCGGGCGCTCGGCGGCCGCCCGGCCCGCCCGCGGCCCGGGGGGCAGGCGGCCCGGATGCCGTTCGTGCTGCTCGTCGTGGCCCTGCTCGGCGGCGGCCTGATCAGCCTGCTGCTGCTGAACTCGGCCCTGAACGAGGGCTCCTTCCAGCTGACCAAGCTGAAGAAGGAGACCACCACCCTCACCGACGAGGAACAGGCGCTGCAGCGCGACGTGGACGCCCACTCGGCCCCCGACGCGCTCCAGCGCCGGGCCCACGAGCTGGGCCTGGTCCCCGGCGGCAGCCCGGTCTTCATCGGCCCGGACGGCAGGATCGCCGGCAGCGCGGCACCGGCCGAGGCCCCGCCGTCACCGACCCCGACCCCGCCCCCTGCTCCGCCGGCGGCGCCGGGCGCCTCCCCGGCCGCACCCACGGCGCCGGCCCCGGCCTCGCAGAGCCCGCAGGCCGCGCCCCCGTCCCAGCCTCTCCAGCAGCAGCCCACCCCCAACACAGGTCGGTGATGTCGTGACGCGGATCCCTGCGGGGCCGTTCCCCGCCCCGCCCTTCCTCCCCCGGCCACCGCTGGGAGGTGCCCCCGGTACCCCCGGCGCGGCCCTGCCAGGGGCGGTGGCCGCGTGAGCCCGCAGGAGCCGCCCCGGCGGCGGGTGCCCGGGCCGGCCAGGCCGCCCCGGCCCGGCGACCGGGCCCGCGCCAACGCCCGCCCGGCCTCCCGCCCCGCGACCCGGCGGCCGGCGGGCGCCCGTACCCCGCACACGATCCGCCTCGGCAGCCCGCGCCCCCGGCTGCGCCTGGTCGGCGTCGGCCTGACCCTGGTCATGCTGGCCTTCGTGGTCCGGCTGCTCCAGGTGCAGGCCGTCGACGCCTCGGCGTTCTCCGCCGAGGCCTCCAAGAACCGCTACACCAGCGTCAAACTGGCCGCCGAGCGCGGTGAGATCACCGACCGCAGGGGCGTGGCCCTCGCCACCAGCGTCGACGCGTACGACATCACCGCCGACCCGAAGATGTTCACCCCGCAGGACAGCAAGGCGCCCGACGCCCCGCAGCAGGCCGCCGCCCTCCTCGCACCCATCCTCGGCAAGGACGCCAAGGAGCTCGCCGACCGGCTGAGCACCAAGAACTCCCGGTACGTCGTCCTCGCCCAGCGCCAGACCCCCCAGGTCTGGAACCAGATCAAGGACCTCAAGCGGGTCTTCGCCGAGAAGGCGGCGGCCGACAAGCGGGGCAACGGCCCCGGCGCGAACGTCCTGGCCGGCGTGTTCAAGGAGGACAGCAGCAAGCGCGTGTACCCGAACGGCGACCTCGCCGCCGGGATACTGGGTTACGTCAACGCCGAGGGCAAGGGCGGCGGCGGCCTGGAGTCCTCCCTCGACAAGAAGCTGTCCGGCAAGGACGGCGAGGTCACCTACGCCCAGTCCGGCGGCCGCCGCGTCCCCACCGCGGGATCCAGCGAGAAGCCCGCCGTGCCCGGCACGGACGTCCAGCTGACCATCGACCGGGACATCCAGTGGGCGGCGCAGAGCGCCATCGCCGAGCAGGTCCAGAAGTCCGAGGCCGACCGCGGCTACGTCATCGTCCAGGACACCCTCACCGGCGAGGTCCTGGCCATGGCCAACGCCCCCGGCTTCGACCCCAACGACCTGACCCGGGCCCGCTCCGCCGCCATGGGCAACGCCGCGCTCCAGGACGTGTACGAGCCCGGCTCCACCGCCAAGGTGATGTCGATGGCCGCCGTCCTGGAGGAGAAGAAGGCCACCCCGGAGACCCGCGTCGAGGTCCCCAACCGGCTCCACCGCGGTGACCGGCTGTTCAAGGACGACATCGACCACCCGACCTGGTACCTGACCCTCAACGGCGTCCTGGCCAAGTCCTCCAACATCGGCACCATCCTGGCGACCGGTCAGCTCGGCACGACCCAGCCCGAGGCCAACAAGGTCCTGCACTCCTACCTGACCAAGTTCGGCATCGGCCGCCCGACCGGCCTGGAGTACCCCGGCGAGTCCCGCGGCATCCTCGCCGAGCCCCAGGACTGGTCCACCTCGCAGCAGTACACGATCCCTTTCGGCCAGGGCCTGTCCCTGAACGCCATGCAGGCGGCCTCCGTGTACTCGACCATCGCCAACGGCGGGGTCCGCATCGAGCCCACCCTGGTCCGCGGCACCAAGGGCCCCGACGGCCGCTTCACCCCGGCCCCGGCGCCCGAGACGAACCGCGTGATCAGCCCGGAGACCGCCAAGACCCTCGCCCAGATGCTCGAATCCGTCGTCGACGACCAGGAGGGCACCGGCACCAAGGCGAAGATCCCCGGCTACCGGGTCGGCGGCAAGACCGGCACCTCCAACCGGGTGGATCCGGCCACCGGCCGCTACAAGGGCTACACCGCGTCCTTCGCCGGTTTCGCCCCCGCCGACAAGCCGCGCATCACCGTCTACTGCGCCATCCAGAACCCCACGAAGGGCAGCTACTTCGGCGGCCAGATCTGCGGCCCCATCTACAAGAAGGTCATGGAGTTCGCGCTCAAGACCCTCCAGGTGGCCCCCACGGGAACCGCACCCGCCGGGCTTCCCGTCACCTACGACGCCGCCCCCCAGCCCGCCCCCAAGCCCGCCCCGCAGCCCAGTCCGCAGCCCGGTCAGTGACCCACAGCCCCGACCGGCCCGCCAGAAAAGCGTGAGGCACCACCAGTGACAACGATCACCCCGAAACCCGGGAACCGGACGACCGGCGAAGCCGAGGCCGGGCCCTCACTTCGCGGGCGGCCCGCCGCGCCCGGTACGCTCACCGCCGTGCCCCACGCTGATCAGCCCAGAACCGCCCAGAAAGCCCCGGCAACGCCGCCGGGAGCGCCCCGGCCCGCGTCCGCCAGCCCGAGCCCGCTGGGCGAGCTGGCCACCCTGCTGGGCGTCCCCGCGCCCGGCGCGGCGCAGATCACCGGCATCACGCACGACTCCCGTGCGGTGCGCCCCGGTGACCTGTACGCGGCCCTGCCGGGAGCCAGGACGCACGGCGCCGACTTCGCCGCCCAGGCCGCCGGCCTCGGCGCCGCCGCCGTGCTGACCGACCCCGCCGGAGCGGAACGCGCCGCGGCGACCGGCCTGCCGGTCCTGACCGTGGACGACCCGCGCGGCCGGGTGGGAGAACTCGCCGCCGCGATCTACGGGCGCCCCGGTGAGGACCTCCTCCAGATCGGCATCACCGGAACCTCCGGCAAGACCACCACGGCGTACCTCGTCGAGGGCGGTCTGCGCGCGGCGGGCCGCAGCACCGGACTGGTCGGCACCGTCGAGATGCGCATCGGCGACGAGCGCATCAAGTCCGAGCGGACCACCCCCGAGGCCACCGACCTCCAGGCCCTCTTCGCGGTCATGCGCGAACGCGGCGTCGAGGCCGTGGCCATGGAGGTCTCCAGCCACGCACTGGTGCTCGGCCGGGTCGACGGCTGCGTCTTCGACGTCGCCGTCTTCAACAACCTCAGCCCGGAGCACATGGAGTTCCACTCCGACATGGAGGACTACTTCCAGGCCAAGGCGGGGCTCTTCACGGCCCGCCGGGCCCGCCTGGGCGTGGTCAACCTCGACGACGAGTACGGCCGCCGCCTGGCCAAGGAGGCGACCGTCCCGGTCGTCACCTTCTCCGCCGCGGGCGACCCGGCCGCCGACTGGCGTGCCGAGGACGTGGTGTTCGGACCCGCGAGCTCCACCCTGACCCTGCTGGGCCCCGAAGGACAGCGCGTACGGGCCACCGCGCCGCTGCCCGGCCCGTTCAACGTCGCCAACACCGTCGCCGCGATCGTCACGCTCGCCGCCGCCGGCCTCGACCCGCAGACCGCCGCCGACGGCGTCGCCGCGGTCCCCGGGGTCCCCGGCCGGCTGGAGCGGGTGGACGCGGGACAGCCCTACCTCGCCGTCGTCGACTACGCGCACAAGACGGACGCCGTGGAATCGGTGCTGCGCGCACTGCGCGAGGTCACCGAGGGCCAGCTGCACATCGTGCTCGGCTGCGGCGGCGACCGCGACACCACCAAGCGCGGCCCGATGGGCGCCGCCGCCGCCCGGTTCGCCGACGTGGCCGTCCTGACCTCCGACAACCCGCGCTCCGAGGACCCGCTCGCGATCCTCGCCGCGATGTTCGAGGGCGCCGTCTCCGTACCGCCCGCCGAGCGGGGCACCGTCCTGGTCGACGCCGACCGGGCCGCGGCCATCGCCGCCGCCGTCGCCCGCGCCCGGCCCGGTGACACCGTGCTGGTGGCCGGCAAGGGCCACGAGCAGGGCCAGGACACCGCCGGTGTCGTACGCCCCTTCGACGACCGCACGGTGCTCCGTGCCGCGATCGAGCACCAGGCCGTGCTCGATCGGAAGATTCAGGTCCGACAGGCCGAGGTGAACCAGTGATCGCCCTTTCCCTCGCCGAGATCGCCGACATCACCGGCGGGCGGCCCCACGACATACCGGATCCGTCCGTCCAGGTCACCGGCCCCGTGGTCTACGACTCCCGCGAGGTCGGGCCCGGCAGCCTGTTCGCCGCCTTCGTCGGCGAGCGGGTCGACGGCCACGACTACGCCGAACGCGCCGTGTCCGCGGGCGCCGTGGCCGTCCTCGCGACCCGGCCCGTCGGCGCACCGGCCATCGTCGTCCCCGATGTGGTGGCCGCCCTCGGAGCGCTCGCCCGGGCCGTGGTCACCCGCCTGGGCACCGACGTCGTGGCCCTCACCGGGTCCGCCGGCAAGACCTCCACCAAGGACCTCATCGCGCAGGTGCTCCAGCACCACGCGCCGACCGTGTGGACCCCCGGGAACCTCAACAACGAGATCGGCCTGCCGATCACGACGCTGCGCGTCACCGAGGACACCCAGCACCTCGTCCTGGAGATGGGCGCCCGCGGCATCGGCCACATCCGCTACCTCACCGGACTGACGCCCCCGCGGATCGGTCTGGTCCTCAACGTCGGCACCGCCCACATCGGCGAGTTCGGCGGCCGAGAGCAGATCGCACAGGCCAAGGGGGAGCTGGTCGAGGCGCTGCCGGCCGAGGCGGAGGGCGGCGTCGCCGTCCTCAACGCCGATGACCTGCTGGTTCGTGAGATGGCCGCCCGCACGAAGGCCCGTACGGTCCTGTTCGGCGAGGCCGAGGACGCCGAAATCCGGGCCACCGAAGTCCGGATGACGGACACCGGACAGCCTTCCTTCACACTGCACACACCGACCGGGTGCAGTGACGTGACCTTGCGGCTGTACGGTGAGCACCACGTGTCGAACGCGCTCGCCGCGGCCGCCGTCGCCCATGTCCTGGGCATGTCCGCACAGGAGATCGCCATGGCGCTCTCCGGGGCGGGCACGCTGTCCCGGTGGCGGATGGAGGTCACCGAACGGGCGGACGGTGTGACGATCGTCAACGACGCCTACAACGCGAACCCCGAGTCCATGCGGGCCGCACTGCGCGCGCTCGCCGCGATGGGCGGTGCCGGCAGGGCGAACGGGGGACGCACGTGGGCGGTGCTCGGCCCGATGGCCGAGCTCGGAGACGACGCGCTCGCCGAGCACGACGCGGTCGGACGACTTGTCGTCCGGCTCAACGTGAGCAAGCTCGTCGCAGTCGGGGGCAGGGAAGCCTCCTGGCTGCAACTGGGCGCATATAACGAGGGTTCGTGGGGTGAGGAGTCGGTGCTCGTGTCCGACGCGCAGGCGGCGGTCGACCTGTTGCGCAGTGAACTGCGCCCGGGTGACGTCGTGCTGGTGAAGGCTTCCAGGTCGGCCGGACTGGAGCGGGTGGCCCAGGCGCTGCTCGACAGCACTGTCGAGGGCGAGGTCGCCGACCGATGAGGCAGATCCTGTTCGCCGGTGTCATCGGCATGTTCCTCACCGTTGTCGGTACCCCGTTGCTGATCAAGCTTCTGGCCCGCAAGGGCTACGGCCAGTTCATCCGCGACGACGGCCCCCGCGGCCACGCCGGGAAGAAGGGCACGCCCACCATGGGCGGTATCTCCTTCATCCTGGCCACGCTCATCGCGTACGCCCTGACGAAGGTCCTCACCGGCAGCGAGCCGAGCTTCTCGGGCCTGCTCGTCCTGTTCCTGATGGCGGGCATGGGCCTCGTCGGGTACCTGGACGACTACATCAAGATCGTCAAGCGGCGCTCGCTGGGTCTGCGGGCCAAGGCGAAGATGTCCGGCCAGCTGATCGTCGGCATCGCCTTCGCGGTGCTGGCCCTCCAGTTCAAGGACTCGCGCGGGCTGACCCCGGCCTCCACCAGGCTGTCGTTCGTCACGGACTTCGGCTGGTCGATCGGCCCGGTGCTGTTCGTGGTCTGGGCGCTGTTCATGATCCTGGCGATGTCCAACGGCGTGAACCTCACCGACGGTCTGGACGGTCTCGCGACCGGCGCCGCCGTGATGGTCTTCGGCGCCTACACCTTCATCGGCGTCTGGCAGTTCCAGGAGTCGTGCGCCATGGCGGCCGACCTGACGAACCCGAACGCCTGCTTCGAGGTACGCGATCCGCTCGACCTCGCCGTCGTCGCCTCCGCCCTCATGGGCGCCTGCTTCGGCTTCCTGTGGTGGAACACCTCGCCCGCCAAGATCTTCATGGGTGACACCGGCTCGCTCGCCCTCGGCGGCGCGCTCGCGGGCCTCGCCATCTGCTCCCGCACGGAGTTCCTGATGGCGCTCCTCGGCGGCCTCTTCGTGCTCATCACGATGTCGGTCGTCATCCAGGTCGGTTCCTTCAAGATGACCGGCAAGCGCGTCTTCCGGATGGCGCCGCTCCAGCACCACTTCGAACTCAAGGGCTGGTCCGAGGTCCTCGTCGTGGTCCGCTTCTGGATCATCCAGGGCATGTGCGTGATCGTGGGTCTCGGTCTCTTCTACGCGGGATGGGCAGCCGACAAGTGACGTCCTGGCAGGACAAGAACATCACCGTCGCCGGTCTCGGCGTGAGCGGCATCAGTGCCGCCCGCGCCCTGGCCGGCCTCGGCGCAGTGGTGACCGTCGTCGACAACGGCGACGGTGACGCGCACCGCGCCCGGGCCGCCGAACTCGCGGCGGAGGGCATCACCGTCCGCCTCGGCCGCCTGGAGGACGGCGGCCACGCGGGCGAGGTCCTGCCCGAGGGCACCGAACTGGTCGTCACCTCGCCCGGCTGGAAGCCCGACAGCCCGCTGTTCGCGGCCGCTGCCGCGGCGGGTGTGGACGTGGTCGGGGACGTCGAGATCGCCTGGCTGCTGCGCGAGGTGGGCCAGGAGCGGCGCGCCGCGCGGTCCGGCGGCACGGACGCCGCAGCGCCCCGCAAGGAACCGGCGCCCTGGCTCGCGATCACCGGCACCAACGGCAAGACCACCACCACGCAGATGCTGGCGTCGATCCTGAAGGCCGCGGGCCTGCGCACCGCGGCCGTCGGCAACATCGGCACCCCGATCATCGACGTGGTGCTCGGCGAGCAGGAGTACGACGTGCTCGCCGTCGAACTCTCCAGCTACCAGCTGCACTGGGCGCCCTCGCTGCGCGTCCACTCGGCGGCCGTGCTCAACCTGGCCCCGGACCACCTCGACTGGCACGGCTCCATGGAGGCGTACGCGGCCGACAAGGGCCGGATCTACGAGGGCAACACGGTGGCCTGCGTCTACAACGTGGCCGACGGTGCCACCGAGGACCTGGTCGTCGAGGCGGACGTCGAGGAGGGCTGCCGGGCGATCGGTTTCACCCTCGGCGCCCCCGGCCCCTCCATGCTCGGCATCGTCGACGGCATCCTCGTCGACCGGGCCTTCGTCGAGAACCGGCAGAAGAACGCCCAGGAGCTCGCCGAGGTCAAGGACGTCAACCCGCCGGCCCCGCACAACATCGCCAACGCGCTCGCCGCGGCGGCCCTGGCCCGCGCCTTCGGCGTGGAGCCCCGCGCGGTCCGCGACGGACTGCGCGACTTCCGTCCCGACGCCCACCGCGTCAGTTACGTGGACGAGGTCGCCTCGGTGACCTACATCGACGACTCCAAGGCCACCAACACGCACGCGGCCGAGGCCTCGCTCGCGGCCTTCGAGCCGGTCGTCTGGATCGCGGGGGGCCTCGCCAAGGGCGCGACCTTCGACGAGCTCGTGCAGAAGTCCGCGAAGCGGTTGCGCGGCGCGGTGCTGATCGGCGCCGACCGGGCGCTCATCGCGGAGGCGCTGGCGCGACACGCCCCCGAGGTCCCGGTCGTCGACCTCGACCGGACCGACACTGGGGCGATGCTCGCAGCGGTCCGGGAAGCCGCCGCGCTCGCCGAGCCCGGCGACACGGTCCTGCTGGCACCTGCCTGTGCCTCGATGGACATGTTCGCGAACTACAACAAGCGTGGGGACGCATTCGCCGACGCGGTGCGCGAACTGGCCGCCGAGAACGCTGCGGACACGGCCTAGGCCGGGGGCTCCGGGACAGGTTCCCTCCGGCCGGCTGCTCGCCTCGTACGAGTGGAGGGGAAGATCACAGATGCCGGCCAAGCAGATGCTGCCGGGGCGGCGGCCGTCCGCCGTGAAGGCGCAGGGCCGCAAACGCCCGGCGGTGAGTTCGAAGCGGCCCGCCGGGCGCGGCCCGCTGGCCGGGCTGCGGCGTACGCAGCGGCAGTTGCAGAAGGCCTGGGACCGCCCGCTCACGGCCTATTACCTGATTTTCGGCAGCTCGCTGCTCATCACCGTGCTCGGTCTGGTGATGGTGTACTCGGCGTCGATGATCAAGGCCCTCCAGCTCGGCCTCGGCGACGCGTACTTCTTCAAGAAGCAGTTCCTGGCCGCCCTCATCGGCGGCGTGCTCCTGCTGGTCGCCTCCCGGATGCCGGTCAAACTGCACCGCGCGCTCTCGTACCCGGTGCTCGCGGGCACGCTCTTCCTGATGGTCCTGGTCCAGGTCCCCGGGATAGGCGTCTCGATCAACGGCAACCAGAATTGGATCTCCCTTGGCGGTCCGTTCATGCTGCAGCCCAGTGAGTTCGGCAAACTGGCACTGATCCTGTGGGGCGCCGACCTGCTGGCGCGCAAGGGCGACAAGGGGCTGCTGAGCCAGTGGAAGCACCTGCTGGTGCCGCTGGTCCCCGTGGCCTTCCTGCTGCTCGGGCTGATCATGCTGGGCGGGGACATGGGCACCGCGATGATCCTCGGCGCCATCCTCTTCGGCCTGCTCTGGCTGGCCGGGGCCCCGACCCGGATGTTCGTCGGTGTGCTCGCCTTCGCGGGTGCGATCGTCGCACTGCTCATCAAGACGAGCCCGCACCGGATGGACCGGCTGGAGTGCCTCGGCGCGACAGAACCGGGCAAGAACGACCTTTGCTGGCAGGCCGTTCACGGGATCTACGCCCTCGCATCGGGCGGCTGGTTCGGTTCCGGCCTGGGTGCAAGTGTGGAAAAATGGGGGCAACTACCCGAAGCCCACACCGACTTCATCTTCGCCATCACCGGGGAGGAACTGGGTCTGGCGGGGACGCTGTCGGTGCTCGCCCTGTTCGCGGCTCTAGGCTATGCGGGTATCCGCGTGGCCGGACGCACGGAGGATTCCTTCGTACGGTTTGCCGCGGGAGGCGTGACCACCTGGATCACGGCCCAGGCCGTGATCAATATCGGTGCGGTGCTCGGCCTGCTGCCGATCGCCGGAGTCCCGCTCCCGCTGTTCTCCTACGGAGGGTCAGCCCTGCTGCCGACCATGTTCGCGGTCGGACTGCTCATCGCCTTCGCGCGGGAGGAGCCGGCGGCGCGCGCGGCCCTCGCGATGCGACAGCCGAAGACCGGCTGGCGGCGGACCGGGGTGAGATGGAAGTCGATGAGACGGCGCGTCAAGAAGCGACCGTCCGGAGAGCGGTGAATTTCGGTGCATGTCGTACTCGCCGGTGGGGGGACCGCCGGCCACATCGAGCCGGCGCTCGCCCTCGCGGACGCCCTGCGCAGGCAGGACCCTTCAGTGGGCATCACCGCCCTCGGCACGGAGCGCGGACTTGAGACCCGCCTGGTGCCGGAACGCGGCTACGAGCTGGGTCTGATCCCCGCCGTACCGCTGCCCCGCAAGCCGACCCCGGAGCTGATCACCGTCCCCGGGCGGCTGCGCGGCACCATCAAGGCCGCGGAGGAGATCCTCCTGCGCACCAAGGCCGACTGCGTCGTCGGCTTCGGCGGCTACGTGGCCCTGCCCGGCTACCTGGCGGCCAAGCGGCTCGGGGTGCCGATCATCGTCCACGAGGCCAACGCCCGGCCCGGACTGGCCAACAAGATCGGCTCCCGGTACGCGCACGCCGTCGCGGTCTCCACCCCCGACAGCAAGCTGCGCGGAGCCCGCTACGTGGGCATCCCGCTGCGCCGCTCGATCTCCACCCTCGACCGGGCCGCGGTCCGCCCGGAGGCGCGCGCCGCCTTCGGCCTGGACCCCAACCTGCCCACGCTGCTGGTCTCCGGCGGCTCGCAGGGCGCGCGCCGCCTCAACGAGACGATCCAGCAGGTCGCGCCGACCCTCCAGCGCTCCGGGATCCAGATCCTGCACGCCGTCGGGCCGAAGAACGAACTGCCGCGTGTCGACAACATGCCCGGGATGCCGCCGTATGTCCCGGTACCGTACGTGGACCGGATGGATCTCGCGTACGCCGCCGCCGACATGATGCTGTGCCGCGCGGGGGCCATGACCGTCGCCGAACTCTCCGCCGTGGGGCTCCCCGCCGCCTACGTCCCGTTGCCGATCGGCAACGGTGAACAGCGGCTCAACGCCCAGCCGGTGGTCAAGGCCGGCGGCGGCCTGCTCGTGGACGACGCGGAGCTGACGCCCGAGTGGGTGCTCAGCCAGGTCCTCCCGGTGCTGTCCGACCCGCACCGCCTCTACGAGATGTCCCGCGCCGCCGGTGAGTTCGGCCGCCGGGACGCCGACGAGCTCCTGGTCGGCATGGTGTACGAGGCGATCGCGGCCCACAGGTCCCGCTGAGGCGGGTACCGCAGACGCAGGAGGCACAGGAGTGGCCGGAGGGACGACCGCGCGGCGCGGAACACCGTTTTCTGATCGGTCCGGCCCGTCCGCCCGCAAGGGCGCCGGCGCTCCCCAGCCGCCCGAGCCGCCTAAGCGGCCCAGGGGCCCCAGGGCCCCGAAGGGCCCGGAGGGGGCCAAGTCCGCGCAGAGGTCCGGCCCGGGAGGCCCCGGCGCACGCCTGCGCCGGGGCTCCGTGCTGGCCTCCCTGGCCGCCGCGGTGCTCCTCGTGGCGGGCGGCACCTGGGTCCTCTACGGCTCCTCCTGGCTCCGCGTGGAGAAGGTCTCCGCCGCCGGCATGGACGTGCTCACCTCCGAGCAAGTGCTCGCCGCCGCCGCCGTTCCCGTCGGCGCGCCCCTGGTGAGCGTCGACACCGACGAGATCGAGAGCCGCGTCCGGGGCCGGCTGCCCCGCATCGATTCGGTCGATGTGGTGCGGGCCTGGCCGCACGGGATCGGTCTGAAAGTGACGGAACGCAAACCCGTCCTGCTCATCAAAAAGGACTCCAACTTCGTGGAAGTGGACGCATCGGGTGTGCGATTCGACACGGTTCCGAAAGCACCCGCGGGTGTTCCGGTCCTCGAATTGAACGCCGGTCGATCGCCGAGTGCCCGCCGCTTCGACGAGGAACGGCTGCTGCACGAGGCCGTGCTCGTCGCGGGCGCCCTCCCGGCGTCGGTCGCCAAGGAAACCGTGCAGGTCAAGGTGGGTTCCTATGATTCGGTCGTCCTGGAGCTGACCGGCGGGCGGTCCGTGACGTGGGGGAGCGGCGAACAGAGCGACGCGAAGGGGCGCGCACTGAACGCTTTGTTGAAAGCCGCGCCCAAGGCCGATCACTTCGACGTGAGCGTCCCCACCGCCCCTGCTGTGTCCGGGAGTTGACGTCCGGTCCAACAGCGGCGCACCCTGGTTGGCCAGCGATACGGGTGATCACATAGGGTGAAAAGAAAAACGGGAGGTTCGGCGTGTTCGTTGAACACGCGCTACTTGTCGACTTAGTGTCCTGTTCGGAAGAGTCCGAGGAACAGACACACCCCTAACCCTAAACTTCAGGGTGAGGGTTCGGGTCGGCGCGTTCGAACCGTCCCTATTTCGGCATCAGTCGTCGCAACGCAGGCCCGCGAGGCGGCGACACGTAACTCGAGGCGAGAGGCCTTCGACGTGGCAGCACCGCAGAACTACCTCGCAGTCATCAAGGTCATCGGTGTCGGCGGCGGTGGTGTCAATGCCATCAACCGAATGATCGAGGTCGGTCTCAAGGGCGTCGAGTTCATCGCCATCAACACGGACGCCCAGGCGCTGTTGATGAGCGACGCCGACGTCAAGCTCGACGTCGGCCGTGAACTCACCCGCGGCCTCGGCGCCGGCGCCAATCCGGCCGTCGGTCGCAAGGCGGCAGAGGACCACCGCGAGGAGATCGAGGAGGTCCTCAAGGGGGCCGACATGGTCTTCGTCACCGCCGGTGAGGGCGGCGGCACCGGCACCGGCGGCGCACCTGTCGTCGCCAACATCGCGCGCTCGCTCGGCGCCCTGACGATCGGTGTGGTCACCCGGCCGTTCACCTTCGAGGGCCGGCGCCGCGCGAACCAGGCGGAGGACGGCATCGCCGAGCTCCGCGAAGAGGTCGACACCCTCATCGTCATCCCCAACGACCGACTGCTGTCCATCTCGGACCGCCAGGTCAGCGTGCTCGACGCCTTCAAGTCGGCCGACCAGGTCCTGCTCTCGGGCGTCCAGGGCATCACCGACCTCATCACCACCCCGGGTCTCATCAACCTCGACTTCGCCGACGTCAAGTCCGTGATGTCCGAGGCGGGCTCGGCCCTGATGGGCATCGGCTCGGCCCGCGGCGACGACCGCGCGGTGGCCGCCGCCGAGATGGCGATCTCCTCGCCGCTGCTGGAGGCGTCCATCGACGGCGCCCGCGGTGTGCTGCTCTCCATCTCCGGTGGCTCCGACCTCGGTCTCTTCGAGATCAACGAGGCCGCGCAGCTGGTCAGCGAGGCCGCGCACCCCGAGGCGAACATCATCTTCGGCGCCGTCATCGACGACGCGCTCGGCGACGAGGTACGGGTCACCGTCATCGCGGCCGGGTTCGACGGCGGACAGCCCCCGGCCCGCCGGGACAACGTCATCGGCGCCGCGTCCACCAAGCGCGAGGAGCCGGCCCCGGCTCCGGTCCGCGCCGCCGAGCCGGCCCGCCCGGCCTTCGGCGGACTCGGCTCGGTCACCCCCCGCGAGGAGCCCCCGGCTCCGGTCGAGGCGGCTCCGGTCGAGGTCCAGGCCCCCGCGCCGCAGGTCCCCACGGCCCGCCCGTACCAGGACAGCCCGGCCGAGGAGCTGGATGTCCCGGACTTCTTGAAGTGACACCAGAGCAGCATCACGTGGGCGGCGCCCACTTCGCCTTCACCGACCGGTGGGGCGGAGTGAGCGCCGTTCCGTACGAGGAGCTCAATCTCGGCGGCGCGGTCGGAGACGACCCGGCCGCCGTTCTCGCGAACCGGGCCCTGGCGGCCCGGTCCCTGGGACTGGCCCCGGACCGGGTGGTCTGGATGAACCAGGTGCACGGCCGGGACGTCGCGGTGGTGGACGGGCCCTGGGGGGCGGACGCCGAGGTCCCCGCGGTGGACGCGGTGGTGACCGCCCGTCGGGGACTGGCGCTGGCGGTCCTCACGGCCGACTGCACGCCCGTCCTGCTGGCCGACCCCGTCGCCGGGGTCGTGGGTGCCGCCCACGCGGGGCGGCCGGGGCTGGTCGCCGGAGTGGTACCCGCCGCCGTGGAGGCGATGGTCGCACTCGGGGCCGACCCCGGGCGGATCCTGGCCCGTACGGGACCCGCGGTCTGCGGACACTGCTACGAGGTGCCCGCGCAGATGCGGGAGGCGGTGGCCGAGGCGGTGCCCGCCGCCCGGGCCGAGACGAGCTGGGGGACACCGGCCGTCGACGTGGTCGCGGGGGTGCACGCCCAGCTCGCGGAGGCGGGGGTGGTGAACAGTGACCGCTCCCCGGTCTGCACACTGGAGTCGCGGGACCACTTCTCGTACCGCCGTGACCGGGTGACCGGACGGCTTGCCGGTTATGTCTGGTTGACGGAGCTTTCCCGGGGGACGTCCCCCGGACTCCCGGGGGAAAAGAAGAATGACGGATCGTAAGGCGGAGCTCGCCGAGAACCTGGCGCGGGTGGAGGAACGTATCTCGTCCGCCTGCGCGGCGGCGGGGCGGGCGCGGGACGAGGTGACGCTCATCGTGGTCACCAAGACCTACCCCGCGAGCGACGTACGACTGCTGGCGGACCTGGGTGTCCGTCATGTTGCGGAAAATCGTGACCAGGATGCCGCCCCCAAGGCCGCGGCCTGCTCGGATCTGCCGCTCAGCTGGCACTTCGTCGGTCAGTTGCAGACGAACAAAGTCCG
The DNA here is from genome assembly GCF_002080455.1 of Streptomyces sp. Sge12. Taxonomy (NCBI): domain Bacteria; kingdom Bacillati; phylum Actinomycetota; class Actinomycetes; order Kitasatosporales; family Streptomycetaceae; genus Streptomyces; species Streptomyces sp. Sge12. Next base: position 5,720,313 of record NZ_CP020555.1, read on the forward strand.
TTCCGTGGCGGGATACGCGCACGTGGTGCAGTCGGTCGACCGACCGAAACTCGTGACCGCCCTCTCGGCGGCCGCGGTGGGTGCCGGCCGGGAGCTCGGCTGCCTGGTGCAGATCGCCCTCGACGCGGAGTCGGGGGAGCGCGGGGCCCGGGGAGGGGCGGCGCCGGAGCAGCTCGCGGAGTTGGCGGACCTCGTCGCTGGGGCCCCCGGACTGCGCGTCGACGGCCTGATGACGGTCGCCCCGCTGTCCGGCCCCTACGCGGGACGCGAACAGGCCGCTTTCGAGCGGTTGATGGAATTGTCATCCCGCATGCGCGTGGACCATCCGGCTGCCACGATGGTGTCGGCCGGGATGAGCGCAGACCTGGAACAGGCCGTTGTGGCCGGTGCGACACATGTACGCGTCGGCACTGCGGTACTCGGCGCGAGACCCCGGCTCGGGTAACGTCGCGAAGAAAGTCGGACCACAGCAGAAAATATGGTCATTCCCGCTGATGGGCGGGCAGACCACGTGGATCGCGGGCAGTTGGTGACATTCGTGACACGGCGGCACCTGCGACAGGGCGATCCACCACAGAGCGGAGGACTCGGAGAATGGCCGGCGCGATGCGCAAGATGGCGGTCTACCTCGGCCTCGTGGAGGACGACCGGTACGACAACCCGGGGTACGACCCCGACGACGAGTTCGAGCCCGAGCCGGAGATGGAGCGGGCTCGGGAACGGGATCGCCGACAGCAGCCCGTCCACCAATCGCCCGTATCGGACGAACCGGTACGAGCCGTACAGCCTCCGGCGCAGCGCGAACCCATCCCAATTCCGGTGGAAAACGGACGTCCTGCGCGAATCGCCCCCGTGGCATCCATCACACCTGATCGCACCAACCTGGAGAAGAACGCCCCCGTGATCATGCCCAAGGTCGTCTCCGAGCGGGAGCCGTACCGCATCACGACGCTGCACCCCCGGACCTACAACGAGGCCCGTACCATCGGGGAACACTTCCGTGAGGGCACTCCGGTGATCATGAATCTCACGGAGATGGACGACACGGACGCGAAGCGTCTCGTGGACTTCGCCGCCGGACTCGTGTTCGGTCTGCACGGCAGCATTGAACGCGTGACACAGAAGGTGTTCCTGCTGTCGCCTGCTAACGTCGATGTCACGGCGGAGGACAAGGCCCGCATCGCGGAGGGCGGGTTCTTCAACCAAAGCTAGACCGATCCGTCAGACACGGGGCCGGGAACAGAACGAAGGACGGGGAGAGGGAAGCGCGGGATGGGCGTCGCACTGCAAGTGGTCTACATCGCGCTGATGTGCTTCCTCATCGTGCTGATCTTCCGACTGGTCATGGACTACGTGTTCCAGTTCGCGCGTTCATGGACACCCGGCAAGGCGATGGTGGTCGTTCTGGAGGCCACCTACACTGTCACCGATCCACCGCTCAAGCTTCTTCGGCGGGCCATTCCGCCGTTGCGTCTCGGGGGCGTGGCACTCGACCTGTCCTTCTTCGTTCTGATGATCATCGTTTACATCCTCATCAGTTTCGTGAGCACCGCTGCGAGAAGCGTGTGAACGATGAGCTTCCCCGCACGCGTGGGGACAGTCCCGATACGGTCTTGCCGACTGCCGACGACTACGTAGAGGTGAAGAAGACATGCCGCTGACTCCCGAGGACGTGCGGAACAAGCAGTTCACGACCGTCCGCCTCCGAGAAGGCTATGACGAGGACGAGGTCGATGCCTTCCTCGACGAGGTCGAGTCCGAACTGACGCGACTGCTGCGCGAGAACGAGGACCTGCGCGCCAAGCTGGCCGCCGCCACGCGCGCCGCCGCGCAGAACCAGCAGCAGCAGGGCATGCGCAAGCCCGAGCCCCAGGACCAGCGCGGCCCCGGCGCCCCCGTGCCCGCGGCCATATCCGGCCCGCCGCAGCAGCAGAACCCGCAGATGGGCCCGCCCCAGCTGCCGGGCGGTGCGCCGCAGCTCCCGCCGGGCCCCGGCGGCCAGGGCCAGCAGGGCCCCGGCCCGATGGGCGGCCCCATGGGCGGTCCCATGCAGCAGCACCCCATGGGCGGACCGCAGGGCATGGGTCAGCAGCAGCAGCAGATGCAGCAGCAGCAGTCGATGGGCGGCCAGAACCCGCTCGGCCAGCAGATGCAGCCCATGGGCCAGCAGATGCAGCCGATGGGCCAGATGCAGCCCATGGGTCAGCCGATGCAGCAGATGCAGCAGCCGCAGCTCCCGCAGCAGGGCCCCGGTGGCGACAGCGCCGCCCGCGTCCTGTCGCTCGCGCAGCAGACCGCCGACCAGGCGATCGCGGAAGCCCGCTCCGAGGCCAACAAGATCGTCGGCGAGGCCCGGTCGCGCGCCGAGGGCCTGGAGCGGGACGCCCGCGCCAAGGCCGACGCGCTGGAGCGGGACGCCCAGGAGAAGCACCGCGTCGCGATGGGCTCCCTGGAGTCCGCCCGCGCCACGCTGGAGCGCAAGGTCGAGGACCTGCGGGGCTTCGAGCGTGAGTACCGTACGCGTCTGAAGTCCTACCTGGAGTCGCAGCTGCGTCAGCTGGAGACCCAGGCCGACGACTCCCTGGCCCCGCCGCGCAACCCCGCCGGTCCCGCGCTGCCGCCGTCGCCGTCGCCCTCGATGGCTCCGGCCGGTGCGATGGGCCACTCCATGGGCGGTCCCTCGATGGGCGGGCCGTCCCCCATGGGCGGTCCCTCCCCGATGGGTGCCCCGTCCTACGGCGGCAACCAGCAGCAGATGTCCCCGGCGATGACCCAGCCGATGGCTCCGGTGCGGCCGGCTGCGCCGCAGCCGATGCAGGCGCCGTCGCCGATGCGGGGCTTCCTGATCGACGAGGACGATAACTAGGCGCCGCCGCCGTTCTGCGGTCGGCAGCCGCGCTCTACGGGCCGGGCCCGAGGTTCTACGGAACCTCGGGCCCGGCCCGTTCCCGTACCCGGGTGCGGCCCGGCTCCCGGGGGCCGGCCCCCGGACCCCCGGTCCTCAAACGCCGGACGGGCTGAAAGACCGGGGCTGCGCCCCAGGACATGGCGGGGCAGACGAAAGCGGCCCGTCCCCCCCCCACCCGGGAGGGGACGGGCCGCTCGGGTCGGCGGGTTACGCCTTGCGGAGGCGGAACGTCAGGCCCAGGGGCTCGTCCGTGAACTCGGCGCCGTACGTGCCGTCGGCCATACCCTCGGCGAAGTCCGTCGCGAGGACCTCGTCCGCGATGAGGGCCGCGTGGTCCGTCAGGGCCGTGGCGACCTCCGGGTCCGCGGAGGACCACCGCAGCGCGATCCGGTCCGCGACGTCCAGGCCGGAGTTCTTCCGGGCCTCCTGGATCAGGCGGATCGCGTCACGGGCCAGGCCCGCCAGCCGCAGCTCCGGGGTGATCTCCAGGTCCAGGGCGACCGTCGCGCCCGAGTCGGACGCCACCGACCAGCCCTCGCGCGGGGTCTCCGTGATGATGACCTCCTCCGGCGTGAGGGCCACCTCCTCGCCGTTCACCGCAACGACCGCGGTGCCGGACCGCAGGGCCAGGGACAGCGCCGCCGCATCGGCCGCGGCCACCGCCTTCGCCACGTCCTGCACGCCCTTGCCGAAGCGCTTGCCCAGCGCCCGGAAGTTCGCCTTCGCCGTCGTGTCCACCAGGGACCCGCCGACCTCGGACAGGGAGGCCAGGGAGGAGACGTTCAGCTCCTCCGTGATCTGTGACTGGAGCTCCCGGGACAGCGCGTCGAAGCCGACCGCACCGACCAGGGCCCGCGACAGCGGCTGGCGGGTCTTGACGCCCGACTCGGCGCGCGTCGCCCGGCCCAGCTCCACCAGGCGGCGGACCAGCTGCATCTGCTGGGACAGGGCCGGGTCGATCGCCGCCCGGTCCGCCACCGGCCACGACGACAGGTGCACCGACTCCGGGGCGTCCGGGGTGACCGGGACGACCATGTCCTGCCAGACCCGCTCGGTGATGAACGGCGTGAGCGGGGCGAGCAGCCGGGTGACCGTCTCGACCACGTCGTGGAGGGTGCGCAGCGCGGCCGCGTCGCCCTGCCAGAAGCGGCGGCGCGAGCGGCGGACGTACCAGTTCGACAGGTCGTCCACGAAGGCGGACAGGAGCTTGCCCGCGCGCTGGGTGTCGTACGACTCCATCGCGTCGGTGACCTCGGCCACGAGCGTGTGGAGCTCCGAGAGCAGCCAGCGGTCCAGGACCGTGCGGTCGGCCGGGTCCGGGTCGGCGGCGGACGGCGCCCAGTTCGACGTACGGGCGTACAGGGCCTGGAAGGCGACCGTGTTCCAGTACGTGAGGAGGGTCTTGCGGACGACCTCCTGGATCGTGCCGTGGCCCACGCGGCGGGCCGCCCACGGGGAGCCGCCGGCCGCCATGAACCAGCGCACCGCGTCCGCGCCGTGCTGGTCCATGAGCGGGATCGGCTGGAGGATGTTGCCCAGGTGCTTGGACATCTTGCGGCCGTCCTCGGCGAGGATGTGGCCCAGGCAGACCACGTTCTCGTAGGAGGACTTGTCGAAGACGAGGGTGCCGACCGCCATCAGCGTGTAGAACCAGCCGCGCGTCTGGTCGATGGCCTCCGAGATGAACTGCGCCGGGTAGCGCTTCTCGAAGATCTCCTTGTTCTTGTACGGGTAGCCCCACTGCGCGAACGGCATCGAGCCCGAGTCGTACCAGGCGTCGATGACCTCCGGGACGCGGACGGCCTCCAGCGAGCAGCCGTCCGCCGTGCAGGGGAAGGTCACGTCGTCGATGTACGGGCGGTGCGGGTCCAGGTTCGCGTGGTCCTGGCCGGAGAGCTCGCTCAGCTCGGCGCGGGAGCCGACGCAGGTGAGGTGGTTCTCCTCACAGCGCCAGATCGGCAGCGGGGTGCCCCAGTAGCGGTTGCGGGACAGCGCCCAGTCGATGTTGTTGTTCAGCCAGTCGCCGAAGCGGCCCTGCTTGACGGAGTCCGGGAACCAGTTGGTCTTCTCGTTCTCCCGCAGCATCGCGTCCTTGACGGCGGTGGTGCGGATGTACCAGGACGGCTGCGCGTAGTAGAGCAGGGCCGTGTGGCAGCGCCAGCAGTGCGGGTAGCTGTGCTCGTAGGCGATGTGCTTGAAGAGCAGGCCGCGCGCGTCGAGGTCGGCGGTCAGCTTCTCGTCGGCCTTCTTGAAGAAGACGCCGCCGACGAGGGGGACCTCCTCCTCGAAGGTGCCGTCGGGGCGGACCGGGTTCACGACGGGCAGGCCGTACGCGCGGCAGACCGCGAGGTCGTCGGCGCCGAAGGCGGGGGACTGGTGGACCAGACCCGTGCCGTCCTCGGTCGTGACGTACTCGGCGTTCACGACGTAGTGGGCCGGAGCCGGGAACTCCACGAGGGAGAACGGGCGCTCGTACGTCCAGCGCTCCATCTCCTTGCCCGTGAAGGTCTCGCCGGTGGCCTCCCAGCCCTCGCCGAGGGACTTCTCCAGCAGCGGCTGGGCGACGACCAGCTTCTCCTCGCCGTTCGTGGCGACGACGTATGTGACCTCGGGGTGCGCGGCCACGGCCGTGTTGGACACCAGGGTCCACGGGGTCGTCGTCCAGACGAGCAGCGCAGCCTCGCCCGCGAGGGGGCCGGAGGTCAGCGGGAAGCGGACGTAGACCGAGGGGTCCACCACCGTCTCGTAGCCCTGGGCCAGCTCGTGGTCGGACAGGCCGGTGCCGCAGCGGGGGCACCAGGGGGCGACGCGGTGGTCCTGGGTGAGCAGGCCCTTGTTGAAGATCTCCTTGAGCGACCACCACACGGACTCGACGTACTCGGGGTCCATGGTCCGGTAGGCGTCGTCCAGGTCGACCCAGTAGCCCATGCGGGTCGTGAGCTCGGCGAAGGCGTCGGTGTGGCGGGTCACGGACTCGCGGCACTTGGCGTTGAACTCGGCGATGCCGTACGCCTCGATGTCCTGCTTGCCGTTGAAGCCCAGCTCCTTCTCGACGGCGAGCTCGACGGGCAGGCCGTGGCAGTCCCAGCCGGCCTTGCGGGCCACGTGGTAGCCGCGCATGGTGCGGAAGCGGGGGAAGACGTCCTTGAAGACGCGGGCCTCGATGTGGTGCGCGCCGGGCATGCCGTTCGCGGTGGGCGGGCCCTCGTAGAAGACCCACTCGGGGCGGCCCTCGGACTGCTCCAGGGTCTTGGCGAAGGTCTTGCTCTCGCGCCAGAAGTCGAGGACGGCATGCTCGAGGGCAGGCAGGTCGACCTGGGCGGGTACCGGGCGGTACTGCGGCGGTGTGGTCATGAGGCTGAACTCTTCCTCCGGCGGGATGTCACTTCCGTCCGGAGGGACGAGAGCCTTCCTGAGAATCCAGGACGCCTGCTCCCGCGGTACCACCCTCCTTGGCCGCCGGACGGATCCGATGGCCCCCTCATTTGAGGTGCGAAGCCGGTTCTACTCGCCGCACGGGGATGCCGTGCGGGCTTTCTTCCGGCGGCTCAGGGGTGATCCTTCGCATCGCGCTCGCCCCCGGGCTCTCACCGTCCCCGGGTCGCTCCTGGCTGCGTACGACGCTACTCGTCCCCGTCCATGCCTTTCGCTGGGCCCAGTGTACGGGCCCGGGGGGTGCACGGCAGACCGGTTTACGGGGGCCCGTGCGGGGGCCCGCGGCCCGGCGTGGCGGGGTCGCGGGGAGGGGCCGCGCGCGACCCCCGTACGCCCCCGGCGTGACCCGAATGGGCCCGGGCGGCCGGTTACGACTCGGGTGGGGCGGGAGGGGCGGATTACCGGGGCTCCTGATGGGCACAACGGATGCAGGTTGACCTCGATGGATGCGTGCCCCGTTGCCGCGGGGCCGGTGTCGATTTATCGTTCCGGCACGATTCGCGAGCAAAGATCACAGTATGTGAAGGGGCCGCGGCCATGGTGGCGAAGAAGACCGCCGGGAGTACTGCCAAGAAGGCTGTCGGGAAGGCCGCCGGGAAGGCGGAGGGCTCCGAGGACGCGGCTCCCGCCAAGAAGGCGACCGCTGCCCGGAGGACCGCTGCCGGCGCGCGCGCACCGGACGGGAAGGCGACCGCCGTCAAGAAGACGACCGCCGTCGAGAAGCGGACGGTCACGGCCAAGAAGGCCGGGGCCGAGGGGGCGGCGCATGCCGCGAAGAAGACGGGAGTCCGGAAAGTGGTTGCCAAGAAGAGCGCAGGTGCGGCGAGGAAGACGGCCGCGGCCGCCACCAGCGGGCTCCCCAAGGCACGGGCCACGGCGGCCCTGGCCCCCGGCGAGCTCGCCGTACGGCCCGGGGAGGACCCCTGGACCCCCAAGGAGGTCGAGGACGCCCGTACGGAGCTCCTGTCGGAGGTGCTGCGGCTGAGGGCGGAGCTGGACGCCTCCGAGGTCGCCATCTCCGGGCTGATGCGGGACTCCGGCGACGGCGCGGGCGACGACCAGGCCGACACGGGCACCAAGAACATCACCCGGGAGTCCGAGCTGGCGCTCGCGGCGAACGCCAGCTCGATGCTGGAGCAGACCGAGCGGGCCCTGGAACGGCTGGAGGCGGGCACCTACGGGCTCTGCGAGAACTGCGGGCAGCCCATCGGCAAGGCCAGGATGCAGGCCTTCCCGCGGGCCACACTGTGCGTGGACTGCAAGCAGAAGCAGGAGCGCAGGCACTAGGGGGTGTCGTTCGGTCTCATTCGGCGGCGGGGTCCGGCGAGGTGGGGCAGGCGGTCCGCGGGGACCCTGACGTACCCTCGTGTCCGTCAGGGTCCAGGAGGAGCCTGGTTCGAGCTAGTTCGAGGGACTCACGTGGCAGAGGCGGAGCGCATCATCGGTACGCCGGAGGTCGGGGACGACGCCCAGCCGGAGTCCGCCGGGCCCAAGGGGCGCCGTCGGATCACGGCTCTGCTCGTCGTGGCGCTGCTCGCCTACCTGCTGGACCTCGGCACGAAGATGCTGGTCGTGGCGAAGCTGGAGCACCAGCCCCCGATCGAGATCATCGGTGAGCTGCTGAAGTTCGAGGCGGTCCGCAACCCGGGCGCGGCCTTCGGCTTCGGCGAGGCCTTCACCATCATCTTCACCTGCATCGCGGCCTCCGTGATCGTGGTGATCGTGCGGCTGGCCCGCAAGCTCTACAGCCTGCCGTGGGCGATCGCGCTCGGCCTGCTGCTGGGCGGTGCGCTGGGCAATCTGACCGACCGCATCTTCCGCTCGCCGGGCGTGTTCCGGGGTGCGGTCGTCGACTTCATCGCGCCGGCCCATTTCGCCGTCTTCAACCTCGCCGACTCGGCGATCGTGTGCGGCGGCATCCTGATCGTCCTGCTGTCCTTCAAGGGGCTGGACCCGGACGGGACCGTCCACAAGGACTGATCGCGGGACGGCTCGTCCGCCCCGTCCTGCATACTCGACGGGTGAGTACGATTCCCGAGATCCGCACCCTGCCCGTTCCCGATGGCCTCGAGGGCGAGCGCGTCGACGCCGCCATCGCCCGTATGTTCGGTTTTTCCCGGACGAAGGCGGCCGATCTCGCGGCCGCGGGGAAGGTGTCGGTCGACGGCAGTGTCGTCGGGAAGTCCGAGCGTGTGCACGGTGGCGCCTGGCTCGAAGTCGAGATGCCCGAGCCGGCCCGGCCGGTCGAGGTCGTCGCCGAGCCCGTCCCCGGCATGGAGATCGTCCATGACGACGACGACATCGTCGTCATCATGAAGCCGGTCGGCGTCGCCGCCCACCCGAGCCCCGGCTGGACCGGCACCACCGTCATCGGCGGCCTCGCCGCGGCCGGCTACCGGATCTCCACCTCCGGCGCCTCCGAGCGCCAGGGCATCGTGCACCGCCTCGACGTCGGCACGTCCGGACTGATGGCCGTGGCGAAGTCGGAGCGCGCGTACACCTCGCTCAAGAACCAGTTCCGCGAGCGGGTCGTGGACAAGCGCTACCACGCGCTGGTCCAGGGCCACCCGGACCCGATGAGCGGCACGATCGACGCGCCCATCGGCCGCCACCCCAGCGCCGACTACAAGTGGGCGGTGACCCAGGACGGCAAGGCGTCCGTCACCCACTACGACCTGATCGAGGCCTTCCGCGCCGCCTCGCTGCTGGACATCAAGCTGGAGACCGGGCGTACGCACCAGATCCGCGTGCACATGTCCGCGCACCGGCACCCCTGCGTCGGCGACCTGACCTACGGCGCCGACCCGACCGTCGCCAAGCGGCTCGGCCTCACCCGGCAGTGGCTGCACGCGGTGCGCCTCGGCTTCGAGCACCCGTCGGACGGGCAGTGGGTCGAGTTCGAGAGCACCTACCCGGCCGACCTCCAGCACGCCCTGGACGTGATCCGGGCGGAGAGCGAGTGACCTCGCCGGCCGAGGCCGGGATCGAGGTCCGGGTCGCCGTTTCGCAGGAGGACCTGAAGGCCTGCTTCGCGGTGCGGTCCGAGGTCTTCGTGGTCGAGCAGTCGGTGCCGGAGTCGATCGAGTACGACGCGTACGACGCGGACGCGGTGCACGTCCTGGCCGTGGACGCGGACGGGGTGCCGCTGGGCACGGGCCGGCTGCTGCACGGGGACGCGGCGCTGGCGAAGACCGGCGGCTCGCAGGGCGTGGGCTCGCTGGGCCGGCTGGCCGTCGCCAAGTCCGCGCGCGGGCTGGGCGTGGGCGTGGCGCTGGTCCGCGCGATCGAGGCGGAGGCGGCCCGCCGGGGCCTGACCGCGGTCGACCTGGGCGCGCAGACGCATGCGCTGGGCTTCTACGAGCGGCTCGGATACGTGTCCTACGGCCCGGAGTTCCAGGACGCGGGCATCCCCCACCGCGCCATGCGGCGGCCACTGCCGTAACCGGGGCGATGGCGCTCGGCGCCGTTGCCGGAGCTCCGCCCCGGACCCCGCGCCTCGAACGCCGGCGAGGCCGGACCCGGCCGCTGCCCGGCTGAATCCCTCAGCCCCGCCGGCGGTCGGGGTGCGGGCGCGGAGTGCCGTAGGGGTTCGGGCGGAGCCCGACACGGAGCCGCGGGCCCGTCACCGCACCGCCGAGCGCGGCGGCCTGGCAGGGTGGGGGAGTGGATCAGCTAGCTCTGCTGTTCGTGCTCCTCCTCGGGGCCGTGATCACGGTGCCGCTCGGGGACCGGCTCAAACTGCCCGCGCCCGTCCTCATGACCATCGGCGGGGTGGTCCTCGCGCTGGTGCCGGCGGTGCCGAACGTCGAGATCCCGCCCGAGTTCATCCTGCCGCTGGTGCTGCCCCCGCTGCTGTACGCCTCCGTGCAGCGCACCTCCTGGCGGCAGTTCGCGGCCAACGTCCGGCCCATTCTGCTGCTGGCCGTGGCCCTGGTGTTCGTCACCACCGCGGCCGTGGCCGCCGTCGCCAACGCGGTCGTGCCCGGTCTGCCGATCGCCGCGGCCGTCGCGCTCGGCGCGCTCGTCGCCCCGCCCGACCCGGTGGCCGCCACCGCCGTCGCCGGATCGCTGGGGCTGCCCCGCCGCATGGTGTCGATCCTGGAGGGCGAGGGGCTCTTCAACGACGTGACGGCCATCGTGCTCTACCACGTGGCCGTCGCCGCCGTCGTCAGCGGCAGTTTCTCCTGGCCCGACGCGCTCGGGGAGTTCGTGCTCTCCGCCGTGGTGGCCGTGGCCGTCGGGCTCGCGCTCGGCTGGATCACCAACCGGCTCATGGGCCGGCTCGGTGACGCCACCCTGCAGATCGGACTGACGCTGCTGGTGCCGTTCGTCGCGTACGTGGTGGCGGAGGAGCTCCAGGGCTCGGGGGTGCTGGCCGTGCTCACGGCGGCCCTGTTCCTCGCCGAGTACGCGAGCGACGCCGACGACGTGCTGGGGCGGCTCGCCGGGCACACCTTCTGGGAAGTCGTCGACACGCTGGTCACCGGTGTGGCCTTCGGCCTGATCGGGCTGGAGCTGCACAACGTCTTCGGGACGGCGAAGGACCGCGCGTGGGAGATGGCCGGCTGGGCGGCGGTCGTGGTCGCGACGGTGGTCGGCGTACGGCTGCTGTGGCTGCTGCCGGCCGGCTGGCTCGCGCAGAAGCTGCACCAGCGGCGCGACTACGACGAGGAGATCCCGCTGAGCTGGCGGGAGAGCGTGGTGATGTGGTGGGCGGGGATGCGCGGGGTGGCCTCGGTGGCCCTGGCCCTCGCCATTCCGCTGCGGACGGACGCCGGTGAGCCCTTCCCCGGGCGCGACCAGATCATCTTCATCGCGTTCGCGGTGATCATGACCACCCTGGTGTGCCAGGGGCTGACCCTGCCGTGGCTGGTGCGGCGGCTGGGCGTGGAGGCCGACACGGACGCCGACCGGGACGCCGAGCGCCTGCTGGCGATCCGCGCGGCGAAGGCGGCCAAGCAGCGGCTGCGGGAGATCCAGGAGGTGGAGGACCTCCCGGAGGACCTGACCGAGCAGCTGTACCGGCGCGCCTACGACGTCGGGGCCAGGATCAGCCCCGACATGGTGGACGAGGAACGCCGCGAGGCGTACGCGAAGCGGGTGGAGCGGCTGCGCGACATCCAGCGGATCCAGCGCGAGATGATGTCGGCCGCCCGCCACGAGATCCTGGCCGCCCGCAGCGAACCGGGCTCCGACCCGGAGATCGTGGACCGGGTGCTGCGCCACCTGGACGTCCGCAGCCTGCGGGCCCCCTAGGCGTATTGATCACGAGTGTTGTCGACACTCGGCAGGTCTTGGACATGCCGAGGGTCTCCGGTGTGGCGTGAGCTGCCGGGAACCCATGGCGTTGCACATGTCGCGGCCGAGATGGGCATATCCAGGGCCACCCTCACCGATGGGCCCGACGCCGGCGGACGGAGGTCGACGCGGGACGTCTGACCTGTCAGTTCCCCATGCCGTGCTGACACCGTGTCGACCCTGGTCGCGGCACCACGGCGACCAGCACCAACGACATCGCCCGCGACCTCACCATCTGGATGGCCGCCCGTGACTTCCCCGGCCGGCCCGGCCCCAGCCGCCCTCCTGGCTCGAAGAACCGGCGGCCGGCTCCCCGTTACGACGTCGGACGCGTCCTCGCAATCGGCGAGTGCTGCATCCGAGCCGGCAAGCTCAGAATGATAGGAGGAATCCACCGATCTGGTATTCCAGCCCTCACGGAACTCCAGGTGCGGGATGGCACTCTGCATCGCCGAGTACAGCGCGGGCGGCACCTCGTAGACCGCGGTCTCCAGAAGGTCATCGTCCCGGCCGGGGAACAGATCTCTGATCCTCGGAATCTCAACTCGGTTGCGGCCAGTGATATGTGAGGCTTGCTCGTCGCTGCCTCAGCCGATGAGGTGCCACCCGAGGGTTCCGGTGCTGATGTCGTCTGAGTGGCGTTTGAGCTGCTGTTTCACCGGTCAGGGCGAGGTTGTGCATGGTGGCGGCGGCGTGGTGGAGGCCGTCGCCCTTCTGGCGGCAGCTGCGGAGGATGGTCCCGTTCTTCATGCGGGCGGAGGTGTGCTCGACTGGAATTCGCCGCCACCGCCCGCCCTGCATGCACACGGCTCGGCCGGGCGCTTCTGGAGGCCGGCGAGATGGCCTTCCCGGCCGAATCCCAGGTGCCCTGGCAGAGTTCTGAGCAGGCCAAGGGCCCGAAGAGGGTCCGCCAACGAGGGGAGATCAGCAGTGGCAACACCCACCGAGGGGGAACCGTTCGCCGAGGCGGCGGGCGAGGCGGTACAGACCGCCGTCATGTCAGTGCGGCTGATCATGGCCATCGCCGATGCCGTCCGACGGCACCAGCAGCGGCGGAACAAGGGCGACGAGGACGACCTGCCGCCCGTCGAGCAGGCGAAGGAGGACGCGAAGCAGGAACTCAAGGACCTGCTTCCCGCCGACGTCGCGATGGCTTTGACGGCCGGTGCGGACTGGCCCCGGATGGCACAGCAGCTGATGGCGTTGAAATCGGCCGGAGTGGACCTGGAGCAGCTGCTGCCCCGTATCGGGGAGATCGCGGTGACCGTGCGGGACCAGGTCGCCGCGAACGAGTCCCGGGTGGCCGGCGAGGGCACAGGGACGTGGGAGCGGATGCTGCGCGAGACCCTGCCCGCCGGGCCGGTGCGCGAGGCGATCCTGTCCTCGCCGACGTGGCCCGACATCGCGGCGACGATGGCGAGGCTGGAGGAGAGGGGCGTTGATGTACGGAAGATCTTGGCTTCCGCGCACGACGAGGGAATCGGCGTGGACCGGGCGGTTGCGAAGGTGATGTCGGCCGGCGAGGTACCGACCACGAGCAGGGATGCCCTGCTGTCGTGGGGGCCGCTGACGACGGGGCTCGACATCCCTGCGAACCTCGACCTGGGCGACCGTGTGCGGGCCCTGCGCCAGCTCTCGATCTCCCTTGAGGAGAACGAGGGATTCGTGCAGCTGGTGAGAGACGCGATGCCCGGCCGGGAGAACGACGCGAACCTGATGGTGACCTCGAAGCAGTGGCCCCTGGTGGCCGCGCGGATGGCGAAGATGGAGAGCGAGGGAAAGCCGGTCGCGGACCACCTTGCCGGGCTGATGAAGGACACGTCGTGGGAGAAGGGCCCGGGAACGTCCGGGTCGCGCCTGGCACATGCAGCGGCCCACGTTCTTTCGCACCCGCCGGGCGAGGCCCCGGCCGTGGGGCGGCAGACGGTCAACACGGCGGCAGCGCGGTCGCAGTCGACCACCGTGGGCCCTGCCAAGGCGCAGGCGGCCAAGGGCGGGGCGTCTGCCGAGCGGGGTGTGGCCCCGCACCGGGAGGCTGCACCGGCGGCGAAGTCGGGCAGGACCCGATAGCCCACGCGCGCGTGCCGCAGACCATTTCCGGGTCTGCGGCACGTGTCGTGTCCGGCGGGGGAGCGGTCAGGGGCGGGTGGCCCCGAAGTAGTCCCCGGCCGGCATGGCGGAGACGAGTGACTGGAGCTCGACGACGCGACCGGTGCGCGGGGCGTGCAGGACGTTTCCGTCGCCCGCGTAGATCGCGACGTGGTAGATGCTGCCCGAGCTGCCGTGGGACCAGAAGAGGAGATCTCCGGGTTTGAGGGCGTCGCGGGAGACCGGTCGGCTGGAGGTGGCGCCGTACTGGGCGGCGGCGACGCGCGGCAGTTGGATGCTGGGCCAGTACGCGTACTGGACGAGTGAGGAGCAGTCGAATCCGACGGTGGAGCTCGCCGAGCAGCTGCCGTTCAGGTAGCCGTTGGTTCCGTCGCAGAAGCCGGTGGTCGGGCCGGAGGGGCTGCCGCCTCCCCAGGAGTAGGGGGTGCCTGCTCGGGCTGCGGCTCTGCGCAGGGCGTCCGCACCGCTGCCGGAGCCGGAGATCTCAAGGAGGCCCGGGCCCTGGAAGCGGGGGAGCTCGGCGAGGATGTCGTGCACGTAGTCGTAGGTCTCGCCGCGGGCGAAGGACCTGGGTGGCACGCCGCGGTAGTCCTCGACGGCTCCCCATCCGGCGTTGTATCCGGCGAGCGCGAGCGCCCGCGGGTCGCCGCCGTATCCGGAGGACTTGGCCTGCTTGAGCAGCGAGCACATCATGCGGCCCTGGGCCGTTACTGCGTCGCCGATGTCCCAGGGGGAGGCCTCGCCGTTGCCGTCGGCGTCCCGGCCCCACGTGGCCCAGGTGCCGGGCATGAACTGTGCGGGGCCCTGGGCGCCGGCCTCGGAGGTCGCCTCACTCCGGGTGGTCTTGAACTTCGACTCCGCCCACAGCTGGGAGGCGAGCAGAGCCGGGGTCATCTCGGGCTCCGGGCAGGCGGCGTCGGCCTGGAGGATCCAGGACCGGAACTCCGCGGGCACGCCCTGCAGCCCGCCGCCCCCGTCGGTTGCGTCGGCGGCCTTGGCGTCGTCGTCGAGCAGGACGACGGCGGTCAGGGCGGTGAGCGGCAGCACGATGGCGGCTATCACCGCGATGGCGGCTCCGACGAGCACTTTCATGTGGTCCCCCCGCGGGCGTGAGTCTCGCTTTGCGGTCGTTGTTCGGGTGGTGCGCTTTCGGGCGTACTAGATCACGTGATGGTTCACCTGCGCTTTCGAGTTGAGGTGGGGTCAGATCGCTCGAGAGCGTCGGAGCCAGTGGGTCCGCTTGTCGAGGTGTGAGCGGTGCATGCGCCGGCCGTCCGGGTGGCTGCGCACCAGCGGGCAGGGCGTCCGCGTCCGGCGGGGGGCGTAGTGGCGCTTGTTGACGGGGTTCAGAGGTCGTCCAGGCGTGGAGATTTCGGATCGCGAAGGCTTCGCGAGGTCTCGTACCGGGCGAAGCCGGGCGGCTCGGGAGCGGGTTTCGGCACCCCGCGAGTGTGGCTGGAATCCATCTTTGAGATTTGGCCTGAAATGACATGCCAGGAGTGATCTTCCTGACGTCCAGTTCTTCGTACGGGTCGGGAAATCAGACGCACCCCCTGCGGCGACGGTCCTCCGCGGGACGCGATCAACGACCTGACCTCCGATGATCTGAAAAACCCTGCTCCGGATCGACAGAGGGACACGCTAGCCTCAGGGGGCCCGCGAACCAGGTTCGTGGTCCTTAAACACAAGACACAGGGGGGAGTTGCGGTGTGACCATCCAACCGGTGGCATCAACCCCGGCGCACGTGCCGACGGTTGCACTCCGCTACGCGCTGATTCCCGTGCACGGATACGGCATTGCGGTGGCGACCGTTGCGCGGATGCTCGACGGCGACGGCGACGGCGACGGCGACGGCGACGGTGCGCGGGCCCGCGTCCTGGCGCCGGCCGAGCCCGTGCCGTACGGAGCGCAGCCGGTGCTGCTGGCCGAGAGCACGGTCTACGGCATGACGTGCGTGGAGGAACTGCTTCAGCGCTGGGGCCCGCTGCCGAAGCCCTGGCTGGTGCTCGTCTCCGACGCCCCGGCCCCGCCGGTGCCCGACGCGCGCTACCTACTGCGTGCCCTGGGCGGACGTCTGGCCGGGGTGGCCAGGGTTCCGTACCTGCCGGTACTGCGCGGCGTCAGAACCGCTGATGAGGCTCTGGAACACAAAGACGTATTGGCTGCCGCCGGACGGCTGCGGCGCACCATGGAAGGAACGACCAGACGATGACCACCACCTCCACCGAGCTCTTCACGCTCGCCGCGCTGATACCGGGCGGATCGCCTACCGCCATTCCCGGGATGGACGGCCCCGTCACGAAGATCTTCGGATATGGGCTGTGGTTGCTGATCCTCGCGGGGGTCGGCGGAACCGCGTTCGGCGTCTACAAGCTCGCGGTGTCGGACAAGAGCCGCAGCGGCGGCGGCAGCGAGCCGTTCAAGTGGATGGGCGGAGGGGTGGCGGCGATCCTGCTGGCCGGATCCCTGATCACCATCCTCAACGGAATCGCGGGCGGCTGACATGTCGCGGACGAGGGGGACGTGGAACACCAAAGGCATTTGGGCCGCCGGCGTAGCGCTGGCCGCGGTCCTGGTCCTGACGGCCTATTCGATGCTGGCCGGAGGCGACGGCGGGGCGGACGCCCCGGCCAAGAGCGGGGCGAGCGCCAGCCCGGGAGCGACCGGTGCGGCGAGCCCCGCGCCGACGTACGCGGCGCCGGCGGACTGGACCGAGCCCGAGCGGTGGACGGCGCTGCCGCGGGGGCAGCGCACGGACGACCGCGGGAGCCAGGTCGGATTCCCGCACACCGTGGAGGGCGCCGCGGCGATGGCCGCGGCCGCCAGCGCCACCCGCATCGAGGGCGAGACGTCCACCACGGACGAGCAGCTGCGGATCTACCACTCCTACATGGGCAAGAGCGACCAGACCGCGGAGAACGCGAAGAAGATCGACACGGCCGGGCAGCAGGCCGATGCAGCCCTGTCCCAGGAGATGGGCGTGAGCGCCGGGCAGCCCCTGCCGTCCGGTGCCTACGTGCGCGGCACCGTCGTCGGCTACAAAGTGGTCAAGAAGGCAGCCGACGAGGTCAGCGTGTGGCTGCTGACCCGGGTGGTCCAGAAGACCGGGGAGACGAAGCAGGAGGACGGCTCCTACACCCGCACCCTGCTGGGCGTGCAGTGGCAGGACGGCGACTGGAAGCTGACCGCGGCCGCCACCAGCCGGGCCCAGCAGGACGTCGCGGGCGAGGCCCAGCCTCCGATGGTCGCGCCCGGCGACGCGGAGTTCAACACGGGCGGCTGGACGGCCATCCGGGAAGCGTCGTGAGACGGCGCCTGGCGGGCCTGCTGCTCGCCCTGGCCGCCGTCTTCGCGATGTCGGTGTCCGCGCCGCAGCCCGCGGCCGCCGACCCGATCTCCGGCGGCATCAACGTGGCGTGCAAGGTCGGCGCCGGCGCTGTGGTGGGCACCATCCTGGGGCCCATCGGAGGGATAGCCGGCGGATTCGGCAGCGGGAACCTCTGCGACAAGGTCAGCAAGGCCGCCTCCGAGAAGATCAAGGAGGAGTGGAACAACGTCAAGAAGAGCATGCTGGGCGACATCATCGTCGCCATCGAGGACGCGGCGAACTGGGTCCTCAAGAAGGTGCTCACCGTGGCGCTCATGGGGCCGTCGGTGGACCTGGAAGGCACCGGCCTGTGGGGCGGGAAATCCACGCTCGCGGGCATGCTCATGTGGCTCGGGCTGGTGATCGCAGCAGCAGGGGTCATGTGGCAGATCGGCAAGATGGCCCTCACCGGGCAGGCCAAGCACGTGGGCCGCTCCATGCTGGGGTGGGTCGAGAACATGGTCCTGTCCACCATCGGCGTGAGTCTCTTCGCGACGCTGCTGGTGATCGGAGACGCCATCAGCACGGGCCTGGTGAACGCGACGTTCGCCGACGACAACGCAGCCTTCGAGCGGATCATCGCGGTCATGATCCCCAAGGGCGTCGGCAACCCGATTCTCATGCTCGGCATCGTGCAACTCATGGTCATCGTCGGCTTCGTGCAGCTGGTCATGGTGTTCTTGCGCCAGAGCGCCATTCCGATCATCTGCCTGCTTCTGCCCGTGGCCGGCGGAGGACGGACGGGCGGCGACGTCACCCGCCAGTGGGCACCGAAGCTCATCACCAGCGGACTCGTCATCGTGGCCTACAAGCCGATCCTCGCGATCATCGTGTGCACGGGCTTCAGCGAGTTCGGCAAGAGTCAGACCCTCGCGGAATGGCTTCGCGGCTGCGCCACCCTGCTCCTCGGGGTACTCGCCCCCGGCCCCCTGAGCAAGATTTTCGCGCCCTTCGGCGCTGCGGTCGGCGGCGGAATGGCCATGGGCGGGGCCAGTGGCGCCCTGGGCGCTGCCGCGGGCTTCCTCGGCGACAAGGTCGGTGGCGACGGTGGTGGCGGTGGCGGTGGCGGCGGTGGCGGGGAGCCGGCCAGCCCCGTGCAGCGCGCACAGTACGTCGAGCAGAGCATGGGCCCGCAGGGCGGCGGTGGCCAGGACGGCACCGCGGGCGCCGACGCCCAGGCCCAGGCCGCCCGGAACGAGAGCGGCAGGATTCCGGCCCAGGCCACGGGCGAAGAAGCAGCCGTCGGCGCCGGCAAGACCGCGGCCACGACCGGTACGGCAGGCACAGCCGCTTCTACCGGTACGGCTGCTGCAGCAGGCCCGGCTGTGCTCGCAATCAAGGTCATTGACGGCGTCAACGACACCGTCCAGGGAGCAAGTGGACAGATGGGCGGGGGTAATCAGCAGTGACGGCTCACGAGGTGCCGCGGACCCTGATGGTCGAAGGGTTCCGTACCCGGCGGAGCTTCGGCTTCGGCGGGCTCTCCAAGGGCGCCACGATCGTCGGGGCGATGGTGCTGCTTGCGGACGGGGTGATCGGCACCCAGGCGCCGATCACCCTGTTGGTCACCCTGCCGCTGACCCTGGCGGGGTTCGGGCTTGCAGCCGCCCGCCGCCACGGCATGTCCGCGCTCTCCTACTACTGGGCGAAGGCGTCGTGGCGGCGGGCCACCCGGATCGAGGCCACGTCCTACCGGCGGCTGCTGCTGCCGCACCCGTACGCGCTGGACCTGCCCGGGGTGGGCGCATCGTCCACCCTCATCAAGGCGCACGACCCGACCTCGGGCAAGTCGGTCGGCGTCGTCCACGACCGGGTGACAGGGCGGATGACGATCAGCACCCTGCTCGCCCCGGGCGGCAGCCTGATGGCGCCCACCAGCTCGGTGCAGAGCAGCCTGCGCACCTGGGGATCGGTGCTGGACGCCATGAGCACGGACGAACTGATCAGGGGCGCGTCCGTGACGATCCAGATCACCCCCGGGGCGGGGGACGCACTCGGTGACGACGTGGCATCCCGTCAGGACCCGGACGCGCCGGAGCTGGCCAAGGCCATCATCAGCGAGCTGGTGCGCACGACCCCGCGGGCCACTGCCTCGGTGGCGTCGTGGATGTCGGTCACGGTGGACCCCAACGCTGCCGCGAACCCGCCCACGGACCTCGCCGAGCAGGTCGGGGAGGCATTGAAGACCGTCGACTCGCTGGACCTGTCCGGTACGGGCACCGACATCGAGCGGCGCGCCACCGACGTGGACCTGCGCCGCCTGGTGCGCAGTGCGTACGACCCGGCCGTCTTCAACGCCCGCGACAGCGATTTCTCCGACCTCAGCTGGTCGGAGTGCGGGCCGCAGGCCGCCGACGACGGATGGGAGGAATACGCCCACGACGGCGGTGTGTCCCTGTCGTACGTGCTGCGTGAGATGCCCCGCCGGCCGATCGCGTACAGCGTGCTCCTGCCGCTGCTGGCGCCCGGCAAGTTCCAGCGCAGGATCACCCTCGCCTACCGGGTGCTCGACCCCTACGAGGGCGAGGCGGTGCTGGAGCGGGAGATCAGCCACGCCCACCAGCGGGCGCAGGCGACCGCCGAGGTCAAGGGCCGCGCGAAGTGGTCCCAGCGGGCCGACACCCAGCGCGCGGAACAGGCCGCGGCCCAGATGGCCGGCGGCTCCCAGGTCGCGGACTGGACGCTCATGGTGACCGTCACCGCCCGCACCGCCACCGACCTGCCCGCCGCGCGCCAGGAACTCGACCGCGCGGTGAAGGCCATGCGCGGCATCCGCATGCGCCCGGCCTACGGAGCTCAGGCTGCGGTGTTCGCGGCCGGGCTGCCGATCGGCTACAACCCGCTCGTTAAGGACTGATGATCATGGCGCGCACGCCGAAGCCGCCGTCGGTGACCACGCCCAAACGCGTGACCCGTACGGTGGAGCAGGCCCCGAGCCGCGAGGAGCGCCGGGCCGAGAAGAAGCTGCGGGACCGGTTCGCCCCCCGGCTCGGCTGGGGCGGCCGGTTCGGCGGGAGGGTACCCGTCGAGGACACCGGTACCGTCTACACCGGCCCCACCACCCAGGCCAGCGGGGTCTATCCGTTCCTGCTGGGCTCGGGCCTGCCGCCGCGCGGCGTCCCGGTCGGCCGGGACGTCCTGACCGGCGAGCTCGTGTGCATAGACCCGTCCGGCTGGACCGGAAAGCTGACGACCAACCCTGGCGTGTGGGTGATGAGTCAGCCCGGCGCCGGAAAGTCCGCGCTGGTCAAGCGCGTGTGCCTCGTCTACTCGTCGTACGGCCACATGGTGTGTGTCCCCGGGGACGTCAAAGGCGAGTACAGCACCCTGATCTCCGAGCTGGGCGGCTCCGTCGTGCGGATCGGAGACGGCATCGGCCGCATCAACCCCCTGGACTCCGGCCCGCTCAAGGGCCGCGTCCACACCCTGCCCGTCGAACGCCGGCAGGCACTGCTCGACGTCCTCAACGGCCGGAGGTTGGAGACCCTGGTCGCCCTGCTGTCCACCAAGGTCGGACTGGGGCGACCGGCGGACGAGATCGAGCGCAGCGCACTCGACACCGCCGTGCAGATAGCCTCCGCCGCCCACGAGTCGGGCACCGACCCGGTCGTCGCGGACGTCGTCCAGGTCCTGCGCCACGGGCCGGAGGAACTGCGGGCGAAGCTGTCCGCGGACGGCGAGCGCTACCGGGACCTGACCCGCTCGGTGATCGCCGGACTCGACAACCTCATCGGCGGCCCGCTGCGCGGCCTGTTCGACGGCCCGACCACCACCCCGCTCGACATCAACGCGCCCGCGGTCTCCGTGGACATCTCCGCCCTGCGGGCCCGCGGCAACGAGGTCGTCAGCGCGGGCATGATCGCCACCTGGGCATACACGTACAGCAGCATCGACAGCGCCCGCTCGATCGGCCTGATGGACCGCAAGCTCGTACTCCCCATGGACGAGATGTGGCGCGCGCTGCGCTCGGGTCCGGGCCTGGTCGACGCCATGGACGCGATCAGCCGCCTCAACCGCGTCACCGACGACGTGACGATCTACGTGACGCACTCCCTGCTCGACGTCGAGGCGCTGCCGACGGAGATGGACCGGGCGAAGGCGCGCGGCCTGATGGACCGCTGCGACACCTGGGTGATCGGCGCTTCCTCGGAGGAGGAGCTGCAGCGCGTCACCGGCAAGCGGTCCCTGACGGAGCAGGAGCGGATGATGATCGGTTCGTGGTCGTCGGCGACCTCCACCGGCCTGGACATCGACCCCAGCTACAGCGACGACGAGGGTGCCGGGGACAGCAGCCGCCAGGTGGAGGAAGAAGGAGCCCGCCACCCGGGCCGCGGAAAATACATGATCAAGGTCGGGGCGAGGCCCGGGATCGCCTGCGCGCTCGAGCTGACCGTGACAGAGCAGCGCCTTTATCGCACGGACACCAACCAGCGACGGACGACGACGTCGGGGAGCGGCAGCCGATGATGACCGAGAACGACCGCGCATGGGCCGCCGGCGGCATCTTCCTCGGGGGCGCGGTGACCCTGTCGGTCGCGACCTGGGCGGGGGCGGCGGCCGGCGCGCTGCTGACCGGGGAGGACGTAGCCTCCTTCCCGCTCTCCCTGGTGGCCGCCTGGCAGATGGCCTCCGACTGGTCTGGGGCCTGGCCGCACTCGCAGACCGCCTCCGCCGTCGGCGCCGCCCTGTTCGACGTCGCCGTCGTCGCCCTGGTCGTGTGGGCACTGCGGGTGACCTTCCGCTGGTTCCGCAACCCGGCCGGCCTGGCCACCCTGCACCAGGTCCGCGAGCTCACACCCAAGCACGCGGCCCGCACCGCGACCCGCCTGCGGATCTCCCTGAGGAACACCAAGCCGAAGGACCTCCCGGCCCGCGACCGGGGAGTACTCCTCGGCGACCACCTGCCGTCCGGGGTGGAACTGCGCGGCTCGGACGAGGACACGTACGTGGCCATCATGGCGCCGCGCGCCGGCAAGTCCACGTCGCTTGCCATCCCGGTGGCCGAGGAAGCGCCCGGCGCCCTGCTGATGACGTCCAACAAGGCGGACGTCTACGCCGCGACGCTGCTCTCCCGTTCCCGCAAGGGCCAGGCCTGGATCCTCGACACCCAGGGCGTGGCCCAGTCCGAGCGGGAGATGTGGTGGGACATGGTCGCCCAGGCGGAGACGCTGGAGGGCGCCGAACGGCTCGCCAGCCACTTCGTCACGCAGATCACCTCCGAGCAGGCCGACCCGTTCTGGAGCCAGGCCGCGGGCGACCTCCTCGTCGGGCTCTTCCGCGCCGCCTGGTGGGAGGGCGGCAGCGTCCGCGACGTCATGAAGTGGCTGTCCGACCCCAAGGAGAAAGCCCCCCTGCGGGTCCTCTACCAGCACGAGCCGGTACTCGCCGAGCAGGTCGACTCGTCGATCAACATTGCCGAGGAGACCCAGTCGGGCATCTACCAGAACGCCCGGACCGCGATGTCCGCACTGCGCGACGAGGCGGTCCTGGCGTGGGTGACGCCGGACAAGCACCGCCCGTCCTTCGACCCCGAGCACTTCGCCACCAGCACGGACACGCTCTACCTGCTGAGCAAAAAGGGCGGTCCCGCCTCCGCCGTCGTGGCCGCGCTCGCGGACGCGGTCTTCACCGCCGGCGCCGAGGCGGGCGAGCGCCACGGCGGCCGCCTGCCCGAGCCGATGCGCGCCGTCCTGGACGAGGCCGCCAACATCTGCAGGATTGCCGACCTGCCCGATCTCTACAGCCACCTCGGCTCCCGGGGGATCACCCCGTTCGTCATCCTGCAGAGCTACCGGCAGGGCGTGAAGGCGTGGGGCGAGGTCGGCATGGACGCCCTGTGGTCGGCGGCGACGAAGAAGCTGATCGGCGTCGGCCTGGACGACGCCAAGTTCGCCGGCGACGTCAGCACACTCACCGGCGCGCACCACGTCGAGCGCGGCTCGTACTCCAAGAGCAAGGAGGGCTACAGCCGCAGCTACTCCGAACAGCGCGAACAGGTGCTCGACCCCGCAGAGATCCGCGCCATGAAGAAGGGCACAGCCCTGCTGATGGCCACCGGCATGCCCGTCGCCCAGATCGGCCTGCGCCCCTGGTATGCGGAGAAGGCCATGGCCCACATCGGCCCGCAGATGGCCGCCGAGGAACTCTCCATCACCAAGCGGGCCGTCGCAGCACACGAACAGAGGAAGGCGGCCCGCGGTGCCCGATGAGCCAGACCTTCCGGACTTCGAGGTGCCCGTCGCGCCCGTCCAGAACCTGGAAGACCTCAAGGCCCAGGTCGCCCGCCTCACGGCGCAGGTCCAAGCCCTGACCGAAGCCGCCGACGCGGACGAGGGCGAGGCCCCCGCAGACGACGGACCGATGGTCAGCGGCGAGGAGAACGGCGGACAGGAAGCGGACGAGGCGCAGTTCCCGCCGTTCATCCTGCTCCTCGACTCCCCGCAGTACGACGACGAGCTCCGCGCGCTGATCGAGTGGGTGGAGGGAGTACTCGTACCGGGGTACCTGGCCGAGCCGTCCGCCGAGGCCAGGTGGTGCCACGTGTGGTTCGAGCACCCCGTCGCCGTCGCGCGCATGCATGCCCTGTGGCTGGCCTGGCAGGAACTCACGGACCCTGCCACCTGCGGCTACACCGGACCGTCGGCCTGGCACCGAGACCATCTCGACCCCTGCCTGCGGGAACTGCGGAACTCCAGCGGTCCGTTCGCGGGTTGCACCAAGGGCGAGCACCAGATCGGCCACCGCATGCCCGGTGTCGTGCCCAGCGCATGGCGCCAGATCGCGGAGGACTGACCAGGAGCCGTGGCGGCCGTCCGGGAAGCCCGTCGGAGCGGTTGAAATGCCGTGCGCCCGGCGGGGAGCTTCCTCCCGTCGGGCGCACGGCACGTACGGGCCCGTCAGGGCCGTGAAATGGGCTTACTTGTCATTGTGGTAGAAGGCGCTGTCGGGGTAGGCCACACCGATCTGGAATTCGCGACTGGGTTGCGGACCGCGGCCGTCACCAGTGTCTTGTGAACCGAATCCTGCCGTAACGATGATGTAGTCCTGGACGGCATCGGAACCCGGCGCTGCCGGCCCGTACGCCAGCAGCGGGGTGTCAGCGGGGAGGTTCTCCAGCGCTTGGCGGAGTTCTCCAACGGTCCAACCTCGACTGGAGGTCTCTTTGTCAAACATAGTGGATTCGGTTTCCAATCAGGTTGTCTGGGCTGTTCGGAAGAGCGAGGCGACGCCGGGGGCGATTCCTGCAATGGAGTGCACGGCGGGGCCGAGCCCAGGGGACTTCGGGTGAACAGACCTTGCGGACTGGCGAACCGTCACACCCGCCCCTGCCTCGGCACCTACGGAACTCACCGGCCGCGGCCGCGGCCGCGCTGCTGTTGTGGCGGCGTCGTTCCTGGAACCCCAGGTGTGGTTCCGGGGTCGGCGGGCGGCCTGCGCCGTGGGCCGTCCGGTGTGGTGGTGGAGCGTGAACGGGCGGCACTGGCAGAGATTCTGGGTGTCCGGTCCCGGGCGGAGGACTCGGCGGAGGACTCGGCGGAGACGAGGTGGTTGCGGACTTCACGGACGCCTTGCGCGACGGTCCAGCCCGGCGTATAGCTGAGGCTGTTGAGTAGTTTCTCACCTGACACGGCATAGTCGCGTCGATCGTCCACCGTCGCTCGATAGTCGATACGGACGGGACCGGTATGGGCCGCCGAGGCCAGAGCCGCGACCTGCTTGAGTTGCATGTTTTCTGTGACGACGTTGAAGATCTGCTGGCGTGCTTCGCCGGGATCGGCCAGAACGCTGTCCACTGCTTGCGCGAGGTCCTGCACATGGACATGGGGGCGCCATGCCTCTGGGCCCATGACGGTTATCTCACCACGAGTGGTGGCCTCGTGAACGTATTGGTTGACGATGAGATCGAGTCGCAGTTTTGGGGATACACCGTAAGCCGTGCCTAGCCGCAGGACGGTGACGTTGACGTCGCCGCCCTGACTGAGGAGATAGTCTTCCGCCTCAACCTTGGTTTCGCCGTAGAGGGAGACTGGGTTTACGGGCGTGGTTTCGGTGGCGACGCCCCCGGTGTGACGGCCGTACACGCTGCAGGTTGAGCCGAAGACGAGGTGGTTGACGCCCGATCGGTCAGCAGCGTCAAAGAGCACTTTGGTCGCCTCGACATTCACCTGGCGGGCGAGGTCCGGCTCACGTGCGCTGGCGGGGTCGCCGACGATGGCGGCAAAGTGGACGATCGCGTCGACGCCTTTGACTGCCTCGGCGAGCGTCTGAGCATCACGGAGGTCTCCCTGATGGAAAGTGAAACCACCCGTGCTCTCCAGCTTCTGGGTCAGGTCGCTGGGACGGCTTGCCAGGCCCCGAACGTGGGCCCCGGCATCCATGAGCCGGGAGGCAACGATCAAACCGCTGTAACCAGTCGCTCCTGTCAGGAGTACACGCATGTAGGTTCCTTCACATCTGGGCCGAAAGACAGCTGAGTCGCCTCGCGCTGGCATCGGCCACCGCCCTGATTGAGCGGCGCGCCGGAACGAGTGGCCCGCCCGCTCCGTGAGCGGGCCACTCAGCGGTCAGCGTTCCGGGCCGGCCGCGTTGCTGCTGTGGGGCCGCCGTTGCCGGGGCGCACCGCACCCTCATCACCGGCCGCGGCCGCGCTGCTGTCGTGGCGGCGTCGTTCCCGGAACTCCAGGTGCGGTTCCGGGGGCGGTGGGCGGCTTGCGCCGTGGGCCGTCCGGTGTGGTGGTGGAGCGTGAACGGGCGGCACTGGCGGAGATTCTGGGTGCCCGGTCCTGCTGAGCCGCTTCGGCAGCCGACCGCGAGTGCTGCACTGCCCAGCCCTGCCCCGGCGTCCAGATGCTGCCTGAGGGGGCCGTGGGCAGGCTGTCCATGAACGCGCCGAGCTTCTCTCGGATCTGGTCCCAGTCGGGGTACTGATGCAGTTGCGGGGAGCCGCCACGGAGCCCGTCCAGTCCCTGCTTCCACGGCACCACCGGGCCCGAGCCAGTGGCGTCCTGCCCGTAGAAGCGGTAAGGGTCGGGGACGCGATCCATGCCCATCGGGCCCAGATTCCAGTTGCCATTCACCGCCTCGCGCATGTGGTCAGCGTCGATCTGGCAGGTCTGGAGCATGAAGTAGGCGTCAAAGACGTCCTTGTAGCGGTGCCACGGCCCGGCCGGGGCCTCCCGCAGGCCGCGGGGCTTGCCGGTCAGCAGCACGAGCTTGTCGGCCAGTTGGTTGACGGCGGGGTTCAGCAGTGGCTGGAACGGAGAGAAGCCGGGCAGGTCCAATGCGGTGATCGGGCGCTGGGCAGCGTCGGGACCTCCCGTGATGGTGACCTTGGCCGGCGGCTTGATGTCGACTTCGATGGGGATGGGGTCGTCCACCACAGGCGTGTGGCGGGGCCCGAACCGCGGGTCGACCGGCTGGGCGGTCACGATGCCCATAACCTGCCCGTTGGGGAAGACGTTCAAGTCATCGACGGTGTAGCGGACCAAGCCGCCCAGCCCGATCCCGTGCGCCGTCCCGGCGTGGTCCGGGGGCGCCGCGACGCGGCGGACCGCGCCCTCGACCGCGGTCCGGTACAGCTGGGCTGCGCGGTCCGGGTTCGGGTCGGTGACCGCGCTCGCGCACAGGTCGAGGTCGAAAGCGCTTCGCGGCATGAGGTACTGCTGCGGAATGTCCGTGACGCCAGGCACGCCGAAGTCGGCAGGCCAGTCGTTGCCCGCAGGACGGGCGGGCAGTGCCAGCGAGCCGATCAGCAACCAGCCCAGGTCCTGGTCGGCCGTGATCCGGTGGGCCAGGTCCGACATCAGCACCTGCTGCAGCGCCCGCTGTTCGTCGAACTCCGGGTAACGGGCGCGGTCCGCCACCGTCTGCCGGAAGTCCCGCCACTGTGGGAACGCCTCGCGGAACGTCCCATCGAGATGTTCGGCCGTCTCCAGTTCTCCGAAGTCAGCCATCTGCGCGGCCCTCCAGTGGTGCAGCGCTCTCTACACCGTCCACGCTCTGCAGCAAGGCCGAGAGCTGCTCAGCGCCGATGCCAAGCTCGTTCGTCGGTTGCGCCCCTCGCTCCAGAGCCTGCGCAAGCTCACTCCGGGTTGCCAGACCGCGGGCCAGGAAGTTGGTGGCGATCCGCCCGAGACCCTCCAAGTCCGTGCTCCCCTCGACAGCAATGTCGGCGAGGGTGCGCCCTGGCGCAGTTACCGGCAGCCCCGCCACCTCGCGGTACTCGTCCGGTTCCAGGCCGGCAAGATGCAACCGGACGCCCTCGCTCGGCGCCCCGATGTGGTCCAGCGGCACGGTGAACTCCGCTGCGGGCCCCGGCAGGTTCCCCACCCCGTAGACCCGGACGGCGGCCGTGTGGGAGACCACGCCCGCTGCCGGCAGCTCGCGGTCCCACGCCGCCCGATCAGGGTCCAGCAGCAGCCACTGGGCGTACAACCGCGGGAACGCCGGGCGCGCCCCGCCGCGCAGTCGGACGACTCCGGGCACGACGGGCTCGATCACGCGGGAGTCCAGCAGCTCTTGCAGGATGGCGGCGGTACCCCCGACGGCAGCGGCCTGCTGCTCGGTGACCAGGCCTGCCTGTCCCTCTGCCACGTCTCCGATACTTCCGATGATCTTCAGCATGGCATGAAGCCTATGCCAGCGATCTGACACCTCTCCCGATTTTCCTGGCCATCTGACCTGGTATCCATGGGGACATGGAACATTGGAAAGAAGACCGGACGGCTGCGGCCGAGCGAGGCGAGAACCCCACGGTGCTGGCCCGTATGCGGACCGGCTGGGCCGTGATCGGCGACACCCAGCACCTTCCCGGATACTGCCTATTGCTGTACGCGGGTGTCGCCAATCACCTGACGGATCTGCCCCGCGACGAGCGGGCTCGCTTCCTGCTCGACCTCTCCCTCCTCGGCGAGGCGGTCGAGACCGCGTGCGGCAAGCGGGACAAAGCCTTCCGCCGGCTGAACTACGAGGTGCTGGGAAACTCCTGGGAGCATCTCCACGGTCACATCCACCCGCGCTACGACTGGGAGCCGCCGCGCCTTCTCCACGGTCCGGTGTGGCGCTACGGAGACGAGCGGACCTCCTCGGAACACCGCCTGGGCCCACAGCACGAGCCCCTGCGGGCGGAGATCACCCGTGCGTTGACGGACATTCTTGCAGAGGCCTACGAGCAGCAATAGGCGCGACGACGCGGTGGGTCGTGGAGTGGTTGTCGAGTGGTTCGCGCCCTGCGGGTGCACTACGACGCTGGCGGCCCCCACCCTGCCCGCTTGGCGCGGATGGTCGTCGCGCAATGCCAGTCCGGCACGGGCCAGTGCGGAACACGGCGCGGTGTCAGCGACGCAAGGCCGCCTTCCGGCCCGACCCCCCGTCGCCGACCTCGGTGTACACGCGGCGGAGCAATCCAGGTGGCGGCCCTGGGGAAGCGGCGGAATCTCCACGACAACCAGGACCAGCTGTGGATCCGGAGCGGCCCGGCGTGGCGATCGTCTACGACACCAACGCGCTCAACCACCGGCCCCGGCCAGAGTGTGGGCGTGCGGGGGGACGCCACCTTGGAGGTGCGCATGCCCCGGACATGGAGATCCTTATGTGTGCTGCCGAACTCGACCAGCTCGGCGTGCAGACCCGAGTGCTGAGCAACGACTTCGGTCTGCACCTGCGCGCCCGGAGCATGAGCCCCGTCCCGATGTGGCTGCCTGCGGCCCAGCAGCGGAAGGACCACCGCAGCCCGCCCCGTGACTCCGCTCTGGGGCGAGGCCGCAACCCGTCTCCGGGCAGCGCGTATTCTCCGACATGATCTTTCCCCGTCTGCCCGTCTCCGAGTGAGGTACCTGTGCGTGCTCCTGTGCGGCCATTGGCGCTCGCCTTGTCCCTGACCGTCGGCCTGCTCGCCGGATGCGGTCCGGCCGCCGGCGACGCGAAGTCGAACAGCAGCTCCTCCCCGCCGGCCGCAACGCCCTCGGCGCCGGCGAAGCGGACCCTGACGCCGCACGACCCCCCGCAGTGGTTCGATGCACGCGGTCGGATTCTCCTGCCGGAGACGGCCACGAAGGGGCGGACCAACCTGGCCGGGCAGGTCCGGGGCGGCGGCGAAGACCTGCCGGTCCTCCTCCACGGCGCCCGGGCCTTCCTTGTCTCGCCCACCGGCGTCCAGGTCATCGACCTTGCCGACGGCCGTACCGTGGGCGGGGAGACCGCCGGCGGAGAGGTCCTGCGTCAGGACACCGACGGGCTCGTCCTGCCGCCGGTCCTGGCCGGCAACGAAGTCGTGGTGCCCTTCCTGCTGACGATGCCCGCCTCCGGCACCCACACCGCGGGCGCGATGATCGAGCTCGTCGCGGTGAGCACGGCGCCCCCGTACAAGGCCGCCTGGCGGACGACCGTCAAGCTGCCCGAGTGGGCGCTCCAGACCTCCGCCAAGGTGCGTGTCGCCGCCGTCGGCGTGGAGGACGGCACAGCGGTCGTCACCGTGAAGGCCGGCGACGACGCCGTGTCGTACGGCATCGACACCGCGTCCCACGCCCTGCGATGGACGCAGCCCGGGCTGGAAGCCGTCCAGGTCGGTGCGGGCATGGCGGTGGGCCTGTTCCACGTCGAGCCCCTGACTTCTGCCCCTGTGGGGGTCGATCTTGCCACCGGCACCGAGAAGTGGCGTGGCGAGAAGACGTACGCCCCGATCATGAACGGGGCCGGACCCGGAACGGTCCGGCTCGCGGGCACGCAAGCAGCCGGCAAGGGCGACCAACTGCTGGACGTGGCCGGCGGCAAGGTCCGGGCCGCCATGCCGCCGGGGATGAGCGCGATGAGCTGCACCCATGACCGCAGCCAGACCCTGGTGTGCACGCACGGTTTCGCAGTCGTGGCCGTGGACGCGGCCACCGGCGCGTTGCTGTGGGAGCTCAAGGACGGCGATCAGGGCCGGACTCCCCCGACAGTGACCGCGGTGTGGCACGGACGTGTCTATGGCCGTGGAGCAGGCGGCCCTGTCGTTCTGGACGCGCGGTCCGGCGCCGATAGGCCCACCAAGCCGGAGGTCGCACCGCTTCTCGTCAACGAATGCGTCGGGCTCGTGCTCGACGACAACCGCCTGTTCAGCTATCCGGCCGGCGGCTGAACCAGCACCCTTCAGCAGTCTCCCGGGCACGCCTCCCGCGCACGGGCCCTCAGCTCCCGGAGCCCGAGCCCATCACGGCACGGGACGAGGGAACGAGCTCATCCAGAACACGGTCTACGGCGCCGGTGCGGCCGGGGCGGCCGGGGCGGCCGGGGCGGTGGCGATGTGGGGGAGGGCGTGGGGGTGCTCGGCCACCAGCCAGGTGATCATGCGTTCGCGCACCGCGCAGCGCAGCGTCCAGAGGTCGTCCGCGTCCTTCGCCGTGACCACCGCCCGGACCTGGACCGTGTGCGGTGTGGTGTCCGTCACGGCCAGCCCGCCGCCGCGGCCGTCCCACTCCGGGATCTCCTTCAGGATGTCCTGGAGGTGCTCCCGCATCCGGTCGAGGGGGGCGCTGTGGTCCAGGTGCCAGAAGACCGTGCCGGTCATCTGCGCGCCGCCGCGCGACCAGTTCTCGTAGGGCTTGCCGGTGAAGTACGAGACCGGCATCGTGATGCGCCGCTCGTCCCACGTGCGGACCGTCAGGAAGGTCAGGGTGATCTCCTCGACCCGGCCCCACTCCTTGTCGACCACCACCGTGTCGCCGATGCGGACGGTGTCGCCGAGGGCGATCTGGAGGCCGGCGAACAGGTTGCTCAGCGAGGCCTGGGCGGCGATGCCCGCCACGATGCCGAGGACGCCGGCCGAGGCCAGCAGGGAGGCGCCGACCGTGCGCATCGGCGGGAAGGTCAGCAGCATCGCCGCCACGGCGACCACGACCACCACCGCCGTGACCACCCGCTGGATCAGCGTGACCTGGGTGCGGACCCGGCGCACCCGGGCATCGTCCTCGGTCACCGCCGCGTAGCGCGCGTACGTCGAGTCGACCGCGGCCGTCGCGATGCGCACCGCCAGCCAGGCCGCGGAGGCGATCAGGACCAGGGTGAGGAACCGGCCGACGCCGACGGGATGGTCGGGCAGGATGCCCGCCCGCCGGTAGGAGGCTCTGAGCAGCGAGGTGCACAGGACGACCTGGAAGGGCAGCCGGCAGCGGCGCAGCAGGCCCCACAGCGGGGTCTCGGGGTGCCGGGCGTCGGCCCGGCGCAGCAGCAGGTCGAGCAGCCAGCCCGCGATCAGGGTGGCGACCAGGGCGCCGCCGATGACGGTCACGGGGCGCAGGACGTTCTCCATCTCCATGGGGATGAACGTAGCTGGCACGATGGAGGCATGAACATCATGCTTTTCCATTCGACGTACGGGCTGCGGCCCGCGGTGCACGCGGCGGCCGACCGGCTGCGCGCGGCCGGGCACCAGGTCCAGGTGCCGGATCTCTTCGAGGGACGCACTTTCGGGACCGTCGAGGAGGGCATGGCCCACCGGGACGAGATCGGCCGTGACGAACTGCTGAAGCGCGCGGTGCTGGCCTCCGCCCCGTTTTCGGACCAGGGCCTCGTCTACGCGGGCTTCTCCTTCGGCGGTTCGGTCGCCCAGCACCTGGCGATGGCCGACGAGAAGGCGCGCGGGCTGCTGCTCCTGCACGGGACGGCGGACCTGGAGGACGGCGCCTCGGTGGACGAGCTGCCGGTGCAGCTGCACATCGCGGACCCCGACCCCTTCGAGCCGCACGACTGGTTGACGGCCTGGTACCTGCGGATGCAGCGGGCGGGGGCCGACGTCGAGGTCCACAGCTACCCGGGTGCCGGCCACCTGTTCACCGACCCGGAGCTGGAGGACTACGACGCCGAGGCGGCCGAGCAGCTCTGGAAGGTCGCGATCGGCTTCCTCGACAGCCTGTAGGCGCGCGGAACAGCGCGAAGCACGGAATGCGGAGGGCCCGGTCCGGCGGATGCCGGACCGGGCCCTCGTGCACCGGGGGTCAGCCCGCCCGGTAGGCGGTCCAGCTGCTCGACATGCGAGCGACCTGGCCGGCGGTGAACTGGTACATGCAGGAGTCGTACGTGTAGTCCATGAAGTTGCGGATCGGGTCCGCGCCCGGCTTGCTGGCGCAGCTGTCGCGCCCGGTCGGGCACTCGTACGCGGCGCTCTTCTCGGCCGGCGTGTCGGAGACGTAGTCGCCGTTGCCGTTACAGCCGCCCTGGAAGGTGTGGTAGAGCCCCAGCCAGTGGCCGACCTCGTGCGTGGCGGTGTCGCCCTCGTTGTAGTTGGCCGAGGAGCCGCCCGGCAGCGAGCTGTCGAGCACGACCACGCCGTCCATCTTGGGGCTGGAGGCGTAGGAGGTCGGGAAGGTGGCCCAGCCCAGCAGGCCGCCGGAGAGCTTGGCGGTGTAGAAGTTGAGCGCGCCCGGGCCGCCCTTGCGCAGGGTGTTCTTCATGTCCTTCTCGGCCTGGGAGCCGGAGGCCAGGTTGTACCAGGACGCGTTGTCCGTGTAGTCGGTCGACGCCAGCGTGAACTGGAAGTTCGTGTTGACGTTGCCGGTGCCCTGGCCGCCGTAGGCCGCGTTGAGGACCGCGAGCTGCTTGCCGACGTCCGTGGCCGTCAGCTTTCCGGTGGAGCCGGAGTGCACGACGTGGAAGTACACGGGGATGTTCACCACGGCCTCGGCGGCGGCGAGGCTGCGCTGCGGCTGGTTCTTGAGGGCCTTGTCGAGCTTCGCTCTGAGCTCGGCGTCCATGGCCTTCGCCTGCGCGTCGGTGATCGCGTTGGGCTCGTCCGCGTGCTCGTCGTGGGCACGGGCGACGCGGGCGTTCGCGCCGCCCGCGGCGGCGGGCTGGTCGGCGCAGACCTCGGCGGGGGACGAGGCGGCGGCGAGCGTGGTGGGGGTGGCGGCGAGCGGGGTGAACGCCAGGGTTCCGGCCAGGACTGCCGTGCCCATCAGGCGGCGGCGGAGAAGGGGGGATATGCGGGCAACTGCGCGCACGTGTGCTCCTCGCGTGGGGGGTTGTGGGGGGTGGTGGCCTGAAGGATCTCCTTCAGCTGGCGGGAAGCTTATGTGTTCATGACATATTCAGGTCAAGTGGCTTACGTAAAAGATTTGTTGCTTCTGATGCGCATGGGGCGCCTGGTCTGCACCAGGCGCCCCATGTGACAGAAGATTTGACGGTGGGTCAGTGAACCGGCTGGTAGGCCCGCTCCACCTTCTGGGTCCCGTTCAGCGTCCGGTACGACCGGGTCCATGCGGATGTGGCGCCGGGCTGCCGCTTGTCGGACACCGCGTAGTAGTCCATCTGCGAGCGCTCCGCCGTCACGTCCAGCACGCCGTAGCCGTGCGCGTCCATGTCGAGCCACTTCACGTGCCAGTTGGCGGCCTTGATGGCCGACTCGGCGACCAGCGAGAGGGTGTCCGGCAGGACGTGCAGGATGTCGTCCAGGTTGTCGGAGGTCACCGAGGTGACGACGAACTCGGTCGCCGCCGTCCCCGAGCCCGGGTACGTGGCCATGTTCATCGGGACCTCGTTCGCCCAGGCCATGTGGATGTCGCCGGTCAGGAACACGGTGTTCTTGACGCCCCGGTCCTTCAGGTGGCCCAGCAGCTCCTTGCGGTCGTCCGTGTAGCCGTCCCACTGGTCCACGTTGGCCGCAATGCCCCCCTCGGGCAGGCCCAGCAGCTTGGTCAGGGGCTTCAGCAGGTGCGCGGGCAGCGAGCCGAAGGCCACCGGCGAGATCATCACCGAGGTGCCGACCAGCTTCCACGTCGCCGGCGAGCCCGCGAGGCCCGACTTGAGCCAGTCCAGCTGGGCCCGCCCGGTGATGGTGCGCTCCGGGTCGTCCACCGAGCCGCTGCCCACCTTGGCCTGCTGCGAGCGGAAGGAGCGCAGGTCCAGCAGGTGCAGGTCGGCCAGGGTGCCGAAGCGCAGCCTCCGGTAGCAGGTCCCGGCCACGGACGCGCGTACGGGCATCCACTCGAAGTACGCCTGCTTGGCGGCGGCCGCGCGGGCCGCCCACTCGCCCTCGGCCCCCGGGGTGTGGTTCTCGGCGCCGCCGTTCCAGGCGTCGTTGGCGAACTCGTGGTCGTCCCAGATGGCGATGACCGGGTGCGCCTGGTGCAGGGCCTGGAGGTCGGCGTCCGTCTTGTACTTGCCGTGGCGGGTGCGGTAGTCGGCGAGCGAGACGATCTCGTGCTTCGGCTCGTGCTGGCGCACGGCGTACTTCGCCTCCGGGTACCCGCCGGACTGGTACTCGTATATGTAGTCGCCCAGGTGCAGGATCGCGTGCAGGTCCGTGCGGGCGGCCAGGTGGCGGTAGGCGGAGAAGTAGCCGGCCTCCCAGTTGGCGCAGGAGACCACGCCGAAGCGGACCCCCGCGGTCGTCGTCTCGTGGGCCGGGGTGGTCAGGGTGCGTCCGGCGGGGGAGACGGTACCGCCGGCGGTGAACCGGTACCAGTACGGGGTCTGCGGCTGGAGCCCCCGCACGTCCACCTTGACCGTGTGGTCGGCCGCGGCGCTCGCCGTGACGGCGCCGGAGGCGACCACCTGGGAGAAGGCCTTGTCGGAGGCCACCTCCCAGCCCACCTGGGTGGCCGGGCCGAGCCCGGAACCGGGTACGGCCTCGGGGGTGGGGGTGACGCGGGTCCACAGCAGGACCCCGTCGGGCAGCGGGTCGCCCGAGGCGACGCCGTGCAGGAAGGCGGGCGCGGTGCCCGCCGCGTGGGCGGCCGAGGCGCCCAGCGAGGTGAGGGGGGCCAGCGCGGCCGTGGCCGCCGCGGCGAGAACGACCGTACGGCGACGAGGAGTTGCCGCGGCCCGGGAAGAGGGGAGTTGACTGGTCACGGACCATCACATTACCGACGGGTACACCCCTGGGAACAGTGTCGGAATGCAACGGGCGGGCGAACTCTGGGCGTCCGCCCGCCCGTTGAAGCGGTATGTCCGGAAAGCGCTTCCCGGACGATCCGGGATCAGCCCTGCAGGGCCTTGTCGATCGCCGCCGTGAACTGCTCCGCCGTCTGCGGAGTCTCGATCTTCTTGCCGTCCATCTTCAGGGTCGGCGTGCCCTTCACCCCGGACTTGTCGAAGACCTTCGACATCTCCAGCGCCCACCGGTCGTACGTACCGTCCTCGACGGCCTTCTTGAACTCGGCGTTGCCCTTGAGGGCCGGGACCGTGTCCGCGACCTTCAGCAGGTAGTCGTCCTTGGCGAAGCTGTCGACGGTCTCCTCCGGGTGCAGCTCCTTGGAGTAGAGCGCCGCCTTGTACTCCAGGAAGGCCTCCGGGCCGACGTTCAGCGCCGCGCCCAGGGCGCTCAGCGCGTTCTTCGAACCCTCGCCCTTGACGGCGTTGTCGATGAAGGTGGCGCCGAAGTACTGGAGCTTGTACTTGCCCTCGTCCACGTCCTTCTTGACCTGCGCACCGGCCGCCTGCTCGAAGGAGGCGCAGGCCGGGCAGCGCGAGTCCTCGTACAGTTCCAGGGTCTTCTTCGCGTCGGCCTTGCCGACGACGACCGTGGTGCCGTCCTCGCCCGTGGTGTTCTTCGGCTTGACCAGCTCGGCCTTGGCGGCCTTCTCCCACTGGTCGGGCTCGTTGGCCTTCATGACCCCGTAGGCGATGACGCCGGCGAGCGCGAGCAGGGCCACGACCCCGCCGCCGACGAGCACCTGGCGGCGCACCTTGTCCTTCTTGGCCTGGGCCTCGCGCTCGGCGCGCAGCCGCTCGCGGGCCGCTGCCTTGTTCGCCTGGCTGTTGCGTGAACTCATCATGATCTCCGTGAAATGTGACGTGCGAAAGGGACTGCCGTACGTGCGTCAGGCGCGGGCGAGCGCGCCGAGCACGGGGGGTCCCCGCCGTCCCACGGAGTGCGCCGGGAAGCGCGTACGGGCCCCGGCGCCCGGCAGGACCGACCGCAGCAGGGCCGCGGCCGGACCGCAGGCCACCGCGACCGAGGCCACGGCCAGCAGCAGCGGCCGGAACGCGAACGCGGCCACCGCCCGCAGCAGCCGGCCCAGCGCCCGCTCGCCGTGGCGCAGCCAGGCGGCGGCCAGCAGTCCGACCGAGACGTGGCCGCCGAGCAGCAGCCAGGGGGTGTACGGCCCGGGCGAGGACAGCAGCGCGGCCGCGTCGGCCGGCCCGGTCACTTCGGCCAGCGGCCCGCCCACCGGCGTGCCGCCGCACAGGGCGTCCAGGCCCATGGCGCGCAGCGGCCCCGCGACGGGGCCGCCGGCCGGGCCGTAGCAGAGGTGCTGCCCGGTGGTGAAGACGGTGTCGGCCGCCAGCTCCAGCGGTACGAGCAGCCCGGCGATCGGGGCGAAGCCCCGCTCGCGGCCCGCGAGCGCGTAGGCGATCGCGAACACACCCGCGAAGGCCCCGGCCACCAGCGCCGGCGGCAGCGGGACCTGGGACATCAGGACGTGCGAACCGGACGAGAGCAGCACGACGAGCGCGCTGAACAGCGCGGCCCGCAGCCCTCTGAGTCCCGTCCCGGAAATGTCCATCCCGGCGAGTCTGCCACGCGTTCCTGTGGAACAGGCGTTCAGGGAGTGAGACGCCCGTTACGGAACAGGTCCACGAAGATCTGGTGGTCGGCGCGCGCCCGGGCCCCGTACGCGTGGGCGAAGTCCACGAGCAGCTCCGCGAAACCCTCCTCGTCGGCCGCGATCGCCGCGTCGATGGCACGCTCGGTGGAGAACGGGACCAGCGTCTGCCCGCTCTCGTCCGCGTCGGCGGCCCCGTGCATGGTCGCGGTCGCCCGGCCCAGGTCCGCGACGACCGCCGCGATCTCCTCCGGGTCGTCGAGGTCCGACCAGTCCAGGTCCACCGCGTACGGGGAGACCTCCGCCACCAGCTGACCCGCCCCGTCCAGCTCCGTCCAGCCCAGCCACGGGTCGGCGTGCGCCTGAAGGGCGCGCTGGGAAATGACCGTACGGTGCCCCTCGTGCTGGAAGTACTCCCGCACCGCCCGGTCGGTGATGTGCCGGGAGGCCGCCGGGGTCTGCGCCTGCTTGAGGTAGATCACCACGTCGTTCTCCAGGGCATCGCTGTGCCCCTCCAGCAGGATGTTGTAGGAGGGCAGGCCCGCCGAGCCGATCCCGATGCCCCGGCGCCCCACCACGTCCTTGACCCGGTAGGAGTCGGGCCGGACCAGGGATTCGTCGGGCAGGGTCTCCAGGTACCCGTCGAAGGCGGCCAGCACCTTGTAGCGGGTGGCGGCGTCCAGCTCGATGGAGCCCCCGCCGGAGGAGAAGCGGCGCTCGTAGTCCCTTATCTCCGTCATCGAGTCCAGCAGGGAGAAGCGGGTCCGGGAGCGGGCCGAGCGCAGCGCGCCCAGCAGCGGGCCCTCGGCGGTGTCCAGCGTGAAGGAGGGCACCTCCTCGTGCTTCGCCCCAGCAGCCAGCCGGTGGATCCGCTCCCGGTAGGCACCGGCGTAGATCCGCACCAGCTCGCTTATCTGGTCGTCGCTGAGCGCCTTGGTGTAGCCGATCAGGGCGACCGAGGCGGCGAACCGCTTCAGGTCCCAGGTGAAGGGGCCGACGTAGGCCTCGTCGAAGTCGTTGACATTGAAGATCAGCCGGCCGTTGGAGTCCATGTACGTGCCGAAGTTCTCGGCGTGCAGGTCGCCGTGGATCCACACCCGGCCCGTCCGCTCGTCCAGGTACGGGCCGCCGTGCCGGTCCCGCTCCAGGTCGGAGTAGAAGAGGCAGGCGGTGCCCCGGTAGA
This sequence comes from Streptomyces sp. Sge12, assembly GCF_002080455.1. NCBI lineage: Bacteria > Bacillati > Actinomycetota > Actinomycetes > Kitasatosporales > Streptomycetaceae > Streptomyces > Streptomyces sp. Sge12. The sequence goes on from NZ_CP020555.1 coordinate 5,758,134, forward strand.
AGGCGAAGGCCGAGGCCGCCATCTTGCGGAACTTGACCTGGAAGGCAGCGGGGTCGGCGGCGAGGAGCTCACCGAACGCGGTGTCGAAGACGTCGAGGATCTGCTCGGCGCGCTGCTCGTCGGTCGTCTCGGGGACCGCCATGGCGGGTGCCTCCTGGTGCACGGGCTGTTTCAGGTTCCGACCGACTGGACGTCGGATCGGCCCTCCTGGTTCTGCAACGCCCGACCGTACCGGTCAGTGCCCGTGATCTGTCACCCGGCCGACGTAGGATTCGAAGCTGCCCCCTCACCTCGCCCCCCGGAGGACCCGCGCCGTGACAAAGCCGCCGTTCACGCACCTGCACGTCCACACCCAGTACTCGCTGCTGGACGGTGCCGCGCGGCTGAAGGACATGTTCAACGCGTGCAACGAGATGGGCATGACGCACATCGCCATGTCCGACCACGGCAATCTGCACGGCGCCTATGACTTCTTCCACACCGCGCAGAAGGCCGGCATCACGCCGATCATCGGCATCGAGGCGTACGTCGCCCCCGAGTCCCGGCGCAACAAGCGGCGCATCCAGTGGGGCCAGCCGCACCAGAAGCGGGACGACGTCTCCGGTTCCGGTGGTTACACCCACAAGACCATCTGGGCGTCGAACGCCACCGGCCTGCACAACATCTTCCGGCTGTCCTCCGACGCGTACGCCGAGGGCTGGCTCACGAAGTGGCCGCGGATGGACAAGGAGACCATCTCCAAGTGGTCCGAGGGCCTGATCGCCTCCACCGGCTGCCCGTCGGGCGAGGTGCAGACCAGGCTGCGCCTCGGCCAGTTCGACGAGGCCGTGCAGGCTGCCTCCGACTACAAGGACATCTTCGGCGAGGGACGCTACTTCCTGGAGCTGATGGACCACGGCATCGAGATCGAGCGCCGGGTCCGCGACGGGCTGCTGGAGATCGGCAAGAAGCTCGGCATCCCGCCGCTGGTGACGAACGACTCGCACTACACGTACGCGAGCGAGGCCGGCGCCCACGACGCCCTGCTGTGCATCCAGACCGGCAAGAACCTCTCGGACCCGGACCGCTTCCGCTTCGACGGCACCGGCTACTACCTGAAGTCGACCGACGAGATGTACGCGATCGACTCCTCGGACGCCTGGCAGGAGGGCTGCGCCAACACCCGGCTGGTCGCGGACCAGATCGACACCGAGGGCATGTTCAAGTTCCGGAACCTGATGCCGAAGTTCGACATCCCGGAGGGCCACACCGAGGTCAGCTGGTTCCGCGAGGAGACCATGCGCGGCATGCACCGCCGCTACCCGGGAGGCATCCCGGAGGACCGGATGAAGCAGGCCGAGTACGAGATGGACACGATCATCTCGATGGGCTTCCCCGGCTACTTCCTCGTGGTCGCCGACTTCATCATGTGGGCCAAGAACCAGGGCATCGCGGTGGGCCCGGGCCGAGGCTCCGCGGCCGGTTCGATCGTCGCCTACGCCATGGGCATCACCGACCTCGACCCGCTCACGCACGGCCTGATCTTCGAGCGCTTCCTGAACCCCGAGCGCGTTTCCATGCCCGATGTCGACATCGACTTCGACGAGCGTCGGCGCGTCGAGGTGATCCGGTATGTGACCGAGAAGTACGGCGCCGACAAGGTCGCCATGATCGGCACCTACGGCACCATCAAGGCCAAGAACGCGATCAAGGACTCGGCCCGCGTCCTGGGCTACCCGTACGCCATGGGCGACCGCCTCACCAAGGCCATGCCCGCCGACGTCCTCGGCAAGGGCATCCCGCTCTCCGGCATCCTCGACCCCTCGCACCCCCGCTACAGCGAAGCGGGCGAGATCCGCTCGATGTACGAGAACGAGCCGGACGTCAAGAAGGTCATCGACACCGCCCGCGGCGTCGAGGGCCTGGTCCGCCAGATGGGCGTGCACGCCGCCGGCGTGATCATGTCCAGCGAGACGATCACCGACCACGTGCCCGTCTGGGTGCGGCACACCGACGGCGTCACCATCACCCAGTGGGACTACCCGAGCTGCGAGTCGCTCGGCCTGCTGAAGATGGACTTCCTCGGCCTGCGCAACCTCACGATCATGGACGACGCCGTCAAGATGGTGAAGGCCAACAAGGGGATCGACATCGACCTCCTGGCCCTCCCGCTCGACGACCCCAAGACCTTCGAACTGCTCGGCCGCGGTGACACCCTCGGCGTCTTCCAGTTCGACGGCGGGCCCATGCGCTCCCTGCTGCGCCTGATGAAGCCCGACAACTTCGAGGACATCTCCGCCGTCTCGGCCCTGTACCGGCCGGGCCCGATGGGCATGAACTCGCACACGAACTACGCCCTGCGCAAGAACAAGCAGCAGGAGATCACCCCGATCCACCCGGAGCTGGAGGGACCGCTCGAAGAGGTCCTCGCGGTCACCTACGGCCTGATCGTCTACCAGGAGCAGGTCCAGAAGGCCGCCCAGATCATCGCCGGGTACTCGCTCGGCGAGGCCGACATCCTGCGCCGCGTGATGGGCAAGAAGAAGCCCGAGGAGCTGGCGAAGAACTTCGTCATCTTCGAGGAGGGCGCCAAGAAGAAGGGCTTCAGCGACCAGGCGATCAAGGCCCTGTGGGACGTGCTGGTCCCCTTCGCCGGCTACGCCTTCAACAAGGCCCACTCGGCCGCGTACGGCCTGGTCTCCTACTGGACCGCCTACCTCAAGGCGAACTTCCCGGCCGAGTACATGGCCGGCCTGCTCACCTCGGTCAAGGACGACAAGGACAAGTCCGCGATCTACCTGAACGAGTGCCGCAGGATGGGCATCAAGGTCCTGCCGCCGAACGTGAACGAGTCCGAGCCGAACTTCGCGGCCCAGGGCGACGACGTGATCCTCTTCGGCCTCACCGCGGTGCGCAACGTCGGCACGAACGTCGTGGAGTCGATCATCAGGACCAGGAAGGCCAAGGGGAAGTTCTCCTCCTTCCCCGACTTCCTGGACAAGGTCGAGGCCGTCGTCTGCAACAAGCGCACGGTCGAGTCGCTGATCAAGGCCGGCGCGTACGACGAGATGGGCCACACCCGCAAGGGGCTGGTCGCGCACCACGAGTCGATGATCGACAACGTGGTCGCGGTCAAGCGCAAGGAGGCCGAGGGGCAGTTCGACCTGTTCGGCGGAATGGGTGACGAGAACGCGAGCGACGAGCCCGGCTTCGGGCTCGACGTGGAGTTCTCCGACGTCGAGTGGGAGAAGTCCTACCTGCTCGCCCAGGAGCGCGAGATGCTCGGCCTCTACGTCTCCGACCACCCGCTGTTCGGCCTGGAGCACGTGCTGTCCGACAAGACGGACGCCGGAATCTCCCAGCTGACCGGCGGCGAGCACGGCGACGGCGCGGTCGTCACCATCGGCGGCATCATCTCGGGCCTCCAGCGCAAGATGACCAAGCAGGGCAACGCGTGGGCCATCGCCACCGTCGAGGACCTCGCCGGCTCCATCGAATGCATGTTCTTCCCGGCGACCTACCAGCTCGTCTCCACCCAGCTGGTCGAGGACACCGTCGTCTTCGTCAAGGGCCGCCTCGACAAGCGCGAGGACGTCCCCCGCCTGGTCGCCATGGAGATGATGGTCCCCGACCTCTCCTCGGCCGGCACCAACGCCCCGGTGGTCCTCACCATCCCCACCGTCAAGGTCACGCCGCCGATGGTGACCCGTCTGGGCGAGATCCTGCGCCACCACAAGGGCAACACCGAGGTGCGGATCAAGCTCCAGGGGCCGCGGACCACCACCGTGCTCCGCCTCGACAAGCACCGCGTACAGCCCGACCCCGCCCTCTTCGGCGACCTCAAGGTACTGCTCGGGCCGTCCTGCCTGGCCGGATAGCAACCCGGGCACGACCCCGGCCGTACGCGGAAGGGCCCGCCCGGTGACACCGGGCGGGCCCTTCCGCGTACTGGGGACACGGCCGTCAGTTGTGGCCGAACTTCTTTTCCTTGCGCTTGTGCGCCATGTCCATCGGGCTCGGCGCCGAGGAGGAGGGCATCGACTCGGTCTCCGAGGTGCCCTTGGTCGGATCCTGCGACCGGGGCTGCTGCTTGGCGGGCTGCTTCTGATTCTTGTTCTTGGCCATGGTGGAACCTCCGTGAGGGTCTAGGGGCCAGGACCGCCTTCACACTCACACAGGGCCAGAAACCGCGCATTTTGGATCATTACTGCGCGTAGCCGGAGCCTCGCACCCCGCCCGCAGTGAGATCCGCCACGCCGATGATCGAGTTCCGGCCTTCAACACCCTTGAGGTCGGGCAGACTCGGGGAACCCGCCGAAAAGCACAGAGGACCCCCAGGGAAGAGGGTGGAACGCGTGGACCGCTGCGTCGTCCTGGTGGACGCCGGGTACCTGCTGGGTGCCGCCGCCAGCCTTCTCGCCGGGGAGCCCTCCCGCTCCCGGATCACCATCGACCATGCCGCCCTCATCCAGGGCCTGCGCGAGCGGGCCGAGGCCGACACCGAACAGCCCCTGCTGCGCATCTACTGGTTCGACGGCGCACCCGACCGGGTGCCCCAGCCCGAACACCGGCGGCTGCGCGTCATGCCCCGCGTCACCGTCCGCCTGGGCGCCCTGACCCGCAGCGACGGGCGCTGGGCGCAGAAGGGCGTCGACGCCGCCATGCACGCCGAGCTCACCGAGCTCGCCCGCAACCGCGCCTGCTCCGACGTGGTCCTCGTCACCGGCGACGGCGACCTGCTGCCCGGCCTGATGTCCGCCAAGGAACACGGGGTCGCCGTCCACCTGTGGGCCGTCCAGGCCGCCGACGGGGACTACAACCAGTCCGAGGACCTCGTCGCCGAGGCCGACGAACGCCGCGTCCTGGACCGGGCCTGGATCACCCGCGCCGTCCGCGCCAAGGACCTCACCGGACTGTGCTCCCCGCCGCCCGCACCGCGCCCCGACATCGCCGCCATCCTCTCGGCCCCGCTGCCCGAGGCGGCGCTCGCCGAGGCCGCCCGCAACGGCACCGCCGCCACCGGGGAACCGGACCGAGACGGGGTCTCCGTACCGGCGCCCGCCACGCCCGGCGGCAAACCGGTCCCCACGCCCAAGGACCTGGCCGGCTCCCTGCGCGCCCCCGGCCAGCAGAGCGCCCCGCAGAACGGGCCGACCGGCGCCCACGCCCCCGCCAGCGCCCTGCGCTGGTCCTCCGACAAGGGCTGGATCGACCGGGCCGGACCGCTGGGCGAGCCCGCCGAGACCGCCTCGCTGCCCACCCTCGCCCAGCTCACCAGCGCCGAACAGCGCTGGGCGGACCGGGAGGAGGACATCACCACCGTCGGCGGCGACCCGTTCGAGGTGGGACAGGTGTTCGCCCGGCGCTGGATGGAACGCCTCCCGGAGACCGTCCACCTGCAGAAGCTGGCCACGATGTACCCGCGGATCCCGCACCGGATCGACGGCGAACTGCTGCGCTACGCGGCCCGGTTCGGGCTGCTCGCGCACAAGGACGACCAGATCGACGAACACGACCGGTACGCCATCCGCGCCGGGTTCTGGCGCGAGATCGACGTCCGCGCCGCCGCCGAACACGTGGCCGCCGTACCGGCCTCGGCACCCGGAGCCGGCCCCGGCGACCACGCCGCCCCGCCGACCCCGACGGCCGAGTAGGGGCGGGAACCCCGTAGGCTGCTCCCTCGTGAGTACGGGCACAGCACAGGCGCAAGAAGGCACGGCGGCGGCCGCGGGAGCGGCGCCGGACGTCATCTGCGCGGTGCGTGACCTCGTCAAGACCTATCCCGCGGTACGCGGCCGGCGCGGGGCCCCCGCCCTGCCCGAGACCCGCGCCAACGACGGGATCTCCCTGGACGTCCGGCGCGGCGAGGTCTTCGGCCTGCTCGGCCCCAACGGCGCCGGCAAGTCCACGCTGGTCCGCCAGCTCACCGGCCTGATGCGGCCGGACTCCGGCTCGGTCACCCTGCTCGGCCACGACATCGTGGGCCACCCCGACCGCGCCGCCCGGCTCCTCGCCTACCTGGGGCAGGAATCCACCGCCCTGGACGAGCTCACGGTGTCGCTCGCCGCCGAGACCACCGGACGGCTGCGCGGGCTCGACCTCCGCGCGGCCCGCGCCGCGCGCGACGCCGTACTGGACGAACTCGGACTGACCGCGATCGCCGGACGGCCCCTGAAGAAGCTTTCCGGCGGCCAGCGCCGCCTCGCCTGCTTCGCCGCCGCGCTGGTGGGGGAGCGGCCCGTGCTGGTCCTCGACGAGCCCACCACCGGTATGGACCCGGTCGCCCGGCGGGCGGTCTGGTCCGCGGTCGACCGGCGCCGCGCACAGCACGGCGCCACGGTCCTGCTGGTCACCCACAACGTCATCGAGGCCGAGACCGTCCTGGACCGGGTCGCCGTCATCGACCAGGGCAAGGTCATCGCCTGCGACACCCCGGCCGGCCTGAAGGCCACCGTCGCGGACGAGGTCCGGCTGGAGCTGGTCTGGCGCGAGGGCGCCCCGTTGGAGGTCCCCGAGGTCGCCCGGCTGCGCGCCCGGGCGGTCGAGTCAGGGCGCCGCTGGGTGCTCCGGCTGGCGCCGGACGAGGCGAGGGCGGCGGTGGCCTCGGTCACCGGGAGCCCGGCCTTCGCCGCGCTCGACGACTTCACCCTGGCCACCCCCAGCCTGGAAGACGTGTACCTGGCCCTCGGCGGCAGGACGAAAGGGCTGGTGAAGTCGTGAGCGACCGTTCGACGGGGGCCGTCCGGGCCGTGCTCGCGCCCGAGCCCGTGCCGTCATCCGCCGCTGCCGCCGCCCCGGCGGAGGCAGCGGGCAGCCGTGCACAGGCACCGCAGCCCGCGCCGCTGGCGCCCGGCGCGCGGTTCTTCCCCTCCCTGGCCGCCGTGTACCGGGCCCAGCTGTCCCGGGCCCGGGTGGCACGGATCCCGCTGCTGTTCGTCGCCACCTTCCAGTCCGTCGGGATCATGATCCTGATGCGGGGCGTGGTCGACGGGGGCTCCGAGGCCCGCGCCGTCGTCGCCGGCTCCTCGGTGCTCGTCGTCGCCTTCGTCGCGCTGAACCTGCTCGCCCAGTACTTCGGGCAGCTGCGGGCCGGCGGCGGACTCGACCACTACGCCACCCTGCCGGTGCCGCCCGCCTCGGTCGTACTGGGCGCGGCCGCCGCGTACGCCTCCTTCACGCTGCCGGGGACCCTGGTCACCGCGGTCGTCGGGTGCCTGCTGTTCGGGCTGCCGATGAGCGGGCTGTGGATCCTGGCCGCGGTGGTACCGCTGGCCGGGGCCGCGCTGGCCGGGCTCGGCGCGGCGCTCGGGCTGCTGGCCCCGCGGCAGGAGCTGGCCACCCTCGCAGGACAGCTCGGCATGTCGGCGGCCCTGCTGCTCGGGGTGCTGCCGCCGGAGCGGATGCCGGACGTCATTGTGTGGGCCCGGGACCTGCTGCCGTCCACGTACGGGGTCGAGGCGTTCGCCCGTACCTTCGCCCCCCGGCCCGACTGGGCCGCCGTCGCCCTCGACCTGGGCGTGTGCGGGGCGGTGGGGGTCCTCTCGCTGGCCGTCGCGACCTGGGCGTACCGCCGGGCGGCCGTCCGCTGACGCGGTCCGCCGACGCCGCTTGCGGGCACACCTGGCACGATGTGGGGGTGACCGAAGCCGTGACCCCGCCGTCCCCCCTCGACCCGCCGCCGCTCCCGCCCGAGAAGCCGGGTGCCGCCACCGGGGCGATCACCCCGGAGGACATCCGGGACGGGGCCGTCGTCGCCCTGCTCGTCGGGGCCGCCGGGCTGCTCCTCGGCCTGCTGTGGGCGTGGCTGGCCCCGCGGGTGCAGTACGTCTCCAACGGGGAGGCCGTGTTCCTGCGCAACAGCGAGAGCGAGGCGCGGATCGCCTCCGACGGCACCTTCTTCCTGCTGTCGCTCGGCCTGGGCGCGCTCAGCGCCGTCGGCACGTTCCTGTGGCGCCGGGCCGGCGGTGTGCCGCTGGTCATCGGGCTCGGGGCCGGATCCGTCTTCGCCGCGCTGGTGGGGTGGCGGTTCGGGCTGTGGCTGGGACCGTCGTCCGACCTGGTCGCCGCGGCGAACCGGGCGGGCAAGGGGGTGCCCTTCGACGCGCCGCTGGAGCTGCTCGCCCACGGGGCACTGCTCGCGTGGCCGATGACGGCCGTGCTGCTGCACCTGGCACTGACCGCGCTGTGGACGCCGCGGGATCCGGATCCCGCGCCCGTGTACGGCTGGACCGGGTACTACCAGGCGCCGCCCGCCGACTCCGCGCCCTCGGCGCCGGAAACCCCGCGCGCCTGACCCTCCCCGGGGGTACGGGTGGGCCGCTGCGCGGAGCGCGGGGCTCGCCCCGCCCCGGACCCCGCGCCTCACACGCCGGCGAGGCTAACCCTGACGGGCGATCGGGGCCAGGGTGGCCGAGGTGAGGGTGGTCAGGTCCGACGGGGAGAGCTCGACCTCCAGGCCGCGGCGGCCCGCCGAGCAGCAGATCGTGGGGTGGGCCGCGGCCGAGGCGTCGATCACCGTGCGCAGCCGCTTGCGCTGGCCCAGCGGGGAGATGCCGCCGCGGACGTAGCCCGTCGTGCGCTCCGCCAGGGCCGGGTCGGCCATCGCCGCCCGCTTGCCGCCCACCGCCGTCGCCAGGGCCTTGAGGTCCAGCGACCCCGACACCGGCACCACCGCCACCGTCAGGACCCCGTCCACGTCCGCGACGAGCGTCTTGAAGACCTGGGCGGGCGAGACGCCGAGCGCCTGGGCCGCCTCCTCGCCGTACGAGGGGTGCGCCGGGTCGTGCTCGTAGGCGTGCGTGGTGAACGCGACGCCCGCCGCCGTCAGGGCGACGATCGCCGGGGTGCCTGCTGCCTGCTTGGACTTCTTCGCCATCGGTGTGCGCTCAGTTCGGGCTCGTCGGGGCACGGGTCAGGTCCACCGCCGGCAGTGACGGGAGGTGGCGGATCACCGCCGTCTCCGTGCGCAGCAGCTTCAGCTCCTCCGCCAGCCGGGTCGCGGTGTCCGGGGCCTGGAGCAGCCGCTGCTTCGCCGGGATGTCCAGCACCGCCGCCGCTGCCACCAGGTAGGAGACCACCGAGGGCTCGTCGGGGAGCTCCGCGCCGGTCAGCGACCGCTCGCGGGCGCCGGCCAGCCGCTTCTGGTAGTTGCGGAAGGCCCGCAGCACGCCCTCGGCCAGCACGCCCGCGCCGTCGCCCGCATCCTCCGGAAGCTCTTCCAGCTCCGCCGTCAGGAAGGGGCCCGAGGCGTCCACCGACACCAGGCGGACCCGCGTCGTGCCGGTCGCCAGGACCTCGAAGCTGCCGTCCTCGCGCTCCCGGACGGTCGCCGCGTCGGCGATGCAGCCGACCCGGTGGAAGGCCTGGATCGGGTCGGGGCCGAAGCCCGCGGCCGGGCCCCGCTCGGGCAGGGCCGTCTGGTCCGGCAGGCCGGGCGCGGTCGGCGCGACCTCCCGGCCGTCGCGGATCGCGACGACCGCGAAACGGCGCGGCTCGTCCTCGCCCGTCCTCAGCAGCTCGCGCATCATGGCGCGATAACGCTCCTCGAAGATGTTCAGCGGGAGGACGAGTCCCGGGAACAGCACCGAGTTCAGCGGGAAGAGGGGCAGGCGAACGGTGGTCACGAGGCACAGGGTAATCGCCCGGGCCACCGAGGGTGTCCGGCGTTTGAGGGGCGGACGGCGGCATCTGCGCGACCCACCGGACGACCCCACCGCGCTCACCCCACCGCGCTCACCCCCGCCGCAGCAGCCGGGAGGCTCCCGCCGCCACCGTCGTGGCCAGGATCCAGCCCATGATGACCAGGCCCGCCGCCCCCCACTGCCAGCCGCCCTCCAGCTTCCACTGCCCCTGCTGACCGAGGTCGATGACCGGCAGCAGCAGGTCCAGCGCGTACAGGGCGGCGCTCCACTGCGGATGCTCGTCCTCCTTGATCGCCGGCGGGTCGAGCTGGGAGAACAGCAGCGCCCCCGCCGCCCACAGCACCGCCATCCACAGGGCGGCCCGGCCCGGGCGGTAGCCGTAGACCACCGTCCAGTCCTGGAGGTAGCCCCACGCCTTCGGGGCGGGCGGCAGCGTGGCCCGGCGCCGCCGCTGCTTGGCCAGCAGCACCTCACGGGCGTCCTGGTCCTCGCCGCTGGCCCGCAGTACGGCGGCCAGCCGCTCGTACGGCTCCGGCGAGTACTCGGGAGTGGCCGCCTCCACCCACTCCAGGCGGCGGGAGAGCGGGAAGTGGCCCCGGGGCGCGAGGTTCTCGTAGACGAACCCCTCGATGGACAGCCCGCCGGGGCCCGGCCAGCTCGTGGAGGTGTCGACGAGCTTGACCACCTTGGCCCCGGACACCACCACCCGGCCCTCCTGCGGCCGCTCGCCGACGAAACGGAACTCGGGGGTCTGGATCCGGCGCAGGGATATCTCCTGCTCGGGGGTGAGCACGAAGCGCGCCCCGTAGAAGTCGATGGCGTCGCCGAAGCGGCCGTCGTCCAGCCGCAGCCCGCCCCGGCACTCGAAGTGCTGGGCCAGCCGGCCGCGGGTGGGCGTCGGCCCCAGCCCGTACGGGGGAGTGGAGGAGCCCCCGTACGCCGCGTAGTCCAGCGCGATCGAGGTCAGGTACAGGGTCCGCTCGACGGTCAGCTGGGGGGCGTTCAGCGCGAAGCGCCCGTACGGATTGCCCAGGCGGGCACCGCGCAGGTTCATCGACACGCCGACCTTGGCGCCGCGCAGGCTCACCTCGCCGTACGTCTCCAGCAGCTCGCCCTGGAAGTCCTGCGCGACGGACATCCCGTCCGCGGCGATCGCCCGCCCCTTGCTGTCCCGCTGCACCACGGCCTGGCTGATCAGCAGATCGGTGCCGATCTGCGCGTCGGTGAGCCGGATCCCGCGCGCCACCCGGCAGCGCGGCAGGTGCAGATCGCCCTCGGTGTGCAGCCGGGAGGCCTCCAGCCGCGGTATCGCGCAGTTGACCATCCGCAGCGTGCCGAAGCGGGCCTCCGACAGCTGGATCTCGCTGTCGAAGCGACAGGACTGGAGCTCCACGTACGGGGCCACCGCGCCACCGGACAGTTCCAGCCGCCCGCTGATCCGCACCCCGCGCAGCTTGAGGGAGGCCACCCGGCCCGGCACCGGCGGCGGCCCGTGCAGCAGCAGCCGGGCGACCACCCGGGCGCGGACGCTGCGCTCGGGCCCCCAGACGTACTCGGCGTGCGGATCGTCCCGGTCGGCGGCGCGGGCGCTGAGATCGCAGACGCTTCCCGTGCGGAACGCCTCCCACATGCGCCGTTCCGCGGCGGTGAGATCCGCCGGTTCCTCGTCCGTGCGCGCCTCGGCCACGGCGGCCCCCCTCCGCTGTCGTCCACGTGTACGGGAACGCTATCGGGCACCTGTGACGTCCGGGACCTGTATCAGCCAGTGATACGGGCGAACGGTGGCGCGAAGCGGTCTGAGAGAATTGTGAGGTGATCTCTCGTATCGACCTGCGCGGTGACGCCCTCCCCGAGGGCGGCGCCCTGCGCGACCTGCTGCCCCGTGCCGAGTTCGACGTAGAAGCTGCCCTGGAGAAGGTGCGGCCCATCTGCGAGGACGTCCATCATCGCGGCACGGCGGCGCTGATCGAATACGCGCAGAAGTTCGACGGGGTCGAGCTCTCGCAGGTCCGGGTACCCGCGGAGGCCATCAAGGCCGCCCTGGAGCAGCTGGACCCGGCCGTCCGCGCCGCCCTGGAGGAGTCGATCCGGCGCGCCCGGATCGTGCACCGGAACCAGCGCCGCACCGAGCACACCACCCAGGTGGTCCCCGGCGGCACCGTGACCGAGAAGTGGGTTCCCGTCGAGCGCGTGGGACTGTACGCCCCGGGCGGCCGCTCGGTGTACCCGTCCTCCGTCGTCATGAACGTCGTCCCGGCCCAGGAGGCGGGCGTCGAGTCGATCGCGCTCGCGTCCCCGCCGCAGAAGGAGTTCGGCGGCCTGCCGCACCCGACGATCCTCGCCGCGTGCGCGCTGCTCGGCGTGGACGAGGTGTACGCGGCCGGCGGCGCCGTCGCCGTCGCGATGTTCGCGTACGGCACCGAGGACTGCCTGCCGGTCAACATGGTGACCGGCCCCGGCAACATCTGGGTCGCCGCCGCCAAGCGCTACTTCACCGGGAAGATCGGCATCGACACCGAGGCCGGCCCGACCGAGATCGCCGTCCTCGCCGACTCCACCGCCGACCCGGTGCACGTCGCCGCCGACCTGATCAGCCAGGCCGAGCACGACCCGCTGGCCGCGGCCGTGCTCGTCACGGACTCCGCCGAGCTCGCGGACGCCGTCGAGAAGGAGCTGGAACCGCAGGTCGCCGCCACCAAGCACGTCGAGGACCGGATCAAGCCGGCCCTGGCCGGCAAGCAGTCCGCGATCGTGCTGGTCGACAGCCTGGAGGACGGCCTGAAGGTCGTCGACGCGTACGGCGCCGAGCACCTGGAGATCCAGACCGCCGACGCCGCCGCGTGGGCCGCCCGCGTACGCAACGCCGGCGCGATCTTCGTCGGCCCGTGGGCCCCGGTCTCGCTCGGCGACTACTGCGCCGGGTCGAACCACGTGCTGCCCACCGGCGGCTGCGCCTGCCACTCCTCCGGCCTGTCCGTGCAGTCCTTCCTGCGCGGCATCCACATCGTCGACTACACGCGCGACGCCCTCGCCGAGGTCACCCACCACGTGGTGACGCTGGCCGAGGCCGAGGACCTGCCCGCGCACGGCGCCGCCCTGAAGGCGCGCTTCGGATGGAAGGTGCCCACCGTATGACCGCCGCCGGCATCGGCATCGACGACCTGCCCATCCGGGACGAGCTGCGCGGCAAGACCCCGTACGGCGCCCCGCAGCTCGACGTACCCGTCCAGCTGAACACCAACGAGAACCCCTACGAGCTGCCCGACGCGCTCGTCGCCCGCATCGCCGAGCGCGTCGCCGAGGCGGCCCGCACCCTCAACCGCTACCCCGACCGGGACGCCGTCGAGCTGCGCACCCAGCTGGCCGCCTACCTCACCCGCACCGGCAAGCACCCGGTCGCGCGGGAGAACGTATGGGCCGCCAACGGCTCCAACGAGGTCATCCAGCAGCTGCTGCAGACCTTCGGCGGGCCCGGCCGCACCGCGCTCGGCTTCGAGCCCTCCTACTCGATGCACGCGCTGATCTCCCGCGGCACCGGCACCGGGTGGATCTCCGGACCGCGCCGCGAGGACTTCACCATCGACGTGGAGGCGGCCGAGCAGGCGATCACCGAGAACGCCCCCGACGTCGTCTTCATCACCTCGCCCAACAACCCCACGGGCACCGCGGTAGAGGCCGAGACGGTCCTCGCCCTCTACGAGGCCGCCCAGGCCGCCAAGCCCTCCCTGGTGATCGTCGACGAGGCGTACGTGGAGTTCAGCCACCGCGACTCGCTGCTGCCCCTCATCGAGGGCCGCCCGAACCTGGTGGTCTCCCGGACCATGTCCAAGGCCTTCGGCGCGGCCGGCCTGCGCCTGGGCTACCTGGCCGCCCACCCCGCCGTCGTCGACGCCGTCCAGCTGGTGCGCCTGCCGTACCACCTGTCGGCCGTCACGCAGGCCACCGCACTGGCCGCCCTGGAGCACACCGACACCCTGCTCGGCTACGTCGAGCAGCTCAAGGCCGAGCGCGACCGCCTGGTCGTGGAACTGCGGGCCATCGGCTTCGAGGTCACCGATTCCGACGCGAACTTCATCCAGTTCGGGAAGTTCGAGGACTCGCACACCGCCTGGCAGAAGATCCTCGACCAGGGCGTCCTGGTCCGGGACAACGGCGTACCGGGATGGCTGCGGGTCACCGCAGGCACCCCGGCGGAGAACGACGCGTTCCTGGAAGCGGTTCGCGCACTGAAGAAGGAGCAGCACGCATGAGCCGCATCGGACGGGTCGAACGGACCACCAAGGAGACCTCCGTCGTCGTCGAGATAAACCTCGACGGCACGGGCAAGGTCGACGTCTCGACGGGCGTGGGCTTCTACGACCACATGCTCGACCAGCTCGGCCGCCACGGCCTCTTCGACCTCACCGTCAAGACCGAGGGCGACCTGCACATCGACAGCCACCACACCATCGAGGACAGCGCGCTCGCGCTCGGCGCCGCCTTCCGGCAGGCCCTCGGCGACAAGGTCGGCATCTACCGCTTCGGCAACTGCACCGTGCCGCTCGACGAGTCCCTCGCCCAGGTGACCGTCGACCTGTCCGGCCGCCCCTACCTCGTGCACACCGAGCCCGAGAACATGGCGCCGATGATCGGCACGTACGACACGACGATGACCCGGCACATCTTCGAGTCCTTCGTCGCGCAGGCCCAGATCGCCCTGCACATCCACGTCCCGTACGGCCGCAACGCCCACCACATCGTGGAGTGCCAGTTCAAGGCCCTCGCCCGGGCCCTGCGCTACGCCGCCGAGTTCGACCCGCGCGCGGCCGGCATCCTGCCCTCCACGAAGGGCGCCCTCTAGCCGTGAACGGCCTGAACACCATCCTGATCGTCCTCGGCCTGTTCCTGGCCGGGGGCGTCTACTCCTTCCAGAAGCAGAAGATGCCCAAGTCGGTCATCATTCTGCTCGCTCTGGCCTCCGCGATGTGTCTGGCCGCCGGAGTCCTGCGAATCCAGGGAATTTGGGAATGAGCGCAGTCCGCCCCACCAAGAACGTCGTCGTCTTCGACTACGGCTTCGGAAACGTACGCTCCGCCGAGCGGGCCCTCGCCCGCGTCGGGGCCGACGTCGAGATCACCCGCGACTACGACAAGGCCATGGACGCCGACGGACTCCTCGTCCCCGGCGTCGGCGCCTTCTCGGCCTGCATGAAGGGCCTCAAGGACGCCCGCGGCGACTGGATCATCGGCCGCCGCCTCTCCGGCGGCCGCCCCGTCATGGGCATCTGCGTCGGCATGCAGATCCTCTTCGAACGCGGCATCGAGCACGGCGTCGAGACCGAGGGCCTGGACGAGTGGCCCGGCACGGTCGGCCCCCTCAAGGCCCCGATCGTCCCCCACATGGGCTGGAACACCGTCGAGTCCCCGGCCGACAGCCAGGCCTTCAAGGGCCTGGACGCCGACGCCCGGTTCTACTTCGTGCACTCCTACGCGGCGCGCGACTGGACCCTCGAAATCACCAACCCGCTGATCCGCGCCCCCAAGGTCACCTGGGCCACCCACGGCGAGCGCTTCGTGGCGGCGGTGGAGAACCGGGCCCTGTGGGCCACGCAGTTCCACCCCGAGAAGTCCGGCGACGCCGGCGCCCAGCTCCTCACCAACTGGATCGAGACCCTGTGATGACCGCACCCACGCTCGAACTCCTGCCCGCGGTCGACGTCCGCGACGGACAGGCCGTGCGCCTCGTGCACGGGGTGTCCGGCAGCGAGACCTCCTACGGCTCCCCGCTGGAGGCGGCCCTCGCCTGGCAGCGCTCCGGCGCCGAATGGCTGCACCTGGTCGACCTGGACGCCGCCTTCGGCACCGGCGACAACCGCGCCCTCGTCGCCGAGATCACCGGCGCCATGGACATCAAGGTCGAGCTCTCCGGCGGCATCCGCGACGACGCCTCGCTCGCCGCGGCCCTCGCCACCGGCTGCACCCGCGTCAACCTCGGCACCGCCGCCCTGGAGACCCCCGAGTGGGCCGCCCGGGCCATCGCCGAGCACGGCGACCGGATCGCGGTCGGCCTCGACGTCCGCGGCACCACCCTCAAGGGCCGCGGCTGGACCAGCGAGGGCGGCGACCTCTACGAGACCCTCGCCCGGCTGGACTCCGAGGGCTGCGCCCGGTACGTCGTCACCGACATCGGCAAGGACGGCACGCTGACCGGCCCCAACCTGGAGCTCCTGAAGAACGTCTGCGCCGCCACCGACCGGCCCGTCGTCGCCTCCGGCGGCATCTCCTCGCTCGACGACCTGCGGGCCCTGTCCGAACTGGTCCCGCTCGGGGTCGAGGGCGCGATCGTCGGCAAGGCCCTGTACGCCAAGGCCTTCACCCTGGAAGAAGCCCTGAAGGTGGTCTCCGCATGAGCAACCCCTCCAACGACGTCCGCCGCATCTCCTCCGGCGGCGCCTACGAGGACGTCATCGGCTACTCGCGCGCCGTGGCCCTCCCCAACGGCCTGGTCCTGGTCTCCGGCTGCACCGCCGCCGACGCGGGCGGCCCGTACGACCAGACCCTCAAGGCCTTCGAAGTCGCCTTCAAGGCCCTCGCCGAGGCCGGCCTGGGCCCCGAGAACGTCGTCCGCACCCGGATGTACCTCACGCACGCCCGCGACGTCGAAGAGGTGGGCCGCGCCCACAAGCAGCTCTTCGACACGGTCCGGCCCGCCGCGACCATGCTCATCATCTCCGGCTTCGTCGACCCCGGCATGGTCGTCGAGGTGGAGGTCGAGGCGTACGGGGCGGTGACCGCATGACCCTCGCCGTACGCGTGATCCCCTGCCTGGACGTGGACAACGGCCGGGTCGTCAAGGGCGTCAACTTCCAGAACCTGCGCGACGCGGGCGACCCCGTGGAGATGGCCAAGCTGTACGACGCCGAAGGCGCCGACGAGCTGACCTTCCTCGACATCACGGCGTCCTCCGGGAACCGCGAGACCACGTACGACGTGGTGCGCCGCACCGCCGAGCAGGTCTTCATCCCGCTCACGGTGGGCGGCGGCGTCCGCACGGCCGACGACGTGGACAAGCTCCTGCGGGCGGGAGCGGACAAGGTGGGCGTGAACACGGCCGCCATTGCCCGCCCCGAGCTGATCCAGGAGATCGCGGAGCGCTTCGGCCGGCAGGTCCTCGTCCTGTCCGTGGACGCACGCCGCACCCCTGCCGGGACCTTCGAGGTCACCACGCACGGCGGACGCCGGGGCACCGGCATGGACGCGGTGGAGTGGGCACACCGGGCGGCCGAACTGGGCGCCGGGGAGATCCTGTTGAACTCCATGGACGCGGACGGGACGAAGGACGGCTACGACACGGAGATGATCGCGGCGGTACGCAGGCACGTCACGGTCCCGGTGATCGCCTCGGGCGGCGCGGGACGGCTGGCGGACTTCGCGCCGGCGATCGAGGCGGGCGCGGATGCCGTGCTCGCGGCGTCGGTCTTCCACTTCGGAGACCTGCGCATCTCCGAGGTCAAATCCGCCCTCCGCGAAGCGGGCCACCCCATCCGCTGAAACCCTGCCCGGGTGTGTCCCGGTGCCCTGGCCGGGCGGGGTGCGGGTCCCTCCGGGGGTGTGGCCCGGTGGCCGCCGGTGCCCTGGCCGGGCGGTGCGGGTTGTTTTCCCGGGTGCGGCCCGGTGGCCGCCGATGCCCTGATCGGGCGGTGGGGGTTGTTTTTCCGGGTGCGGGCCGGTGGCCGCGCCTCAATCGCCGGCGGGGCTGGGTTTGGCTTCGGGTGGGGCGGTGCCCCTCCGGGGGCTCTCCTCGGCTTGCGGAGTGCGGCCGGGCCGGGATGGGATTCGGGGGTGGATCCGCGTCGCCTGCGGGGAGCCCCCGGAGTGTCCCCGCCCCACGGCCCCTTCGATGGTCGGGCGGGGTGATCCGCCGGGGTGGGGGTGTGGCGACGGTGGGGGGTGTCCCCGCAGGCGACGCGGATCCACCCCCGTCCGGCAGGTCGGTGCCGGGTGCCTCCGCAAGCCGAGGAGACACCCCCCGGCGGCGCCGCGCCCCCACCCCCTGTTCCGACCCCGCCCGGGCGGCACCACCCAGCCCCGCCGGCGTTTGAGGCGCGGCCACCGGCCCGCACCCGGCAGAACAACCCGCACCGCCCGGCCAGGGGTCAGAGGCCCAGCGCTGCCACCGTCAGTTTGGCGACGGCCTCCTTCTCGCCGTCCAGCGTCACCGACGCCGCCGCCTGGCGGCCGAAGCAGAACAGCGTCAGCTCACCCGGTTCCCCCGTCACCGTGACCACCGGCGCGCCCTTGTGGGCCACCACGGTCCGCCCGTCCGGGCGCCTCAGGACCAGGCCCACCGGCGAGCGGCGGCCCGTCAGGCGGGCCAGCTTCTCCAGCCGGGACCACAGCGCGTCCGAGAAGACCGGGTCCAGTTCCCGCGGGGTCCAGTCCGGCTGGGCGCGCCGGACGTCCTCCGCGTGCACGTAGAACTCCACCGCGTTCGCCGCCTCGTCGATCTGCTTCAGCGCGTACAGCGACATCCTCGGCGGGCCGGTCCTGATCAACTGGATCAGTTCCTCGTACGGCTTGGCCGTGTACTCCTCCATCGCCTTGTCCAGGCGGGCCTTCAGCACGTTCAGCAGCAGTCCGCCCGCCGCGTCGGGCCGCCGCTCCCGCACCACCACGTGCGCGGCCAGGTCCCGACAGGTCCAGCCGGCGCACAGCGTGGGGGCCTCCGGGCCCGCCCCCTCCAACAGGTCCGCCAGCAGCAGGCGTTCACGCTTCGCATGGGTAGACATGCGGGCCAGCCTACGGCCGGATCACGCTGAGCGCCCGCTCATCAGGCGGACATGGATCATTCTGCGCATCCGGGCCCGGCACAATGGCTGCATGAGTACGTCCCCCCGCCCCGGCAACCTCGATCCCGCCATCGCCGCGCGCCTCAAGCGCTCCGCGGACGGCCTGGTCCCGGCCATCGCCCAGCAGTACGACACCGGTGAGGTGCTCATGCTCGGCTGGATGGACGACGAGGCCCTGCACCGCACCCTGACCACCGGCCGCTGCACCTATTGGTCCCGCAGCCGCCAGGAGTACTGGGTGAAGGGGGACACTTCCGGCCACTTCCAGCACGTGAAGTCCGTCGCGCTCGACTGCGACGCCGACACTCTGCTCGTCCGGGTGGACCAGGTCGGAGCGGCCTGCCACACCGGGGCACGCACCTGCTTCGACGACGATGTCCTCCTCCGCGCAGCCGACTAGGTAGGGTCCCCCTCGAAATGGATCTCGATACGTTCCGCAAGCTCGCGGCCGACCGCCGCGTCATCCCCGTGAGCCGCAAGCTGCTGGCCGACGGGGACACCCCCGTCGGGCTCTACCGCAAGCTGGCTGCCGAACGCCCCGGCACCTTCCTCCTGGAGTCCGCCGAGAACGGCCGCTCCTGGTCCCGGTACTCCTTCATCGGGGTCCGCAGTGACGCCACCCTGACCTCCCGGGACGGCCGGGCGCACTGGATCGGCTCCCCGCCCGTCGGCGTTCCCACCGACGGCGACCCGCTGGACGCCCTGCGCGCCACCGTCGAGGCCCTGCACACCCCCCGCGATCTCGCGGGCGCCATGCCCCCCTTCACCGGCGGCATGGTCGGCTACCTCGGCTACGACATCGTGCGCCGCCTGGAGCGCATCGGCGAGCACACCAGCGACGACTTGGAGCTGCCCGAGCTGACGATGCTGCTCACCTCCGACCTCGCGGTGCTGGACCACTGGGACGGCACCGTCCAGCTCATCGCCAATGCCATCAACCACAACGACCTCGACTCCGGGGTCGACGAGGCGTACGCCGACGCCGTGGCCCGCCTCGACGCGATGGAGGCCGACCTGGCACGGCCCGCCCCCTACGCCCCGGCCGCGCTCCCCGCCTCCGAGCTGCCCGAGTTCTCCGCCCTGTGGGGCGGCGAGAAGTACCAGGCGGCCGTCGAGGACATCAAGGAGCGCATCCGGGCCGGCGAGGCCTTCCAGGTGGTGCCCTCGCAGCGGTTCGAGACCCCCTGCCACGCCTCCGCGCTGGACGTCTACCGGGTGCTGCGGGCCACCAACCCGTCCCCGTACATGTACCTCTTCCGCTTCGAGAACGGCTTCGACGTGGTCGGCTCCAGCCCCGAGGCGCTGGTCAAGGTCGAGGACGGGCGGGCCATGGTCCACCCCATCGCCGGCACCCGCCACCGGGGCGCGACCCCGCAGGAGGACAACGACCTCGCCGATGAGCTGATGGCCGACCCGAAGGAGCGCGCCGAGCACCTGATGCTCGTCGACCTGGGCCGCAACGACCTCGGCCGGGTCTGCGAGCCGGGATCGGTCGAGGTCGTCGACTTCATGTCGATCGAGCGCTACTCCCACGTCATGCACATCGTGTCCACCGTGACGGGCCGCGTGGCCGAGGGGAAGACCGCCTTCGACGTGCTGACCGCCTGTTTCCCGGCGGGCACCCTCTCCGGTGCGCCCAAGCCCCGCGCCATGCAGATCATCGAGGAGCTGGAGCCCTCCCGCCGCGGCCTGTACGGCGGCTGCGTGGGCTACCTGGACTTCGCGGGCGACTCCGACACCGCCATCGCCATCCGTACCGCGCTGCTGCGCGACGGCACGGCGTACGTGCAGGCCGGAGCCGGTGTCGTCGCCGACTCGGTGCCCGAGTTGGAGGACAAGGAGTGCCGCAACAAGGCGGCCGCCGTGCTGCGCGCGGTGGGAGCGGCGAACCGCCTCCACAGCTCCTGAGGGCGTAGGGGATAGTGGGGTACGTGAGTGCCGTACCCCCACCCCGAACCGACGCCGACGCCGAGCCCGAGGCGCCCGACAGCCGCGGCGGCCGCCGCAGTGTGGCCGTCGCCCTGCTGCTCGGCGCGCTCGGCGCGACCGTCGTCCTGCTCGCCTCCGGCCGGACCTGGGCCCGGGGCACCGCCGCCATCGGCAGCGACTCGCTCCAGCTGGCCGCCGACGGGCGGGCCGTCACCGGCCTGCCCGCCGCGCTGGCCATCGTGGGCCTCGCCGCGCTGGTCGCCGTCTTCGCCGTACGCGGCAGGAGCCGGCTGATCGTGTCGGGGCTGCTGGCGCTGAGCGGCCTCGGCGCGGTCCTGTCCGCCCTGTTCGGCGCCGACGGCCGCCGGGCCCTGGACGCGCAGGCCGCCCGTACGACCGCCGACAGCGCGGCGCACGTGGCCGGACTGACCCAGACGACCTGGCCCTACGTCACGGCGGCCGGCGCGGCGCTGATCCTGGCCGCCGGGCTGCTGGCCCTGCGCTTCGGCCGGAGCTGGCCCTCGATGGGGGGCCGCTACGAGCGTGACGGCAGCCCCCGTACGCGGACTGTCGCGGCGGTGGATCCGGACCGGCCGGAAGATCTGTGGAAGGCTCTGGACCGCGGCGAGGACCCGACCACCGACCCGGGCGCCGACTGGGCCCACTGACCGGACCCCCCTGGACGGCGAGGCCGCCCGGTGCGGGACAATGGTCGCCGAGCGTTCGACACAGACCGCACGTTCGACACAGCAGCGCGACAGAGCAACGAGGAGCAACTCATGGCGGGCACTAGCCACGGACACACCCCGGCCGCCTGGACCGGTGTCATCATCGCCTTCATCGGTTTCTGCATCTCCGGCGCCTTCATGGTGATCGCGAACCCGCTCGGCTTCTGGGCCGGCCTCGTCGTCGTCGTGCTCGGCGGTGTCGTCGGCCTGGGGATGCGTGCCGCGGGCATGGGCGCGCCGAAGCCCGCGCACAAGGACCTCGCCGAGGTCATCGCCGCTTCCAAGGTTCCCGCCAAGGTCTGAGCGCGCGAGCGACACAGCCGAAAGGCGCGGCCCCGCCGGGCTGCGCCTTTTGTCATGAGCGGAGAGAATCAGCAGGTGGACGCCTCTCGCACCCCCGATGCCCCGCTGTCACCGGCCCCCGTGCCGGCGGTCCCCGCGGAGCCCGTGCGCCCGGCCGGGCAGCCGTCGAGGGCCCGGCGGCTCGCCGTTCCGGCGCTCTACCTGGCCGGTGTCGCCGGCGCCTTCGCGTATGTCGGGGCCGTCGACCCCAATGAGCCCGGCCACTACCCGGTGTGCCCGCTGTTCCGGCTGACGGGTGTCCTGTGCCCGGGGTGCGGTGGTCTGCGCAGTGCGCACGCCTTCGCGCACGGGGACCTGGTCGCTGCTTTCGGGGCGAATGCGCTCGCGGTCGTCGGTTACTTCGTCTTCGCGGGTTTCATGGCGCTGTGGCTGGTTCGCGCGTTCCGCGGCGGGCCGACTCCGAGGATCGTGCTGCGTCCGAGGTACTGGTGGGCGCTGGGGGCACTGGCACTGGTTTTCGTCATTGTCCGAAATCTCTCTTTCGGCTCCGCACTGGCGCCCTGAGCCCCCTGGGCAGGCCCTATGAAGCACGGATTCCGAATGTCCAGTTACTGGGACGCCGTCAACCGCGTGCGGAGGGCAACGCCTCCTGCGGATACCATTTGAATGCCGACCTTGTTGTTGTACGTGTCTGCAAGGCGGCCGACCGTCATCGACCCGGAAGGGGGCCGCTCGCGTGAGTGTGCTCGACGAGATCATCGAAGGGGTCCGCGAAGACCTTGCCGAACGGCAGGCCCGCGTGAGCCTCGACGAGCTCAAGGAGCGTGCCGCCAAGGCGCCCCAGGCCAAGGACGGCGTCGCTGCACTGCGCGGCGACAGCGTCAAGGTGATCTGCGAGGTCAAGCGCTCCAGCCCCTCCAAGGGCGCGCTGGCCGCCATCGCCGATCCGGCCGGGCTCGCCGCCGACTACGAGGCGGGCGGTGCGGCGGTCATCTCCGTCCTCACCGAGCAGCGCCGATTCGGCGGCTCGCTGGCCGACCTGGAGGCCGTCCGCGCCCGCGTGGACATCCCGATCCTGCGCAAGGACTTCATCGTCACGGCGTACCAGCTCTGGGAGGCCCGCGCCTACGGCGCCGACCTCGCCCTGCTGATCGTCGCGGCCCTGGAGCAGGAGGCCCTCGTCTCCCTCATCGAGCGGGCCGAGTCCATCGGTCTCACCCCGCTCGTGGAGGTCCACGACGAGGAGGAAGTGGAGCGCGCGGTCGCCGCCGGTGCCAAGATCATCGGCGTCAACGCCCGCAACCTCAAGGACCTCAAGGTCGACCGCTCCACCTTCGAGCGCGTCGTCCCCGAGATCCCGGACCACATCGTCAAGATCGCCGAGTCCGGCATCCGCGGCCCGCACGACCTGATCGCCTACGCCAACGAGGGCGCCGACGCCGTCCTCGTCGGGGAGTCCCTGGTGACCGGACGCGACCCGAAGGCGGCCGTGGCCGACCTCGTCGCCGCCGGCGCCCACCCCGCCCTGCGCCACGGGCGGAGCTGACCCGTACCCGTGACCCGCGACCTCCCCTCCGTCCGCACGCAGTCCGCGCCCCCGGCAGCTCGCCGCGGCGCGGCGGGCGTGCCGACGGCGCACGCGCCCCTGGCGCGCGGCTGCCGCCCCCGCGGCTGCCGCGCCCCGGCCCGGCGCGTGCACGGGCGGCGGGTCCGGTATGTGATCGGCTCCGAGCCCGGCCAGGTCAACGGCATGCGATGGCGCCGCGGAGACGCGCCGTAGGAGGGCCGTCGCGGTCCGGTACGCGAGACGTACCGAGCCGCGCGCATCTCCCGTACGGCCTGCTGCCCCGGGCCGCCGGCTCCGGACGCGGGCCGTCCCTCACGTACGCGCACACATCCCCCAGCGGGGTGTGCGCGGCACTTGCGGGCGGCGCAATACGGTGAAGCCACCCGCCGCATCTCGCACCCGTAGGAGCACTGGACATGTCCAGCGAGTTCTTCATTCCGGACCCGGAGGGTCACGTCCCCAACGCCGAGGGTTACTTCGGTGACTTCGGCGGCAAGTTCATCCCGGAGGCGCTCGTCGCCGCCGTGGACGAGGTCGCCGTCGAGTACGAGAAGGCCAAGGGCGACCCGGCCTTCGCGGCCGAGCTCAATGACCTCATGGTCAACTACACCGGCCGCCCGAGCGCCCTCACCGAGGTGCCGCGCTTCGCCGAGCACGCCGGCGGCGCCCGGATCTTCCTCAAGCGCGAGGACCTCAACCACACCGGCTCGCACAAGATCAACAACGTGCTGGGCCAGGCGCTGCTCACCAAGCGCATGGGCAAGACCCGTGTCATCGCCGAGACCGGCGCCGGCCAGCACGGCGTGGCCACCGCCACCGCCTGCGCCCTCTTCGGCCTCGAGTGCACCATCTACATGGGCGAGGTCGACACTCAGCGCCAGGCCCTGAACGTGGCCAGGATGCGCATGCTGGGCGCCGAGGTCATCGCCGTGAAGTCCGGCTCCCGCACGCTGAAGGACGCCATCAACGAGGCGTTCCGCGACTGGGTCGCCAATGTGGACCGCACCCACTACCTCTTCGGTACGGTCGCCGGCCCCCACCCCTTCCCGGCCATGGTCCGCGACTTCCACCGCGTCATCGGTGTCGAGGCCCGCCGCCAGATCCTGGAGCGAGCCGGCCGGCTGCCCGACGCCGTTGCGGCCTGCGTCGGCGGCGGCTCCAACGCCATCGGCCTCTTCCACGCCTTCATCCCGGACACCGGAGTCCGCCTGGTCGGCTTCGAGCCCGCCGGGCACGGCGTCGAGACCGGCGAGCACGCGGCCACGCTGACCGCCGGCGAGCCGGGGATCCTGCACGGCTCCCGCTCCTACGTCCTCCAGGACGAGGAGGGCCAGATCACCGAGCCGTACTCCATCTCGGCCGGCCTGGACTACCCGGGCATCGGCCCGGAGCACTCCTACCTCAAGGACTCCGGCCGCGGCGAATACCGCGCGGTCACCGACGACGCGGCGATGCAGGCGCTGCGGCTGCTCTCGCGCACCGAGGGGATCATCCCGGCGATCGAGTCGGCGCACGCCCTCGCGGGCGCCCTGGACCTGGGCCGGGAGCTGGGCAAGGACGGCCTGATCGTCGTCAACCTGTCCGGTCGCGGCGACAAGGACATGGACACGGCCGCCCGCTACTTCAACCTGTACGACACCGACGGTGAAGTCGCCGACAACGAGTTCTCCGAGGGGGACGACAAGTGAGCCCCACGCACGGACGCGGCAACATCGAGCTGCTGAGCGCCACCCTCGCCAAGGCGAAGTCCGAGGACCGGGCCGCCCTCGTCGCCTACCTCCCCGCGGGCTTCCCGACCGTCGACGGCGGCATCGAGGCCGTCAAGGCCGTCATCGCCGGCGGCGCGGACGTCGTCGAGATCGGCCTGCCCCACAGCGACCCGGTCCTCGACGGGCCGGTCATCCAGACCGCAGACGACATCGCCCTGCGCGGCGGCGTCAAGATCGCCGACGTGATCCGCACGGTGCGCGAGGCGCACGAGGCGACCGGGGCCCCGGTCCTGGTGATGACCTACTGGAACCCCATCGACCGTTACGGCGTCGAGCGGTTCACGTCCGAGCTGGCGGCGGCGGGCGGCGCCGGCTGCATCCTGCCGGACCTGCCGGTGCAGGAGTCCGCGCTGTGGCGCGAGCACGCGCAGAAGCACGGTCTGGCGACCGTCTTCGTCGTGGCTCCCAGCAGCAAGGACGCCCGCCTGGCCACCATCACGGCGGCCGGCTCCGGCTTCGTCTACGCCGCCTCCCTCATGGGGGTCACCGGAACCCGCGAGTCCGTCGGCAACCAGGCCGCGGACCTGGTCCGCCGGACCCGCGCCACTAGCGATCTCCCCGTCTGCGTGGGCCTCGGCGTCTCCAACGCCGCCCAGGCCAAGGAGGTCGCGGGCTTCGCCGACGGCGTGATCGTCGGTTCGGCCTTCGTGAAGCTGCTGCTGGACGCGCCGGACCTGCCGAGCGGGCTGGACGCCGTACGGTCGCTGGCGGGCGAGCTTGCGGAAGGCGTACGCAGGAGCTGAGACAAAACGGACGTCTGATCGGGTTCTGTAGTCCGATCGGGTGGAATGACGGGCAGGGAGGCACGCGAGTGCCTCCCTGCTTCGTTTGGCGGAGCGTGAGCGAGAAGAACGACGGTGCGAACCGCGATGCGACGAAACGATCGGCCCGGGAGCGACTCCAAGCGGAGCGCGAGCGGCAGAAGACCCGGGACAAGCGCCGGCGGACCCTCATCGTGGCGTCGGCGGTGGTCGGTGTCCTTGCCCTGGCGACCGTCGTCGGTGTGATCGCGGCCAACACCGGCAAGGACAGCAGCGCGAAGGGCGGCCCGGTCGTCGCCCCCTCCGGGGCCACCGGCAAGGACGCGCTCGCCATCCAGACGGGCAAGCCGGAGGCCAAGTCCACCCTCACCGTCTGGGAGGACGTCCGCTGCCCCGCCTGCAAGGCGTTCGAGGACAACTACCGGGAGACCGTCCACGAGCTGGAGGCCAAGGGCCTGCTCAAGGTGGACTACCACCTGGTCACCCTCATCGACGGCAACATGGGCGGCAGCGGCTCCCTGAAGGGGGCGAATGCGGCGGCCTGCGCGCAGGACGCCGGCAAGTTCTCCGAGTACCACGACGTCCTCTTCCAGAACCAGCCGCAGGAGGTCGACGACGCCTACGGCAAGAACGCCAAGCTGCTGGAGCTGGCCGGCAAGGTCGAGGGGCTGGACACCCCCGAGTTCCGCGCCTGCGTCGAGGACGGCACCCACAACAGCTGGGTGGGCAAGTCGCACGAGGCCTTCCGGGCCGGAAAGTTCCGGGGCACGCCCACCGTGCTGCTCAACGGCAAGGACATCTTCTCCGACCAGGCCAACCAGCTGACCCCGCAGAAGCTCAAGGAGCAGGTGGAAGCCGCCGGCGGGGTCGCGAAGCCGTCACCGTCGGCCAGCGCGACGCCCGGGTCCGGCGGGAAGAACGGGACCAAGGCCTCGCCGTCCGCGTCACGGACGGGCTCCGGCGGGTCGTCCGGCACCACCTCGAACCGGTCCTCCGCCGGCTCGTCGAACGGGACCCGGCAGGACTGACGGACGCCTGTTCCATGTCTGGATTTGGTTTCGTCTTGCCGGGCGGGTTGCGGTCCGTACCGCCCGGCAGGGTAGCGTCATGTCTGCCATGGACCTTGCTTACATCCCCAGCCCGTCGACCGGCGTGATCCATCTCGGACCGATCCCGCTCCGCGGCTACGCGTTCTGCATCATCATCGGCGTCTTCGTCGCCGTCTGGCTCGGCAACCGGCGATGGATCGCGCGCGGCGGAAAGCCGGGCACGGTCGCGGACATCGCCGTGTGGGCCGTGCCCTTCGGCCTGGTCGGTGGTCGCCTCTACCACGTGATCACCGACTACCAGCTCTACTTCGGCGAGGGCCGCAACTGGGTCGACGCCTTCAAGATCTGGGAGGGCGGACTCGGCATCTGGGGCGCCATCGCGCTCGGCGCGGTCGGTGCCTGGATCGGCTGCCGCCTGCGCGGGATCCCGCTGCCGGCCTGGGCGGACGCCCTGGCCCCCGGGATCGCGCTGGCCCAGGCCTGCGGACGCTGGGGCAACTGGTTCAACCAGGAGCTCTACGGCCGCGCCACCGACCTGCCGTGGGCGGTGGAGATCACCGCGGGTCCGAACCGGGACGCCGGCACCTACCACCCGACCTTCCTCTACGAGTCGCTGTGGTGCATCGGTGTCGCGCTGCTGGTCATCTGGGCCGACCGCCGCTTCACGCTCGGCCACGGACGGACCTTCGCCCTGTACGTCGCCGCGTACTGCGTCGGCCGCGGCTGGATCGAGTACATGCGCGTCGACGAGGCGCACCACATCCTGGGCCTGCGCCTGAACGTCTGGACCTCGATCGTCGTCTTCGTCCTGGCGGTCGTCTACCTGGTGCTGTCGGCGAAGCTGCGGCCGGGCCGCGAAGCGGTCGTCGAACCGGACCGGGACGCCCCCGGCGGCAAGGACGGCGACAAGGCGGCCCCGGCCGAGGCGGACGCCGGCGCCGCAGCCGCTGACGCGCAGAAGCCCGGGCCCGCCGAGTCCAAGGCACCCGTTCTGACGAAGAGCGACCCGGCCGACGCCAAGGCACCCGTTCTGACGAAGGACGACCCGGCCAAGGCCGAGGCCGACGCCCCGGAGGCCGGCAAGCGCTGACCGCAAGGCTCCACAAGGGGGGTACCGCGTACACCGCGGCACCCCCCTTCGGCATTCCCCGGCGTGCCGGGATCAGCGGGCGGCCATGCGGGCGGCGAGGGCCAGGGTGCGGTGCGCCGCGGCCACGACCGCCGGGTCCACGAAGCGGCCGTCGGGCAGGGCCAGCGCCCCCGGGGTGGCCCGGGCCGCGCTCAGTACCTCCGACGCCGCGCTGACCTCCTCGGGCGCCGGGAGGTAGGCCCGCTCGATCACCGGGAGCTGGCGCGGGTGGATCGCCGCCCGGCCGAGGAAGCCCAGCGAGCGGCCTCGGGCGCAGGACACGGCCAGCGCCTCGAGGTCCCGGATGTCCGGGAACACCGACTGCGCCGGGGGCGTCAGCCCCGCGGCCCGGGCCGCGACCACCACCCGCGAGCGGCACCAGTCCAGGCCCGTCTCCGCGCTGACGGCCAGGTCGGCCCGCAGGTCCGCCTCGCCGAGGGAGAGCCCGCGCAGGGCGGGATGCGCGCGGGCGATCTCGTACGCGCGCTCCACGGCCACCGCCGATTCGAGCAGGGCGTGCAGGCTGACCCCGCCGGTGCGGTCGGCGACGGCGGTGATCTGGCCCGGGGCGTTGATCTTCGGCAGCCGCAGCCCCGCGAGGCCGTGCAGCCCGCCCAGCGCGCCGATGTCGGCGCCGCCCCAGGGGGAGTCCAGTGCGTTCACACGGACGTGGACCGGGACCGGGGGCCGCTCGGCCAGCAAATCGGCGGTCGCGGCGCGGGCGTACTCCTTGCGCGAGGCCGGTACCGCGTCCTCCAGGTCGACGATGACGGCGTCCGCCCCGCAGCCGAGGGCCTTGGCCACGACCTCCGGGCGGTCGCCGGGCGCGTACAGCCAGGTCAGGATCACAGGGCTCCCTCGGTCCGCAGTGCGGTGATCTCGGCCCCGGTCAGGCCGAGCTCGGTCAGGATCTCCTCGGTGTCCGCGCCGTGCGGGCGACCCGCCCAGCGGATCCCGCCGGGAGTGTTGGAGAGCCGGAAGAGGATGTTCTGCATGCGGAGCGGGCCGAGCTCCGGGTCCTCGACCTCGGTGACCGTGTCGAGGGCCGCGAACTGCGGGTCGGCCATCACGTCGCGGACGTCGTAGACCTGCGCGACGGCCGCCTCGGCCTCCTCGAACGCGGCCACCACCTCCTCGGCCTTGTGCCGGGCGATCCAGCCGCCGACCGCATCGTCGAGCACGTCCGCGTGCCGGGCCCGCCCGGCCCCCGTCTCGAACCAGGGCTCGGCGATCAGCTCGGGCCGGCCCACCAGCCGCATGACCCGTTCGGCGATGGACTGCGCGGAGGTGGAGACCGCCAGCCAGCGCCCGTCGGCACTGCGGTAGGTGTTGCGGGGGGCGTTGTTCGTGGAGCGGTTGCCGGTGCGCGGCTGGACGTAGCCGAGCTGGTCGTACCAGAGCGGGTGCGGGCCGAGCACGGTGAGGATCGGCTCGACGATCGCCAGGTCCACGACCTGTCCGTGCCCGGTGCGGTCCCGGCCGGCGAGGGCGGTCATCACCGCGTACGCGCAGGTCAGCGCGGCGATCGAATCGGCGAGCCCGAACGGCGGCAGGGTCGGCGGCCCTTCCGGCTCCCCGGTGATCGCCGCGAACCCGCTCATCGCCTCGGCGAGGGTGCCGAAACCCGGGCGGTGCGCGTACGGGCCGTGCTGGCCGAAGGCCGTGACGCGGGCCAGGACCAGGCGCGGGTTGGCGGCCGACAGCTCGGGCCAGCCCAGCCCCCACTTCTCCAGGGTGCCGGGGCGGAAGTTCTCGATGACCACGTCGGCGGTGGCCGCGAGCCGCAGCAGGGTGTCCCGGCCGCCCGGCGCGGACAGGTCGAGGGTCATCGTCCGCTTGTTCCGGCCGAGCAGCTTCCACCACAGGCCGATGCCGTCCTTGGCGGGGCCGTGGCCGCGCGAGGGGTCGGGCCGGCCGGGGTGCTCCACCTTGACGACCTCGGCTCCGAAGTCCCCGAGCAGGGTGGCGGCCAGCGGCCCGGCGAAGAGGGTGGCGAGGTCGAGCACGCGGAGCCCCTCCAGCGGCCCGGCGGTCCTCACGAGCCGGACCCGGGCCGCGCCGCGGCGAAGGCATCGGTCTCGGCACGGGTCGGCATCGAGTCCTGTGCGCCGTGGCGCTGCACGGAGAGCGCGGCCGCCGACGAGGCCCAGTGCAGCGCCCCGGGCATCGGCCGGCCCTCGCCGAGGGCCACGGCGAGGGCGCCGACGAAGGTGTCCCCGGCGGCGGTGGTGTCCACGGCCCGGACCCGCGGCGCGGGCGCCGTCAGCGGATCCCGGCCGCGGGCGGCGTACAGGACCCCGGCCGCACCCAGGGTGATCACCACCTCGGGCACGTCGGCCAGCAGGGCCTCGGCGCACTGGAGGGGATCGGTGAGGCCGGTGAGGGCCGCGGCCTCGTGCTCGTTCGGGACGAGGAGGTCGGTGGCGGCGAGCAGTTCGGCGGGCAGCGGCTGGGCGGGAGCCGGGGTCAGCACCGTGCGGACGCCGTGCGCGCGGGCGGCGCGAGCTCCGGCGAGGACGGCGGAGAGGGGGAGTTCGAGTTGGAGGAGCAGCGATCCGGCGGCGGCGATACGCGCCTCGTCCCCGGACTCCAGACCGGTGACGGCGGCGTTCGCGCCGGGGATGACGATGATGCTGTTGCCGCCCTCGTCGTCCACCGTGATGTGGGCGGTGCCGCTGGCGCCCTCGACGGTGCGCAGCGCGGCGGTGTCGACCCCGGCCGCGGTGAGCGCGGAGCGCAGTCGTACGCCGAACTCGTCGGCCCCGACCGCGCCGATCATCACCACCTGTCCGCCGCAGCGGGCGGCGGCGACGGCCTGGTTGGCACCCTTGCCGCCGGAGACCGTGCGGAAGGCGCGGCCGGTGACGGTCTCCCCGAGGCGGGGGGCCTTGGGGACGTAGGCGACGAGGTCCATGTTCGTACTGCCGAGCACGGCGATGGCCGTCATGAGCGTGCTGCCTCCTGTGCGGTGAGGTGGGCGAGGGTGTCGAAGCCGATGCCGTCGAAGCCGGCGACGGTGGTGGCCAGCCGGTTCTTGAGCGGTGCGGTCCAGCGGTGCGGGAGCGCGTCCGCGGAGCCGGCGAGCAGCCCGGCGAGGGCGCCCGCGGTCGCCCCGTTGGAGTCGGTGTCCCAGCCGCCGGACACGGCGTGGCAGACGGAGCGGGTGAAGTCCCCGTCGGCGTGGGTGAGGGCGGCCGCGATCAGCGCCGTGTTGGGGACGGCGTGCACCCAGTGGTAGTGCCCGTAGCGGGCGTGCAGCCGGTCGACGACGCGGTCGAAGTCCGCCTCCTGGCCGGCCGTACGGATCCCGCAGCGGACGGCCTCGGCGAGACGGGAGCGGGGCGGTACGACGGCCAGCCCGGCCCGCAGCGCGGTGTGGACGTCCGCCCGGCCGGTGGCGGCGGTGGCGGTGGCGGCGGCGACGAAGAGCGCGGCGTAGACGCCGTTGCCGGTGTGGGTCAGGGCGGCGTCCCGGTAGGCCTGGGCCGCGGCGGCGGCCGGATCGCCGGGATTGGTCCAGCCATGGACGTCGGCGCGGATGAGGGCGCCGATCCACTCGCGGAAGGGGTTGTGGTGGGTGGCGGTGGCGGGGGGCTCCAGGCCGAGGAGGAGATTGCGGTAGGCGATGCGCTCGGCGGTGAAGGTCCGCCCGGCCGGCAGCTCGTCGAGCCAGAGGCGGGCGACGTCGGCGGTGGTGAAGGCCTTGCCGTGCCGCTGGAGCAGGAGCAGCCCGAGGAGGGGGTAGTTGAGGTCGTCGTCCTCGGGCATGCCGTCGATGTTCTCGGCGAGGGAGGTGGGGGCGGAGCGGCGGTTCCACGGATACGCGGCGAGTACGTCCGGGGGGACGCCGCGGGCGGTGAACCAGTCGCCGAGCGGCCAGTTGCCGGTGGCGCGGGCCAGCGCCCGGATCCCCTCCAGGGGCAGCTTCTCGACGGGCTTGCCGAGCAGACACCCGACGGCCCGCCCGAGCCAGGCGGCTTCCAGCCGGGCGGCCTCCGGCCCGGTCCGCAGTTGGGGTAGCGGCGCGGCGTTGTTCGGCGGCTGCGGTGTGCGGGTGCCGGCCGGTGGTGCCGGTTCGGGTGCGCGGGGCGGGTCGCCGGCCCGTGTCCCCGGACCTGCGGTCGGGTGTTCGCGCGGGGGCGCCGCCGGGTCCGGGGGGCCGGTGGGGCGCACCGCTGGTCCGCCGGGCGTCGCCCCGGGCAGGGCCTCTGCTGCGCGGGGCGGTGCGGGGCGGCCCGGCCCTGCGGGCGGGAGGGCCGCCCGGGTCGGCACGTGGTCCGGGGCCGGCCAGGCGGCCCGGATGGCGGGCCAGGACCGGGGTTCGTCGGCTGCGGAGGCGGGCGGGAGGTGCGCCAGGTCGTCCAGGAGGCGGGCGGCCAGGGCGCGCAGCTCCGGCGGGGCGGGGGTGGGGGAGGCGCCCGCGCGGTCCGGGGCCGGACGGCCGCCCGCCGCCAGCCAGGCGCGCAGGACCGGGGCCGCGTCCCGGCCGTCCTCCGCCGCCTGGCGCAGCTCGTGCCCGACCAGGTCCTCGGGCTGCGCCCAGGTGAGCCGGAGCGGTTCGCACGCCCGGCCGGACCCCTGGGCCGCCCCCGGCGGGCGTGCAGGAGCGGCCGGGGCCGGCCCGGTCGTGCCCGTCACCGGAGGTCCGCGATCGCGGTGAAGGCCGCCTCGTGGGAGCGGCGGCGGGAGCGGTCCAGGGCGAAGATCTCCCGGGCCACCGCGGCCA
Organism: Streptomyces sp. Sge12; assembly: GCF_002080455.1. Taxonomy (NCBI): domain Bacteria; kingdom Bacillati; phylum Actinomycetota; class Actinomycetes; order Kitasatosporales; family Streptomycetaceae; genus Streptomyces; species Streptomyces sp. Sge12. Next base: position 5,790,542 of record NZ_CP020555.1, read on the forward strand.
GCGCCACGGCCGGGGCGTGCAGGTCGAGGCGGCTGGCCTCGGCGACCTGCTTGGCCCAGGCGGCCGGGATCACGGCCTCGCCGCCCAGGGCCCCCGCGACCGCCCCCGCCATGGTGGCGATGGAGTCGCAGTCCCGCCCGTAGTTGACCGCCCCGAGGACCGCGCCCTCGTACCGTCCGTCGGCGACCAGCAGCATCCCCAGCGCGACCGGGAGCTCCTCGATGGAGTGCAGCCGGGAGGGGCGGCGGGCGTCGAGCGACGGGTTGCGGTAGTCCTGGCCGACCGAGTCGTACGGGGCCACCGCAGCCCGCAGCGGCGTCAGCGCCGACTCGAAGTCCCGGTATCCGGCGGCGACTTCGCGGACGGCTGCGATCGCCGCACGCGTACCGTCCTTGGCCAGCGACAGGGCCGTGTCCACCACCGAGGCGGCCGTCGCCCCCGGCACGCACGCGGCCGCCACCGCCGCCGCGAACACGCCGGCCGCCTCCCGCCCGTACGAGGACTGGTGCGCCCCGGTGATGTCGAGCGCCTCCGCGTACGCGCCCGCCGGATTGCCCGCGTTGGCGATGCCCACCGGCGCCATGTACATCGCCGCGCCGCAGTTGACGATGTTGCCGCTGCCGGCCTCGCGGGGGTCGACGTGCGCGTAGTGCAGCCGGGTCACCATCCACTTCTCGGCGAGGAAGATCCGCTGCAACGGCAGTGCCTCGGCCTCCAGTTCCGGGATCCAGCGGGGTGTGGACATCAGGTCGGGGACCAGGTGCTCGGCGATCGCGTGGGCGTCGAGGTGGTCCCGTACGGTCTCGTAGACGCGGATCAGCGCGTGCGTCATCAGGGTGTCGTCCGTGACGTGCCCGTCGCCCTTGTGGTACGGCGCGATGGGGCGGGCCGTGCGCCAGTTCTCGTGCCAGGGGCCGACGATGCCGTGCACCCGGCCGCCGTGCCGTTCCACGATCTGGTCCGGGGTCCAGCCCTCCACCGGGCCGCCCAGCGCGTCGCCGACGGCGGCTCCGACGAGAGCGCCGACGGCCCGGTCCTCCAACGTGAGCGTCATGTCCGAATCATCCCTTGGGTGAGGTGAGTTCCGTGGCCGCGAGGAGCGCGGCGAGTTCCACGAGGTCGGTACCCGCGAGGCGGGGGAGGGCGCAACCGGAGAGCGTGCGGCAGGCCTCGCGCCAGGCGGCGGGGATCGAGTCGCCGCCGCCGAGTACGCCGGTCAGCGCGCCGGCCAGGGCGGGGGCGGAGTCCGCGACGCGGGACAGGCAGGCGGCGGCCGGGACGGCCTCGGCCATCCTGCCGCGGGCGGCGGTGGCGAGGGCGAGGGCCACGGGGACGGTCTCGGCGGCGGCGATCCCGTAGCTGTAGACGTGGTCCACGATCTCGTGTTCGAGGGTGGGGACGATGGCGAAGGCGCCGCCGTCCTTGCGGGTACGGGCGAGCCGGACGGCGTGCCGGGCGTTGCGGCCGATCTCGGTGGTCTCGGGGAGCTGGGCGAGGGCGGCCTCCACGGCGGCGTCGACGGCGTCGTCGGCGCCGGTGGCGCTCAAGGCGGTGGCGACGGCGGCGGCCATGGCGCGGGCGCCGTGCACCCCGTCGCCGTCCTGGGTGTAGCGGGCGTCGAACTCGGCGAGGTCGGCCGCGGCGCGGGCGTCCCCGGGGTGCACGACGGCGAGGACGCAGGCGCGGACGCAGGCGGCGTCGTCGAAGTAGTGCGGATTGTCGTGACCGGTGGCGGGCGGGCGCAGGCCGGTGGCGAGGTTGCCGAGGCCGGCGCGGACGGAGATGCGGGCGCGCAGGGGCAGGACGGCGGACTCGACCTCGGGCGCGCGTTCCGCTGCCGCGGCGACCTCGGAGGCCAGGGCGTTCCACGCGAGGTCGATGGCGGCGCGCATGCGGCGGGACCGGGAGAGGTCGCTGAGCAGCACACCGGCGGCGGTGAGCACGGACTCGGCGACGAAGGCGGCCCATTCGGCGTCGTCGGAGGGGCCGAGGCGCAGGGGTTCGGGCGGCTGGTTGAGGGCGATGGGGACGGGGAGGGTGGTGGTGGCGTTCTGCTCGGCGAAGGTGTCGAGCTCGCGGGTGAGGCGGCGGGTCCATTCGGGCATCCGGCTGGCGCGGTGGCGGGCGGCGGGCCACCCGGCCGCGTCGCCTGCGGCGAGCCCGAGGAGGAGGCCCTCGATGGGCCGGACCGGGCCCCTCGCCGGGCCCCTCGCGGGGAGCTCGGCGAAACGCTCCCGGACCACGACCCGGGACCCCGCCCCCGGTCCGGGACCGAGAACGCCCCCGGCCGGGCCCGGAGCCGTGGGCCGTGCCGGCAGCATGCGCGGCTCCGCCACGGCCGGGGCCGGCCCGCCCGGCGCCAGGCCTACGGGGCCTTGCCCCGCCGGGGTCGTCGGCCGTGCCGGCAGCGTGCGCGGCGGCGCCTCGGCCCGCGTCTGGCCGCCCAGGGCCGGGCCTACGGGCCCCTGGCCGGGTCCGTGCTCCGGCGGGGCCGTGGGCCGTGCCGGCAGCATGCGGGGCGCCGCCTCGGCCGGGGCGGGTCCGCCCGGGGCCAGACTTTCGGGCCCCTGCCCGGGCCCCTGCTGCGCCGGGGCCGTCGGCGTCGCCGCCCGTGTGCGCGGCTGCGCCTCGGCCGGGGTGGGCCTGACCGGGGCCGGGCCTACGGGCCCCTGCTCGGGCGGGGGTGCGCCCACGGGCCTCGGCTCCGCCGGGGGTGGTGGCAGCTGCGGGGTGTGCGGTGGGGGCTCGGTCGGGCCGGGCGTGAGGGTGGTGTCGTCCGGGGAGAGGGTCACCGGGGGACCTCGCATTCGGGGGTGAGGAGGTCCGCGATGTCCAGGACGTGGTAGCCCCGCATCGAGGGGAGGCAGCTGCCGCGGACCGGGCCGATGGCCGAGGACCAGTCGGCGGGGATCGCGGCGGCGCCCGACATGGCGCCGGCCAGGGCGCCCGCCACGGCGGCCGTGGTGTCGGCGTCGCGGCCCATGTTCACCGCGGTGAGGACGGAGGACGGGAAGTCGCCCCGGCACGCGGCGAAGGCCCCGAAGGCCAGGCTCACCGCCTCGGGGGCCAGGTCGGTCCACGGGTAGCCGCCGATGACCACCGCCGAGCGCACCGCCCGTTCGCCGCGCGGGGCGGCGGTGACCGCCCGGCGCAGGGAGCGGGCCGTCCACGAGTCGGACGGGATGACGGACAGGGCCGCCGAGACCACCGAGGCCGGGGAGCCGCCGGCCATCGCGGCGGCGACGCCCGCCGCGACCGCCTGGCCGCCGTAGATGCCCTCGCCGTCGTGGCTGACCGAGCCGTCGATGGCGACCAGCCGGGCCGCCTCCGCCGGCCGGCCCGCGGCGAAGACGCCGAACGGCGCCGCCCGCATGGCCAGACCGTCCGACCAGGCGTGCCGGTGCTGGGCCGAGATGGGTGCGGCCAGGCCCCGGCGGAGGTTCTCCAGGGTGCCGCGCTCGGAGAAGCCGGCGCCCCGGAACGGGCCTTCGTCGAGGTCGGCGATCCAGTGGTGCCAGGCCCGCTCCACGTGGGAGACGGTGAGCGCCGAGCCGTGGCGGGCCAGCAGCAGCCCGGAGAAGATCGCGTACTCGGTGTCGTCCGTGCCCGCCGGGTCCTCCGACACGAAGCCCTCGATGCGGCCCCACTTCGCGCGGATCTCCGACGGCTTCATGTTCTCCGCGGGTGCGCCCAGCGCATCGCCCACCGCGAGTCCGAGAAGAGCGCCCCTGGCCCGTTCGAGGAGGACCTGCGGATTGCATGCAATCAGCTTCACCGGCTCCATGGCGCGCCTCTCCCACATTCGATGGGGCTCATCATGAGCCCTTGGGGGATTTGTGCCATGGCATGTGGTTTGTCGCTCGTCGCGAAACACCCCGCGAACACCCCCGTCACCCGGTCGCCGACCCGCAAAAGCCCAGGTAAGTACGGCCTTCCTTGCTGGCGGGCGGCAGAAATCGTGCGTAGTTTCGAGGTGTTCCGGGGGAGCGGGGCGCGTCCTGGCGTCCGTTCGCACATTTGGGGAGATTCCACGCATGTCCATCATCGATATCGAAGCACCACTGCACACCGCGCACCGCGACAACCACACCCACCGCGACGTCAACGGTGGATGGCTGCGGCCGGCCGTCTTCGGTGCCATGGACGGGCTCGTCTCCAACCTCGCCCTGATGACCGGTGTGGCCGGCGGCGCCGTCGCCCCGCAGACCGTCGTCATCACCGGGCTGGCGGGTCTCGCGGCCGGCGCCTTCTCCATGGCGGCCGGCGAATACACCTCCGTCGCCTCGCAGCGCGAACTGGTCCTCGCCGAACTGGACGTGGAGCGCCAGCAGTTGCTGGGGCATCCGGTGGACGAGATGGAGGAGCTCGCCGAGCTCTACGTCTCCCGCGGCGTCGAGCCGTCGCTCGCCCGCGAGGTGGCCATGCAGCTGTCCCGCGATCCCGAGCAGGCGCTGGAGATCCACGCCCGCGAGGAGCTCGGCATCGACCCCGACGACCTGCCCTCGCCGCTGGTCGCGGCGGTGTCGTCCTTCGGCTCCTTCGCGCTGGGCGCGCTGCTGCCGGTACTGCCGTACCTGCTCGGCGCCACAGCCCTGTGGCCCGCGGTGCTGCTCGCGCTGGCCGGTCTCTTCGCCTGCGGGGCGGTCGTCTCCCGGGTCACGGCCCGGTCCTGGTGGTACAGCGGAGTACGCCAGCTGGCGCTGGGTGGCGCGGCCGCGGGTGTGACGTACATCCTGGGAACCTGGATCGGTGGAGCCATAGGCTGACCGCGGCTGGAGTGAGACACTATGCAGAGCGCCACATAAATAGTTCATTACTCGGCGGTTTCGATCCCGTGTCCGCCGGGCATCAGACCAGGACTCCGGGCAACGATGCCCGCCCTGCACCGGAACCTCCGCCCTGCGATACCGCCGTAGCGTGCCGCGGAAGTTCCCCTCTTTCTGCCTCGTGCAGTGTCCGCATGCTGGAATGACGTATCCGCTTCTCGGGATTGTCGTCATCATGTAATCTGCACGAAATTTCGCAGAGGGCCAACGTCGTCCCTCGGCTATGCACATATGCCACGACGACGACGGGAGAGCCGATGCGTTCCGCATCCACGCACTCCGCGACCGGCTCCAGCACCACCGCCTGGTCGCCCATGGACGGTCGCCCCGCCCAGCAGGGCATGTACGACCCGCGCAACGAGAAGGACGCCTGTGGCGTCGGATTCGTGGCGAACCTCACCGGCGAGGCCACCCACACACTCGTTGAGCAGGCCCTGACCGTATTGCGGAACCTCGAGCACCGCGGCGCGACCGGCTCCGAGCCGGACTCGGGCGACGGCGCCGGAATCCTCAGCCAGGTCCCGGACGCGTTCCTGCGCGAGGTGGCCGGCTTCGAGCTCCCCGAGGCCGGCGGCTACGCCGTCGGTATCGCCTTCCTCCCCGCCGACGGCACCGCACAGGCCGTCGCCGTGGAGCAGATCGAGGCCCTCGCCGCCGAGGAGAACCTCACGGTCCTCGGCTGGCGCGAGGTCCCGGTCACCCCGGACCTGCTCGGCAACGGCGCCCGCGCCACCATGCCGGCCTTCTCCCAGCTGTTCGTCAGCAACGGCAACACCGGCATCGAGCTGGACCGCAAGGCCTTCGTGCTGCGCAAGCGCGCCGAGCGCGAGGCCGGTGTCTACTTCCCGTCGCTCTCCGCCCGCACCATCGTCTACAAGGGCATGCTGACCACCGGCCAGCTGGAGCCCTTCTTCCCCGACCTCTCCGACCGCCGCTTCGCCTCGGCCGTCGCCCTGGTCCACTCGCGGTTCTCCACGAACACCTTCCCGTCGTGGCCGCTCGCCCACCCGTACCGCTTCGTCGCGCACAACGGCGAGATCAACACGGTCAAGGGCAACCGCAACTGGATGAAGGCCCGCGAGTCCCAGCTGGCCTCCGAGGCATTCGGCGAGGGCGTGCTGGACCGGATCTTCCCGATCTGCACCCCGGACGCCTCCGACTCGGCCTCCTTCGACGAGGTCCTGGAGCTGCTCCACCTCGGCGGCCGGTCGCTCCCGCACAGCGTGCTGATGATGATCCCGGAGGCGTGGGAGAACCACACCTCGATGGACCCGGCCCGCCGCGCGTTCTACAAGTACCACTCCACCCAGATGGAGCCCTGGGACGGCCCGGCCTGCGTCACCTTCACCGACGGCACCCAGGTCGGCGCGGTCCTCGACCGCAACGGTCTGCGCCCCGGCCGCTACTGGGTCACCGACGACGGCCTCGTCGTGCTCGGCTCCGAGGTCGGCGTGCTCGACATCGACCCGGCCAAGGTCGTCCGCAAGGGCCGCCTGCAGCCCGGCAAGATGTTCCTCGTCGACACCGCCCAGAAGCGGATCATCGAGGACGACGAGATCAAGAACGAGCTGGCCGCCGCCGCCCCCTACGCGGAGTGGCTGGAGACCGGCGAGATCGAGCTGTCGGACCTGCCCGAGCGCGAGCACATCGTGCACACCCACGCCTCGGTCACCCGCCGCCAGCAGACCTTCGGCTACACCGAGGAAGAGCTGCGCGTCATCCTCGCGCCGATGGCCCGTACCGCCGGCGAGCCGCTCGGCTCCATGGGTACGGACTCCCCGATCGCGGCCCTGTCCGAGCGCCCCCGGCTGCTCTTCGACTACTTCACCCAGCTCTTCGCGCAGGTCACCAACCCGCCGCTGGACGCCATCCGCGAGGAGCTCGTCACCTCGCTGCTGTCCTCGCTCGGCCCGCAGGGCAACCTGCTGGAGTCGACCGCCGCGTCCTGCCGCAGCGTCACCCTGCCCTTCCCGGTGATCGACAACGACGAGCTGGCCAAGCTCATCCACATCAACGCCGACGGCGACATGCCCGGCATGAAGGCCGCCACGCTCTCCGGCCTCTACCGGGTCTCCGGCGGCGGCGAGGCCCTGGCCGCCCGTATCGAGCAGATCCGCGCCGAGGCCGACGCGGCGATCGCCAACGGCGCCCGCCTCATCGTCCTCTCGGACCGCCACTCGGACGCCGAGCACGCCCCGATCCCGTCGCTGCTGCTCACCTCCGCCGTGCACCACCACCTCATCGCCACCAAGCAGCGCACCCAGGTGGGCCTGCTCGTCGAGGCCGGTGACGTCCGCGAGGTCCACCACGTCGCCCTGCTCATCGGCTACGGCGCGGCCGCGGTCAACCCGTACCTCGCCATGGAGTCCGTCGAGGACCTGCTGCGCGCCGGTACCTTCCTGTCCGGCCTGGAGCCGGAGCAGGCCATCAAGAACCTGATCTACGCGCTCGGCAAGGGCGTCCTGAAGGTCATGTCCAAGATGGGCATCTCCACCGTCGCCTCCTACCGCGGCGCCCAGGTCTTCGAGGCCGTCGGCCTGAACGACGAGTTCGTCGAGACCTACTTCAACGGCACCGCCACCAAGATCGGCGGCGCCGGCCTGGACGTCATCGCCAAGGAGGTGGCCGCGCGCCACGCCAAGGCGTACCCCGTCTCCGGCATCGCGGCCACGCACCGCGCGCTGGAGATCGGCGGCGAGTACCAGTGGCGCCGCGAGGGCGAGCCGCACCTGTTCGACCCGGAGACGGTCTTCCGCCTCCAGCACGCCACCCGCAACCGCCGGTACGACATCTTCAAGCAGTACACGGCCCGGGTGAACGAGCAGTCCGAGCGCCTGATGACGCTCCGCGGCCTGTTCGGCTTCAAGGCCGACCGCGAGGCCATCTCCATCGACGAGGTCGAGTCGGTCGCCGACATCGTCAAGCGCTTCTCCACCGGCGCCATGTCGTACGGCTCCATCTCCAAGGAGGCGCACGAAACCCTCGCCATCGCCATGAACCAGCTGGGCGCCAAGTCCAACACCGGTGAGGGCGGCGAGGACCCGGACCGCCTCTACGACCCGGCGCGCCGCTCGTCCATCAAGCAGGTCGCCTCCGGCCGCTTCGGCGTGACCTCGGAGTACCTGGTCAACGCGGACGACATCCAGATCAAGATGGCGCAGGGCGCCAAGCCCGGCGAGGGCGGCCAGCTGCCCGGCCACAAGGTGTACCCGTGGGTCGCCAAGACCCGGCACTCCACCCCGGGCGTCGGCCTGATCTCCCCGCCGCCGCACCACGACATCTACTCCATCGAGGACCTGGCTCAGCTGATCCACGACCTCAAGAACGCCAACCCGGCCGCCCGCATCCACGTGAAGCTGGTCTCCGAGGTCGGCGTGGGTACGGTCGCCGCCGGTGTCTCCAAGGCCCACGCGGACGTCGTCCTCATCTCCGGCCACGACGGCGGAACGGGCGCCTCCCCGCTCACCTCCCTCAAGCACGCGGGCGGCCCCTGGGAGCTCGGCCTCGCCGAGACCCAGCAGACCCTGCTGCTCAACGGGCTGCGCGACCGGATCGTCGTCCAGACGGACGGCCAGCTCAAGACCGGCCGCGACGTGGTCATCGCCGCGCTCCTCGGCGCCGAGGAGTTCGGTTTCGCGACCGCGCCGCTCGTCGTCTCCGGCTGCGTCATGATGCGCGTCTGCCACCTGGACACCTGCCCGGTCGGCATCGCCACCCAGAACCCGGTCCTGCGCGACCGCTTCTCCGGCAAGCCCGAGTTCGTCGTCAACTTCTTCGAGTACATCGCGGAGGAGGTGCGCGAGATCCTCGCCGAGCTGGGCTTCCGCACGATCGAGGAGGCCGTCGGCCACGCCGAACTCCTCGACACCACCAAGGCCGTCACGCACTGGAAGGCGCAGGGCCTCGACCTGGAGCCGCTCTTCTACGTGCCGGAGCTGCCCGAGGGCGCGGTCCGCCACGCCCTGATCGAGCAGGACCACGGCCTGGAGAAGGCCCTCGACAACGAGCTGATCGAGCTCGCCTCCGAGGCCCTGAACGCCGCCACCGCCGAAGCGGCCCAGCCGGTCCGCGCCCAGGTCGCGATCCGCAACATCAACCGGACCGTCGGCACCATGCTCGGCCACCAGGTCACCAAGAAGTTCGGCGGTGCGGGCCTGCCCGACAACACCATCGACCTGACCTTCACCGGCAGCGCCGGCCAGTCCTTCGGCGCCTTCGTGCCCAAGGGCATCACCCTCCGCCTGGAGGGCGACGCCAACGACTACGTCGGCAAGGGCCTCTCCGGCGGCCGCATCGTGGTCCGCCCGGACCGCGGCGCCGACCACCTCGCCGAGTACTCCACCATCGCCGGCAACACCATCGGCTACGGAGCCACCGGCGGCGAGATGTTCCTGCGCGGCCGCACCGGCGAGCGCTTCTGCGTCCGCAACTCGGGTGCCCTGGTCGTCTCGGAGGGCGTGGGCGACCACGGCTGCGAGTACATGACCGGTGGCCGGGCGGTCGTCCTGGGCGAGACGGGCCGCAACTTCGCGGCCGGCATGTCGGGCGGCGTCGCGTACGTCATCGACCTCGACCCGCACAACGTCAACGTCGGCAACGCGGGCGCGGTCGAGACCGTCCTGTCCGACACCGACAAGCAGTGGCTGCACGATGTGGTGCGCCGCCACGAGGAGGAGACCGGCTCGACCGTGGCCGCGAAGCTCCTCGCCGACTGGTCCGTCGCGGTGGACCGGTTCAGCAAGATCATCCCGACCACGTACAAGGCAGTGCTCGCCGCCAAGGACGCCGCTGAGCTCGCCGGACTCTCGGAATCCGAGACCACGGAGAAGATGATGGAGGCGGCGACCCATGGCTGACCCGAAGGGCTTCCTCACCACCGATCGCGAGACCGCCTGCACCCGTCCCGTCGCCGAACGGCTCGGGGACTGGAACGAGGTCTACGTCCCGGGCTCGCTGCTCCCGATCATCAGCAAGCAGGCCGGCCGCTGCATGGACTGCGGCATCCCGTTCTGCCACAACGGGTGCCCGCTCGGGAACCTGATCCCGGAGTGGAACGACTTCTCGTACCGCGAGGACTGGACCGCCGCCTCCGAGCGACTGCACGCCACGAACAACTTCCCGGAGTTCACCGGGCGGCTGTGCCCGGCCCCGTGCGAGTCGGCGTGCGTGCTCGGCATCAACCAGCCCGCCGTGACCATCAAGAACGTCGAAGTCTCGATCATCGACAAGGCGTGGGACAACGGCGACGTCACCCCGCAGGCGCCGGAGCGGCTGTCCGGCAAGACCGCGGCCGTCATCGGCTCCGGCCCGGCCGGTCTGGCCGCCGCCCAGCAGCTGACCCGGGCCGGCCACACCGTGGTCGTGTACGAGCGCGCCGACCGCATCGGCGGCCTGCTGCGCTACGGCATCCCCGAGTTCAAGATGGAGAAGGTGCACATCAACCGCCGCATCGAGCAGATGCGCGCGGAGGGCACCAAGTTCCGCACCGGCATCGAGGTCGGCCGCGACATCACCGCCACCGACCTGCGCAAGCGGTTCGACGCGGTGGTCATCGCGGCGGGCGCGACCGTCTCCCGCGACCTGCCGGTCCCGGGCCGCGAGCTGAACGGCATCCACTTCGCGATGGAGTACCTGCCGCTCGCCAACAAGGTCCAGGAGGGCGACTTCATGGCGCCCCCCATCACGGCCGAGGGCAAGCACGTCGTCGTCATCGGCGGCGGCGACACCGGCGCGGACTGCGTGGGCACCGCCCACCGCCAGGGCGCGGCCTCGGTCACGCAGCTGGAGATCATGCCCAGGCCGGGCGAGGAGCGGAACGCCAACCAGCCCTGGCCGACCTTCCCGATGCTCTACAAGGTCACCTCGGCCCACGAGGAGGGCGGCGAGCGGGTCTACTCCGTCTCCACCACCCACTTCGAGGGCGACGAGGACGGCAACGTCCAGGCCCTCCACCTGGTCGAGGTCGCCTTCGAGGACGGCAAGCTCGTCCAGAAGGCCGGCACCGAGCGCGTCCTCCCCGCGCAGTTGGTCACCCTGGCGATGGGCTTCACGGGCACCGACCAGGCGAACGGCCTGGTCCAGCAGTTCGGCCTGGAGCTGGACGCCCGCGGCAACATCGACCGCGACGCCTCCTACGCGACCAACGTCGACGGCGTCTTCGTCGCCGGCGACGCGGGCCGCGGCCAGTCGCTCATCGTGTGGGCCATCGCGGAAGGCCGCTCGGCCGCCCGCGGCGTGGACCGCTTCCTGACCGGCTCCAGCGCCCTCCCGTACCCGGTCAAGCCGACGGATCGTTCTCTGACCGTCTGATGCAGCAACCCCCCTCCCCATCGGGGGAGGGACCCCTCATACGGTCCGTACAACGGCGTACGGAACTCCCGACACAGCGCCCGTCATGTCCCCGACCAGGGATGACGGGCGCTGTGGCGTTCTGTAGTCGTATCAATCCGTACCGCTGTTTCGCGGGCTCGGCAGGGACTACGCTTTTCGCGGAGCAAGGTGCTGCGGAAGCGGGGGAGTTGGCTCGTGGCAAGCAGAAGGATCTGAGCGGGGCGCAGACACCGGAGGAGTTCGCCCGCGAGGAACTGCGGCGCCACCGGGAAGCGGCCGGGCTCACCCAGGACGGTCTGGGCGAGCGGATCTTCACGAGCGGGGCGTACGTCGGGCAGATGGAGTGCGGCACGCGGCGGCTGCGGCCGGAGATCGCGGAGCTGATCGACAAGGTGTTCGGCACCGGGGACTACTTCACGCGGCTGGCCAGGGCGTTCAAATCGAAGCACGTCGAGTACTTCGCCGAGGCGGCCGAGCTGGAACGCCTGGCGACGGCCATCTTCGACTATGGCTCCACTCTGGTTCCCGGGCTGCTCCAGACGGCGGACTACGCACGGGCCGTGGTTCGGGCGACCGGTCCCACGGCCTTGGCGGAGCATGTTGACACCGTGGTCTCGGCGCGTGCTGAGCGCGCCCGGCTTCTCAGTGTTCCGGAAACCCCTGAGGTGTGGGTCGTGCTGCACGAGGCCGTGCTGAGGACGGTGGTCGGGGGGCCTGCCGTGATGGCCGCTCAGCTGCGGCATATCTCGTCGTTCGTCCGGGGCTATCGGATCACTGTGCAGGTGGTGCCGTTCTCGGCCGGTGCCCATGGTGTCCTGGATGCGTCCCTGAGGATCATGCAGTTTGCCGATGCACCCGATGTGGCATACACCGAGGGCCCTCATGCAGGGCAACTGCTGGACGATCCGGCACTGGTTCGGCGCCACTGGAGGTCATACGATCTTGCAAGGGCTGCCGCGCTGTCGCCGGAGGCGTCCCTGGCCTTGATCGAGTCGGTGGCGGAGGAGCACGCGAGATGCGCGCAGACGTAGACGGTCTGTCCTGGCGGACGTCCTCGTATACCAACGGCGAGGGCGGCAACTGCGTCGAGGTGTCCGACGACCTCCCTGGCCTGGTCCCCGTCCGCGACAGCAAGCTGGCCGGCGCCGGGCCGGTCCTCGTTTTCGGGGCTGCCACATGGGTGTCGTTCATCCGGGCCGTGCAGCATTGCCCCTGATCGCCCACGGCACCGGTTGACCTTCCGCCGCAGCGCCCGCCGGGTACGGCGGGCGCTGCGGCGTGTTCGGGGCTACTCGGGCTGGGTGACCGTGGCGCCCCAGCGGGTGGTCGGGGTCGAGGCCGTCACCCACGCGGTGAATCCGCCGTGGATGCCGGTGCCGAGGGGGAGCGTGACGACCGTCGGGTCCGTGCCGGGGCAGTCGACGGTGAAGGGGGCCGGGTCGCGGTCGGGGTGCTCCTGGAGCCGGAACGACACCTCGATGCTCCCGCCGTCGGCGCAGCCGAACGTGATGAACGTGTCCAGCCGCTCGGAGAGGCCGCCCGAGACGAAGCCGCTGGAACCGGCCTGGTCGGCGATCCAGATCAGGCCGTCGGGGCCCGGGTAGCCGATGACCTCGCTCGTCGGCGCGGCCCGGGCCGGGCTCGCCGCCAGGGTCAGTGCGAGAGCCGGGGCCAGGGCCGCCAGGGCGGTGGTGCGCTTCTTCATGTCGTCCCCCATGTGGTCGTGTCGTCCGTTCGTCGGACAGGCGCGACGCTACCCAGCGGTACCGACATCTGCCTGAGTACGCGTACTCAGGCGACTCCGTCCCCAATCCGGGCTGCTCACAGTCGTGTTGACGCCCCATCGCTTGACAGTGATCGGACACGCGTAGTCCTATAGTGCTAGTAAGCTAGATGAATAGAGGAGGACAGTGATCGAGTTTCACCTCGATGCCCGCTCCGGCGTCGCTCCGTACATGCAGCTCATCCAGCAGGTCCGTCAGGCCCTGCGACTGGGGCTGCTGTCCGAGGGGGACCGGCTGCCGACCGTCAAGGACGTCGCGGCCGGTGTGGCGATCAACCCGAACACCGTGCTCAAGGCGTACCGGGAGCTCGAGTACGAGGGCCTGGTCTCGAAGAAGCCCGGGGTCGGCACCTTCATCTCCGGCACCCTCAGCGACGACTCGCTGTCCGAACACGAGCCGCTGCGCCGCGAGTTGCAGCTGTGGCTCGACAGGGCGCGGGCCGCCGGGCTGGGCGAGGAGAGCATCGAGGCCCTGTTCCTGAGCACCTTCCGTGCCGCCCGCACCGCCCCCACCGCCCGCACCGGCACGGACCCGCACACCGAAGAGGAGAAATGACCGCCATATTGGAAGCCCGCGCGCTGGGCAAGCGGTACGGCCGCAAAGAGGCGCTGCGCGACTGCACCCTGAGCGTCCCGCCCGGACGCGTCGTCGGCCTGGTCGGCCCCAACGGGGCAGGAAAGTCGACCCTGTTGCAGCTGGCCTGCGGACTGATCGGCCCGACCTCGGGCACCATCGAGGTGCTCGGCGGACGCCCCGCCGCCGGCCCCGGGCAGCTGGCCAAGGTCGGATTCGTCGCCCAGGACACCCCCACCTACGCCGGCCTGTCGATCGCCGACCACCTGCGGCTCGGCGCCCGCCTCAACCCGGGCTGGGACGCCCGGCTGGCACAGGAGCGGATCGGGCGGCTCGGCCTGGACCCCGCCCAGAAGGCCGGGAAGCTCTCCGGCGGCCAGCGCGCCCAGGTGGCCCTGACCCTCGCCGTCGCCAAACGGCCCGAGCTGCTGATCCTCGACGAGCCCGTCGCCGCTCTGGACCCCCTCGCCCGGCGGGAGTTCCTGCAGAGCCTGATGGAGGTCGTCGCCGAACACGGGACCACCGTCGTGCTCTCGTCCCACCTGGTGTCCGACCTGGAACGGGTCTGCGACCACCTGATCTCGCTGGTCGCCTCCCGGGTCCAGGTGGCCGGCGACGTCGACGACCTGCTCGCCACCCACTTCCGGCTCACCACCGCCCGCCGCGAAGCGTCCACCCTGCCCCCGGACATGCAGGTCATCCAGGAGACCCACACCGAGCGGCAGAGCACCTTCATCGTGCGCTCCGACAAGGCGCTCCAGGATCCCTCCTGGGTACTGGAGCCGCTCAACCTCGAGGACCTCGTCCTCACCTACATGAGTCAGGGCGCCACGGCCGGGGCCGGCCCCCGAACCACCCGGGAGGACCAGCGATGATCTGGCTGACCTGGCGCCAATACCGCGTCCAGACCCTGGCAGCCCTGGCCGCCCTGGCCGCGATCGCGATATTCCTCGTGGTCACCGGCCTCCAGATGCGCGACGTCTACGACAGCACCGTCGCCGGCTGCCGCAGCGACTGCGAATCGGCCAAGAACGCGCTGGTCGTCGAGTACCAGACGCTGACCTACTACGTCACGAGCCTGCTGCTCGCCGCACCCGGCATCATCGGGATCTTCTGGGGCGCCCCGCTGATCGCCCGCGAACTGGAGACCGGCACCCACCGGCTCGTCTGGAACCAGAGCATCACCCGGGGCCGCTGGCTCCTCGTCAAGCTCGGGGCCGTCGGCCTGATCGCCGTCGCCGTCACCGGGCTGCTCAGCCTCCTGGTGACCTGGTGGGCGAGCCCCATCGACCGGGTCAACCTCGACCGGTTCACCCCGCTCATGTTCAGCGGCCGGGCGATCGTCCCCCTCGGCTACGCGGCGTTCGCCTTCACCCTCGGCGCCTGCGCCGGACTGCTGATCCGGCGCACCGTGCCGGCGATGGCCGCGACCCTGGTCGCCTTCCTCGCCGTCCAGATCCTCGTGCCCTTCGCGATCCGCCCGCACTTCGTGGCGTCGGAGCACACCGATGTCGCGCTCAGCTCCCTCGTCATGGCGCCGGTGGGCGGCGGCGAGGAGTCCGGTGCACCGCAGGACGCCTGGAACGGGAACCACATCCAGCTGAAGGGCTCCGGGGACGACGCCCACCTGAGGGTCGGGGTGCTCAGGCCCGGCGTCTGGGTCGTGTCCGAACCGGGTGCGGTGCTCGACTCCTCCGGCCGGGAGGTCCGCGGCGCCGAGGGCTGCGCGGAACGCGAGCGGGACCCCTTCGAGTGCTTCACCACGTCGAAGCACCACATAGCGGTCGACTACCAGCCCGCCGACCGCTACTGGACCTTCCAGTGGATCGAAACCGGGATCTTCCTCGCGCTCTCCGGACTGTTGGCCGGCTTCTGCACCTGGTGGCTGCGCCGCCGGACGGCCTGAGGCGCCCGACCGGGACGGGGAAAAGGGGCGGCCGAAGCCAACGCAACTGGCTTCGGCCGCCCCCTCGACCCTACTCGCCCGCCGTGACGGGCCCGGGCCCCCTTCACTCGTGCAGGTGACCCACACCGACGGGCCGGGCTGGGCGCGGCTGGGCCGGACGGGTCAACTGCGCTCGACGCGCGCACAGTTCACGGCGGCCCCGGTCTGGTACCCCTCTGGATCATGGCTCCCGTACGAACCCTGCTGAGCGGCCTGCTCGGCGCCGCCCTGCTGATTCCCGTCCAGCCGTCCGCCGCCGCCGACGACGACGGCCGGACCGTCGACTACCGCGGTCTGCGCGTCACCCTCCCCGCCGACTGGCGGGTCGTCGACCTCGACCGCAACCCCGACGCGTGCGTGCGCCTCGACCTGCCCACCCTGTACCTCGGCCACGCCGGTACCCAGGCCGAATGCACCGGCCGGGCCGTCGCCGTCCGCGCCGACACCCTGCACCTCGAACCCCTCGCCGGGGCCCCGGAGCGCGCCGACATCCCGACCGTCGCGGTGGACTCCCGGACCACCCTGCGCGAGGCCCCGCCCCGCTCCGACAGCAACGAGCTGCGGTACGCCCTGCGCCGCTCCGCGGTCATGGCCACCGTCTCCTACGGGACCACGCCCGACGCCGTACGCCGGGTGCTGGCGCGGGCGCGAGCCGCGGCGACCCCGCCGGGCCCGGCCCCCGTCGTCGCCGTGGCCCCGGTCGTCGCCGCGGCCACCGCCGGCGGCCCGGGTCCCCGTAGCGCCCAGGAGCCCTTCAAGGGCGAGGGCTTCGACGCCTGCACCGCCCCCACCCAGAAGGCCATGGACACCTGGCGGGCCGCTTCCCCCTTCGGTGCGATCGGCGTCTACATCGGCGGCCGGGCCCGGGCCTGCGCCCAGCCGCGGCTCACCGCCCGCTGGGTCGAACGGCAGGCCGCCGCGGGCTGGCACCTGATGCCCATCTGGGTGGGCCCGCAGCCCTGGCACAACGCCGGCACCGGCCTGTCCACCGACCCCTCCGAGGCCAACGGGCAGGGCCGGGAGGCCGCCGAGGGCGCGGTGGACGCGGCCCGGTCGCTGCGGCTGCCCGCGGGCACGGTGCTCTACAACGACCTGGAGAACTACACCGACCGCGCCACCTGGGACGCCCCGGTCGTCGCCTACCTGACCGCCTGGACGCAGCGGCTGCACGAGCTGGGCTTCCGCTCCGCCGCCTACGTCTCGGTGAGCTCCGGGGTCAAGGCGCTCAGCGCCCACTACCACCAGGCCCCGCAGGCGATGCCCGATGTGCTCTGGGCCGCCCGCTGGAACCTTTCGGCGTCCGTGGGCGACGCCGACATGGGCCTGGCCAAGGGCACCGCCAAGTGGGCGGGCCCGCGCCGGGCCCACCAGTTCCGCGGCGACCACGACGCCACCTACGGCGGGATCACCCTCAACATCGACCGCAGCTGGGTGGACGTGAACCCCGCCGCCCTCGCCGCGAAGGACAAGAAGCCGCGGATCTAGTCCGTCTGCGGAACGATGTGTGTGCGGCTGATCCGCCGAGCACGAGGACCATGCGAGACCGACTCACAGAAGGCCGGCGCCATGCGGAAACTGATCTACGGCATGAACCTGTCCCTGGACGGCTACATCGCCGCGCCCGGCGACGACATCGGCTGGAGCGTGCCGAGCGACGAGCTGTTCCAGTACTGGTCCGACCGGTTGGCGGCGACCGACCTGTCGCTGTACGGGGGCAAGCTGTGGCGGACGATGAGCTCCTACTGGCCGACCGGCGACCAGCGGCCCGACGCCACCCCGGCGGAGATCGAATACGCGCGCCGCTGGCGGAACATGTCGAAGGTGGTGTTCTCCTCGACGGTCGACAAGGTCGACTGGAACACCCGCCTGGTCACCGGTGACGCGGTCGCCGAGATCACCCGGCTCAAGGCCGAGGACGGCGGCCCGATGGACATCGGCGGCGCCACGCTCGCCGCGGCGGCCATGCGGGCCGGGCTGATCGACGAGTACGTGCTGGCCACCGCACCGGTCCTGGTGGGCGGCGGCACGCCGTTCTTCACCGCGCTGGACAGCTGGGTGAACCTGAACCTGCTGGAGACGCGGACGCTTCCCTGCGGAGTGATCCTGACCAGGTACGAGACGAGGCGCTGAGCGCCCCCGTCCCCTCAGCCGGCCGCACCGCCTTCCGCCGGGTCCTCGCGCGGCGGCTCGTCGTCGTCGCCCCGGCGCAGGGTGTGCAGGCCGTGCTCCGGGGTCCATGTGCGGATCACCAGGTCATCGCCGTCCACGCCGACGTGGACGACCTCCGTCAGGTCGGCGTGGAAGAGGTGGAACGGGTGCGGGGTCTCGGTCTCCTCCGCGTACCGGTGCAGTTCCGGCGGGTCCAGGAGCTCCACCGCGCGACCGGAGATCCGTACGTCCCCGTCCGGCATGTTCTCGCCGCCGCCCGGATTGGTGTGCAGGGCGAAGCGCGGGTCGCGCTGGAGGTCCCGGGCCTTCATCGAGCCGGCCATCATGCCGAGCCACAGTTCCCCGCCCCTGATGGAGACGTTCAGCCCCGTCACCCGGGGGGATCCGTCCTTGCGGAGGGTGGCCAGGACATGGTGGGGGTACTGCGCGAAGCGGGCCCGGACGGCCGCCGCGAACTCCGGCTCCGCCTCCTCGAACGCTGCCCAGTTGGTCGTCGTCATACGTCCCATCAAAGCGCGTGGCCCCGGCGCTCACCCGTCAGGCGCGCACGATGCCCGCACCGCGCGCCGCCGCCAGCCAGCCCGGGAACTCCCCGACGAGGCGGTCGTAGAGCTCGCCGTCCGGCACGCCGCGCGGGTCCTGGCCCGCGTGGAAGTAGCCCGCGTTGTCGACGGCCCGCATCGCCGGCACCGGCAGCTCGTCGAGCCGGCGCAGGAAGTCGAACTGCGTGCTGCGCGTGTTGCCGAAGCCGACGAACTGCCAGAACAGCGGCAGCCGGGCCGCCTTGCACAGGTACCGCTCCGCCGCGAGCTTGTTGATCGGCCCGCCGTCGGTCTGGAAGACCACCAGGGCGGGCGCCGTTGCTCCCGAGTCCAGGTAGTGGTCGATGACCGCGTCCATCGCCGCGTGGTAGGCCGTCTTGCCCATGTGGCCCAGCCGGGAGGCGATCTCGGTGACCCGGCCCGCGTGCCCCGCCAGGGAGATCTCCTCCACGGCGTCGACCTCGGTGGAGAAGAAGACCACCGGCACCCGGGCGTCGTCGTCCAGGTGGGCGGACAGCCCCAGCACCCGGTCAGCGAGGGCCTGCACGCTGCCGTCCGCGTAGTACGGGCGCATCGACCCGGAGTAGTCCAGGACCAGGTAGACCGCCGCCCGCCCGCCCTCCAGGCCGTACTTGCGCAGGGAGACCCCGGCGCTCTTGTAGAGGCTCACCAGCGCCGGAGCCGTTTCCTCCACCTTGCGGAGATCGATCGCACTGCCCGTCATGGGGCGAGGGTACGGCAGCGCGTGGGCCCGTCGGACTGCCTCCGCGAAACCCGGATCGGCCGCCTACGGGCGCTTGCCGTGCGGCTCGCGCCCGTCCCGCCCGGCGGCCAGTGCGTCGATGTCGTCGAGCATCGCGGCCGCGAGGTCCCGCTCGGAGGCGTAGTACCGCTCGGCCCACCTGAGGGTGAGCGTCGGGTACGCCCAGGCGCTCTCCTCCTGCGCGGCCTCGGCGTCGGCCACCGCGCGACGGCGCATCCTCTCCGCGAACTCCTGGTGCTGGGCGAGGACCTCGCGCATCTGCTCCGGCTCCAGCAGGTGCCCCAGCCATAGCCTCAGCATCGGCCCGTGCTTGAGGACGGGCGGGTCGACGGGGGCCTCGCGGGCCCACTGCCGTACGGCCGTCATGCCCTCGTCCGTGATCCGGTAGACCCGCTTGTCGCGCGTCCCGGTGTCCTGGGCGACCATCCGCGAGGAGGCGTAGCCGGCCTTCTCCAGCCGCTTGAGCTCACTGTAGATCTGGCTGAAGGACGGGCTCCAGTAGAAGAACCGCAGCGACCGGTCCGACCACTTCTTCAGGTCGTAGCCGGAGAGCTCCTCTCCGAAGGAGAGCAGCCCGAGCACCGCCCAGCTGGTCGCGGGGAGCGCGCGCCTGTTCGTCTCGTCTGCCACGCAGCGCAGTCTACGACCGGCCCTCCCGGCGCCCTTCCCCCTGCAACGTATGCCTGCTAGAAGTATTTCTATTAGAAGTAACCCCGCACACCCCGACCGTCGCGCGGAGGGACCTCACCGTGAAGTTCTCGATGATCTTCGAGGCGCAGCTCGTCGATCCCACCCCCGAAAGCGAGCGCCAGGTCATCCACGACTGCGTCGAACAGGCCGTGTACGCCGAGGAGATGGGCTTCGACCGGATCTGGGCCGTCGAACACCACTCCCTGACCCGGTACGCGCACATGAGCGCCTCCGAAATCTTCCTGACCTGGGTGGCCGCCCGCACCCACCGGATCCGGATCGGCCACGGCGTCGTCACCATGCCCTTCGGCTACCAGCACCCCGTACGCGTCGCCGAGCGCGCGGCCATGCTCGACGTGCTCTGCGGCGGCCGCGTCGACATCGGCGCCGGCCGCGGAGCCACCCGCCAGGAGATGTCCATGTACGGGGTCAGGCCCGAGGACACCCAACCGCAGACGGAGGAGGCGCTGCGGATCTTCGCCTCGGCCTGGAAGGAGGAGACCTTCGAATGGCACGGCTCCATCGACATCGGCCCCGGCGCGATCCTGCCCCGCCCGGTCCAGGACCCGCACCCGCCGCTGTTCATGGCCTGCTCCCGGCACGACAGCCTCAAGCTGGCCGCCGAACTCGGCATCGGGGCCCTGGTGATGGGCTTCGCGGGCGCCGACGACGTACGCACCATGCGCAAGGTCTACGACGAGGCCATCGCGGCGCGCACCGGTGAGCGCCTGGTCTCCACCCAGGTCAACGACCACCTCTCCGCCCTGTGCCCGACCGTCGTCCTCGACGACGCCGAGCGGGCCCTGCGGCTCGGCACGCGCGGCCAGCGGTTCTTCGCCGAGGCCATCGCCCACTGGTACGGGAACGGCCCCGAGCCGACCGCGTACGCCGAGGAGGACGATCACGTGGGGGCGCTGGCCAGGGGACGGGAGGAACTCGTCGCCCGGCTGCACGAGGCGAACATCCCCGCCCGCCCCGTCGACACCGGCACCTACAACGCGGATCACGCGTACGGCAGCGCCGGGACCGCCATCGCCTACGTCGAGCAACTGCGCGAGATCGGCGTCGACGAGGTGATGTGCCTGATCCAGATGGGCACCGTCCCCCAGGAGGTCTGCATGGAGACCATCCGCCAGTGGGGCGAGAAGGTCATCCCGCACTTCCGGGCGCTGGAGGGCTGAGCCGTGGCACAGCGCCTCGAAGGGAAGGTCGTCGTGATCACCGGCGCCGGGCGCGGCCAGGGCGCCGCCGAGGCCCGGCTGTGCGCGCGGGCCGGCGCCCGGGTCGTGGTCACCGACGTACGGGAGGACGAGGGCCGGGCGGTGGCCGCGGAACTCGGCGACCGGGGACTGTACGTACGCCACGACGTGGCCGACCCGGAGAGCTGGGCGACGGTGGTGAAGGAGGCGGTCCGCGCCTTCGGGACGGTCTCGGCCCTGGTCAACAACGCGGCCCTGTGGCGCACGGCCCATGTGGAACGGCAGCGGCTCGACGAGTTCGAGGCGCTGCTTCGGGTCAATCTGCTCGGCCCGTTCCTCGGCATCCAGGCGGTGGCGCCGGTGCTGCGGGCGGGCGGGGGCGGCTCGATCGTCAACATCTCCTCCACCGCCGGCCTGGTCGGGATACCCGGCCACGCGGCCTACGGATCGACCAAGTTCGGGCTGCGCGGCCTGACCCGGTCGGCGGCGCTCGACCTCGGCGCGGACCGGATCCGGGTCAACTCGGTGCACCCGGGGGCCATCGACACCCCGATGGTGGCCGAGGCGGTCGCCGGCCGGGACTGGTCGCACGTACCGCTGGGGCGCATCGGGCGCCCGGAGGAGGTCGGGGAGCTCGTCCTCTTCCTCTGCTCGGACGCGTCCTCGTACATCACCGGCACCGAGTTCACCGTGGACGGGGGGATGACGGCCGCATGACCGACGCCCGTGCCGACTTCGGCCCCGGCTCCGGCCCCGGCCCCGACTTCGGCCCCGGCTCCTCGTCGCACCCCCCGACGGCGGACCCGCTGTCCCCGCAGGCCAGGCGGCTGTGCGACGCGATGACGGCGGGCTTCCCGGGCCCCGGCGACACCGGCGCCCTGCGGGCGGCGGCCACCTCCGGATCCGGCCGCGCGGGCCCGGCCGTGGCCTCGGTGTCCGACACGGTCGCGGACGGGGTACCGGTCCGGATCTACGATCCCGCGCCCGGCCCGGCCGACCGCCCGCTGGTGGTCTTCCTGCACGGCGGCGGGTGGATGATGTGCGGGCCGGACAGCCACGACGCGACCTGCCGCTCCCTGGCGGTGGCCGCGGGCGCCGTGGTCGTCTCCGTGGACTACCGGCTCGCCCCGGAACACCCCTGGCCGGCGGCGCCCGACGATGCGCTCACCGTCCTGCTCTGGGCCCGCGACCGGGCCCGCGCGTATCGCTGCGACCCCGGCAGGGTGGTGCTGGCCGGGGACTCCAGCGGCGGCAACCTCGCGGCCGTGACCGCCCTGCGCGCACCCGAACTCGTCGCGGGGCAGCTGCTGTTCTATCCGCCGCTGGACGCCTCTATGGACTCCGCCTCCGTGGAGACCTACGCGGAGGGCTACTTCCACACCGCCGCCCACATGGCCTGGTACTGGGACCAGTACGGCGGCGACCCGGAGCACCCGCACGTCTCGCCGCTGCGCGCCCCCGACCTGTCGGGCCTGCCGCCCGCGCTGATCGTCCTCGCCGACTGCGACATCCTGCGCGACGAGGGTCTCGCCTACGCCCGCCGCCTGGCGCGGGCCGGCGTCGACTGCGCGGTCCAGCTGTACCCGGGGGTCTTCCACGGCTTCCTGGGCCTGCCGCTCCCGGCGGGCGCCGCCGCACTGCGGGCGGCCGGGGCCTGGGTCGCGGAAGTCCGCGCGGCGGACCCGCCGGATGCGGGACGGCCGGGTCGGCCGGATCCCCACCGGCGTCCTCCTGCACAGGGCTAGGCCGTGCCGATCGGGCCGGATCAGGGAGCGGGGGCCGGGGCCGGGGCTGGGGCCGGGGCCCGGGGAGACCCCATGGCACCGGACTCCGCGGGCTCGGCCGGCAAGATCCGGAAGAGACGGCCCAGGCGCACGGCCCCCCGGGGGCCCCGGGTCGGGCCGGGGCTTCACACCGTGCGCTGCATGCAGACCAGCTGGTCCCGCTCGTCCCACGACTCGGTGACGGCGAAGCCGAGCCGTTCGTACAGGGCGATGGCACCGGTCCGCCATTTCCACACCGACAGCCGCACACTGCTCACTCCGCTTTCCGCGGCATGCGCGAGCGCGGCGCCGACCAGGCGGGACGCGATGCCCCGGCCCCGGAACGCCGGATCCGTCCAGAGCCGCTTGATCTCCGACCGCCCGCCGCAGGGGGTCGTCACCACCAGGCATCCCGCGACCGTGTCCCCGCTCAGGGCCAACAGCACGACATCGTCGGCGAACGCGGTCCGCGGGTCCAGGATTTCTGCCCGGTAGCGGTCGGGCAGCCCGGCCACGTCGGTGACGGCCGCGCCCTTCTCCGCCTCCGTCCGCAGGTGGTAGGCCGTCAGCAGGTCTGCCGGCCCGGGTCCGGCGGAAGGGCTCCGGTCGGGCCAGCGGACGACGGAGACCCCGCGTTGATCAGTCATGGCGCCAGCATCACACGATGCGGGAAGGCGCTGCACGAGGACCCGAGGACCCGAGGACCCCTTCGCACCCGGCTCCCGGGCATGATGTGTCCATGGCTGAAGTGATACGGAGGCTGCCGGGCGCCGCCTTGCGCAACTGCATCCTCCTGGCGGGGGAGTTCACCGCGATCTGGCTGCTCCAGGGCCCCGAGGGCGCCTGGATCCCCGTCCTGCTGGCCGTCTTCGTCCTCGGCGCGACCGTCCCGCACGGCACCGACGCGGAGTTCCTCGCCCGCACCTTCGTCGCGCTGCTCGCGGTCGCGGTCGCCGTGGCCGGCGGGATCACCTGGGACCGGCACACCCTCCACGACCGCGGCCGCGAGGAGCAGGCGGTCGTGGTCGAGCGGACCATGGTGGAGGACGGCTCGGGCCCGGCCCCGTCGCTGCGGCTGCGCACCGAGGCGGGCCGGGACCTGCCCGGCCCGGTGGCGAAGGACCTCCCGGTCGGCGCCCGGCTGAAGGTGACCGTGGACCCCGACGGCCCGACCTGGTCCGTCGGCGGGCGCCCGGACCGGCCGCGCTGGCCGGCCCTCGGCACCGGGGCCCTGATCCTGCTCCAGACCGTCGTCGTCGCCCGGATCTCCCTGCGCCGCGGCACCTAGAAGACGTCCGGACCGGTCGGGCCGACCGTGCCCTACTTGATCGTGTAGGAGCAGCCCTTCACGGTCGTCACGCCGTCGCTCTCCGCGACCTTCTTCCCGTCGACCTTGATCACGCACGGGGCCTGCTGCAGCTTGCCGTCGGGGCCCGTGATCGTGCCCGGAACCACGTTCACCAGGTAGCCGACCTTCTGCTCCGCGGCGGTGAGTTCCGCGGTACCGCTCTTCGACCACGGCAGGGTCTGCGGCTCGAAGCCGCTGCCGATGCCGCTGTACATGATCGCCGTCTTTCCGGTCCCGCCGACCTCCAGGGTCACCTCGTGGGTGGCGCCCCCGCCGGCCTTGGCCGGGGCGGACGAGGCGCTCGCGGAGACCGCCGGCCCCTTGCTTCCGCCGGCCGGCTCCGGCTCCGGCTTCGCGCTCCCGCAGCCGGTGAGCAGTACGGCCGCCGCGGCGCACACGGTCACCGTGGTCATCGTCCTTCGCATGGTGCAAGTACCTCGATCTTGTTGCCGATTGTCTGATCGAAAACAATGGACGCATGACAACACGTGCCCGTTCCTTCGACGCAGCAGCAGCTCTGTACGGCGCTCACCGACCCGGCTACCCGCCGGCCCTCTTCGACGCCGTCGAGGCCCTCGCCGGGCGGCCCCTCGCCGGGGCCCGGGTGGCCGATGTGGGGGCCGGGACCGGGATCGCCACCGCGCTCCTCCGCGAGCGCGGGGCCGAGGTCCTCGCCGTGGAGCCGGGGGACGGGATGGCCGCCGAGTTCGCCCGGACGCACCCCGGGATCCCGATCGTGCGCGGGGACGGGGACCGGCTGCCGCTGGCCACCGGTGCGTTCGACCTGCTCACCTACGCCCAGGCCTGGCACTGGACCGACCCGGCCCGCTCGGTTCCCGAGGCCCGCCGGGTGCTGCGCCCCGGCGGCGCGCTCGCCATCTGGTGGAACGACGCGGACAGCGGCGTCCCGTGGATCGCCGAACAGGACGAGCGGCTGCGGGTGTTCTTCGAGGCGAAAGGGGTGAGCAACCGCACCCTGCCCCAGGGACTCGGCGAGTTCGCCACCCGCTCCGTGCGCTGGTCCCGGCACATCACCCTCGACGACCACCTCGCCAACCTCGCCAGCCACTCCGCCTTCCTCCTGCTGGGCGAGGCCGGCACCCGCGAGTACCTGGCCGGGGAGCGGGAACTGCTGAACCCGCTCTTCCCGGACGGCACGGTCGAGGAGCAGTACGTCGTGAACATCAGCGTCGCGGTGGTGTGACGGACCGCAGCACCTCGGCCCGGCAGGCCGACGGCGTTCCCCAGGCGTCCCGCAGCGGGCGGGCCTTGCGCAGCCACAGGGACAGGTCCAGCTCCTCGGTGTAGCCGACCGCGCCGTGGAGCTGGAGCGCCGTCATCGCCGCCCGGTAGGACGCCTCGCCCGCCGACAGCTTCGCCGCAGCCACCTCGCCCGGGGCCGGGGACAGGGCCGCCGCCCACACCAGGGGGCGGGCGAACTCGATCCCGAGCAGGGTGTCCGCCAGCCGGTGCTTGACCGCCTGGAACGACCCGATCGGCGCGCCGAACTGGGTGCGCTGCTTCGCGTACTGAACCGTCCGCTCCAGCAGCGCCTCGCCGACGCCCAGGCACTGGGCGGCCGTCAGCAGCCGGGCCCAGCGTCCGGCCACCTCCGCCGCCCGCACCACCTCCGGTCCCGCCGCCAGCAGTTCGCCCCCGGCGGGCGGGAGGGAGAGCCGGCGCGCCGGGTCCGTCGACCGGACCGGCTCGCCAGCGGCGCCCGTTGCGCCCGCGCCGCCCGCTCCGCTCGTTCCGCTTGCGCCGCCGCCGCCCGTCAGCCGTAGTTCGCCCGCCGGCGACACCGTGAAGCAGTACGTCGCCGCGTCCGCGTCCAGCGCGTACGGGCTCCCGCCCGGCAGCGTCAGCGTGGCCGAGGTCTCGCCCTGCGCCAGCCCCGGCAGGAACCGCTTGGCCAGCGCCTCGTCCGCCAGCTCCGACAGCAGCACCGATGCGGCGGCGCTCTCCACCACCGGCCCCGCCACCCCGGCCCGGCCCAGCTCCACGAAGCCGAGGGACAGCTCCAGCGGGAGCAGGCCCACCCCCTCGTGGGCCTCCGGCACGGCCAGCGCGAACAGTCCGGTCCCCGCGATCCGGGACCACAGCGCCCGCCCGGGCCCGGCGTCGCCGTCCGCCCAGGCCCGTACCGTCGCCGGCACCTGGGCGGAGCCCAGCAGGGACCGCAGCGTACGGGCGAAGTCCGACTGCTCGTCCGTCGGCAGGAAACGCATCAGCGGCGGCCCTTCGGGAGGCCGAGCAGCCGCTCGGCGATGATGTCGCGCTGGATCTCGTTCGTCCCCGCGTAGATCGGCCCGGCCAGGGAGAACACCCACGGCTCGGCCCACGCGCCGTCCGCGAGCTCCGCGTCCGCGCCCAGCAGGTCCAGCGCCGTCTCGTGCAGGGCGATGTCGTACTGCGACCAGAACACCTTGTTCAGGCTGGACTCCGCGCCGATCGTCTCGCCCGCCGCGAAACGGGCGGCGTTCGCCCAGGTGAACAGCTCGTACGCGCGCGCGCCGACCACCGCGTCCGCCACCCGGTCCCGCAGCGCGGTGTCGGCGGGGTCCCCCTGCTCCTGCCACAGCCCGACCAGCCGGTCCGCCGCCGCCAGGAACCGGCCGGGGGAGCGCAGGGTCAGCCCGCGCTCGTTGCCGGTGGTCGACATGGCGATCCGCCAGCCCTGTCCCGGCTCCCCGATGACGTCCTCGTCCGGTACGAAGACCCGGTCCAGGAAGAGCTCCGCGAAGGCCGGCTTGCCGTCGAGGCGGCCGATGGGCCGCACCGTCACACCCGGCGCCCGCAGGTCGAACATCAGGTACGTCAGCCCCTGGTGCGGCCGCGCGGCGTCCGGGTCGGTGCGGAAGATCCCGAAGGCGCGGTCCGCGAAGGCCGCCCGCGAGGACCAGGTCTTCTGCCCGGACAGCAGCCAGCCGCCGTCCGTGCGGACCGCCCGCGACCGCAGCGAGGCCAGGTCGGACCCGGACTCCGGCTCCGACCAGGCCTGCGCCCAGATCACCTCGCCGCTCGCCATCGACGGCAGCACGCGCGCCCGCTGCTGCACGCTCGCGTGGTCGAAGAGGGTGGGGGCGAGGAGGTTGATGCCGTTCTGCGAGACCCGGCCGGGCGCGCCCGCAGCCCAGTACTCCTCCTCGAACACCAGCCACTTCACGATGTCGACGCCCCGGCCCCCGTACTCCTCGGGCCACGAGACCACCGACCAGCGCTCCGCGTGCAGCACCGCCTCCCACTCCCGGTGCGCCGCGAATCCCTCCGCGGTCTCCAAGGAGGGCAGCGGCCGGGCCGGGACGTGGGCGCGGAGCCAGTCCCGGGCCTCGGCCCGGAAGGCCTCCACGTCCGCCGTGTGCGTGAGTTCCATGCGGTCGTCGGGCATGCGGTGGCCGTCCTTCACGAGAGGAAGCTTCCCTAACAAGTGTTTGGTAGGTTAACGTACGGCCATGAGCAGCGTCGAGGAGTTCCGCACCTCTCGGCCTTCCCAAGGAGGTACGGGCGTGAAAACCCCCGGCTATGTCCCCGGGCACGGACTGCTGAAGGACCGCACCGCCGTCGTCACCGCCGCCGCCGGGGCCGGGATCGGCGGAGCCACCGCCCGCCGCCTCCTGGAGGAGGGCGCCCGCATCGTCATCGGCGACGCCCACGCCCGCCGCCTGAAGGAGACCGAGGAGGCCCTCGCCGCCGAGTTCGGGGCCGACCGCGTCACCTCGCACCCCTGCGACGTCACCGACGAGGACCAGGTCCAGGCCCTCTTCGCACACGCCGAACACACCCACGGCCGCCTCGACATCGTCGTCAACAACGCCGGCCTCGGCGGCACCGCCGCCCTCGTCGACATGACCGACGCCCAGTGGTCCCGCGTCCTCGACGTCACCCTGAACGGAACCTTCCGCTGCACCCGCGCCGCCCTGCGCTCCCTCAAGGCCTCCGGCGGCGGCGGAGTGGTCGTCAACAACGCCTCCGTCATCGGCTGGCGCGCCCAGACCGGCCAGGCCCACTACGCCGCCGCCAAGGCCGGGGTGATGGCACTGACCCGCTGCGCGGCCCTGGAGGCCGCGGAGTTCGGCGTACGCGTCAACGCGGTCGCCCCGAGCCTGGCCATGCACCCGCACCTGGTGAAGGTCACCAGCGAGGAGCTCCTGGCCGAACTCACCGCCCGCGAGGCCTTCGGCCGGTACGCCGAACCCTGGGAGGTCGCCAACGTCATCGTCTTCCTGGCCAGCGCCTACTCGTCGTACATGACCGGCGAGACGGTGTCGGTCAGCAGCCAGCACGCCTAGCGGATGCCTTGGCCGAGAATGGACGCGTGCCAACGAACAAGCCGACAGTCAAGAAGAAGCCGCAGGTGACGGCCTCCCCCGAACGGCGTCGTGAACTCCTCGACACCGCCGCCGAGGTCTTCGCCGCGCAGGGCTACAACGCCACCACCGTCCGCAAGATCGCCGACGCCGCCGGCATGCTCGCCGGCAGCCTCTACTACCACTTCGATTCCAAGGAATCGATGCTCGACGAGATCCTCTCGGCCTTCCTGACCGAACTGTGGGACGGATACGACAGCGTCCTCGCCGCCGGCCTCGGCCCCAGGGAGACCATCGAAGCCCTCGTCACCGAGTCCTTCCGGGAGATCGACCGGCACCGCGCCGCCGTCGCCATCTACCAGAAGGAGTCCCGCACCCTCTCCGCCCAGCCCCGCTTCCACTACCTGTCCGACTCGCAGCAGAAGTTCGAGAAGGCCTGGCTGGGGACGCTGGAACGGGGCGTCGAGGCCAAGGTCTTCCGCGCCGACCTCGACATCCGCCTCACCTACCGCTTCGTGCGCGACACGGTGTGGGTGGCGGCCTCCTGGTACCGGCCGGGCGGACAGCACAGCCCCGAGGAGATCGCCCGCCAGTACCTGTCGATGGTGCTGGACGGGATCGCACTGCGCCCCACCTGACCGACCCGTCCGTCAGACGCGACCGTCCGAGGAGTCCCGATGCCCGAGGCCTACATAGTCGATGCGGTACGCACGCCCGTCGGGCGGCGCGGAGGCGGCCTGTCCGCCGTCCACCCGGCCGACCTGGGCGCACACGTCCTGAAGGCACTGATCGAGCGGTCCGGGGTGGACCCGGCCGCCGTGGAGGACGTGGTGTTCGGCTGCCTCGACACGGTGGGGCCGCAGGCGGGGGACATCGCCCGGACGGCCTGGCTGGCGGCCGGCCTGCCCGAGGAGGTGCCCGGGGTCACCGTCGACCGCCAGTGCGGGTCCTCGCAGCAGGCGGTGCACTTCGCGGCGCAGGGAGTCCTGTCCGGCACCCAGGACCTGGTGGTCGCGGGCGGCACCCAGAACATGTCGATGATCCCGATCGCCTTCGCCTCGCGGCAGGCGGCGCAGCCGCTGGGGCTCGACGAGGGACCGTACGCGGGCTCGGCGGGCTGGCGCGCCCGGTACGGCGACGCCCCGGTCAACCAGTTCCACGGCGCGCAGCTCATCGCGCAGAAGTGGGGGATCACCCGGCAGGACATGGAGGAGTTCGCGCTCCGCTCCCACCGGCGGGCGATCCGGGCCATCGACGAGGGCCGCTTCGCGCGCGAGACGGTGGCGTACGGGGACGTGGGCGTGGACGAGGGCCCGCGCCGGGACACGACGGCGCAGAAGATGGCCGCCCTCAAGCCGGTCGTCGAGGGCGGCACCATCACCGCGGCCGTCTCCTCCCAGGTGTCCGACGGCGCGGCGGCCATGCTGATCGCCTCCGAGCGGGCGGTACGGGAACACGGCCTGCGGCCCCGCGCCCGCATCCACCACCTCTCGGTACGTGGCGAGGACCCGATCCGGATGCTGTCCGCGCCGATCCCGGCCACCGCCCACGCGCTGACGAAGACCGGCATGTCACTGGCCGACATCGACCTCGTGGAGATCAACGAGGCGTTCGCGCCGGTGGTGCTCGCCTGGCTGAAGGAGACCGGAGCCGACCCCGAGCGGGTCAACGTCAACGGCGGCGCGATCGCGCTCGGCCACCCGCTGGGCGCCACCGGGGTGAAGCTGATGACCACCCTCCTGCACGAACTGGAGCGCACCGGAGGCCGCTTCGGCCTCCAGACCATGTGCGAGGGCGGCGGCCAGGCCAACGTCACCATCATCGAGCGGCTCTAGGCCGGCCTCCGGGCCGCCGGTCACTCCGGGCCGCCGGTCACTCCGGGAGCAGGCCGAAGCCGAGCAGTACGGCCGCTTCGACGCGCACCGAGCCCGGGGTGAAGGCGCCGTCGTCCTCCGGATCCCCGCCCGTGCGGCGGCCGTGGCTGTGGCCGCCCACCGACTCGGGGTCCACGTCCTCGATGTGGATGACCGGCCCCAGCCGCAGCCCGCACGCCTCGGCGTACACCTCGGCCTTGCGCCGGGCGGCCGCCACCGCCCGGCGCCGGGCCTCGTCCCGCATCGCGGGCTTGTCGTCCACCTCGAACCGCACGGCGTCGACACGGTTCGCGCCGGCCGTGACCGCGTCCTCGATCAGCAGCTCCAGCCCGGCCAGGGCCTCCGTCCGCACCGTGTAGGTGGCCACGCAGGCGTAGCCGAGGAAGGACCGCTCCGCGCCGTACCCCTTGTACTGCGAGGTGAGCTGCAGGCGCGAGCCGGACACGTCCGAGTCCGGTACGCCGTGCTCGCGCAGCACCTCCCGCAGCCGCGTCACCGCCGCGCCGGCCTCGGCGTAGGCCGCCTTCGGCGTCGGGGCGAGGAGATCGACCGCCAGGTCCACGTGCGCGAGACGGGGTTCGGCAGACACGCTGCCCGCGCCGAGCACACTGAGCCCCCAGGGCTCCTTGATCGCTGCCATCCCATGATCAAACCAGTCGGGGCGGGCGGCCGCCACGGACTTTCACCACCTCGTCCGACCCGGCCCGCCGCCCGTCCGGACGACCCGCAGGAGTGAATCTTTTTCGTCGGGAGCGGATCCGGCCACCCGCCCGCGCGGACCGCCCGCAGGGGGCCGGAGGCGCCCTCGGCCCAAGGGGGACGGGGGTTCCGGCCCCGTGGACACCCCCGCCGGGCCGGCCGCCGCACGGCGCGCCCACCGGCCGGAGGGCGCAGGTCACACCCTCGCCCCGGCGCTCCCCGACCGAGGGTGTGCTAGCTTAGAGCTCGTTGCAGTTGTGGTACCCATGAACTTTATGTGCGCCTGACGGGAATGCTCCGCAGGCGCTTTTATTGTTTTGCCGGAATCTCCGGATGGGGCCCTTTGCCGCCTATTCAGGAGATTTAAAATGGCACAAGGCACCGTGAAGTGGTTCAACTCGGAAAAGGGCTTCGGCTTCATCGAGCAGGACGGTGGCGGCCCGGACGTCTTCGCCCACTACTCGAACATCGCCACCCAGGGCTTCCGTGAGCTCCAGGAGGGCCAGCGCGTGTCCTTCGACGTGACGCAGGGCCAGAAGGGCCCCCAGGCGGAGAACATCGTTCCCGCCTAAGTACTTCAGCATGCCGGGGTCCGCACCGCGAGGTGCGGACCCCGGCTTGTCTGCTGTTTCGACCTTTGTTTTACCTGTCGGTTTCAGGAGGGCTTTCTCGCATGACCAGCTCCAGCTCCGCACGACCCAGCCGCCGCCCCACCCGGGGTCGAGGTGCGGCCCAGGGGCGTCCGAAGTCTGGCGCGGGACGGCAGAAGTCCGCCCCCGTGGCCCGACCCCAGGAATTCACCATGCCCGAGCCGATCGCCCCGGCGCTGCCGCCGGTCGACGCGTTCGCGGACATGGACATGCCCGAGGCGCTGCTGAAGACCCTCGCCGCCCAGGGCGTCACCGAGCCGTTCCCGATCCAGGCCGCGACGCTGCCGAACTCCCTCGCCGGCCGTGACCTGCTCGGCCGCGGCCGCACCGGCTCCGGCAAGACGCTGGCCTTCGGCCTGGCGCTGCTCGCCCGTACCGCCGGCCGCCGCGCGCAGCCGAAGGCGCCGCTCGCGCTGGTCCTCGTACCGACCCGTGAGCTCGCGCAGCAGGTCACCGACGCCCTGGCCCCGTACGCCACGGCCGTCAACCTGCGCATCGCGACCGTCGTCGGCGGCATGTCGATCAACCGGCAGTCCGGCGCCCTGCGCCGCGGCGCCGAGGTGCTCGTCGCCACCCCCGGCCGTCTGAAGGACCTCATCGACCGCGGTGACGCCGACCTCTCGCAGGTCTCCATCACCGTCCTCGACGAGGCCGACCAGATGACCGACATGGGCTTCATGCCGCAGGTCACGGCGCTGCTCAAGCAGGTCGAGGCGGGCGGCCAGCGGATGCTGTTCTCGGCGACGCTGGACAAGAACATCGACAAGCTCGTCAAGATGTTCCTGACCGACCCGGTCGGCCACTCCGTCGACCCGTCGGCCGGTGCGGTCACCACCATGGAGCACCACGTCCTGTACGTCATGGACGAGACCGACAAGAAGGCCGTGGCCACGCGTATAGCCGCTCGCGACGGCCGGGTGATCATGTTCGTCGACACCAAGCGCGGGGTCGACCGCATGGTCAAGAAGCTCCTCGCCGACGGCGTACGCGCCTCCGGCCTGCACGGCGGCCGCTCCCAGCCGCAGCGCAACCGCACCCTCGACTGGTTCAAGACGGGCGAGGTCACCGCGCTGGTCGCCACCAACGTCGCGGCGCGCGGCATCCACATCGACGACCTCGACCTCGTCGTCAACGTGGACCCGCCCACCGACCACAAGGACTACCTGCACCGCGGCGGCCGTACCGCCCGTGCCGGCGAGTCCGGCAGCGTGGTCACCCTGGTGCTCCCCGACCAGAAGCGCGACATGACCCGTCTGATGTCGGACGCCGGGATCTCCCCGCGCACCGCGCAGATCAAGTCCTCCGACGCGGAACTGGCCCGCCTGACCGGCGCCAAGGAGCCCTCGGGCATCCCGGTGGTGCTGGACGTGCCGCAGCCGACCGCGCCCAAGCCGCGCTCCGGCTCCGCTGCGGGCTCCGGCTCGCGCCGCCGCTCCGGCGGCGGGCCGCGCACCGGCTCCGCGACCGGCGGCGCTCCGGCGGCCGGCGGCCGCGGCCGCCGTTCCGGCGGGGGTGCCTCCGGGCAGGCCCCGGCGGCCTCCGGCTCGGGCCAGGCCCGTCGCGGTGGCCAGGGCGGCAGCGCTTCTGCCGGCGGCTCCGGCGAGCGCGGCCGACGCGGGACGGGCGGCGGTGGCGCCGCCGCGGCCTCCGCGCGCAGCCGGGTCGGCACCGGCGGCCAGGGCCGCCGCCGCGCGGTCTGATCCCCGTACCGCCGCAGGACACGTAGGCACCACGACGCCGGGCAGCGCAGGACGCGCCGCCCGGCGTCGTGCTGTCCGCTACCGGACCATCCGGTCCTGCAGCTTCGCCAGCGTCCGCAGGTCCAGGCCGAGGCCCTGCGTCAGATAGCCGTAGAAGCTGCCGTAGTCGGCCTCCATCTGCGCCGTCGCCGAGTCCAGGTAGTCCCGGCGGACCTCCTGGAGCGGGATCAGCAGGTCCGGGTTCTGCATCCGGCCCGACTGCCGCAGGCCCGCCCGCACCTGCGCGTCGTAGGCGGCGCGGAAGGTGTTCGACGCCAGGTAGTCGCGCTCCGCGGTGTCCTCGGGGACGGCCAGGGCGCGCAGCAGGACGTAGCTCATCCAGCCCGTCCGGTCCTTGCCGGACGTGCAGTGGTACAGGACCGGGCCCTGCCGGCCGTCGGCGATCTCCCGCAGCGTCGCCGCGAACTGCGCCCGGTTCTCGGGGCTGGTCACGAAGGTGCGGTAGATGTCGCGCATGTAGGCCTCGGCGCGGCCGCCGCCGAGCATCTGCTCCTGGGTGACGGGATCGCCGCTGCCGATCGCGCCGACGAGGGTGCCGTAGAGGCCGAGGTCGCTGACCGGGCGCGAGGTGGGGGAGAGCCCGGACGGCAGCCGGTCGGCGCCGTCGTACTGGAGCTCCATCGGAATGCGGAAATCGACGACCTTCTTGAGGCCCAGACCGGCGACGGTGGTGACGTCCGCTGCGGTCAGCTTGCTCAGTGCGTCGGAACGGTAGACCAGGCCCTGGCGGACCTGGCCTCCCGTCCAGGTGCGGTAGCCGCCGATGTCCCGGAGGTTGACGGCGCCCTGGAGGGGGATCTGGCGGATCGTTTCGGCCTGCTGCTGGTGGTGCCGGGCGCCGACCCCGGCTCCGGGTGCCGTCGCCGCGTACGCGGAGGCGGGCAGGATCCCGACGGCGAGGGCGGCGGCGGCCGCCGCGGTCGTCAGGCGGATTCTGGCACGGCTCATATGGGCAACTCCTGTGACGGAGAAGGGGGATCACCCTGGTGGTGGCAGGGTGCGGAGCGAGTGCAGGGCTTCGAGTGCTTCGAGTGCCTGGTGTGCCTCGGCCATGACGCGGGAGACGAGCTCCGCACAGGACGGGAGGTCGTCGATCACCCCCGCGATCTGGCCCGATGCCATGACGCCGAGGTCCGTACGGCCCTCGACCATGGACGCCTTGAGGAGCATCGGGGTGTTCGCGGCGAGCAGCACCTGGCTCCAGGACAGGTCCTTGCCGTGTTTCATCGTGAGGCCGTCGCGGACCATCTGCGGCCAGCTCAGACCGGACAGCTTGCGGAAGCCCGCGGCGTGCCGCACCGCCCGCACCAGGGCCCGGGTGCGGCCCGCCCGCTCCAGCGAGTCGACCAGCTCCGTACGGAGCATGCGGTGCGGCAGCCCGTCCACGGCCGTGGTGACGGTGACGTCCTTGACCGTGGCCCGCAGGTACTCGTCCTTCACGGCGTCCGGGACGGTGGAGTCCGAGGTCAGCAGGAAGCGGGTGCCCATGGCGATGCCGGCGGCCCCGTAGGCGAGTGCGGCGACCAGACCGCGCCCGTCGCCGAAGCCGCCCGCCGCGATCACCGGGATGTCCACGGCGTCCACCACCTGCGGCAGCAGCACCGTCGTGGCCACGTCCCCCGTGTGCCCGCCGCCCTCACCGCCCTGCACGATCACCGCGTCGGCACCCCACGCGGCCACCTTCTCGGCGTGCCGCCGGGCCCCGATCGACGGGATGACCACCACGCCCGCGTCCCGCAGGCGCGCGATCAGCTCCTTGGACGGCGCGAGCGCGAACGAGGCGACCCGCACCCCCTCGTCGATGATCAACCGGGCGCGCTCGGCCGCGTCCCCGGCGTCCGCCCGCAGATTGACCCCGAAGGGCGTCCCTTCCGGCGTACGGGACTTCACCTCGCGGACCGCCGAACGCAGCTGCTCCAGGGTCATCGTGGCCGAGGCCAGGATCCCCAGCGCCCCCGCATTGGCCGCGGCCGAGACCAGGCGGGGGCCGGCGACCCAGCCCATGCCCGTCTGCACGACCGGGTGCTCGACCCCGACCAGCTCGGTGAAGGCCGTCCGTATCCTCGTCACCATCGCCTCAGGCCCGTACTTCCCGGTCGCGCAGCCCCTCGGGGTCGATCACCTCGCGGATCAGCCGCAGCTCCTCGGCGGTCGGCTCCCGCGTGCAGGGGACCTCGCCCGTGACGGCCGGCTCGAAGCCGGTGGCGGCCAGCACGTCCGCCACGGTGACGCCGGGGTGGACCGAGGCCAGGCGCATCGAGTGGCCGGGCCCGGCGAAGTCGAGGACGCCGAGGTCGCTGACCACCCGGGGCAGCCGGTGGAAGCGGGTCACCCCGGCCGCCTCCGCCCGGTCGTAGCCGACCCCGCTGACCATGTCGACGCGCTCGACGAACACCCGCGCGGAGTGCCGGGGGATCCAGTAACTCACCGGATTGTTGAGGGTGTTGACAGGGGCGCCCCGTACCCCGAGGAGTTGGCGGGCCGGTCGCTCCCAGTCGCCGATGCAGGAGATGTTCTGGTTGCCGAACCGGTCGATCTGGCTGGCGCCCATCATCACGTGCCGCCGGCCACCGGTGACCATCGCCAGGTGGCGCCGGTACGGGAGCCAGCCCTCGGCCGTGCCGTCGAGCCCGACGAGCATGGCCTCGCCGTCGGTCAGCAGCAGATCGGGGGAGAAGGTGCGCTTCGCGAGCCGGGCACCGAAGGAGGGGATCAGGCCCATCGGACTGGCGAGGACCTCGCCGTTGTCGCGCCAGGCCTCGGCGCACGCGATCACGCAGTACTCGGCGCGGGTGACGGTGCGGGGGGCGGTGGTCGTCACTGCTGCTCCTCGTGCCAGGTCCGGACGGCCGCCTGGTAGTCGTGCTCGCCCGCCCCGGACAGGAAGCGGTCGGCGAACTCGGTCCAGGGGGTGGCCGCGTACAGCTTCTGGAAGGCCTCGTCGCGGTCGTAGTCGGGCACGCAGGAGGTGAAGTGCGCGCCGTTCGGGGTCTCCACGACCCCGGTGACGGAATGGCGGCTGACGAGGAGGGACTGCGCAGGGCCCGCCTTGGCGAGCTCGGCGGTCTCGACGAGCTGCTCGCAGGAGACGTAGGCGGCGTCGGCGGCCTCGCAGAACAGGTCGTCGAAGTACGGGTCCGGGCCCAGGTACTGGGCGTTGCCCAGCCGGTCGGCGCGGTTGAGGTGGACCAGGGCGGCGTCCATGCGCAGGGCCGGGACGGCGACGAGCTCCTCGCCGTCGTCGTAGGGGGAGGTGACCGTACGCAGCTCCGGGTTGACCCGCATCACGTCGGAGCCGAGGCCGGCCCGGACGGGGAGGAAGGGCAGCCGGTTGGCGGCGGCGTGCAGGCCCCACATGAACATGGCCTCATCGAGCTCGGTGAGGGTGAAGGCGGCGCGCTCGCGGGCCGCCCGGAAGTGGGGCTCCAGCGGAATGGAGTCCAGGGTGGCGAAGGGGGCGACCAGTCTGCGGATCCGGCCGGCGGCGGCCAGCAGGCCGACGTCGGGGCCGCCGTAGGAGATCACGGTGAGGTCGGTGACCTCGGAGCGCAGCAGCGCCCGTACCAGGGCCATGGGCTTGCGCCGGGAGCCCCAGCCGCCGATGCCGACGGTCATCCCGCTGTGCAGCCGTCCGACCACCTCTTCGGGGGTCATGGACTTGTCGGTCATGCCTGCTCTCCCTTCCCGAAGGTGTCGCGGACCCGGTCGGCCACCCCGCTGAGGTTGGCCTCGAAGGTGAAGCCCTGTTCGAAGCGGTAGCTGCGGCGCACGTCCACGGGGTCGATCCCGTTGATGGCCGCCTTCGCGAGCCGGAGCAGGTAGCCGTCCTTCCGCGCGATCTCGGCGGCCAGCTCCAGGGCGGCGGAGCGCAGTTCCGCGCGCGGCACCACCCGCCAGACCGAGCCGTGCGCGTGCAGTTCGGCGGCGGTCGCGGTGCGCGAGGTGTAGTACAGCGTGCGCATCAGGTGCTGGGGGACCAGCCGGGCGAGGTGGGTGGCGGCGCCGAGCGCGCCCCGGTCCAGCTCGGGCAGACCGAAGGTGGCGTCGTCGGAGGCGACGATCGCGTCGGCGTTGCCGACGAGTCCGATGCCGCCGCCCAGGCAGAACCCGTTCACGGCCGCGACGACCGGCACCTCGCACTCGTACACGGCGGCGAAGGCCTCGTAGCAGCCCCGGTTGGCGCCGATCAGGGCGGCGTGTCCGGTGTCGCGCTGCATCTCCTTGATGTCGACGCCGGCGTTGAAGCCGCGGCCCTCGGCGGCGAGCACGACGCACCGGACCTCCGGGTCGCGCCCCGCGGTCCGCAGGGCGTCGGCCAGGTCGTACCAGCCCTGTACCGGGAGCGCGTTGACGGGTGGGAAGTCGACTGTGACAAGTGCGATGCCCTTGTCGGGGCTTGAGGTGGAGACACCCATGGGCGGATCAGCTACCTTTCCACCAAACATTTGTTAGGTGAGGAAGGTAGCAGCCTATGGAGCTCGACGGGAGGGTTGTCGTCGTCACCGGAGGAACCCGTGGCGTCGGCGCCGGGATCGCCCGGTCGTTCCTCGCGGCCGGCGCGGACGTGATCGTCTGCGCCCGCCGCCCACCGGACCGAGAGGTGGCGGCGGACGGCCGGAAGGCCGCCTTCACCCCGGTCGACCTGCGCGACCCCGCCGCCGTGCACGCGTTCTTCGACACGGTCGCCCACCGCCACGGCCGGCTCGACTGCCTGGTCAACAACGCCGGCGGAACCCCGTACCGGCTGCTGGGCGAGGGCGAGGCACAGCGCCACGCACGGGTCGTCGAGCTCAACCTGCTCGCGCCGATGACCGCCACCCTGACGGCGTACCCCTGGCTGCGGCAGGCCCGGGGCTCAGTGGTCATGATCGGCAGCGTCAGCGGGACCCGCCCCTCGCCGGGGACGGCCGCGTACGGCGCCGCCAAGGCGGGACTGGAGAACCTGGCCCGGTCCATGGCCGTCGAATGGGCCCCCGACGTACGGGTCAACTCACTGGTCCTGGGCATGGTGCGCACCGAACTCGCCCACCTGCACTACGGAGACGAGACCGGCATCGCAGCAGTCGGCGCCACCGTCCCGCTGGGGCGGCTCGCGGAACCCGCGGACGTGGGGGAGGCGGCCGTGTTCCTGGCCTCGGACCGGGCGGCCTACATCAGCGGGGCGAGCCTGCTCGTGCACGGGGGCGGGGAGCGCCCGGCCTTCCTGGACGCGGCAACTGTCAACAAGGAGAACTGAGATGGCGGGACTGTGCGAGGGCCGGGTCGTGATCGTGACGGGCGCGGGGCGGGGGCTGGGCCGAGCCCATGCGCTGGCCTTCGCCGCGGAGGGGGCGAAGGTCGTCGTGAACGACCTCGGGGTCGCTCTGGACGGGCTGCCCGGGCCGGACAGCCCCGCCGCCCAGGTGGCCCGGGAGATCCGGGAGCTGGGCGGGCAGGCGCTGGCGCACGGCGGGGACATCGCGACGTCGCAGGGCGCGGCCTCGCTGGTCGCGGCGGCCGTGGAGACCTTCGGGCGGCTGGACACCCTGGTCAACAACGCGGGATTCCTGCGGGACCGGATGCTGGTCAACCTGGACGAGGACGACTGGGACGCGGTCATGCGGGTGCACCTGAAGGGCCACTTCCTGCCGCTGCGGTCGGCGGCCGCATGGTGGCGTGCGG
This sequence comes from Streptomyces sp. Sge12, assembly GCF_002080455.1. Taxonomy (NCBI): domain Bacteria; kingdom Bacillati; phylum Actinomycetota; class Actinomycetes; order Kitasatosporales; family Streptomycetaceae; genus Streptomyces; species Streptomyces sp. Sge12. The sequence continues at coordinate 5,829,425 of NZ_CP020555.1, forward strand.
AGGCCAAGGCGGGCCGGCCGGTGGCGGCCCGGGTGGTCAACACCTCCTCCGGAGCCGGACTGCTGGGCTCGGTCGGCCAGGGCAACTACAGCGCGGCCAAGGCCGGGATCCTCGGCCTGACGATGGTCGCGGCGCAGGAGATGGGCCACTACGGCGTCCAGGTCAACGCCATCGCCCCGGCGGCCCGGACCCGGATGACGGAACGGACCTTCGCCGAGACCATGGCCGCCCCGCAGGAGGGCGCCTTCGACGCGATGGCCCCCGAGAACGTGTCCCCGCTGGTGGTGTGGCTGGGCGCGGACGCCTCGGCGGGGGTCACGGGCCGGGTCTTCGAGGCGGAGGGCGGCCGGATCACGGTGATGGAGGGCTGGCGGCCGGGACCCACGGCCGACCGCGGCGCACGCTGGACCCCCGCGGAGGCGGGCGAGGCCACGCTGAAACTCCTCGCGGCGGCGCAGACGCCCCTGCCGGTGTACGGGGCGCGGTAGACCTGGGGTCTGCTCCGGAGCAGACGAGCACCGGAGAGCGAACGGACAGGACCCAGCGATGACCATCACGCCGAGCCCGCAGAAGATCACCACGTTTCTGATGTTCGAGGGGCGGGCCGAGGAGGCGATGACCTTCTACCTCTCGCTGTTCGACGACGCCGAGGTGCTGGGCATCAGCCGCTACGGCGCCGACGAGAGCGGACCCGGGGCCGGGGAGGAGGGGACCGTGCGCCACGCCGCCTTCTCCCTGGCCGGGCAGACGTTCATGTGCATCGACAGCCCGGCCAAGCACGAGTTCGGCTTCACGCCCGCAGTGTCGCTCTACGTCCAGTGCGACAGCGAGGCCGAGATCGAGCGCCTCTACGGGGCCCTCGCCGAGCAGGGCACGGAGCTGATGCCGCTCGGCTCGTACGGGTTCAGTACCCGCTTCGGCTGGGTGAACGACCGCTTCGGCGTCTCGTGGCAGCTGAACCTGCCGGGCGGGGCCGAGCCGGGGCAGTAGCCGCGCCGGGGGAGCGCACGGTGCCTCCACGGAAGCGGGCCCGGCCCCCTGGCGAGGGGTCGGGCCCGAGTCTTCATCGGTGCGGTGTCCTATGACTACCCGCTCCATCCACGTGCTGAACCGCCTGCGGCCCATCATCTTGTCCAATTCCGTGTACGGCGGCGGGGCCGCGGATTCGCACGATCCGCGGCCCCGCCGCCCCGCCGTCGCCTCGTGCGGGTCAGGAGAGCTTGCCGCCGTAGTCCGGCAGCTTGACGGTGCGCTCCGCGTGACCGCCGACGAGGTCGGTCGCGCTGTTCCCGATGTTCGCGATGATCGTGTAGCCGCGGGCCTCGATCTCCGCGCGCTTGCCCGTCTTGTAGGCGCTGACCTCGTCGAACAGGTCGGGCAGGTCACGGACGTAGAGCCCGGTGACCGGATAGCCGACCGCCTTGAGGTTGTGCTCGGTCAGGGACTGGATGATCCCGGGGCGGGCGGTCACGAAGAAGACCGCCACGCCGCGCGCGTGCGCGTACTGGGTCAGCGCGCGGACCTTGGAGATCGCGGGGGTCGGGAAGGTCCAGAACCAGTGGAAGTCCGTCTCCAGCGAGGTGTTGTCGATGTCGAGGACGAGGGCGGGCTTCTCGCCGGCGGGCGAGGCGGCGATGCGCGCCTCGATCGCGGGCCGGGCCGCGTCGATGACGGCGGCGACGTCCCGCTGCCAGGTCGCGTAGTCGATGCCGAGGATCGCCGCGTTGCCCCCGGGCGCGGAGGCGGCCGGGGCGGCGGAGGATACCGGCGCGGGCGCCGGGGCGGGCGCGGCCTGGGCGGCGGTGGCCGGAACCAGCGTCAGGACGGCGGCGGCCGCGGCCACTGCTGCGGCGGTGGTTCGGGGCACACGGGTGCGGCGGATGCTGCGCATGGGGGGCGCTCCCTCGGTCACGGGATTGGCATGTACGTGACCAGAGTTGGCGAGAACCGCACCCCTGTCTACTGGCCGGTAGGAAACTTTTCGTGACCGCGTGATGAATGGTCCTACGTGAGGCAGTCGAGGACGGAGTGACAGAGCCCGCACCGGGCCCGCAGCCTCCCGCACACCGGCACCCGCAACCGCTGCGCGCACACCGGGCACGGAAAGCTCACCCGCAACCCGCCCCCGGAGCCGTCCTGTTCGAAGCGGTACGCCGCCGATCCGTCGCCGGCGGCGGCGCCGGCGCCGGCGACGGACCCTGAGGCTGCGCCGGACCCTGAGGCCGCGGCGCGGCGCGCCTTCGCGTACCGGCGCCGGGCCAGCGGCCCGGCGGCCGCCAGCGGGGCCCGGAGGTGATCGCGCTCGGCGAGCGCCCGCCCGCGCACGTAGGCCTCGTACGCCCGGGGGCTGGTGAACCAGGGGGAGGGGTCCTCGCCGAACAGGGCGGCGCGCTTGGCCAGGACGTAGCCGAACTCCTCCGGTGTGAGGTAGCCGAACCGCTGGTGGGTGAGCGCGTCCTCGCGGTAGGCGTCCAGGAGCAGCCAGCCGGCCCCCAGGTACGCGGCAGCGGTGTCGGTGAGCAGCTCGTTCTCGGCGGCGCCCGGAAAGCGCAGGTCCAGGCGGTGCAGCAGGACGTGGGCCACCTCGTGCGACAGCGCGGCCGCCAGGTCCCGGCGGTGGGTGCGGAAGCGGTCGTTGACCTCGACGAAGTACTCCGGGCCCGCGGCCAGTTCCACGGTCGCCGCCTCCTCCATCGCCCGGAAGGAGACCACCATCCGCGCGTCGGGCAACCGCAGCGCGCCCACCGTCGCCGCGGCCACCCGCTGCGCGCCCAGGTACAGGTCGTCGGTGGCGTCGAAGGCGGCGTCGGCGGGGGTGATGCTCGTGGCGTGGGCGCGGATCCCGTCGGCCGAGAGGCGGCGGAAGAGCGCGGTGATCGAGGCGCGCACGGTCGCCAGGTGCGGAAATCCGTGCTCGATGGGGCCTCCCGGCCCGCCGTTCTCCGTCATCGGGCCCTCCTTACAGCAATCCCTGGCGTTCGGGCGGGAGTTGGCCGAAATTGCCTTCTTGATGTCCACCACGCGCCTGTTGTGTCATGGACCCGTCATTCACCCGATGACGCGCACGCACAGCCCAACCCCCCACGAAAGGCAGTGTGTTGACTGTGACCACCCTTGTGCAGTTCATGAAGCGCACCCTCGCCGTCGGCGCCGTCGCCCTCGCCGCCGTCAGCCTCCAGCCCGGCACCGCCAGCGCCGGCCCCGCACCCGTCGTAGGCGGCACCCGCGCCGCGCAGGGCGAGTTCCCCTTCATGGTGCGCCTCTCCATGGGCTGCGGCGGCGCCCTCTACACCCAGCAGATCGTCCTCACCGCCGCCCACTGTGTGAACGGCTCCGGCAACAACACCTCCATCACCGCCACCGCCGGAGTCGTCGACCTCAACAGCTCCAGCGCCATCAAGGTCAAGTCCACCAAGGTCCTCCAGGCCCCCGGCTACAACGGCACCGGCAAGGACTGGGCCCTGATCAAGCTGGCCAAGCCCATCAACCTGCCCACCCTCAAGATCGCCGACACCAAGGCCTACGACAACGGCACCTTCACCGTCGCCGGCTGGGGCGCCACCCGCGAGGGCGGCGGCCAGCAGCGCTACCTGATGAAGGCCACCGTCCCGTTCGTCTCCGACGCCACCTGCAAGGCCGCCTACGGCAGCTCCCTCGTCCCCAGCGAGGAAATCTGCGCCGGCCTGCCCCAGGGCGGCGTCGACACCTGCCAGGGCGACTCCGGCGGCCCCATGTTCCGCCGCGACAACAACAACGCCTGGATCCAGGTCGGCATAGTCAGCTGGGGCGAGGGCTGCGCCCGGCCCAACTACCCCGGCGTCTACACCGAGGTCTCGACCTTCGCCGCCGCGATCAAGAGCGCCGCGGCAACCCTGTAGCCCCACCGGCCCGACCCGCTCGTCCCGCTCGCCCTTGCGGCCGGTCCGTGACCGGCCGCAAGGGCGAGCGTGCGGTTGCGGCCCGACCCGCACCCCGGTCCCATGGGAGGGAACCGGTGTGCGGGTCGGGCAACAGTGGGACAGGTGGCTCATGGCGATCCGAGTGGTCATCGCGGACGACCAGGACATGGTCAGGACCGGCTTCCGCATGATCCTCGAGAGCCAGCCGGACATCGAGGTCGTCGCCGACGTCGTCGACGGCGAAGAAGCCCTCGCCGCCGTCGCCGCACACCGTCCCGACGTCCTGCTCCTCGACATCCGCATGCCGAGGCTCGACGGCCTCGAAGTCACCCGCCGGCTGTCCGGCACCCCCGACGCACCGCACATCGTCATCGTCACCACCTTCGACCTCGACGAGTACGTCCACGCGGCGCTCCACGGCGGAGCGTCCGGCTTCCTCCTGAAAGACGCCAGCCCGGCCATGCTGGTTGAAGCGGTACGGGCGGCAGCCGTCGGCGACTCCCTCGTCTCGCCGGCGATCACGGTGCGGCTGCTGCGCGAAATGGCCCCCCGCACCCCGGCCGCCGGGGCCCGCAGCCCGACGGAGCCCCTGACCGAGCGGGAACGCGACGTCGTACGCTGCCTCGCGCGCGGCCTGACCAATGCGGAGATCGCCGGGGAACTCTTCGTCTCCCTGTCCACCGTCAAGACCCACCTGGCCAACGTCCAGGCCAAACTCGACGCCCGCAACCGCGTCGAAATCGCCGCCTGGGCCTGGGAAAGCGGCCTGGCCGCCACATCGACGTGACCCCACCCGCCCCCTCCATGCCAATCCAGCCCCGCCCCGACGCGGAGCCCGGGCCGATTCAGCCCTACGGCGACGCTGGGCACCGGCAGATCCAGCCTCGCCCCGGCCAGATCCAGCCTCGCCGGCGTTTGAGGCGCGGGGTCCGGGGCGGAGCCCCGGGAGGCCCCGGCGCAGCCGCCCCGCGCCCGCGCACCCCGGCCCGCACCCCCACCCCCACCGGCACCGGCACCCGGCAAGAGGTCACCGGGGCCACCCGATGAGCCCCCTGTCCGGCTGGTCCCGCAGCCACCCCCGCCTCGCCACCCGGCTGCGCCTCTCCCTCTCCCTCGTCCTGCTCGCCCTCGTCACCTTCGAGGGCGTGGTCCTGGCCCGCCAGCCCAGCGTCCCCCACGCCGCCGTCTGGGTGTCCGGCATCCTCGTCTGCCTCAGCGCCGCGCCCTGGCACAGCATCCCCCTGCTCACCCGCGCCCGGTTCGCCGCCGTCGTCACCTGGACCACCACCCTCCTCCTGATCTTCAGCCATCACCCCCGCGTCGTCTGGGGCGGCGGCGAGGCCCTCGCCCTCCTCGTCCTGCTCTCGCAGGTCCTGCTCCGCGCCCCCGCCCGCACCGCCGCCGTCCTCGGCCCGATCCTCGCCGTCGGCTGCATGGCCGTACCCGCCCGGGACGCCGCGCCGGGCCGGTTCACCCTGCTCTTCTCCGTGCTCGCCGTCGTCGTCGCCGCGTACTCGCTCGTACTGAGGCAACAGGCCGCCGAGCGCGTACGGGACCTGCGCGCCGTACGCACCGCCGAACGCCTGGACCTGGCCCGCGAGCTCCACGACCTCGTCGCCCACCACGTCACCGGGATCGTCGTCGAGGCCCGGGCCGCCCGCTTCACCAAGGTCTCCGCCGAACACGCCGCCGAGATCTTCGGGCGGATCGAGAACGCCGGGGACGAGGCCCTCGGCTCCATGCGCCGCCTCGTCAAGATCCTCCGCGAGGGCGAGGGCGGGGACCAGGGCAGCGCGGCCGCCACCCACCCCGTCGCCGGCCTCGCCGACATCCGCGGGCTCACCGAACGCTTCTCCGCGACCGGGCCGCCCGTCGCCCTCAGCATCGAGACGGGGCTGGAGGACCGGCTCCCCGCCCATGTCGCAGCCACCGCGCACCGCATCGTCCTCGAAGCCCTCACCAACATCGGCAAGCACGCCGCCACCGCCACCGCCGTCCGGGTCACCCTGCACACCGTCCCCGCGGGCCTGGAGGTCCGTATCGCCGACGACGGCGGCGACCCCGCCACACTCTCCGAGAACGCCCGCGGCGGCGGCTACGGCCTCGCCGGCATGGCCGAGCGTGCCGAGGCCCTCGGCGGTTTCCTCACCGCCGGGCCCACCCCCGGGGGCGGCTGGCTCGTCACCGCCACCCTCCCGCTCTGAACCCCTACGGGCCGCCCAGCGCGATGGCCCGCAGGGCGGCCAGGTGCCGCTGGTAGACCGTGCGCCCCTCGGCGGTCAGCGAGAGCCAGGTGCGGGGCCTCCGCCCCACCCGGCCCTTGCGGACCTCCACCCAGCCCGCCTCCTCCAGCGCCGCGACCTGCTTGGACAGCACCGAGTCCGAGACCTCGACCAGGTCCCGTACGAAACCGAACTCGGCCTTGTCCAGCGGGGCCAGCGCCGCCACCACGGACAGCCGTACGGGCGCGTTCAGCAGCGGCGCGAGATCGTGCCGCGGATGTCCGCCACGCTTCGCCGCCCCTCCCGCTCCCCCTTCCGCTCCGGCTCGCTCTTCCACCGTCGGCTCCTGCGTCATGCCGTGCCCCGCATCTCGGTCCAGGCACCGACGGCCAGCGGCAGCGCACACGCCAGCGCGGCCCCCACCGCGAACGGCACGCTGCGGCCGAACACCGTGACGCCGAGTACGACCACCAGGGCGAAGACCACCGCCCAGGACCCCACCAGCAGACCGTGCTTCGGGCCGAACCCCCGCCGCACCACCCGCTGCCGCGCCGCGTACAGGCTCAGCCCGGTCACGAGCAGCACGTTGGCCACCCCCATCACCACCGCCGAGACCGGACCGCGCCCCAGCACGGCGATCGGTACGAGCACCAGCTGCCCGGCAGCGAACGCCCCCAGGTAGCGCGCGTACCAGCCGCTGCGCTGCCGCGCCGCCTTCTCCAGACCGGCCGCCCGGCCCAATGCCCCAGCAGCCCTCGCCGTCTCGTGCATGGTTCCCCCTCGCGCGCACACGGATGATCGTCCCTGACGATTTCCACTATGGTGAGTACTTTCCACTCTGGCAAGTAGTCGGTCGCCGTCTCACAGGCCGACTGCCCGAGGAACCAACGGCCACCGCCACGTATTCTCGGGAACCATGAACATCAGCGACCTCGACAACGGCACCGGCACGGGCCCCGGCGCGGGAGCGGCCAAGGACGCCGCAGGCATCGACGAGAGCGTCACCGCCGAACTCGCCCGCCTGCGCGACAGCATCGACAACATCGACGCAGCCGTCGTCCACATGCTCGCCGAACGCTTCAAGTGCACCCAGCAGGTCGGCCACCTCAAGGCCCGGCACCAGCTGCCCCCCGCCGACCCGAGCCGCGAAGCCAGCCAGATCGCCCGCCTGCGCCAGCTCGCCGAGAACGCCAAACTCGACCCCGCCTTCGCCGAGAAGCTCCTCAACTTCATCATCGCCGAGGTCATCCGCCACCACGAGACGATCGCCGCGGGCGAGGAGTAAACGCAGGGGGTCCGGCCGCCCACTGCGGCAGCATGGGCCCCATGTCCGCACTGACGCGCACCGAAGCGCAGCTCCGAGCCCAGCTCATCGACGTCCAGCACTACGCCGTCACCCTCGACCTCACCGGCGACGAAGACACCTTCGACACCACCACCGTCATCCGGTTCACCGCCAAGGCCGCCGCAGACACCTTCATCGAGCTGAAGCCCGTCGAACTGCGCTCCGCCACCCTCGACGGCACCGCCCTCGACCCGGCAGCCCTCGCCGACGACCGCCTCCCCCTCACCGGCCTCACCGAGGGCCCCCACGAGCTGCACCTCGACACCCGCATGCGCTACTCCCGCACCGGCGAGGGCCTCCACCGCTTCACCGACCCCGCGGACGGACACACGTACGTCTACTCCCAGATGTTCCTCGACGACGTCCAGCGGGTCTTCCCGGCCTTCGACCAGCCCGACCTCAAGGCCGTCTTCGAATTCACCGTCACCGCCCCCGCCCACTGGACCGTCCTCGCCAACGGCATCACCACCCGCACCGGCGACGCCCCCGACGGCAACGGCGCCGGCATCTGGAAGTCCGCCCCCACCCCCCTCATCCCCACCTACCTCGCCGCCGTCGCCGCCGGCCCCTGGCACAGCATCCGCACCCAGCACGCCGGACTGCCCTTCGGCATCCACTGCCGCCAGTCCCTCGCCCCCCACATGGACGTCGACGCCGACGAAATCCTCTCCATCACCAAGGACTGCTTCGACCGGTACCAGGAGAAGTTCACCGAGCCCTACCCCTTCGACTCCTACGACCAGGCCTTCGTACCCGAGTTCAACGCCGGCGCCATGGAGAACCCCGGACTCGTCACCTTCCGCGACGAGCTCATCTTCCGCTCCGCCGTCACCGACACCGAACGCCAGTCCCGCGCCATGGTCATCGCCCACGAGATGGCCCACATGTGGTTCGGCGACCTCGTCACCCTCGCCTGGTTCGACGACATCTGGCTCAACGAATCCTTCGCCGAATACATGGGCTACCAGACCCTCACCGAAGCCACCCGCTTCACCGACACCTGGACCGACTTCGGCGTCACCCGCAAACCCTGGGGCTACGACGCCGACCAGCGCCCCTCCACCCACCCCGTCGCCCCCGCCCCCGAAGACGTCCCCGACACCGCCTCCGCCCTCCTCAACTTCGACGGCATCTCCTACGCCAAGGGCGCCTCCGTCCTGCGCCAACTCGTCGCCTGGCTCGGCGAGAAGGACTTCCTGGCCGGCATCAACACCCACTTCGCCCGCCACAAGTTCGCCAACGCCACCCTCGACGACTTCGTCGACTCCCTCGCCGCCCACACCGAACGCGACGTCCGCGCCTGGGCCGACATCTGGCTGCGCAGCACCGGCATCGACACCCTCACCCCCCGCGTCGAGGAGTCCGAAGGCCGCCCCGACAGCGCCCCCGGCTGGACCCTCGCCGTCGACCGCCACGGCAGCCGCCCCCACCACATCGCCGTGGGCGTCTACGACCGCGACCCCGTCGACGGCCGCTTCCTCGAACTGCGCGAACTCCTCGACCTCGACGTCCCCTCCGACGAGATCATCTCCGTGACCGGGCCCCGCCCCGCGCTCCTCGTCCTCAACGACGTCGACCTCACCTACGCCAAGGTCCGGCTCGACGAGAACTCCCTCGAAACGGTCCTGCGCGGCCTGGCCGGCATCCCCGACGCCCTCACCCGCGCCGTCGTCTGGAACGCCCTGCGCGACATGGTCCGCGACGGCGAACTCGACCCCCACGACTACCTGGAGACCGCCGCGGCACACCTGCCCGAGGAGAACGACCTCGCCATCGTCCAGGGCGTCCTCACCTTCGCCCACACCCAGATCGCCGGACGCTACATCGCCCCCGACGGGCGGACCGCCGCCCTCGCCACCCTCACCACCATCGCCCGCGACCTGCTCCGGCGCACCGAGGACGGCTCCGAACCCGGCATGCGGCTCACCGCCGTACGCACCCTCGTCGACAGCGCCACCCAGCCCGACACCATCGCCGCCTGGCTCACCGACGACACCGTCCCCGGCGGCCCCGCACTCGACCCCGAACTGCGCTGGCGCATCCTCGGCCGCCTCGCCGTCCTCGGCGCCGTCGGCGAGACCGAGATCGACGCCGCCCTCGCCGCCGACACCAGCGCCACCGGCCAGGAAGGCGCCGCCCGCTGCCGCGCCGCCCTCCCCACCCCGCAGGCCAAGGCCGCCGCCTGGGACCGCCTCTTCCACGACGACAGCCTGTCCAACTACCTCTTCAGCGCCACCGCCCAGGGCTTCTGGCAGCCCGAACAGACCGAACTGCTAGCCGAATACGTCACCCGCTACTACCCGGAGGCCATCGCCCTCGGCGCCCGCCGCGGCCCGGCCATGGGCGAATACGCGGGCCGCTGGGCGTTCCCCGCGTACGCCATCGACGAAGCCAACCTCCAGGCGGGCCACGCCTGCCTCACCGACCCGAACATCCTCCCCCTCCTGCGCCGCAAACTGGTCGACCAACTCGACGACCTGGCCCGCGCCCTCAAAATCCGCCGATCCCCTGCGGGGAGCTAAACGAAACGGGCGCCCCGGGCCCGGGACGGAGCCGAGGCCGGGCCGGGGGCGCGGCCGCGACCGGGACGGGGCCGGGACGGGGCCGGGACGGGGCCGGGACGGGGGCGCTGCCACGACCGGGGCCGGGACGGGGGCGCGGCCGGGGCCGGGGGTGGGGGTGGGACGGGGTGCCGTCCGGGACTGCATGATTTATGGCGCCCCGGCGGCACAGGCCCGTACGAGCCGACAAGCGCCACAAATCACGTTCTACGTCCCGGCCGACACCCCGTCCCACCCCCACCCCCGGCCGCGTCGGCGGGGCGATGCGAGAGCCGGTACCCCCACCCCCAGCCGCGTCGGGCGGTGCGAGAGCCGGTGCCCCCACCCCCACCCCCGGCCGCGTCGGCGGGGCGGTGCGAGAGCCGGTGACGGGGGCGGGGTGGGGTGCTGTCCGGGACGTAAAACGTGATTTGTTGGCGCAACCGCTGCCCGTACGGGGCCACCCGGCCAGGGCGCCATAAATCATGCAGTCCCGGACGGCACCCCACCCCGCCCCCGGCACCGGCGGACCCGCACCGCCCCCGCCCCCGGCACCGGCGGACCCGCACCGCCCCCGCCCCGGCACCGGCGGACCCGCACCGCCCCCGCCCCGGCACCGGCGGACCCGCACCGGCGAGCACCCCCACGGCCAAGCCGCCCGCAGGGCCCCGGTCGATTCGGACAAACCCCGGCGGTTACCCCATTCGGGTCTGATCGTTGTACTGGCCGGGTGCCCCCACCGCACCCGGCCAGCCCCCGGAGGACCCGATGACCGCGCCGCCCGGCACACCGCCCCCGCTCGCCGGCGGCCCCCACGGCCCCGAAGCTCTGCGCCCCCTCCTCGACACCGTCCTCGACGCCCTCACCACCGGCGCCGAAGACCGCCACGGCCCCCTCCCCGCCGGCGGCCCCGACCACGTCACCGCCCGCGTCCGCACCGCCCTCGGCGACACCGGCCTGCTACCCACCCACGGCACCGGCGACCACGAAGCCCTCCGCACCCTCGTCCACACGCTCGCCGCAGGCGCCGCCGACCCCGCCCACCCCCTCTGCGCGGCCCACCTGCACTGCCCGCCGCTCGCCGTCGCCGCCGCCGCGGACCTCGCCGCCTCCGCCCTGAACCCCTCCCTCGACTCCTGGGACCAGGCCCCGGCCGCCTCCGCCCTGGAAGCCCTTCTCACCCGCACGCTCGCCGCCGAGTTCTACGACACCCCCCACGCCGATGCCCTCGTCACCACCGGCGGCACCGAAGCCAACCAACTCGCCGTACTCCTGGCCCGCGAGCGCCACGGCCCCACCCTCTCCGTCCTCCACGGAGCCAACGCCCACCATTCCGTCCCCCGCGCCGCCTGGCTCCTCGGCCTCCCCCCGGCCACCGAACTCCCCACCCCCACCGGCATCCTCGACCCGGCCCGCCTCGCGGAAGCCCTCGCCACCGCCCCCGGCCCCACCCTGGTCACCGCCACCGCCGGCACCACCGACGCTGGCCTCATCGACCCGATCCACCGCATCGCGGACCTCTGCGACCGCTATGGCGCCGACCTCCACATCGACGCCGCCTACGGCGGCCTCCTCGCCCTCAGCCCCCGCCACCGCGACAAACTCGCCGGTCTCGGCCGCGCCCACTCCGTCACCATCGACCTGCACAAACTCGGCTGGCAGCCCGTCGCCGCGGGCCTCCTCGCCGTCCCCGACACCACCCTCCTCACCCCCCTCGCCCACCAGGCCGACTACCTCAACGCCACCGACGACACCGAAGCCGGCCTGCCCGACCTCCTCGGCCGATCCCTGCGCACCACCCGCCGCCCCGACGCCCTCAAAATCGCCACCACCCTCCGCGCCCTCGGCCGCGACGGCCTCACCGCACTGATCGACCGCACCATCGACACCGCACACCACCTCGCCCGGCTCCTCGACGCCCACCCCGGCTTCGAACTCCACGCACCCCCCACCATCAGCACCGTCCTCTTCCGGCCCACCCACGCCGACGACGACCACCTCGCCACCCTGCGCCGCACCCTCCTGCACGAAGGCCGCGCCGTCCTCGGCCGCACCCACGCCGACGGCCGCCTGTGGCTCAAAGCCACCCTGCTCAACCCGCACACCACAGCGGAGGACCTGGACTCCCTCATCTCCCTCCTGGAAGGCACCCACCGATGACCGCCCAGCTCGACACCCCCCACGACCTCGTCGGAATCGGGATCGGCCCCTTCAACCTGTCCCTCGCAGCCCTCGCCCACGGACTGCCCCGACAAGGAGCCGGCGAACTCGCCACCGCCTTCTACGACCAGCGCCGCGACTTCCGCTGGCACCCCGGCCTCCTCATCGAAGGAGCCACCCTCCAGGTCCCCTTCCTCGCCGACCTCGTCACCCTCGCCGACCCGGCCAGCCCCTGGAGCTTCCTCAGCTACCTCAAGCACAAGGAACGGCTCTTCCCCTTCTACTTCGCCGAGCAGTTCCACATCCACCGCGCCGAGTACGACGCCTACTGCCGCTGGGTCGCCGGCCGCCTCCCCGGCCTCCACTTCGGCCACCAGGTCGACGCCGTCCGCTGGAACCCCGAACGCGACCTCTTCGAAGTCGACTTCACCCAACTCGACGCCACCGGCGAAGCCGAAGCCCTCGGCCGCACCTACACCCGCAACCTCGCCCTCGGCATCGGCACCGCCCCCTACGTCCCCGAACCCCTGCGCCCCCTCGCCGAAGCCCCCACCGTCCCCGTCATCCACTCCGCCGACTACCTCGACAACCGGCAGCGCATCCTCGGCGCCGCCCACGTCACCGTCATCGGAGCAGGCCAGTCCGGCGCCGAAGTCTTCCTCGACCTCCTCCGCTCCCGCCCCGCCGGCCACGAACGCCTCACCTGGCTCGCCCGCACCCCCTCCTTCGCCCCCATGGAGTACTCCAAGCTCGGCCTCGAACACTTCACCCCCGACTACACCCGCTACTTCCACTCCCTCCCCGAACCCGTACGCGACCGCCTCGTCCCCGCCCAATGGCAACTCCACAAGGGCATCGACGCCGACACCATCGCCGCCATCCACCAAGAGCTCTACCGCCGCACCCTCCACGGAGGCTGGCCCGACACCGTCCTCACCCCCGGAGTCACCGTCCGCACCGCCGGCCGCGTCGCCACCACCAAGGTCGAACTCCACCTCGAACACATCGACCAGGGCACCCGCTCCCGCCTCACCACCGACGCCGTCGTCCTCGCCACCGGCTACCGCGAACGCCCCCTCGGCAGCCTCCTCGCAGGCCTCGACCCCTACCTGCGCAAGGACTCCTCCGGCCGCCCCCGCATCGACGACCGCTACCGGATGCTCCTCGACCCCACCGTCAGCGGCAGCATCTTCGTCCAGAACGGCGAACGCCACACCCACGGCGTCGGCGCCCCCGACCTCGGCCTCGCCGCCTGGCGCAGCGCCGCCATCCTCAACACCCTCACCGGCAAAGAGCCCTACCCCCAGCCCGACCGCACCGCCTTCACCACCTTCGGCCTCGAACAGCGCGAACACACCCGCCCCCGCCCGGCCGGCGAACTCCGCCCCCTCGTCGACCACCCCTGAGGCCCGCCGCCCCGGGGCGGCGCCACGCCCACCCCGGCCCGCTCGCCCTGCTCCGGGACGCGAACCACGAGCGGCCGGGACCCGCCACAGCAGGACCCGGCCGCACACCACCCGAAACCGACTAGAACACCGGAGCCCCGCCCCGCGTCAGCCGCCAGTCCACCGACGCGAACTGCACCGGATCGATGGTCCCCTTCGCCTTCACCCACTGGATGATCGTGTTGCGGATCTCGTCCGAGTTCGCCCACACCTGCTTCGCCTGCGGCACGTGCGGGAAGTTCCCGCCACCCGAAGCCCGGTAATTGTTCACCGCCAGCACGAACTGCGCCGCCGGATCCACCGGCTTCCCCTGGAACGACAACCCCACGATCCGCGAACCCACCGGCTGCGCGATGTCGATGTCATACGCCAGCCCGTACACCGCGTCGTAGTTGTAGTCCGGAATGCCCTCGGAGTTCGTCAGCTTCGCCGGATCCACCACATCACCCGGCGCCGTCCGCACGAAGTACCGCGCCGAGTACTCCAGGTAGTCCTTCACCTGCGCACCCGTCAGTAGCCGCGCCTCCATCGTGTTCTCGAACGGATACAGCCCCGCCGCATCCCGGATCGTCACCTGCCCGGCCGGGATCGCCGCCGTCCGCGAGAAGCACGACGCCTGCGACAGCACCGGCAGCGCCGCCCACTCCGAACCGGCCAGCGCCCCCTTCACCGTCTCCGCCTGCACATGGTTGATCAGATCGATGATCGCGACGTCCTTGAACGCCCCCTCCGCCGACGACATCGCCTGCGTCGACGTACCGATCACCTGGTTCACGTACGCCACGACCTTGCGGTGCTCGTCCGACAGCAGCCGCGTGATCTTCTGGTCCTCCGCGACCGTGTTCGAGTTCAGCACCTTCGCCGACACCTTCGCCACCGACCAGCGGCCCTTCACCCACGTCAGCTCGAAGTCGAACAGCGTCAGCCGCTGCCCCCACTTCAGCGGCTCCGACAGCACCACCTCCTTGCCGGTCGCCGCGTTCTTCACCCGGTACTCCGGGATCTCCGTGTGCGCGTGCCCCACCAGGATCGCGTCGATCCCCGGCACCTGCTCCGCCACCAACGCCGCAGCGTTCTCGATGTACGGCAACTGGTCCCCGTACGAGGACGTACCGCTCGAACCGGAATGCGCCGACACGATCACCACATCCGCGCCCATCGACCGCAGCTTCGGCACGTACTTCGCCGCCTGCTCCTCCAGCCCCGGGAACGTCATCTTCCCCTGCACGTTCGCCTTGTCCCAGATCGCGATACCCGGGTTCGTCAGCCCCAGCACCGCCACCTTCACATCCCGCCCGCACGGCGTGCGCAGCTTGTGCATGCTGTACGGCGCGAACGCCGGCCGCAGCGTCTTCGCATCCAGCGCGTTCGCCCCCAGCAACGGGAAGTCGCACTGCTCCTCGAACTTCCGCAGCACCGGAATGCCGTAATTGAACTCGTGGTTCCCCAGCGCCGCCGCGTCATAGCCGATCGCGTTCATCGCCTGCGCCATCGGGTGCACCGGACCGCGCCGCGCGGTGATCGGATCCACCTTCGCGTAGTAGTACGACAGCTGCGTGCCCTGGATCGTGTCACCGGCATCGATCAGCAGCGTGTTGCGCCGCCCCTTCTCCGCCCGCACCTGGTTCACCAGCGTGGAGATCTTCGCCAGACCGACGTCGTTGTGCGCCTTGTCGTCGAACTCCTTGTCCGTGAAGTAGTCCCAGTTGAAGACGTTCCCGTGCAGGTCCGTCGTCCCCATCACCGTGAACGCGTACGTCCGGGGCCCGGACCCCTTCGCATCCTGCACGGCCGCGGCGGCCGGGGTGCTCGTGGCCCCCGCCAACGCCACAGCCGCACCCGTCGCAGCCGTCGTACCCAGAAAAGTCCTACGGTCGAACGCCATACCATCTCCCCTTTTGAGGCGTGAACAACGCGCGTAGATTCTGACCCAGCAGTAACAAGCCGCAACACCCCCGCAAGGTTTCGATCCGATGACCACACCCGTACGAGCGGCAGTGCGACAGTGGAAACCATGACCCAGGACGACGCAACGCACGCACCCCACACACCCCACCAGCCCTACGGAACCCCCGAAGTACCCCGCGTAGCGGTCCGCGGCGAAGCACGCATCGAAGTCGACCCCGAAATCGCCCGCATCGGCATCACCGTCAGCGCCCGCGGCACCGACCGCCGCACCGCCCTCGAAGACCTCACCCGCCGCAACAACACCGTCCTCGACCTCATCAAGAGCTACGGCGACCCCGTCGAAAAACTCGAAACCGGCGCCTTCTCCATCACCCCCGAACTCACCCGCCACGGCCGCGCCGAACGCATCCGCGCCTACCACGGCCGCGTCCACATCACCGCCGAACTCAACGACTTCACCACCCTCGGCGAACTCACCACCCGCCTCGCCGACCTCGAACTCACCCAGGTCGACGGCCCCTGGTGGGCCCTGCGCCCCACCTCACCCGCCCACGGCCAAGCCCGCCGCCAAGCCGTACTCGAAGCCGTCCAGCGCGCCCGCGAATACGCCGAAGCCCTCGGCGCGAACCTCGCCGCCCTCGTCGAACTCGCCGACCTCGGCGCCGAGAACGCCGAACCCTTCCCCACCCACCCCGGCGGCGGCATGCGCACCATGGCCTTCAGCACCACCGAGGACGCCGGCCCCCCGCCGCTCGACCTCGAACCCCAACGGCAGACCGTCCACGCACAGGTGAACGCCCGGTTCACCATGACCCCGCCCCAGCTCTGAAAAACAGACGAATTCAGCACCCCGGGGGTGCTCATCAGAGCACCCCCATGCACATTCAACAGTTGTCAACAAGCTTTTGCTCAAAGGTTGTTGAGTGGACACCCGGAAGCGATTACCTACCCGCAGGTAGGGGAATACGCTCGACCCATGCGCCGAGCGAAAATCGTATGTACCCTGGGCCCCGCAACCGACTCATACGACCAGATCAAAGCCCTGGTCGAAGCCGGAATGGACATCGCCCGCTTCAACCTCAGCCACGGCACCTACGCCGAACACGAGGAGCGCTACCAGCGCGTACGCAAGGCCTCCGACGAGACCGGCCGCAGCGTCGGCATCCTCGCCGACCTTCAAGGCCCGAAGATCCGACTCGGCCGCTTCCGCGAAGGACCCGTACTCCTTGAACGCGGTGACGAATTCACCATCACCGTCGAAGACCACCAAGGTGACCGCCACACCTGCGGCACCACCTACAAAGGACTCGCCGCCGACGTCACCACCGGCGAACGCATCCTCGTCGACGACGGCCGCGTCACCCTCGAAGTCACCGCGGTCGACGGCCCCCGCGTCCACACCCGCGTCATCGAAGGCGGCATGGTCTCCGACCACAAAGGCCTCAACCTCCCCGGAGTAGCCGTCTCCGTCCCCGCACTCTCCGAAAAAGACATCGAAGACCTCCGCTGGGCCCTGCGCACCGGCGCCGACATCATCGCCCTCTCCTTCGTCCGCAGCGGCCACGACATCCAAGACGTCCACCGCATCATGGACGAAGAAGGCCGACGCCTCCCCGTCATCGCCAAGGTCGAAAAGCCCCAGGCCGTCGACAACATCGACGACATCGTCGCCGCCTTCGACGGCATCATGGTCGCCCGCGGCGACCTCGGCGTCGAAATGCCCCTCGAACAAGTCCCCATCGTCCAAAAGCGCGCCGTCAAACTCGCCAAGCGCAACGCCAAACCCGTCATCGTCGCCACCCAGATGCTCGACTCGATGATCGACAACTCCCGACCCACCCGCGCCGAAGCCAGCGACGTCGCCAACGCCATCATCGACGGCACCGACGCCGTCATGCTCTCCGGCGAAACCAGCGTCGGCAAATACCCCGTCGAAACCGTCCGCACCATGTCCCGCATCGTCGAAGCCGCCGAAGAAGACATCCTCGCCAAGGGCCTCTCCCCACTCACCGACCGCAACAAGCCCCGCACCCAAGGCGGCGCCGTCGCCCGAGCCGCCGCCGAAATGGGCGACTTCCTCGACGCCAAATTCCTCGTCGCCTTCACCCAGAGCGGCGACACCGTCCGCCGACTCTCCCGCTACCGCTCACCCATCCCCCTCCTGGCCTTCACCCCCGACCAGGCCACCCGCTCACAACTCAACCTCACCTGGGGCGTCGAAACCTTCCTCGGCCCCCACGTCGACTCCACCGACGCCATGGTCGCCCAGGTCGAAGAAGAACTCCTGCGCATCGGCCGCTGCGTCCCCGGCGACGTCGTCGTCATCACCGCCGGCTCACCCCCCGGCGTCACCGGCTCCACCAACCTCGTCCGCATCCACCACATCGGCGACCCCGTCCGCTGACGAGCGCGAAACACCGCGTCGGGCCCACACCCGACGCGGTCACCCCCCCCGCACCCGCACCTACCAGCCGAACCGACGATCCACCACCACCGCGAACTCCTCGAACGACAACACCGCATCCCCATTCGCATCCGCCGCATCGAACAACGCCGACGACGCCACCGCATCACCCACACCCCAGAACGGCAGATCCCCCCGCGCCGCCAAAGCCGGCCCCTTCGACCGCAGCGCCGAGATCACCTCCGCCCGCGTCAGCTCCCCGTCATCATTCAGGTCGAGCGCAGCGAACAACTTCCGGGCCTTCTCACTCATCACACATTCCTTCGTCAACCAAACCCTTGACCTCAACCTAACCTGAGGTCATACGGTCACCGCATGACGATCAAGGAATACCCCCAGCAGCAGCTCGCCGCCCAGCCCATCGGCTACTGGACCCGCGCCGCGGCCGACCTGGTGATCGGCGGCCTCCGCACCGCCCTCGCCGAGGAGCAGCTCACCCAGCCCCACTGGTGGACCCTCAACCACATAGCCGCCACCCCCGACCACTGGACCCGCGAGGCCCTCACCGGGAAACTGGCCCCCTTCGACGACCAGGACACCGACTTCGAGGCCCTCTACGCCGACCTCACCGCCCGCGGCTGGCTCACCGAGGCCGACGACCACCTCACCCTCACCGAAGCCGGCGAAGCGGGCCGCCTCCGCGCCCACGACCGCAACGCCAAGGTCCACGCGGCGATGCGGGAGGGCATCGACGACGCCGCATACGCGGCCACCATCAACACCCTCCGCCGCCTGGTTGCCAACCTCGGCGGCAACGGCGACCTCCCGTAACGCCATACTGGGCCCTGACGACGGACACACACGGGGGACGGACCGAATGACCACGCAGCGACCGCACCACGACTGCGAACCCCGCCCGGGCACTTGCCGACTGCCCGAACCATGGATGTGCCGCGTGTTCTACGTCGACGGAAGCCTCCGCGACATCACCGTCACCGACACCGACGACACCGACTGGCCGCAGGTCCTGCACCACTTCCGCGGCGCCGCCGACCAGCTCACCTGGTACGACGGCGCCGAAGGACGGGACATCGGCCCCAACGACACCGAGGACCCCTTCGCCACGATGGAGGAGGGATACACGGCAACCCTCTCCGTCCGCTGCGGCCGCACCCGGTTCACGGGCCACCTGCCGGTCGACGGGATCGAATTCTCCCTCTGGCCCGACGACATCGAGGACGGGGACCACGTCGCCGACGTCCTGCGCTTCCTGACCGAACTGGCCACGGCCTGCGGCCGCCCGGCCGTCCTCACCGCCGAGACCGTGACCGGCCACCACGAACTGCCGCCCCTGATCACCCACGACCCGTCGACGGGGACCGCCACCCACCGCTGGAGCTAGTACTTCGGTCCGATATGGGCGTCCATCAACGCGACGGACGCCTTGCGCGCGACGGACACGTTGAGCGGGTCACTGCCCCGCGCCAGCACGGTCCACCGGACCCCGACCGCGGTGAGCGTGTCGGTACAGAGCCTGCGGATGTCATCGGACTTGTTGGTGAAGAAGTACCGCGGATACTCGTAGCGCTTCCCGTTGCGGACGGTCCAGTTGGTGACCCGACACCCGTCGGAATGGATCAGCCCCCGCAGGAACTCCCACGGATGCGCATCGACGATCTCCTGCTGCCAGCCCTCTAGAACGATCCGCCGTTCATGCTTCCTGCCGGGCCCGTGCTGCGGGAACATGCACGTCCAGTGCCGCCCGTAGCTGGTGACGTTGACACAGCCCTGGCGCTGCAGGACGTAGACCTTGTCGGACGGGCGGACCGCGAGGATTGCCGCGCGGCACAGCTCGATCAGGCCGGGCCAGGCGTCCGCGCAGGCGATCCGGAGATACTCGCCGCCCCGGGGGTGGGGGCTGATGCAGCCGTCGCCGAGATAGAGGCCGAGAAGGTAGGCATAGGCGGCTCGGTCAGCCGGTGCCGTGCAGGGAGCTGTCTGGTTCAGGCGGGGGAGTGGTTCGATCCGCACCTTCCAGGCGCGGATCGCGGCCCGGGATATTCCGGTTTCCTTGCTGACGGAGTTCATGCTGCGCCCGTCGGCGAGGAGTCGAAGTGCGTGCTTGCGGGTAGCTACGTCGTACATGCGGTCGACAGTGCTGCCCGTAAATTCGCTCACGTGGTGCATTTCGGCACGCTTCGCTGATACGAGTGAAGGTCACGCGATTCTCGCGTGACCTTGGAAAATAAGGAAAAGTGCCCCGGGTCGGACTCGAACCGACACTGAATGGGTTTTGAATCCATCGCCTGCTGCCAATTGGGCTACCGGGGCCCAGTGAATCGAAGGTTCGCCCCGACCCGCTGCATGTCCACCTTACCGCAGCTAGGTAGGCTCGGGGGAGCTTGTTATGCCCCGCAACGAGGAGCCTTCGTGACCGCCGAGCACGAGTCGACGCCCACGCCCGACGCCGACCAGTCGCACGTTCCGCCGCTGACGACCCGCGTCGTCATCGCCGAGGACGAGGCGCTCATCCGTCTCGATCTGAAAGAGATGCTCGAAGAAGAGGGCTACTCCGTCGTCGGCGAGGCCGGCGACGGCCAGACGGCCGTCGAGCTCGCGCGCGAGCACCGTCCCGACCTGGTCATCCTCGACGTGAAGATGCCCGTCCTGGACGGGATCTCCGCGGCCGAGAAGATCGCGGAGGAGTCCATCGCGCCCGTCCTGATGCTCACCGCGTTCTCGCAGCGCGACCTCGTCGAGCGGGCCCGGGACGCCGGGGCCATGGCGTACCTCGTGAAGCCGTTCAGCAAGAGCGACGTGGTGCCCGCCATCGAGATGGCCGTGTCGCGCTTCGCGGAGCTGCGCGCGCTGGAGCAGGAGGTCGCGGACCTCTCGCAGCGGCTGGAGACCCGCAAGCTGGTGGACCGTGCGAAGAGCATCCTGCAGACGCAGTACGGGCTGACGGAGCCGGCCGCGTTCCGCTGGATCCAGAAGTCGTCCATGGACCGTCGGATGTCCATGCAGCAGGTCGCCGAGGTGGTCATCGAGGACGCCGAGGCGAAGAAGAAGGAGAGCGGCAAGTAGCGGCCCCTCCCGGACATGCGTGAGGCCCGCCTCCCCCCGAGGGGAGGCGGGCCTCACACGTGGTGTCAGTCCTCGCCGAGGTAGGCCTTGCGGACGTCCTCGTTGTGGAGGAGGTCGCGGCCGGTGCCGGAGAGAACGATCTTGCCGATCTCCATCACGTGCGCGCTGTCGGAGAGCGAGAGCGCCGCCTGGGCGTTCTGCTCGACGAGCAGGATGGTCATGCCCGTGGCCTTGAGTTCCTTGATGGTCGCCATGATCTTCTGCATCATCAGCGGGGACAGGCCCATGGAGGGCTCGTCGAGCATCAGGAGCTTGGGGCGGGACATGAGCGCGCGGCCCATGGCGAGCATCTGCTGCTCGCCGCCCGAGAGGGTGCCGGCGGCCTGCTTGCGGCGTTCGCCCAGGATGGGGAACATCTCGTAGGCGCGCTGGACGTCCTGCTCGATGCCGTCCTTGTCGGTGCGCAGGAAGGCGCCGAGCTGGAGGTTTTCGGCGATCGTCAGCCGGGGGAAGATGTGGCGTCCCTCGGGGGAGTGGGCGAGGCCCAGGGAGACGATCTTGTGGGCGGGTACGGCGGCCAGGGGCTGGCCGTCGAAGGTGATGGTGCCGCTCTTGGGCTTGATGAGCCCGGAGAGGGTGCGCAGGGTGGTCGTCTTGCCGGCGCCGTTGGTGCCGACGAGGCAGACGATTTCGCCTTCGTTGACTTCGAAGGAGATTCCCTTGACGGCTTCGATCTTGCCGTAGGCGACCTTGAGGTCTTCGACCTTGAGCAGTGCGGTCACTTGGCCTCTCCTTCCGTGCTGGTGGTGCGGGTGGTGCTGTCCGAGTCGGTGTCGGCCGGGGCGTCGGGGTCCGGGGTGGACTCCGCGTCGGCCTCGGTCTCGGCTTCCGGCTCGGCCGGGGCCTCGGCCTCGGCAGGGGCCTCTGCCTCGGCCTCCGGCTCGGCCTCGGTGGCGGCGGCCGGCTCGGACGCGGCTTCCGCGGCCTCTTCGGCGGCGGCTTCCGCTGCCTCGACCTCGGCGACCTCGGCGGCGCCCGGGTCGCCCTCGAAGGGCTCGCCGAGGTAGGCGGCGATGACGCGCTCGTCGCCCTGGACCTCGGACGCGGTGCCCTCGATGAGCTTCTCGCCCTGGACGAGGCAGGCGACGCGGTCGCAGAGGTTGAAGATGAAGCGCATGTCGTGCTCGATGACGAGGACGGCGATGCCCATGTCGCGGATGGCGAAGATGAGTTCTTCGGCAGCGCGGGTTTCCTGCGGGTTCATGCCGGCGGTGGGCTCGTCCAGGAGGATGAGGCCGGGGTCGCTGGCGAGGGCGCGGGCGATTTCCAGCTTGCGCTGTTCGCCGTAGGGGAGGTTCTTGGCCAGGTGCTGGGCCTTGTTCTCCAGCCCGATGAACTCGAGGAGTTCCATGGCGCGGGCTTCGCTGGCGGCTTCGGCCTTCTTGAAGCCGGGGCCGCGCAGGAGTGCGGACCAGAGGCCTTCCTTGGTGCGGGTGTGGCGTCCGACGAGGACGTTCTCCAGCACGGTCATGTTGTGGAAGAGCCGGATGTTCTGGAAGGTGCGGGCGATGCCGGCCTCGGTGACCTTGTGGGGCTTGGGAGGCAGGACGGTGCCCTTGTAGCGGACGCTGCCCTCGGTGGGGACGTAGAGCCCGGTGAGGCAGTTGAAGAAGGTGGTCTTGCCGGCGCCGTTGGGGCCGATGAGTCCGACGATCTCGCCCGCGTTGACCTGGAGGTCGACGCCCTTGACGGCGGTGAGGCCGCCGAAGCGCATGGTGACGCCCTTGGCTTCGAGGACCGTGGTCTTGGTGGTGGTGTCCGTGGTGGTCGTCATGATGTTCACGCCCCCGCCTTGGCGGTGGCCAGGTCCGTGGGGGCCTGGTCAGCGGTGTCGTCGTGGAACTCGAGCTGCGCGCGCTTGTTGGCGATGAGGCCTTCGGGGCGGAAGCGCATGAGCAGGATGAGGGCGATGCCGAAGGCGAGGAGCTGGTAGTCCTGGAGGAAGGCCAGCTTCGCCGGGATGAGGAAGAGGAGTGCGGCGCCGAGGATGGGGCCGCGGATGGTGCCCATGCCGCCGAGGATGACGGCGGCGAGGAGGAACGCGGAGTTCGGCGGGACGGGCCCGGCGAAGACGTAGTTCTCGGGGACCACGGTGCTGTTGACGTGTGCCTGGACGGTGCCGGCGAGGCCGGCGAGGGTGGCGCCGAGGGCGAAGGCGATGAGCTTGACCTTGAAGCCGTTGATGCCCATGGCTTCGGCGGCGGTCTCGTCCTCGCGGATGGCGACCCAGGCGCGGCCGATGCGGCTGCTGCCGGCTCGGGCGAAGACCACGACGACCAGTGCCATGACGAGCAGCATCAGGAAGTAGTAGTTGGCGTAGGCGCCGAGGGTGATGCCGCCGACCACGTGGGATTCCCCGAAGTTCCACCCGAGGATTTCGAGGTGGGGGATGTTGGGGATGCCGTTGGGGCCGTTGGTGATGTCGGGGCCGGAGGTGCCGTCGAGGTTGCCCATGGCGATGCGGAAGATTTCTCCGAAGCCGAGGGTGACGATGGCGAGGTAGTCGCCGCGCAGGCGCAGGGTCGGGGCTCCGATGACCACGCCGAAGATGAGCGAGGCGAGGGCGCCGACGATGACCGCTGCCCAGAAGGGGAGGTGGATGCCGAAGGCGGATGCGGTGCTTCCGGAGACCAGGGCCGCGGCGTAGGCGCCGACGCCGAGGAAGGCGACGTAGCCGAGGTCGAGGAGGCCGGCGAGGCCGACGACGACGTTGAGGCCGAGGGCGACGGTCGCGAAGATCAGGATGTTGACCGCGATGAGGGTGTAGGTGTCGCCGCTCTGCTGGATGAACGGGAAGGCGATCGCCGCGGCCGCGGTTCCGATGAGGGTGACCTGGCGGTGCTTGGCGGTGATGCCGCCGAGGCGGGCGAAGAGGCCGGCCTTGTTCAGCGCGAGGGCGACGAAGCCGACGGTGATCAGGTAGGCGACGAAGAGCTGCGGTTCTTTGTCATCGGTGTCGATGCCGAAGGTGATGACGAAGAGGCCGAGGGCGAAGACGCCGGTGATGACGAGGATTTCGGCCCAGGAGGGCAGCTGCTTGGCGGGGGTCGCCTTGCGGGTGTCGTCGGGGAGCTTGTACGCGGCGAGGGCCGGGATGAGCGAGCCGACGAGGGCGACGTAGGCGCCGGGTTCGAGGTTGATCACTCCGCCGAGGACGACGGTGATGGAGATGACCGTGAACCAGGTGGCGGCGAGGCTGCCGAGGGCCAGGAACCAGATGGCCTTGCGGGTGCCGGTGGGGGCGAGCCAGCCGAGGCCCTTGACGCCGAGTGCGGAGAGCGCGTAGGCGAGGGTGAGGGCCGCTCCGGCGAGGGTGACGTACTGGATGCTGGCGGGGCTTCCGTAGTAGGTCAGGTCGCCGGGGAATTCGGCGGTCCAGGTCCACGCGAGGAAGGCGCTGACGATGGTGAGGAGGCTGCCGCCGATGACCGCGTAGAGGAGGGCGGTGGGGGCGGGGCCCTGCTTGACCGTGTCGGTCTGCGGGGTGGTGTTGGTGGTCATGGTTCTCACGCCCGATCCGCGACGCGCTCACCGAGCAGGCCTTGTGGCCGCACGAGGAGGACGACGATGAGGAGTACGAACGCCCAGACGTTGGACCAGGCTCCACCGCCGAGCTGCTGCATGCCGGGGATCTCTTCGATGTAGGCGATCGAGAGGGCTTCGGCGAGTCCGAGGACGACGCCGCCGACCATGGCTCCGTAGATGTTGCCGATGCCGCCGAGGACGGCTGCGGTGAAGGCCTTGAGGCCGAGGATGAAGCCCATCTCGAAGTTGATCTGGCCCTTGTCGAGGCCGTAGGCGACGGCGGCGACGGCGGCGAACGCTGCACCGATGGCGAAGGCCATGACGATGATGCGGTCGGTGTTGATGCCCATCAGCTTCGCGGTGTCGGGGTCCTGCGCGGTGGCCTGCATGGCGCGGCCGCTGCGGCTCTTCTGGACGAAGACGCCGAGGGCGAGCATGCAGAGCGGGGCGAGGATGAGGACGAAGAGGTCCGCGCGCTGGATCGCCAGGCTGTCGGTGATCTTGAAGGCCGCGCCCTTGAATTCGGGGAAGCTGACGGCCTTCTTGGCGTCCGGGTAGAACTGCCAGACGAGCTGCTGGAGCGCGATCGAGAGGCCGATTGCGGTGATGAGGGGTGCGAGCCTGGGGGCGCTGCGCAGGGGGCGGTAGGCGAAGCGTTCGGCTGCGCATGCCACGGCGACGGAGCAGATGGCACCGCCGACGATCATGACGGGTATCGCGATCAGCAGGGAGGTGCCGGTCGGGAGGATGGCGTAGGCGGTGAGCGCGCCGAAGCCGCCGATCATGAAGATCTCGCCGTGGGCGAAGTTGATGAGCTGGACGATGCCGTAGACCATGGTGTACCCGATGGCGATGAGGCCATAGAGAGCACCGAGGGCCAGGCCGTTGGCCAGCTGTTGCGGCAGTTCGTGCACCGCAGGGCCTCCGATGAGCGTGTCGGATAAGACTCCGCGCGAGGGCGCTGTTTGCGCCCTCGCGCGGCGGATGGTTCAGGTGTTACGGGTGGTGCTGGGGACTACGGGCTTACTGGTTGAAGGTGTCGCTCTTGACGTCGACCCACTTGCCGCCCTCGACCTTGTAGACGGTGAGCTGCTTGTTGGTGGTGTCGCCGTACTCGTCGAAGGCGACCTTGCCGGTCACGCCCTCGAAGGAGACCTTGCCGAGTGCCTCGACGACCTTGGCGCGGGCGTCGTCGGGCAGCTTGCCGCTGTTGGCGGCGGCGACGGCCTTGACGGCCTGGATGACGGCCCAGCCGGCGTCGTAGGAGTAGCCACCGTAGGCGGCGTACGGGTCCTTGTAGCCCTCGGTCTTGTAGTCCTCGATGAACTTCTTGGCGGTGTCCAGCTTCTCGACCGGGTAGCCGATGGAGGTGGCGAGGTCGCCCTCGTTGGCCTCACCGGAGGCGCTGATGAAGGCGGGGTCCTGGATGCCGTCGCCGCCCATGAGGGGGACGTTGGCGCCGGTCTTCTTGATCTGGTCGGCGAGGAGGCCGCCCTCGGGGTACTGGCCGCCGAAGTAGACGGAGTCGGCGCCGGAGGACTTGACCTTGTCGGCGGTGGAGGAGAAGTCGGTCTCCTTCACGGTGACGTGGTCGGTGCCGACGACCTCGCCGCCGAGCTTCTTGAACTCGTCGGCGAAGATGGCGGCGAGGCCGGCGCCGTAGGTCTGCTTGTCGTCGACGATGAAGACCTTCTTCTTGCCGGCGTCCTTGAAGAGGTACTGGGCGGCGAACTTGCCCTGGACCACGTCGGTGGCGGCGGTGCGGAAGTAGGTCTTGAAGCCGCGCTTGAACTCGCCCTTGCCCCAGTTGTCGCCCTGGCTGAGCGCGGGGTTGGTGTTGGCGGGGGAGACCTGCGCCAGGTTGGCGGAGGCGAAGACGCCCTGCATCTGCTGGGCGACGCCGGAGTTCAGCGGGCCGACGACGCCGAGGACGTCCTTGTTGCCGACGAGCTTGGTGGCGTTGGCCTGACCGGAGGCGGGGACGGCCTGGTCGTCGAGGGCCTCGACCTTGAACTCGATGCCCGGGACCTCGTTGTTCTTGTTGGCCGTCTTGGCCGCGAGGTCGACGGAGTTCTTGATGCCCTGGCCGAGCGCGGAGAGCGAGCCGGTGAGCGGGGCGTCCACACCGATGACGACGGTGGTCTTCTTGCCGCCGCTGTTGTCCTTGGAGTCTCCGCCGTCGCGCGATCCGCAAGCGGTGAGGGTCAGTGCTCCCGTGGTGATCACGGTGGTGAGGACGAGCAAAGAACGGTGTCGCACGATTCTTCCTTTCCCTGGCGCGGCTCTCTCCTGAGAGGTGCCGTTGGGTCGCCGGGCCGCACTGGGAGGTCCACGGCCGTGCTGATTGCGCCCTGCGGCGCGGTGACTGGCCGTGACTCTAGGCCCGAGGTGGTGAACACGGGGAGCAGGGAAAGGAGGATGTGACGCTCTTGTTATGCCAAGGCCAAGAATGTGTGGCGGTAGTGTGGACAAAACGGACGTTTTCTTACCTTGACGGGTGTCCGCATCCTGAGAAATACCTGTTCCTCTAAGGGGCTTGAGGCCTCCATGCACCTGTCTTAGATCATTTTCGGCCGAATGTGGCTGCGCGTGCTCAAAGGAATCCTCCGGGTGGTCTTTCTTTAGGGAAAAGGCGGATTAAGGCCCTGGTGGGCATTACGCACAGTGACGGTCAAGAGGTGACTTTCGAACTCGAACGGATCTTGTTCGAGTCGGCCTGTGGCCTCTCACCTGCGGTTCGGTCCTGCGGGGGGATCTGCCCGGAAGCCGGACACCGCGCTCGGGAATGCGGTGATGCCGGTCACGTCGGGGGACGCCAGTTCTCCGAACTGGCGGTCGCGCCGTCCTGTTCGGTGCAGCGCTGGGCGACGAAGCGGTCGATCAGCTCAAGTGCCTTGTCCCGTCCGGCAGTTCGCTCTTCGGTGCGGCCCGCGGCGACCGCGTCCTCGTGGATCGTGTACTGGCCGTTCGACAGGCCCTTCTGTTCCCAGTCCAGACCGGACCATTTGGTGCCCAGGAGGGTCTCCTTCGCCCAGTACGACACCAGGCTCGTGCAGACCTGCACGGGCGTGGAGGGGGCGGCGGAGGGCTCGCCGGAGGGGCTGGTGGAGGGCGCCCCGGAGCCTGCCGCGGAGGGTGGTGCGGAGGATCGGCATCCGGACAGGGCGAGCGCCGCGAGGAGGATGTGGGCGGCGTACCGGGCCGTGCGTGGCATGGTCCCCATGAGGGGAAGGTAGGCGGTCACCATTGGTGACACAACAGCTGTCGCCGCGCAGCGTGCGGACTGGCGGATTCCGGGCGGTTGCCGGGCGCGGACCGGTCCGGGAACGAGTGGGAACGTGCCGGCGGACGGGCCGGGGAAGGGGCCGGGGGTGGCGGGAAACGGGCGCAGGCCCGGATCCGCCGCCGCGTGGGGCGGGATCCGGGCCTGCGGGTGGTGCGCGGCCGGCCGTCCATGCCGTTTTGGCCCGTCGTTCGGGCCCGTCGTTCGGGCCGGCCGGCCGGGTCGTTCGGGTCAGGCCTGGGCGGCGGCCTGGTCGGCGTCGCGCAGCAGGCAGGTCAGGCGGGCGGTGCAGATCCGCTTGTCCTGCTCGTCGGTGATGACGATCTCGAAGGTGGTCGTCGTACGGCCGCGGTGCACCGGGGTGGCGACGCCGGTGACGATGCCGCTGCGGGCGCCCCGGTGGTGGGTGCAGTTCAGGTCCACGCCGACGGCGATCTTGGTGATGCCGCCGTGCATCATGGCGCCGACCGAGCCGAGGGTTTCGGCCAGCACGGCCGAGGCGCCGCCGTGCAGCAGCCCGTACGGCTGGGTGTTGCCCTCGACGGGCATGGTGCCGACGACGCGGTCGGCCGAGGCCTCCAGGATGCGGATGTCCATCCGCTCGCCGAGGTGCCCCGCCGAGAACAGCGCGGGCAGGTCGATGCCCAGGGCCGCGTACTCGTCGAGCACCTCCTGCGGGAACTTCACTGCGTGCTGCTCGCCCATGGTCAGGCTCCGTTCGTCAACGCTCGTTAACCTTCTTGTCCTGAGGTCGTTCTATCAGGCCGGTTCGAAGCGCACGACGACGGACTTGCTGGCCGGGGTGTTGCTGACGTCCGCGGTCGAGTCCAGCGGCACCAGCACGTTGGTCTCCGGGTAGTACGCGGCGGCGCAGCCGCGGGCCGTCGGGTAGTGCACGACGCGGAAGCCGGGCGCGCGCCGCTCCACGCCGTCCTTCCACTCGCTCACCAGGTCCGTGTACGAGCCGTCGGCCAGGCCCAGCTCGGCGGCGTCGGCGGGGTTGACCATGACGACGCGGCGGCCGCCGGTGATGCCGCGGTAGCGGTCGTCGAGGCCGTAGATCGTGGTGTTGTACTGGTCGTGGCTGCGCAGGGTCTGCAGGAGCAGCCGTCCCGCCGGGACCCGCGGGTACTCCACGGGCGCGGCCGTGAAATTGGCCTTGCCGGTCTTCGTCGGGAAGCGGCGCTCGTCGCGCGGGGCGTGCGGGAGCTGGAAGCCGCCGGGGCGGGCCACCTTGGCGTTGAAGTCCTCGAAGCCGGGGACCACGCGGGAGATCCGCTCGCGGATCGAGGCGTAGTCGCGCTCGAACTCCTCCCACGGGGTGGCGGAGGCCGGGCCGAGGACGGCGCGCGCCATCCGGGCCACGATCGCGGGCTCGGACAGCAGGTGCGGGGAGGCCGGGGCGAGGTTGCCGCGGGAGGCGTGGACCATGCCCATGGAGTCCTCGACGGTCACGAACTGCTTGCCGCTCTCCTGGACGTCCTTGTCGGTACGGCCGAGGGTGGGCAGGATCAGGGCCCGCCGGCCGGTGACCGCGTGGGAGCGGTTGAGCTTGGTGGAGACGTGCACGGTCAGGGCGGCCCGCCGGATCGCGGCCTCGGTGACCTCGGTGTCGGGGGTGGCGCCGACGAAGTTGCCGCCCATCGCGAAGAGCACCTTGGCCCGGCCGTCGCGCAGCGCCTGGATGGAGCGGACCACGTCGAAGCCGTGCCCGCGGGGCGAGGTGATGCCGAATTCCCTGTCGAGGGCGTCGAGGAAGGCGGGTGCGGGGCGTTCGAAGATCCCCATGGTGCGGTCGCCCTGCACGTTGGAGTGGCCGCGGACGGGGCAGACGCCGGCGCCGGGGCGGCCGATGTTGCCGCGCAGCAGCAGGAGGTTGACGACCTCGCGGATGGTGGCGACGGAGTGCTTGTGCTGGGTCAGGCCCATGGCCCAGCAGACGATGGTGCGCTCGGAGGCCAGGATCATGGCCAGGGCCTGCTCGATCTCGGGGCGGGTCAGGCCCGTCGCGGTGAGCGTCTCGTCCCAGTCGGCGTCCTCGGCGGCGGCCGCGAGGTCCTCGTAGCCGTGGGTGTGCTCGCGGATGAAGGCCTCGTCGGTGGCGCCGCCGGTCTCGATGACGAGCTTGTTCAGGAGGCGGAAGAGGGCCTGGTCGCCGCCGATGCGGATCTGCAGGAAGAGATCGGTGAGGGCGGTGCCCCTGAACATGCCGATCGGGGTCTGCGGGTTCTTGAACCGTTCCGTGCCGGCCTCGGGCAGCGGGTTCACCGAGATGATCCGGGCGCCGGCGGTCTTGGCCTTCTCCAGGGCGGAGAGCATGCGCGGATGGTTGGTGCCCGGGTTCTGTCCCGCGACGATGATCAGGTCGGCGCGGTGGAGGTCTTCGAGGGAGACGCTGCCCTTGCCGATGCCGATGGTCTCCGTCAGTGCGGAGCCCGAGGACTCGTGGCACATGTTGGAGCAGTCGGGCAGGTTGTTGGTGCCGAACTCGCGGGCGAAGAGCTGGAAGAGGAACGCGGCCTCGTTGCTGGTGCGGCCCGAGGTGTAGAAGAGGGCCTCGTCGGGGGAGTCGAGGGCGGTCAGCTCCTCGGCGATGACCTCGAAGGCCTTCTCCCAGCTGACCGGCACGTACCGGTCCTCGTCCCCGGGCGTCGCCCCGCGCTCCAGGAGCATGGGCTCGGTGATGCGGCCCTGCTGGCCCAGCCAGTAGCCGGACCGCGTGGCCAGGTCGGCCAGCGGGTGCGCGGCGAAGAACGCGGGGGTGACCCGGCGCAGCGTGGCCTCCTCCGCGACGGCCTTGGCGCCGTTCTCGCAGAATTCGGCCGTGTGCCGCTTGTCGCCCTCGGGCCAGGCGCAGCCCGGGCAGTCGAAGCCGTCCTTCTGGTTGACCTTGAGGAGCGTGCGGGCGGTACGGGCCATGCCCATCTGCTGGTGGGCGATCCGCAGCGTGTGGCCGATCGCCGGAAGGCCGGCGGCCGCCTGCTTGGGCGGTGTGACCTGCGGTGAGTCCTGTACCGGATCGCCTGTGGGCGGCTTGGTCGCCATCGCGCTCCCCTTCGAGCGTGCGTACGTATGCAGCACGTGTGGCCGCGTCCTTCGATCCTTGCACGGACCACGGAACGAGGGGAGGGCGGTCCGGTGCTCGGTGCGCCCGCGCGGGTGCGCCGGGGGCGTCCGGTGGGGCGGATGCGCCGGGGGAGGCGACGGGCCGGAATTGTCGGTGGGGGCGCCTAGGATCGGGGGCGTGGCAGATTCATCAGCGAAGAAGACCGACCAGCCGCCCGCAGCGGACCGTCCCCGCCTGATGCTCATGGACGGGCACTCCCTGGCCTACCGGGCGTTCTTCGCGCTGCCCGCGGAGAACTTCACGACCGCGACGGGGCAGCCGACCAACGCAATCTACGGTTTCGCCTCGATGCTGGCGAACACGCTGCGCGACGAGGCCCCCACGCACTTCGCGGTGGCGTTCGACGTCTCCCGCAAGACGTGGCGTTCGACGGAGTTCCCCGAGTACAAGGCGAACCGCTCCAAGACCCCGGACGAGTTCAAGGGGCAGGTCGAGCTGATCGGCGAGCTGCTCGACGCGATGCACGTGCCGCGGTTCGCCGTCGACGGGTTCGAGGCCGACGACGTGATCGCGACGCTCGCGACGCAGGCCGAGGCGGCCGGCTTCGACGTGCTGATCGTCACCGGCGACCGGGACTCCTTCCAGCTCGTCTCCGAGCGCACCACCGTGCTCTACCCGACCAAGGGCGTCTCCGAGCTCACCCGGTTCACCCCGGAGAAGGTCGAGGAGAAGTACGGGCTCACCCCGCAGCAGTACCCGGACTTCGCGGCGCTGCGCGGCGACCCGTCCGACAACCTGCCGGGCATCCCGGGCGTCGGCGAGAAGACCGCGGCCAAGTGGATCACCCAGTTCGGGTCGTTCGCGGAGCTCGTCGAGCGCGCCGAGGAGGTCAAGGGCAAGGCCGGGCAGAACTTCCGGGACCACCTGGAGGCCGTCAAGCTCAACCGGGTCCTGACCGAGATGGTCAAGGACGTGGAGCTGCCCAAGGGCCCCGCCGACCTGGCCCGCGTCGCCTACGACCGGACCGCCCTGCTCGGCGTGCTGGACGTGCTGGAGATCCGCAACGCCTCGCTGCGCGAGCGGCTGCTCACCGTGGACCCGGGCGCGGCCGTGGAGGAGGCCCCGGCTCCGGCGGCCGGAGTGGAACTGGACGCGTCCGTGCTGGGCACCGGCGAGCTGGCGCCGTGGCTGGAGAGCCACGCGGGCGGGCCGCTGGGCATCTCCACCGTCGACAGCTGGGCGCTGGGCCAGGGCAATGTCAGCGAGATCGCGCTGGCCGCGGCCGGGGGCGCCGCCGCCTGGTTCACGCCGGCCGAGCTGGACGAGGCCGACGAGCGGGCCTTCGCGGCCTGGGCCGCCGACCCGGCGCGCACCAAGGTCGTGCACAACGCCAAGGGCCTGATGCGGGTCTTCCCCGAGCACGGCTGGACCCTCGCCGGGGTCGCCATGGACACCGCGCTCGCCGCCTACCTGGTCAAGCCCGGCCGCCGGTCCTTCGCCCTGGACGCCCTGTCCATGGAATACCTGCACCGTGAGCTGGCGCCCGCCGCCGCCGACGGCCAGCTGGCCTTCGGCGCCGACGAGACCGCCGAGGCCGAGGCGCTGATGGCGCAGGCCCGCGCCGTCCTGGACCTGGGCGACGCCTTCACCGACAAGCTCGCCGAGGTCGGCGCCGCGGAGCTGCTCCACGACATGGAGCTGCCCAC
Organism: Streptomyces sp. Sge12; assembly: GCF_002080455.1. Classification (NCBI taxonomy): domain Bacteria; kingdom Bacillati; phylum Actinomycetota; class Actinomycetes; order Kitasatosporales; family Streptomycetaceae; genus Streptomyces; species Streptomyces sp. Sge12. Next base: position 5,862,073 of record NZ_CP020555.1, read on the forward strand.
CTCCGAGCTCCTGGCCCGGATGGAGCGCTCCGGCATCGCCGCCGACCGCGACCACCTGGAGGCCATGGAGCAGCAGTTCGCGGGAGCCGTGCAGCAGGCCGTCAAGGAGGCGCACGCCACCGTCGGCCACGAGTTCAACCTCGGATCGCCCAAGCAGCTCCAGGAGGTCTTCTTCGGCGAGCTGGACCTGCCGAAGACGAAGAAGACCAAGACCGGCTACACCACGGACGCGGACGCGCTCGCCTGGCTGGCCACGCAGACCGACCACGAACTCCCGGTGATCATGCTCCGGCACCGGGAGCAGGCCAAGCTGCGCGTCACCGTCGAGGGCCTGGTGAAGACCATCGCCGCCGACGGCCGGGTGCACACCAGCTTCAGCCAGACCGTCGCCGCGACCGGCCGCCTGTCCTCCACCGACCCCAACCTGCAGAACGTGCCGGTGCGCACCGACGAGGGCCGCGCCATCCGCCGCGGCTTCGTCGTCGGTGAGGGCTTCGAGTCCCTGATGACGGCCGACTACAGCCAGATCGAGCTGCGCGTCATGGCCCACCTCTCCGAGGACGAGGGCCTGATCGAGGCCTTCGCGACCGGCGAGGACCTGCACACCACCGTCGCCTCCCAGGTGTTCGGGGTGGAGCGGTCCGCCGTCGACGCCGAGATGCGCCGCAAGATCAAGGCCATGTCGTACGGACTCGCCTACGGGCTCTCCGCGTTCGGTCTCGCCCAGCAGCTGAACATCGAGCCCGCCGAGGCGCGCGGCCTGATGGAGACCTTCTTCGAGCGGTTCGGCGGGGTCCGCGACTACCTCGGCCGGGTCGTCGACGAGGCCCGCGCCACCGGATACACGGCGACGATCTTCGGCCGCCGCCGGTACCTCCCCGACCTCAACAGCGACAACCGCCAGCGCCGCGAGGCAGCCGAGCGGATGGCGCTCAACGCCCCGATCCAGGGCACCGCCGCCGACATCGTCAAGGTCGCGATGCTGCGCGTGGACAAGGCCATCACCGGGGCCGGCCTGCGCTCGCGCATGCTGCTCCAGGTCCACGACGAAATCGTGCTGGAGATCGCCCCGGGCGAGCGCGAGCAGGTCGAGGAGCTGGTGCGCCGCGAGATGGGCGCCGCCGTCGAGCTCCGGGCCGCGCTGGACGTGTCGGTGGGCGTCGGCCCGGACTGGGAGTCCGCCGCGCACTGACCCCCGTACGGCAGGCCCGGCGCCCGTCCCCGCTGCTCAGGCGGTGGGGACGGGCGTTCGCGTTTCCTCGTCCGCGGGGCGCCCGGTCCGGTCGTTGCGGTGCCGCAGCCGTACGAGGACTCCGTAGATCAGCAGGGCCACCGCGAGGCCGCCGCCCGCACCGAAGCAGATGGTCGGAATGATGTCGAGCGGCGTACGGATCCGGTCGAAGAACGTGAAGAAGCGGACGATGCGCACGGTGACGGCGACGGCCACGCACACCACGAGCAGGGCGAGCGCACCCAGGACCTCCGCGCGGGAGAGCACGGGCACCGACGCCGGGACGGGGGAGGCGGGCAGCCGGCGCAGCGCGGTCGTCGTGAACCACAGCAGGAGGCACGCCGAGAGCGCCGACGTGCCGTACTGGAGGAAGGTGTAGGGCGGGAAGCCGAAGGCGATCGGCTCGCCGAGCCGCGGCAGCGCGTTCGTCCCCCAGCGGTCCAGGTGCGTGAAGCTGTCCCACACCACGTGCGTGAGGGAACCGACGACCGCCGAGAGGTAGAACCAGGCGGCGAGCGCGGCCGGCCGGGGTCGCGCGCGCCACTCCTCGCCCCGGACGAAGGCGTGCACCCTGCCCCGCCAGTTGCGCGGCAGGAGCGCGATCAGCGGCTCGCGCAGCAGAAGCCAGAAGGCCACCAGGACGGCCGTCAGCACGGCGTCCAGGGTGAAGATCCCCGCCAGTGAGTGCGTGAAGTTCCCGTACGCCATCGCGCCCTCGACGACCGCGTCCGTGAAGTAGAAGGTGTCGGGCGCGAACGACCCGAGGACGAGCGCCGAGGCGACGAGGGGGCCCCGCGCACGCCCGGTCCGACGGATGGCCGGAAGTACAGCGGCCGCGTGGCTGAGAGTGAACGGCATGGGGCCTCTCCTCGGTGTTCCTGTGGACGTTCCTTACTTCGGGCCAATGCTCCCGAAGGGTCCGGACAGTATGCGTGACCTGCCGTGGGACGTGGGGATCCGGTGAATTCCGGGCGACCTTGCGTGCTGTGTGCAGTGAGCTGACGTAGGGTCACGCGGACGTCGAGGGGGAGGAGTCCGGCTCATGTCGGCTCGAATAATCGGACGCAGGCTGCGCAGGGGTACGACGGCCGCCCTGGTCTCCGCTCTGGTGATCGCCGCGGTGACCGCGTCCCAGGGCCCGGCGGGCGGGAGCGGCGACCGGCTCTCCGCCGCCGGGGAGGGCGCCGCACAGCAGCCGCAGGCCGCGGACACCGCGGGCGGCGACTCCGACTACTTCACCGAACTCCCGCCGCTGACGAGCCCGCAGCCGCCGGACGTGCTGCTGCCGGAAGCCGGACCGACGGCGCAGCCGCAGGCGCCGACGGGGTCCGGGGCCGCACCGGCGTCGGTGGTGACCGGGCCCGCGGAAGGGGCGCAGGGGATACCGGCGAGCGTCCTCGCGGCGTACATGGGCGCGGAGAAGAAGGTCGGGCGCAGCGACCCCGGCTGCGGACTGCGCTGGCAACTCCTCGCGGCGATCGGCAAGGTGGAGTCCGGACAGGCGCGCGGCGGCCAGGTCGACGCCGTCGGGACGACCCTGCGGCCGATCCTGGGGCCCGTGCTCGACGGCAACGGCTTCGCGAACATCTCGGACACCGACGGCGGGGCCTACGACGGGGACTCCCGCTACGACCGGGCGGTCGGGCCGATGCAGTTCATCCCCTCCACCTGGGCGGCATGGGGCCAGGACGCGGACGGCGACGGCCGGCGCAACCCGAACAACGTGCACGACGCGGCCCTCGCGGCCGCCCGGTACCTGTGCGCGGGGAGCCGGGACCTGCGGGCGGACGCGGACCTGGACCGGGCGGTGCTGTCCTACAACCGGTCCACGGAGTACTTGCGGACGGTGCGGTCCTGGTTCACGTACTACCTGAAGGGCACGCACGAGATCCCGGACCGGGCCGGCACGGCCGAGCCCCCGAAGCCCACCCCGCCGAAACCCACCCCCACCCCCACCCCGACGCCGAAGCCGACCCCGACCCCGACACCGACACCCGAGCCGAAGCCCACGCCCACCCCCACGCCGACCCCCACTCCGACGCCGACCCCCACACCTACGCCGACGCCCACTCCGACGCCGACCCCCACACCTACGCCGACGCCCACTCCGACGCCGACCCCCACGCCTACGCCGACGCCTGAACCGAAGCCCACGCCGACGCCCACGCCGACCCCCACCCCGACCGTGGCCCCGTCGTCGAAGCCCAGCCCCACGGCGAGCTCCAAGCCGACCCCGCGTCCGACTCCGACGCCGGCGCCGAGCCGGACGCCGGCGCCGAGCGCGAGCGCGACCGGTACCCCTTAGGCCGGGCGGAGCCGACGGCCGACCGCCCTCCCCCTGACACCCCCGCTGTTCCGGGGGCGGGGGAGGGCGCTCGCCCCTCCCTGGAGGGGTCGCGGTCCGCGGATCACGCCGAACGGTTCTCATCTCGTGCCCGCGTTGCTACGGTGCCCCATCTCTGACGCCTCATCAGATTCCGGAGCCCGGCATGCGCGCATTCGTCGCCGCCGTCATCGGCCTCGCGGCCGCGCTGGCCCTCGTGTTCGCCATCACGGCCTTCGGAGTGCCCGAGGGCGAGACCTCACCCAAGCCCCTGCTCACCACCGCGCCCCCCGCGCCCGGAAAGTAGAGGAGGGCCCGGCCGTGCGACGCAGAGCGAGCCTTGTCCTGCTGGCCCTTGCCGTGTTCTGCGCAGCCCTCGCGCCGCTGCTGCGCTGGTACGCGTACCCCCGCCTCGCCAAGATCCCGCCGAACCAGTACCAGGAGATGGTCCTGGAGGCGAAGGACGCGACGCTCCTCGACTACACCGGAGGCATGCAGCCCAAGAAGGTCGACAAGGTCACCATCGTCCAGACCCTCAAGGGCAACGTCGAGGCGTCCAAGGAGATCGAGGCGAGCGCCGGCAAGGACGTCGTCGTCTGGGACACGCTGTCCTACATCATCGGCCCGGACGGCAAGATGGTCTCCCAGATACCCGAGCGCTACATCTTCGACGCGCACACCCAGGACCCGGTCCACGCCACCGGGGAGATGGTCGACGGGGACCCCGTCAAGCGCGAGGGCATCGAGTTCAAGTGGCCCTTCTTCACCGAGCCGCGCGACTACCTGTACTTCGACGCGCAGACCCGTACCTCCTCGCCCATCCACTACGTCGGCCCGCGCACCTTCAAGGGCATGGACGTCTACTACTTCGAGCAGACCGTCCCGTGGACCAAGGTCGCCATGCCCAAGAAGATGCCCATCGAGGGCATCGACCCCTCGACGATCGAGGCGGCCACCGGAACCACCCTCTGGTACACGGTCAAGGCGAAGTTCTGGGTCGACCCGGTGACCGGGGCGCCCGTCAACGCCGAGCAGGACATCCAGCAGGAGATGCGCGGCGGCATCGCCGCAGGCGGCCCCGACGGCAAGCTCACCGCCTTCGCCGGGCACGTCACGATGCGCGAGGACTACTCCGACTACACGGTCGACCTCGTCAGGTCGAACCGTACGAAGGTCCTCGCCCTGCACACCTACGCCCCCATCGGCCTGGCCGCCGGCGGGCTCGTCCTGCTCGGGGCCGCGCTCTGGCTGGAGGCCCGCGGCCGCCGCGGCCGGGCCGAACGCGTGCCGGAGGCGGAGGTCAGCCCCTGAGGCGGGCGTTGGTGTGCCGGGTGGGCTCGGCCGTGGCCGGGTCCTCCGGCCAGGGGTGCTTGGGGTAGCGCCCGCGCAGCTCCGCGCGGACGGCCCGGTAGCCGCCCTGCCAGAAGGAGGCGAGGTCGGCGGTGACCGCGGCGGGACGGCCCGCGGGCGACAGCAGGTGCACCAGCACCGGTACGCCCGCCACCCGCGGGGTCTGCGCCAGCCCGAACAGCTCCTGCAGCTTCACCGCGAGGACCGGCTGGCCGTGCTCGGCGGAGTAGTCCAGCCGGATCCGGGAGCCGCTGGGCACCTCCAGGCGCTCCGGAGCCAGCTCGTCCAGCCGGGCCGCCTCCCGGGTGGCCCACGGCAGCAGCCGGTTCAGGGCCTGCCCGGCGTCGATCCGGGCCAGGTCGGCGCGGCGCCGGGCCCGGGACAGCTCCGGCTCCAGCCAGTCGTCGGCGCGCTCCAGCAGGGCCCCGTCGTCGGCCACGTCGGGCCACGCGCCGCCGAGCGTCCGGTGCAGGAAGCCGAGGCGGGCCCGGAGCGCCCGCGCGTCCGGGGACCAGCGCAGCAGGCCGAGTCCCTCGGCGCGCAGCCCGTCCAGGAGGGCGGCCCGGACGAGCGCCGCATCCGGGGTGCGCAGCGGACGCACGGCCAGCTCGATCGCCCCGAGGCGGTGCGCGGAGCGGGCGACGACGTCGCCGTCCTCCCAGTGGACCTCCTCGACGTCGGTGAGCAGGTGCGCGGCGGCGGTGCGGGCGGTGTCCTCGTCGATGACCGCGGCCAGCCGGACCCGTGCGGAGGCCGAGTGCGGGGCACGGTCGGCGACCGCGACGGCCAGCCAGGGCGCGCTGCGCAGCGGCGAGCCGTCGCCGAGCTCGGCCGCGGTGCCGGAGGCCATGAGGAAAGCCCCCTGGCCCTTGGCCCTGGCGACCCGCTCGGGGAACGCGAGCGCGGCGACGAGCCCGGCGGCGGCGTCGTCGGACGCCGCACCGCTGCCGGGGCCCCGCCCCGTACCCCGCTCCTCGAACGCCGGAGGGGCTGACGTTCCGGCCTCGCCGTGCCGCTCCGCGGCGGCGCGCTCCAGGCGCCCGGCCTCCGCCCGCCAGCGGGCCCCGTACGGGTCACCGCCCGCGCGGGCCCGCCGCCAGGCGCCGGCCAGGTCGTCCCCGTACTCCCGCGGCGGCTCCTCGCTCAGCAGGGCCACCACCTCGGCCGCCCGGCGGGCACCGAGCGCGGTCGAGCCGTCCAGCAGGGCGCGGGCCAGCCGCGGGTGCAGCCCCAGCCGGGCCATCCGCTGCCCGCGCGCGGTGACCCCGCCGGCCGGGAACACCGCGCCGACGGCCACCAGCACCTCCCGGGCCGCGGCCATGGCCCCGGCGGGCGGCGGGTCCGGCAGCGCCAGCCCGGTCGCGTCCGGGTCGCCCCAGCACGCGACCTGCAGCGCGAACTGCGCCAGGTCGGCGATCCGGATCTCCGGCGAGGGGAACGCGGCCAGCCGGCCGTCCTCCGCCTCGGCCCAGCAGCGGTACACCGTGCCCGGCGCCTCGCGCCCGGCCCGGCCCGCACGCTGGCGCCCGGCCGCGCGGGACGCCCGTACGGTCGCGAGCGCGCCCAGCCCCCGGGCGTGGTCCGTGCGGGGCTCGCGGGCCAGCCCGGAGTCCACCACCACGCGCACCCCGGGGACGGTCAGGCTCGACTCCGCCACGGCGGTGGACAGGATCACCCGGCGGTGTCCGGCGGCGGAGAGCGCCGCGTCCTGGACCGCCGCCGGGGCCCGGCCGTGTATCTGGAGCACCTCGGCGTCCACCCCGCCCAGCTGCCCCGCGACCCGCGCGATCTCGCCGACACCGGGCAGGAAGCACAGCACGTCGCCGGTGCGTTCCGCCAGCGCCCGCCGCACCACCGAGGCCACGTGCGTCAGCTGCGCCGGATCCACCCGCATCCCGTGCGGGGGCCGCACCGGCCGGGCCGGCGGCGCCCAGACCGTCTCCACCGGGTACGAGACCCCCGCGGCCTCCACCACCGGCGCGTCGCCCGGGCCGCCCCGGCCGAGGACGCGCGCCCAGCCGGCGGCGTCCGTGGTCGCCGAGGCCGCCACCAGTCGCAGCTCCGGGCGCAGGGTCTCCCGTACGTCGAGGAGGAAGGCGGCGACCGTGTCGGCGTCCAGGTGCCGCTCGTGGCACTCGTCCAGGACCACCACGTCGACCCCGGTCAGCTCCTGGTCGCGCTGGAGGCGCTGGAGGAGTACGCCGGTGGTCACCACCTCCACCAGGGTGTCCGGGCCGGCCACCCGCTCCCCGCGGACGGTGAAGCCCACCGCGGCGCCGACCCGCTCGCCCAGCAGCCAGGCCATCCGCCGCGCGGCGGCCCGGGCGGCGATCCGCCGGGGCTCCGCGACGACCACCCGGCGCCGCGGCCCGCCGCCCACCAGCCCGGCCAGCACCAGCGGGACCAGCGTGGTCTTGCCGGTGCCGGGCGGCGCGCAGAGCACCGCCGTGCCGTGGCCGTCCAGCGCCGAGACGAGCGCGGGCACGGCCTCCCGTACGGGCAGGGCGTCGAGGGCGGCGGTGCGGATCACGTCAGTCGCGCTCGCAGACGAAGATCGCGGTGCCCGGGATCAGATTGCCGCGCAGCGGGGACCAGCCGCCCCACTCCTGGCTGTTCCATGCCGGCCATTCGGGTTCCACCAGGTCGAGCAGCCGGAAGCCGCCCGCGACCACGTCGCGGACCCGGTCGCCGATCGTGCGGTGGTGCTCCACGTACAGGGCGCGGCCCCGCTCGTCCTGCTCCACGTAGGGGGTGCGGTCGAAGTAGGAGGCGGCGACGGACAGCCCCTCGGGGCCGGGCTCGTCGGGGAAGGCCCATCGGATCGGGTGGGTGACGGAGAAGACCCAGCGGCCGCCGGGGCGCAGGACCCGGTGCACCTCGCGCATGACGTTGACGGGGTCGGCGACGAAGGGGACGGCGCCGTAGGAGGAGCAGGCCATGTCGAAGGAGCCGGCACGGAAGGGGAGGCGTCCGGCGTCGGCCTCGACGAGCGGGACGTCCTCGCCGATGCGCAGGGCGTGCTGGAGCTGGCGGTGGGAGAGGTCGAGGGCCACGGGGCGGGCGCCCTGGGCGGCCAGCCAGCGGGCGCACTGGGCGGCGCCGGCGCCGATCTCCAGGATGTCCTTGCCCTTGAGGGAGGCGGCGGGGCCGAGGAGGGCCGCCTCGGCCTCGTCCAGCCCCTCGGGTCCCCAGACGAAGCGGTCGTCGCCTAGGAAGGCGCCGTGGTCGCTCTGGTACTCGTCGGCGTTGCGGTCCCACCAGCTCCGGCTGGCCCGGCTGCTCTCCGCTTCCCCCGCGTCACGCCGGGTGGCCTCGGCGTCGTCCCCGGAGGCCGGATCGGCGGTGTGCGCGTCTTCGGAGGCGTAGTCCTCTTGGTTCATGGGGCCCGTCGTCGTAGTCTGCGAATGTCTTCTGAATGTGGCAGGAAGCGTCAGGAAGGGCTTCCCGCCCATGAATTGTGCCGGTTGTGCGGTGATCCGCCCGGGGTGTGCGCCTTCGCGCATTGACCCTGTCCGGCTGCCCCCGTATGCTACAAGTTGCGCTGCGAGCCTGTGCTCCTCAGACCTAGCAGGCTGCGCTTGCATCTGTTGATGTCCCCTCGGTTTTCGAGGCCCCGCCGCTCTTCGCGGAAGGGGGTCTCCTTGGCTGTCCGGCTTCTTCGGCAGATGCCGATAAGGGCTCCCGGCGTAGCAGTACCTACGACTTTCTGTCCGTAACCGGAGCCCTTTCCCACATGACGAGCAGCACCGAGACCACCTCTACCACTCCGCAGGTAGCGGTCAACGACATCGGTAACGAGGAAGCCTTCCTCGCCGCGATCGACGAGACGATCAAGTACTTCAACGACGGCGACATCGTCGACGGCGTCATCGTGAAGGTCGACCGGGACGAGGTCCTGCTCGACATCGGTTACAAGACCGAAGGCGTGATCCCGAGCCGCGAGCTCTCGATCAAGCACGACGTCGACCCGAACGAGGTCGTCAAGGTCGGCGACGAGATCGAGGCCCTGGTTCTCCAGAAGGAGGACAAGGAAGGCCGTCTGATCCTGTCCAAGAAGCGCGCTCAGTACGAGCGTGCCTGGGGCACGATCGAGAAGATCAAGGAAGAAGACGGCATCGTCACCGGTACCGTCATCGAGGTCGTCAAGGGTGGTCTCATCCTCGACATCGGCCTCCGCGGCTTCCTGCCGGCCTCTCTCGTCGAGATGCGTCGTGTCCGCGACCTCCAGCCCTACGTGGGCAAGGAGCTCGAGGCGAAGATCATCGAGCTGGACAAGAACCGCAACAACGTGGTCCTGTCCCGCCGTGCCTGGCTGGAGCAGACCCAGTCCGAGGTCCGCCAGACGTTCCTCACCACCCTGCAGAAGGGTCAGGTCCGCTCCGGCGTCGTTTCCTCGATCGTCAACTTCGGTGCCTTCGTGGACCTGGGTGGCGTCGACGGTCTCGTCCACGTCTCCGAGCTGTCCTGGAAGCACATCGACCACCCGTCCGAGGTTGTCGAGGTCGGCCAGGAAGTCACCGTCGAGGTCCTCGACGTGGACATGGACCGCGAGCGTGTCTCCCTGTCGCTGAAGGCGACGCAGGAGGACCCGTGGCAGCAGTTCGCCCGGACCCACCAGATCGGTCAGGTCGTCCCGGGTAAGGTCACCAAGCTGGTTCCGTTCGGTGCGTTCGTCCGCGTGGACGAGGGCATCGAGGGCCTGGTCCACATCTCCGAGCTGGCCGAGCGCCACGTGGAGATCCCGGAGCAGGTCGTCCAGGTCAACGACGAGATCTTCGTCAAGGTCATCGACATCGACCTCGAGCGTCGCCGGATCTCGCTGTCGCTGAAGCAGGCCAACGAGTCCTTCGGTGCCGACCCGGCGTCGGTCGAGTTCGACCCGACCCTGTACGGCATGGCCGCGTCCTACGACGACCAGGGCAACTACATCTACCCCGAGGGCTTCGACCCCGAGACCAACGACTGGCTCGAGGGCTTCGACAAGCAGCGCGAGGCCTGGGAGACCCAGTACGCCGAGGCGCAGCAGCGCTTCGAGCAGCACCAGGCTCAGGTCATCAAGAGCCGCGAGGCCGACGAGGCCGCTGCTGCCGAGGGCGCTGCCGCCCCGGCCGCCGGTGGCAACGCCGGTGCGGGCATCTCGGGTGGTTCGTACTCCTCGGAGTCGGACGAGACCTCCGGCGCCCTGGCGTCGGACGAGGCCCTGGCCGCGCTCCGCGAGAAGCTGGCCGGCGGCCAGAGCTGATCGCAGCGCGCATCACACTCCGGTGTGAGCCGAGCTGAACTGCGTTGAACGGTAAGGCCCGTCCCCTTCGGGGGGCGGGCCTTACCGCGTTCCACCCGCCCGGTCCGCCCCGAGTGATCCGCCCCGTTCCTGTGAATGCGGCCAACTGGGGAATGGCCGGGCCTCCTTGAACGTTCTTGGCTGAGAACGAGGCGAGGAGGAGTGGTGACGGTGCTTGATCCACAGGGTTTGTACGAATGGGATGCCAAGGGCCTGGCGGTGGCCGACCTGGCAGTCGCCCAGGACTCGGCCGGGCTGGTCATGCTGTACCACTTCGAGGGGTACATCGACGCGGGTGAGGCCGGGGAGCAGATCGTCGAGCGGCTGCTGGACACCCTGCCCCACCAGGTGGTCGCCCGGTTCGACGCCGACCGGCTGGTGGACTACCGGGCCCGGCGCCCGCTGCTGACGTTCCAGCGCGACCACTGGACGGAGTTCGAGGAGCCGCGGCTGGAGGTCCGGCTCGTCCAGGACGCCACCGGCGCCCCCTTCCTGCTGCTGTCCGGCCCCGAGCCGGACGTGGAGTGGGAGCGCTTCTCCGTCGCCGTCCGGCAGATCGTCGAGCGCCTCGGCGTCCGCCTCTCCGTCAACTTCCACGGCATCCCGATGGGCGTCCCGCACACCCGTCCCGTGGGCATCACCCCGCACGGCAACCGGACCGACCTGATGCCGGGCCACCGCAGCCCCTTCGACGAGGCACAGGTCCCGGGCAGCGCCGAGTCCCTCGTGGAGTTCCGACTGGCCCAGGCCGGGCACGACGTCCTGGGTGTCGCCGCCCACGTACCGCACTACGTCGCGCGCTCCCCGTACCCGGACGCCGCGCTGACCGTGCTGGAGGCGATCACGGCGGCGACCGGGCTGGTGCTGCCGGCCGTGGCGCACGCACTGCGCACCGAGGCGCACCGCACCCAGACGGAGATCGACCGGCAGATCCGCGAGGGCGACGAGGAGTTGGTCAGCCTGGTGCAGGGGCTGGAGCACCAGTACGACGCGGCTGCCGGGGCCGAGACCCGGGGCAACATGATCGCCGAGCCGGCGGAGCTGCCGTCGGCGGACGAGATCGGCCGCGAGTTCGAGCGCTTCCTCGCGGAGCGCGAGGGCGAGAACTGACGTACGGACGGCGCCCCCTATGCTGCGGGGCATGCTGAAAGTAGGCCTGACGGGCGGAATCGGTGCCGGCAAGAGCGAGGTCTCGCGACTGCTGGCGGGGTACGGGGCGATCGTCGTCGACGCCGATCGGATCGCGCGAGAGGTCGTCGAGCCCGGTACGCCGGGACTCGCGGCCGTCGTCGCGGCCTTCGGGGAGTCGGTGCTGACCGCACAGGGCACGCTGGACCGCCCCAAGCTGGGCTCCATCGTGTTCGCGGACCCGGCGAAGCTGCAGACGCTGAACGCGATCGTGCACCCCCTGGTGGGGGCCCGGTCGGCCGAGCTGGAGGCCGCCGCGGGGGCCGACGCGATCGTGGTGCACGACGTACCGCTGCTCGCGGAGAACGGCCTGGCGCCCCTCTACGACCTCGTCGTCGTCGTGGACGCGTCCCCGGAGACCCAGCTGACCCGGCTCACCGCGCTGCGCGGGATGGCCGAGGAGGAGGCGCGGGCCCGGATGGCCGCGCAGGCCACGCGGGAGCAGCGGCTCGCGGTGGCGACCCTCGTGATCGACAACGACGGGCCGCTGGAGGCGCTGGAACCTCAGGTGCGCACGGTGTGGGAAGACCTCGTGGAGCGGGCCTCCGGCGGGTCCGCCTGACGTGTGCACGGAATAGCGGGTGGGGCGGGGGCGTTGAACGCGCCCGTAGAGGGAAGGATTTCGACCGTGTCCGAGACCACGCGCCCCACCCCGCCCAGTCCGGAAACCCACGTCATCGACTACCGGGCCGCCGAGCACCTGCTCGCCGCCCGGGACCCGCGCGGTGCGGTCAAGCTGCTCGACTCGGTGATAGCCGCGCACCCGGAGAACACGGCGGCCCGGCTGCTGCGCGCCCGGGCCTTCTTCGCCGCGGCGCAACTGCGTCCGGCGGAGCTCGAGTTCGAGCTCGTGCTGGAGCGGGAGCCGGACAACGCCTTCGCCCACTTCGCGCTGGCCCGGACGTTCCAGCGCTCGGGCCGGCCGGAGCAGGCGCGCCGGCACTTCCGCCTCGCGGCGGCCCTCGACCCGCAGCCCGAGTACCTTGCGGCGGCCCGCTTCGAGGACCCGGCCGCGGGCGACTCCGCCTGACGCACGCGCTTCCGGCCACGCGTCACCGGTTTTCGGGCGGCTCGTACGGCGGGACGTCCGGGCCGGGCTGGTAGTGCGGCCCCTGGCGCATGTGCCGCACGATCATGAACAGGTCCACGGCCACGATCACCGCCAGGACCCCGCAGGCGGCCGCCCATCCCGGGCGGCCCACCAGCGAGAACACGGCCGTGCCGGCGGCGGCCCAGACCAGCCCCCACACACCCAGCCAGAACCGCAGCCGCAGCGGACTGCGCGCGGTCACGGGCTCGTTTCCGGAACGCATGGACATCGCCTCTCCCGTCCATGGTCCCACTCCGGTCGGCGGCCGCGGGGCGGGGCATGGGTCGGGCTACGGCTTCGGCTACGGGTTGAGCTTGTGCACGGCCTTGGTGGTCGTCTTCTTGAACTCGGGGACCGGGGCGTGGGACAGGTCGCCCATCTGACCCCACTGGACGACGGTCACGGTGGAGCCGTCGCGCCCGATCCCGAACAGGTGCACGCCGGGCTCGGACTCGGGGATCGAGACGTGGACCCCGTAGACGTGCGCGCCCTCCTCGACGGGCAGCGTGCCGTAGTCCTGCCAGGACGCGGTGCCGCCCGGGGTCGTCCGCAGCCAGTCTGCGGCGCAGGCCGCGACCTTGCGCTCCAGGGTGCCCGCGAGCTTGGCCGCCGCGGCGGGCGAGGCGGACCGTACGGAGACCTGAACGGCGCCCGTGTCGAACTCGGTGCCGAAGACGCGGTGCCAGCTGCCCGCGGTCGGCAGCACGCCGTCCAGGCAGAACGGCGGGGTCTCGGGCAGCCCCTTGGTGACCGCGCCCGCGTACCAGGGCGAGGAGGGGTGCGGCGGGAGGTCGGCGCCGGCCAGGAAGCCGGGGGCGGTGGCCGCCGCGGCCGAGGTGGAGGCGGTCAGGACGAGGGCGGCGGCCGCCGCGACGATCGCGGTGGCGAGCGTGGCGGCGGTGTCGGTGCGTCGGAACATGGTCGGTTCTCCCCGTGAGCGTCGAGTGCTGCGCTGTGCTGTGTGCCTGATGAGCCTGTTCCCCGGACGGCGTGGCGGGCGACGGATTGGGGCGAATCCGGGACGCTGGAACGTCCGTACGCGCTGTCACCTGGGGGAACACCTCATGCATGGAACGCTGTCGCGGGACGCGGAACGGGGGAGAGCGTGAGTGAGGCCGAGAATTTCGCGCGGCTGATGCGGGATCTGAAGGGGCGTGCGGGGCTCAGTTACGGGGTCTTGGCGCGCCGGCTGCACACGAGTACGTCGACGCTGCACCGGTACTGCAACGGGGAGGCGCTGCCGGCGGAGTTCGCCGTGGTGGACCGCTTCGCCCGGGCGTGCGGGGCATCGCAGGGGGAGGCCGTGGACCTGCACCGGGCCTGGCTGCTGGCGGACGCGCGGCGGCGTGCGGGGGCGGTGCCGGTGCCTCTGCCGGGGCCTGCGCTTCGGCCCGAGCCCGTGACCGAGCCCGTGACCGGGCCCGAGCCCATGACCGTGACCGAGTCCGGGCAGGAACCCGTGACCGAGCCCGAGCCCGAGCCCGAGCCGGAGCCCGAGGCCGAGTCCCTTGTCGTCGGGGCGTCGGAGCCGGTGGTCCGGCGGGCCCGGTACCGGCGGCGGGCCGCCGTGGTCGCCGCGGCGGGGCTGGCGGCCGGGGCGGTGGCCGTGGCGCTGCTGGCGGCGGCCGGCCCCGATTCCCGCGCGCCGCGCACGGGTGGGAGTACGGGCACGGGCGCGACCCCGCCCGCCGCATCGGTACCGGCGGCGCCCGGCGCACCGCAGCCGGCGTCGTCGGCCGATGCGCCCGGGCCGACGGCTTCGACGGACCCGACCGGGGCATCGGTGCCGGGATCCGGCCCGCCCACCGGCCCGCCGTCCGCGTCGCCGCCGGCCCGGGCCCCGGGCCGGGCCCCGGCCGCGCCCCTCAAGGCGGCGGTCCGCTCGCACGTGTGGACCGCCGGCTGCGACCACGCCTACCTCTCCGAGCGGGGTCCCGGCTCCGTGGCCCCGCCGCCCGTGGAGGCGGACGCGCCCGCCTGGGCGTCGGCGCAGCGTGCCGTGCACGCCGGGTCGCAGATCGTGGAGGTCACCCTGCACGGCACCGGCCCGGGCGCCGTGGTCCTGGAGGATCTGGAGGTACGGGTGGCCGCCCGCCGCAAGCCGCCGGCCTGGAACGTCTACCAGATGTCGCAGGGCTGCGGCGGCGGGCTCACCCCCGCCGTGTTCGCCGTCAACCTGGACGCGCCGCGCCCCCTGGCCCGGCCCGTCGCCGGGAACGACGCCGGCAGCCCGCTGCCCGCCCCCGCCTTCCCGCTGCGCGTCTCGGCCGCCGAGCCGGTCGTCCTGCGGGTGGAGGCGAGCACCACGGGATGCGACTGCGACTGGTCGCTCGACCTGCGGTGGACCGGCCCGTCCGGGTCGGGCACCCTGCGCATCGACGACGGCGGACGGCCGCTGCGCACCAGCGCCGCGACCGGTCGTCCGGTGTACGGGTACGCGCTGGAGCAGGGCCGCTGGGCCCGCTGAACCGCAGGTCAGAGGGTGTTGTCGGTGGCCGCGCCTAGACTCGTCGACACGGGGGCACACCGACGGCGCCGCCGGGCACCACCGAGGGACGACGGGGGAGGGGGACAGCGATGAGCATGCAGCCGCAGGCCACCGCACTGCTGCGGCACGCCGCCGTCTTCCTGCCCGCTGCCGTCCCCCGGGAGGGGCGGGTCGCCTTCTGGGCGCCCGACGGGGACGCCCTGCCCGAGGCGGGCGAGTCCGGGCCGCTCACCGTCGTACGCCCGCACGGCGACGGGGTCCGCAGCCGGACGGTGCCCGCGGTGACCTTCACCGTCGCCGCCGCCCTGCCGCTGCTCGCGCAGGCACCGCGCAGCCCCGCCGCGCATCCCGCCACCCGCGCCTGGGGCACCGCCGCCCGGCAGGCGCTCACCCTGGCCGCCCGTGGCCGGCTCCTGCCCGGGCTCACCCCCGAGGGCGTCGACGCCTGGCGGGCCGGGCCGCTCGACGCCGCCGACATCGACCACCTCCGCGCGGTCGCCGCCGCGCTGCCGCACGAGGGGTACGCGACCCCCCTGGCCGGCCGCCGCCCCCTCCAGCTGCCCGAACCGGAGGCTCTGGTCCGCGCGTTCCTCGACGCGGTCGCCGACAGCCTGCCCCGCACCCCGGCCGCCGCCGTGGCCGCCGGGCGGCCGTTCGCCGCGCGGGAGCCGCAGCGGGTGCCCGGCATACAGGACTGGGCCGCGCAGGTCGCGGTCGGCGCCGACACCGGGGTGGGAATCTCCCTCCGGCTCGACCTGTCGTCCTTCCGTCTCTTCGACGAGGCGGAGGAAGCCGACATCCACCGCGCCGGGGCCGCCGTCGTCCAGGTCCACAGCCTCGCCGATCCGACCCTGGTCACCGATGCCGGGCAGCTGTGGGCGGGCACCGCGGCGGCCGGCTTCGGCCCGCGGGCCCGGATCGACGCGGTGCTCGCGCTGCGCCGGGCCGCCCGGGTCTGGCCGCCGCTGCTGCGCCTGCTGGACCAGCCCGTGCCCGACGCCCTCGCCCTGTCCGACCCGGAGCTGGAGGACCTGCTCGGGGTGGTCGCGAGCCGGCTGGCGGCCGCCGGAGTCCTGGTCCACTGGCCGCGCGAGCTGGCCCGTACGCTGTCGGCGACCGCCGTCGTACGGTCCACCGCGCCCGGATCCGCGACCGACGGGACCGCCTTCTTCGACGCCGAGCACCTCTTCGCCTTCTCCTGGGAGCTGGCGCTGGGCGGCGACCGGCTCACCCCCGGGGAGATGGACGCGCTCGCCCGGGCGCACCGGCCCGTCGTCCGGCTGCGCGACCAGTGGGTGCGGGTCGATCCGGAGCTGGTGCGCAAGGCGCGCAAGCGGGAGCTGGGGGTGCTGGACCCGGTCGACGCGCTGGCCACCGTACTGACGGGGACGGCCGAGGTCGACGGCGCGCCCGTCGAGGCGGTGCCGGTGGGGGCACTGGCCGCCCTGCGCGACCGGCTGACGGGGGAGCACGCTCCGCTGCCGCAGCCCGCCGCCCTCAAGGCCACCCTGCGCGACTACCAGGCGCGCGGCCTGGCCTGGCTGGACCTGATGACCTCCCTCGGCCTCGGCGGCTGCCTCGCCGACGACATGGGCCTCGGCAAGACCGTCACGCTGATCGCGCTGCACCTGCACCGGGACCGGCCGGAGCCGACGCTCGTCGTGTGCCCGGCGTCCCTCCTCGGCAACTGGCAGCGGGAGATCGAGAAGTTCGCCCCCGGCACGCCCGTGCGCCGCTTCCACGGCGGCAGCCGCAGCATCGAGGATCTGACCTCGTGCGCCGGCGGGTTCGTGCTCACCACGTACGGGACGATGCGCGCCAGCGCCGCGCTGCTCGCCGAACAGAGCTGGGGCATGGTCGTCGCCGACGAGGCGCAGCACGTCAAGAACCCGCATTCGGCGACGGCGAAGGCACTGCGCACGGTTCCGGCGCCGGCCCGGGTGGCGCTGACCGGCACCCCGGTGGAGAACAACCTCTCCGAGCTGTGGGCACTGCTCGACTGGACCACGCCGGGGCTGCTGGGCCCGCTGACCGCGTTCCGGGCCCGTCATGCCCGCCCCGTGGAGCACCAGCAGGAGGAGGACGGCGGCAATGAGGCGGCCGTCGCCCGGCTGGCCGCGCTCGTCCGGCCGTTCCTGCTGCGGCGCAAGAAGTCCGACCCGGGGATCGCGCCCGAGCTGCCGCCGAAGACCGAGACCGACCATCCGGTCTCCCTCACCCGGGAGCAGGCATCGCTCTACCGGGCCGCGGTGGACGAGGCGATGGCCGTGATCGAGTCGAGCGAGGGCATGGAACGGCGCGGCATGATCATGAAGTTGCTGGCCTCGCTCAAACAGATCTGCAACCACCCCGCCCAGTACCTGAAGGAGGAGCAGCCCCGGATCCCCCACCGCTCGGGCAAACTCGCCCTGCTGGACGAGCTGCTGGACACGATCCTGGCCGAGGGCGGCTCGGTGCTGGTCTTCACCCAGTACGTGACGATGGCCCGCCTGATCGAACGGCACCTCCAGGCCCGCGGGATCGCTTCGCAGCTGCTGCACGGCGGGACGCCGGTGCCGCGCCGCGAGGAGCTGGTCGACCGCTTCCAGGCGGGCGAGGTCCCGGTCTTCCTGCTGTCGCTGAAGGCGGCGGGCACCGGCCTGAACCTCACCCGGGCCGGGCACGTCATCCACTTCGACCGCTGGTGGAACCCGGCCGTCGAGGAACAGGCCACCGACCGCGCCTACCGCATCGGCCAGACCCAGCCCGTACAGGTCCACCGGATCATCGCCGAAGGCACCGTCGAGGACCGCATCGCCGAGATGCTGGAGGCGAAGCGGGCCCTGGCCGACGCGGTCCTGGGGTCCGGTGAGTCGGCACTGACCGAGCTGACCGACCGTGAGCTGGCCGACCTCGTCTCCCTGCGGAGGCCCGGATGATCACCGCGCGGGACGACCGCCGCCGCACCTTCGAGACCGTGCCCGCCGGGGTCGAGGCGGTCAGCTGGTGGGGCCGGGCCTGGGTGTCGGCGCTGGAGGAGGTCTCCCGCGACACCGCCCGCCTGGGCCGGGGGCGCACCTACGCCGAGGAGGGGCACGTCGACGCGGTCACCGTCACCCCCGGGCGGATCGTGGCGTACGTCCGGGGCAGCCGGCCCCGCCCGTACCGCACCGAGCTGACCCTGCCCGCCTTCGCGGACCCGGAGTGGGACGAACTGCTGGAGTCGGTCGCGGCCGACCCTGCCGCGCTCGCCTCGCTGCTGGAGCGGGAGGTACCGCAGTCGCTCGCGGGGGCCGTGCTGCCCGGCGCGGGAGAGCTCGTCCCGCGCTGCTCCTGCCCGGACTTCGGGCGTCCGCCGTGCAAGCACGCGGCGGCCCTCTGCTACCGGGCGGCCCGCCTCCTGGACGAGGACCCGTTCGTCCTGCTGCTCCTGCGCGGCCGCGGGGAGCGGGAGCTCCTCGATGAGCTCACCCGCCGCAATGCCGCCCACGCCGCGCGCGAACAGCCCGATGCGGCGCCCGGTTTCCCCGGCGTTCCGGCCCGGGCGGCACTGGCCCGCACCGGTCTGCCGCTGCTGCCCGCGCCGCTGCCCGCGCCCGCCGCCGTGGGCCTGCCGCCCGCCTACCCGGCCGACCCGGCGGCCCCGGACCCGCTGGCGCTCGACCAGCTCGCCTGCGACGCGGCCGCCCGCGCCCTCGCGCTCCTGACCTCCGGCGAGGACCCGATCGCCGGGCTCACCCTCTGGCAGGACGCCGTCCGGCTGGCGTCCGCGCACCCCACGGCGGGGCTGACGGGCGCCGCCCGCACCCTGTACCGGGACCTGGCCCGGGCCACCGGTCGCAGCACCACCGACCTCGCCCGCGCCGCGGCGGCCTGGCGCCAGGGCGGCCGCGCCGCGCTCGCCGCCCTCGAAGAGCCCTGGGACCCGCCGGCGGGCCCCTTCGACCGGGCCCGGCCGGCCCTGCTCGCCGCGGGCCAGGGTGCCTTCCGCCCCGACCGCAACCGGCTGACGACCCGTGCCCGCCAGCTCCGCCTCGGTCGCGAGGGGCTCTGGTACTGCTACACGGACCGCCACGGCGACCAGGACTGGTGGCCGACGGGCCGCCCCTCCGCGGACCCGGTCAGCGCGCTGCTGGACTGATGCCCTCCGCCCAGCGGGTCAGGGCGGTGAAATCGCGGTCGCGCAGCCCGTGGCGCGGGTGGACGCGCAGCAGGAGGGCCGGGGCCGGATGGTGCTCGGCGACCCAGGCGCGGTCGCGGGCGGTGATCATGTCGTCGACCCAGGCGAAGGGGCGACCGGCCGCCCAGTCACGCAGGTGGCGGGTCTTCCACGAGAGGCCGTCGGGGTCCTTGGCGAACAGTTCGGGCCACTCGACGACCGTCAGGTCGCCCGGCAGCCCGATGTGCGGGGAGATCATCGAGTTGGCCTGGTGGGTCCATGCGGTGGCCCAGGCGAGTTCGAAGGGCAGGGCCAGCAGCCGGGCACCGTGGGAGGGATGGAGGCGCACCCGGGCGCCGCGCCTGGCCCTGCGGGACTCCGGGTCGCGGTAGGAGAGCCAGACGTCCGGCCACATCCGGTGGCTCCGGTATCCGCGCAGGCCGGCGAGGGGGGAGCGGAACGGGTTCAGGGGGCCGTCCACGTCGAGGAGGAGCAGCGGGCGATCGGTCATGAAGTACCCAGTACCCAGTACACGATTGAGTGAAATGCCTACCGTCTCTATAACCCGAATGGGGTCAGAGCGTTGTTTCCGGTGCGGGGACATTGCCCGCGAACTTCTCCGGAAGGCAGGAAAACTGATGCGTCACAGTCGTCGGAATGGCTTGATCGCGGCGGTGGTTGCGGGAGGCGGACTGGCGGTCGCGGGTGTGGGCGGGTTCGCCCATGCCGATGCGGACGCGGGTGGCCGGGCCGAGCGCTCGCCGGGGCTGCTGTCCGGAAACCTCGTACAACTGCCGGTCAACATCCCGGTGAACGCGTGTGGGAACACCGTCAGCGTGGTCGGCGTGCTCAACTCGGCCGCCGGGAACCGCTGTAGCAACGAGGCGCCGAAGGGCGGCAGCGGACATTCCGGTACGAGGGCCGCAGATACGGCGAAACCGAGCAGCGGGAACGGCGGAGGGGCGAGCGCCGAGGGAAGCGGAAAGGATTCACCGGGAGTGCTGTCCGGCAACGGGCTCCAGCTTCCGATCGACCTCCCGCTGAACGTCAGCGGCAACTCGGTGAACGTGGTCGGCGTCGGCAACCCCTCGCTCGGCAACACGTCCGTCAACGGCGAGGAGCCCACCGGCGGCAAGCCCGTCCAGCCGCCCGTCGTGGAACAGCCGGTGACCCCGGTCGTCCCGGCCGTACCGACCGCGCCCGTCACACGGGTCACCCCGCCCGAGGCCCCGCAGCACGAGGCCCTCGCCCACACCGGGTCCGACGGCCTCGGCTACCTGCTGCCGAGCGGTGGTGCGCTCCTGCTGGGCGGGGTCCTCCTGTACCGCCGCTTCCGCCTCAACTGAGGACGTAGGACGCACGCCGCATGCGACAGCACAATCGCGGCCCACACGGCTCGTCCCGACGGACGAGGGGCAGAGTGTGGGCCGGGGTGGCGAGGTGGCGGGGTCGCCGGAACGGACGGAGCGGCTGTGCTCCCTTGCCCTACCGGTCTGCCAGCACCACGTCGGCGGTCCACTCGTCGCCGAACGCGTGGCCACTGTCCCTGCCGACTCCTGAATGGACCCCTTGGACGCTCAGCGCGGCGCCGGGTTCCACGGGGTCGAGGACGTCGCACAACTCGGGGAACGAGGACACGGCCTCCCCGTTCACCGTGGTGATCACGTAGCCCTGCTGGACCTTGGCCTTCTGGGCCGCGGAGTCGTTGCGGACGTCGAGAACGAAGAGGCCGTCGGTTCCCTCGTCCTGAAGGCGCTTCTGAGCCTTCTGGATTGAGGCCTTGTCGATCCCGGCGAGCGAGGACCACGCGACGACGTCTCGATCCGACACGGCGCCGAGCCACCATCCGGGATCGTTCTTCATCGATCCGGCAGCGAGAGCGGGAAGCTCGGACTGGGCCTGATTACTGCTGATGGCCTCCGCCGCAATGCGTTCTTCCCCCGTCGACTTGTCCGTCACCGTTTGCCCCGTGTTGATGCCGACCACTTCGCCGTCCTTGTTCAGGACGGGCCCTCCGAGGAGCCCGCTCTTCATCTGGACGGAATGGTGGATCAAGGAGGGGTAGTCGGGGCTCGACAGGTGCGCGACGTCGCCCACGGGCTCGTACGCCGCACCGGACACCGAGACCGTCTTCGCCGCGGGGTCGCCCGCGTCCGGGTAGCCGAGGGAGACGACGACGTCACCGTTGAACAGCAGATCGCTGTCCCCGAACGGCAAGCTCTTCACGCCCGCCGGCGGTGGTTGGACTTTGAGGACCGCCAGATCCTGACAGAGGTCGCTTCCCAGCAATTGGGCGGTCACCGGAGGCTTGCCCTCCGCGATCACTTCAAGGCCGCTGTTTCCCGCAATGGTGGACGCGGTGGTGGCGATCAGACCGCCGCCGGCGTCATAGACGAATCCGCTACCGGCGCCGGTGTTGTTCGTCACCTGCACGACAGCAGCCTCGGCCTGCTCCCGGTTGCCCGGAGGGGGCTCGTCCGCCATCGCTCCCGTGGCCCCGCACATCGACATCAGAAGGGCCGACGCGAAGAGGTTGACATGGACCCTCACCGAGGACCTCCCTCTGGACAGGTGGTCGTACTCGTGTGGCAGATCTCCTTCGGGCGTCGGCGCAACCGCCGACCGCCTCTCTCTTCACCGTAGCTCCGCGGCCCCCGGGTGTCCTGGCGACGGCTCATCCGCCCCTCGGGGGACCGGCACTGACCTAGGAGTTCTCGTCCCTGGGCCGCGTGCGCCAGCCGTCCAGGATCGCGTCGATCTGCGGGGCCAGCCGGGCGCGGGCCGCGAACCGGGGGACCCCCGCCATCAGCAGGGCGTCGTACTCGGTGTCGGTGTGCCGCACCGCCGCGCGCACCGCGACCGAGACCGCAGGCTCGTCCAGGGCGCGGCCGGCCGCGGTACGGCCCACCCGGCCGCTGCCGCGCACCGACGCATGGGTGGCGATCGCCACCGCCCGGTCGGCCGGACAGCCGGGGAACAGCCGCACGATCTCCGCGGCGAACGCCGCCGTGAACCGGACGTCCTCGGCCGCCCGGCGCCGCCGGTCACGCTCCCGGCGCCGCGCCCGGGCCTCGGAGTCCGCGAGGCAGGCGCGCTCCGCGCCGGCCAGGGCGGCTTCCTCGACGAGCAGCCCCAGCCGCTCGTACCGGTGGCGGCGCTTGTTGAAGCGGACGACCACGGCGCAGAGCGAACTGCCCTCGCGGGAACGGCGGGTGAGCGCCGTGTCCCCCCGCGGCAGATACACGAGATGGCCGAGATCCGTACAGTCCAGGCAGCGCGGGACACCGGACTCGCGGACGAGGTGCCGGAGCGGGCCCTGCCGGCAGTCGGCGCAGTGGATCTGCTTGAACGACTCAAAAACCACCAGGCTCATGATGGTGTGATACCGCTGTATGACCCTCATATCACCTGGTGGAGAAGGCATGTTGATGTTTCGCCGACTGTTTCTGGATGCCGCGTGGCCCTTTTACCGTGGGGCGGTGGGCCATGAACGGCCCCGCCGAGGAGGACACATGGGTGGGCGGCAGACGATGACGGCACGGACGGGCGGGACGTGTGTCGCCACGCTCCCGACTGGCCGGGAGATAGTCATACCGCCGGGCGGCTGCACCGGCTGGCACTTCCACCGCGTCAGACTCGACGCGGTGGTCCTGTCCGGCACCCTGACCCGGGTCCTGCACGACCGCACCGTCGAGGTGCACACGGCCGGGACCACCTTCGTCGAAGCGGCGGGCATCGGGCACATCCACCTGGGCCACAACCTCGGCACCGAGCCGGTGGTGCTCCACGTGACCCCCGCGCTCCCGGCGGGGACACCCTTCTCCATACCCACCCCGCCACCGGCCGGGATCACTCCGGCGGACTGCGGGCACCACAGCCCGCGGCACATCCCCTGAACCCGGACGGGCAGGCCCGCCGCCAGGCAGCCTCACACCAGTCGGCGTATCTCCCCGCGGACCCGGTAGAAGCCGCCCGAGGCCGCATGCAGCCCGTCCACCACGTACCGGGCGCCCGCCTCCCGTATCCCGCGCGGGAACTGCACGTTCCACGAGGGCTCGAAGCCGCCGGAGACCACCTGGACCCGCATCCGGCCGCCCTGCTGGACGCACTCGACCACCACGCCGCCCGCCGGGGCCGCCGCCATGGACACCGTGGCCACCGCCGAGGCCGACGCGGCCGGGGTGAACACCGGCAGCGCCGCCGCCGACTTCACGTCCATCGGCGCCGGCACCGAGCCCTGCTGGGCCGCCGCGATCGCCTGCTCGGTCGCATCCACGCACACCAGCGACCCGTCCGTGGTGACCAGGTACAGCCGCTCGTCCAGGTACTGCATGGACAGCGCCGACCCGCCGCCCGTCCCCAGCTTCCACAGCCGCCGGCCGTCGGCGTCGAAGCAGTAGACCGAGGAGGACGAGTCGCCGGCGAAGACGTGCCGGCCGTCGGGCGAGGTCGCGCAGGAGTACACCGCCGCATCGCACGCGTAGGAGGCCTCCACAGCCCCCGTCGCCTTCGACAGCCGCTGCACGGTGTTGCGGACCGTGCCCGCATACACCGCGTGGTCCTCCTGCCAGCCGAACAGCACCCCGCCGGGGGTCTTCGTGTGCCACAACTGCCCGCTGCCGTCAGCCGCGTAGGCCGTCACACCGCCGCTGTGCCCGTGGAAGACCGCCCGCTCGTCCGCCCGCACCATCCACGCGCCGCTGCCGGCGGACTTCCGCGACCACTGGTGCTCGTCCTCGTGGTCGATGACGGTCAGGCCGCCGCCCGCGTCGGAGACGTTCAGCACGCCCTCGTGGATGTCGAGCCAGTAGATGTCCACGTCCGCCGCGATCGCGTAGGCCCCGAAGGGAACCTTCGACGACAGGTCGTACACCGTGCCGTCGTCACAGCCCGCGTATATCCAGAACTCATCCGCCACCAGGCACTTCACCCCGTCCGGCAGCGAATAGCGGGCCAGCACCTCACCACCGTGGCTCAGCGTGTACACGTCGCCCGCCTGGTTGCCGACCCAGCAGCGGTCCTCGTCCACGTGGATGCCGAACGCCGACGAGCCCGTACGGAAACGCCACAGCACCGGAGCCACCGCACGCGCCGTCGACGGGGCCGAGGCCACCTGGCGGCGCGTCACCGAACGGGCCGCGCGCTGCCCCTGCACGGCCGGCGCGTATCCCTTGCGCACCTTCTCGCCGATCTTCTTCGCGGCGGCCGCCCGGGCCTTCTCCGCACTCGGGAACGAGGAGCTCTGCAACTGGCCGTCCGCGCCGATGCGCCCGTACCGCACGGACACGACCGTGCCGTCGACGGTCACCTCGTAGAACTTGTGCGCCCCGCCGTCGTCCTGCGACAGCTCCAGATACGTCGTCTCCCGAGCCATGACAAACCTCTCCCCAAAGGCAGGGCCGCCGGCTTCCTTCCGGCCGGCGATCCCTCGTGAAAAACGCTAAGGCCCACCACTGACAATGGGCCGGTGCAGTGGGAAGCGATCACATGGCAGCGGATGGCCGAGCGGCTCGCCGGTCACCTCGACAACCCCGACCATGCCCCTGAGCAGGGCAGTTGGCAGCGGGTGGGCATTGACGGAGCCCCCGCCGCCGAGACGGGCGTGCTCGCCGGTCGACTCGCCGACGCGCTGCGCCTGCGCGGGCGGCCGTCCCTGGTGGTGCCGGCCGACGGTTTCCTGCGACCGGCTTCCCTGCGCTTCGAGTTCGGCCGCGAGGACGTGGACTCCTACCTCGGCGGCTGGTACGACACGGCGGCGCTCTGGCGGGAGGTGTTCGGCCCCACCGACCCCGGCGGCACCGGGCGGGTGCTGCCGGACCTCTGGGACCCGGTGACCGACCGGGCGACCCGCAGCCCCTACGTCGAACTCCCGCCCGGCGGCGTGCTCCTCGTGCACGGCCCGCTGCTGCTGGGGCACTGGTTCCCCTTCGACCTGAGCGTCCACATCCGGCTGTCCGCGGGAGCCCTGGCCCGACGCACCGAGGAGTCGGCGCGCTGGACGCTCCCCGCCTTCGCGCGCTACGAGGCCGACACCGACCCGGCGTCGGCCGCCGACGTGGTGGTCCGGGCCGACGACCCCCGCCACCCCGCCTGGACGGGCATCGGCGCCGGCTGACCCGGCCGCGGTCCGGTCCCGCTGCGCGGAACCCCGCCCCGGCGCCCTCCCGCGGTCCTCAGGGCGCCGCCCGGCCCCGCGCCTCAATCGCCGGCGCAGCTGGGGTCGGGCGCTGCTCGGGCCTAGGCCGTCTCTTCCGGATCTTGCCGGGCCCGCGACGCCCAGCACCGCACCCGGCCGCGTTGTCGGGACGACCGAGTACGTCCAGTACACGGGCGCCCCTCCGCCTTGCCGTGCACGGCACCGGACACCGCGGGCTCGGCCGGCAAGATCCGAAAGAGACGGCCTACGGGCGGCCGCCCACCCGGGTCACCGCCAGGGCCGCCGCCCGGCACCCGGCGCGGGCCGCCTCCGCCGGGTCCGCGCCCTCCAGCCGGGCCGCGAGGAAGCCCCCGGTGAACGCGTCCCCGGCGCCCGTGGTGTCCACCGCCTCGGCCGGCTCCGCCTCCACCTCGGCGGTGATCCGGCCGTGCTCGGCGATCAGTGCCCCGGCCGCGCCCCGGGTCACCACCACCAGCGGGACGCGCCGGCTGAGCGCCGCCGCCGCCCGCGCCACCCCCGCCGGCTCCGGCAGCCCGGCCAGCAGCCGGGCCTCGTCCTCGTTCGGCAGCAGGACGCCCGCCCCCGCCACGGAGTCCAGGAAACGCTGCGGCCCCAGGGCGGCCAGGAACCCGGCCGAGGCGGGATCCACGCTCACCGGCACCCCCCGGGTCCGGGCCGCCCGTAGCGCGACCATGGCCAGCTCCCGGCTGCTGTCGGCGAAGAACAGATAACCGGACAGGTGGAGATGGGCCGCCCCGTCCAGCAGGGAGGGGGCCCAGTCGGCCGGGCACAGCCGCAGCGAGGCCCCGCTGTCCGTGAGGAACGTCCGCTCCGCGTCCTTGCCGACCAGCGCGACCACCGTCCCGGTGGGCTCCTGCGAGTCGATCACCAGGCGCGGCCGCACCCCCGCGTCCACCAGCGCCCGCTCGTGCCAGCGCGCCGATTCGACGCCCACCCGCGCCAGGAGGCGTACCTCCGCGGTCCCCGTACGGGCCGCCCAGCAGGCGGCGTTGGCCCCGGCGCCGCCCGGCAGGGTCCGGATGCGGGCCGTCGTGTCGGTGGCCGGGGCCAGTGGTTCCGGATGTATGGCCACCACGTCCGTCACCACGTCCCCGACGACGAGCAACGCCCCCGGGCCGGTCATGCGCGCGCCGCCCAGGCCCCCGCGATCCGGGCCCCGAGCCGCACGTTGCCGCGTACCGCGGCCAGGTTCGCCTCCAGCGAGGCCCCGTCCGTCGCCCGTACCAGGAACCCCAACAGGAACGGCGTCACCGCCTGCCCCGTGATCCCGCGCTCGCGGCACTCGGCGAGCCCCTCCGCGAGGACCCGGTCGTGCAGCTCCGGATCCAGCTGGTCCTCCCGCGCCACCGGATTGGCCACCAGCAGCGCCGACTCCGGTCCGCCCAGCGCGTCCTGAGCGGCCATCACCGCCGCGACCTCCTCGGGGCGGTGCACGGTCCAGTCCACCGGCTCGCCGGAGTCGGCCAGGTAGAAGCCGGGGAAGCGGTCGGTCCCGTAGCCGAGCACCCCCACCCCCAGCGTCTCCAGCCGCTGCAGCGTGCCCGGCACGTCCAGGATCGACTTCACCCCGGCGCACACCACGGTGATCCGCGTCCGCGCCAGCAGCGACAGGTCCGCCGACTCGTCCTGCGTCCGGGCCCACTCCCGGTGCACCCCGCCCAGCCCGCCCGTGGCGAAGACCCGCAGGCCCGCCCGGGCGGCGAGGAAGGCCGTCGCGGACACCGTCGTCGCCCCCGTGGCCCCGGCCGCCAGTGCGGGCGCCAGGTCCCGGTGGCCGAGCTTGCGCACGCCGTCCCCCGCCGCGATCCGCTCCAGC
Source organism: Streptomyces sp. Sge12 (assembly GCF_002080455.1). Classification (NCBI taxonomy): domain Bacteria; kingdom Bacillati; phylum Actinomycetota; class Actinomycetes; order Kitasatosporales; family Streptomycetaceae; genus Streptomyces; species Streptomyces sp. Sge12. The sequence continues at coordinate 5,889,156 of NZ_CP020555.1, forward strand.
TGCTCCTTGTCCAGGCCCGCGTACGGCACCCCGTCCAGGACCGCGACCGTCGCCGGAACCGCTCCCTCCGCTCGGACCAGGGCCTCCAGTTCGAGGCCCACCGCCAGGTTGCGGGGCCGGGGCAGACCGTGCGCGATGATCGTCGACTCCAGGGCCACCACGGGCTTCCCCCGGGCGAGTGCCTCGCGCACCTCCGCCGACAGGACCGGTCCACCGGACAGGGACGCATCTGCTCTGTGCTGTGACATGTCCCCATCCATGGCACGGGATTGACGCCTCCAAACGCTCTCCCGCCACACCCGTCCCAAGCTGTCCGAGTAGCGTGCCCCCATGGACACGCGCGGCTTCTACGACGGGCTGGCCGACCGCTACGACCTCATCTACGCGGACTGGGACGCGAGCACCGCCCGCCAGGGCCGGGCCCTCGACGCCCTGCTCACCGCCGCACTGGGCCCCGGACCGCACACCGTGCTCGACACCGCCTGCGGCATCGGAACCCAGTCCCTGGGCCTCGCCGCGCTCGGCCACCGGGTCACCGGGACCGACCTCAGCCCCGCCTCCGTCACCCGCGCCGCCCGCGAGGCCGCGCGGCGCGGGCTCGCCCTGCCCCTCGCCGTCGCCGACATGCGGGCCCTGCCCTTCGCGGAGGCCTCCTTCGACGCCGTGGTCTGCGCCGACAACGCCCTGCCGCACCTGCTGACCGCCCGCGACGTGGGCACGGCCCTGGCCGAAACCCTGCGGGTGCTGCGCCCCGGCGGGCTGCTGCTGCTCTCCACGCGCCCCTACGGAGAACTGCGCCGCACCCGCCCGCAGAGCGAACCCCCGCACGTCCACACGGGCCCCGAAGGGCGGACGGTGACCTTCCAGCTGTGGCACTGGCACGCCGACGGGGAGCGGTACGACGTGGAGCTCTTCCAGCTGCTGCCGACCGGCGCCACCTGGACCACGCGGACGTCGAGCGCGACGTACTGGGCGCTGCCGGAGGAGGAGACGGCGGGGTACGCCCGGCGGGCCGGGTTCGCCGACGTGCTCTGGCGGGCACCCGCGGACACCGGCTTCCCCCAGCCGGTACTCACCGCCGGGCGGCCGGGGGCTGGACAGGATGACTCGTCCGGCGGGCCGTTGCTGGACGCTGTGGTCACCGCTTCGCGCGGTGGGCCGCACTAGGCTGGCGCGCCATGAGCACCAGCGATCACTCCGCCACCCACGCCCCCGCCCCCGGGTCCTTCTCCGTCTCCGTCGCGGACGTCGAGCTGGAGGCCGATGACCTCGACCCCGAGCAGATCGTCTCCGGGGACCCCGTCGTGACGGGCAAGGTGCTGTGGGAATCGGCCGACGGCAAGCAGGTGCGCGGGATCTGGCAGATCACCCCCGGCGTGGTCACCGACGTCGAGGCCAACGAGCTCTTCGTGGTGGTCAGCGGCCGCGCCACCGTCGAGGTCGAGGGCGGCGAGACCCTGGAGGTCGGCCCCGGCTCCGCCTGCGTGCTCCGGGAGGGCGACCGGACGACCTGGACCGTGCACGAGACGCTGCGCAAGGCCTACCACATCAGCTACTGACGGCCCCCTTCGCGGCGCCGCGGCCGGTCACGGGATGGCGGCGGGCCGTGAACAGCGCGAGCGCCGCCATCGGCAGCAGCAGCGCGGCGCCGACGGCGTTCAGCCAGCCGTAGCCCGCCTGGGACATGATCAGCCCGGCGGCCGCTCCGCCCAGGCCCGCGGCCGTGTTCATCGTGAGGTCGCTCAGGCCCTGTACGGCGGCCCGTGCGGGCTGCGGCACCGAGTCGGTCAGCAGGGCCGAGCCGGACACCATTCCGGCGGACCAGCCGAGGCCGAGCAGGAACAGGCCGAGCGCGCTCCGGCCGTGGCTGGGGCCGGCCGTTCCGGCGAGCAGCGCGGCGACGGACAGCAGGCCGGCGGCCAGCCCGATCACGGAGAGCCGGCCGAGCCGGTCCGCGAGCCAGCCCATCACGGGGGAGAAGGCGAACATGCCGGCGATATGACCGCTGATCACCAGTCCGATGAGCTCCAGGCCGGCGCCGTGGTGGCTCAGGTCCATCGGCGTCATCACCATGATCGAGACCATGGTGGTGTGGGACACGGCGACGGTGAGGAGGGCGAGCCGGGCCCGCGGGGAGGCCTTCACCGCGGCGATACCGGCCCGCAGCGAGCGTCCTTCGCGGGTCTGCTCCTCGGGGGCGGCGAGCGCCCGGGCCGTCAGCAGCGGGTCGGGGCGCAGGAGCACGCCGATCAGCGTGCCGGTGAGCAGGAAGACGGCGGCGGCCCAGACGAACGGGCCGGCCGTCTCGGGTATCGCGGTGCCGGCGAAACTGCGGCTGGCCGGCGCGGACAGGTTGGGGCCGAGCACTGCGCCGAGGGTCGACGCCCACACCACGAGCGAGATGGCGCGGGCGCGGTGGTCCGGGGCCGCGAGGTCGGCCGCGGCGAACCGGGCCTGGAGGTTGGCCGAGGAGGCGGCGCCGAAGGCGGCCATGCCGAGCAGCAGCAGCGGGAAGTTGCCGATGGTGGCGGCGAGGACGACCAGGCCCGCTCCGGCGGCGCCGATCGCGTAGGCCAGGACCAGTCCGGGGCGGCGGCCGCGTGCGTTCATCAGGGCGGCGAGGGGCAGTGAGACCACGGCGGTACCGATCACCGCGGCCGTGGAGGCGACACCGGACAGTGCCTCGGTGCCGCTGACCTCGGTGGCGAGTACGGGGGCCAGGGCGATGCTGATGGGCACGCCGAGGCCGCCGAGGACCTGACCGGCCATGAGGACCCGGGAGGTGCGCCGCTGCAGCCGTTCCAGCTCGGTCGGGGCCGGCGGGCGCACGGGCCGGTCGGTGCCGGGCGAGGCGGTCACGGCGTACACCGGTGTCGCGGGGGCGCGACGCGGGGCGCGGGGGACGCGGGGAGGCCGGGTGCGGCGGCAGGAGTAGTCACCGCCGCAGTGTGCCAGCCCTTACCGCCCGGCGGAACCGCACCGGAGCCGTGCCCGTGTGGGGCCCGGGCCGTGCCCGTGTGGGGCCCGGGCCGAGCCCGCGCAGGGCCCGGGCCGAGCCCGGTCGCCGTAATGCCCACGGGCCGGGTGCGCAGGTCAGGGGGCCGCTCAGAACAGCGGCTGCGGAAGCACTCCCTCCAGCGCGAGCAGCTGCCGCTTGGTCTCCACCCCGCCGCCGAATCCCCCGATGCCCCCGTCGTTCTCCACGACCCGGTGGCAGGCCACCACCAGCGGCAGTGGGTTCGAGCCCATGGCGTTGCCCACGGCCTGGGCGGCGCCGGGCTGTCCGACGCGGGCGGCCAGCTCCCCGTAGCCGACGACCGAGCCGTAGGGCACGGAGCGGTCCAGCTCCTGGAGCACCTGCCGGTTGAAGCCGGAGCTCAGGCGCCAGTCCAGCGGCAGATCGAAGCGCCGCAGCGAACCTGCGAAGTACGCGGCGAGCTGGCGTATCGGCTCGGCCAGCAGCTCCTCCTCACCTGGTGCGGTGCGCCGGGCATCGGCGCCGAGCCGCGAGACGAGCGGGCCGATCATCCGGTCCACCCGGTCCGGCTGGGCATGGAACTCGACCCGGACCAGACCCTCGGGGGTCGCGGCCAGGAGCAGGGGCCCGATGTCGCTGGCGACGACGGTCCATTCGAGGTGCGGCCCGCGGGGCCGCTCGGTGCTGTCCACAGGTCCACGGTACGGCCGGCCACCGACAATGCGGTCGGCGCCGGCGACTCCCGGCAACGCAGTCGGCGCGCTCCGGCCCGGCCTCAGAAGCCGCCGACCGCGTTCTGCACCACGTCCGGGGCGTTGGTGATGATGCCGTCCACGCCCATGGCCTGCACCTTCCGGGCCGTCGCCGCGTCGTCCACGATCCAGGTGTCCACCTCCATGGCCTTGCCGTGGGCGCCGCGCAGGCCGTGCACCGCCGAGACCCAGTCGGCCGAGATCGTGGTGTGCCACGGGTTGATCCGGTCGGTGAACTCCGCGTACCGGGGCAGGTCCGCCACGGTGGGGGTGCCCAGGAAGGCGGTCACCAGGTCCGGGCGCAGCCCGTGGACGATGCGCACGCAGTCGGCGCTGAAGCTCTGCACCACCAGGCGCTTGCCGACGTGCCGCTCGTCGAGCCAGCCGGCCTCGTCCAGCACCTTCAGGGTCTCCTCCTCGATCCCCGGGTACAGCTCCGGCTTCTTGATCTCCAGCAGCAGCCGCTGCTGGTTGCGCTGCACCCGGTCGAGGTACTGCCGCAGGCTCGGCACGGCGGCGCCGGCGTACTCGTCGCCGAACCAGCTGCCCGCGTCCAGCCGGGAGATCTCGGCCCAGGTGAAGTCCTTCACCTTCCACGGCGCCCGGCCCGGGAACCGCTGCTCGACGTCGGTGGTCCGGGACAGCGTGTCGTCGTGGATCACCACCAGCACGCCGTCCTTGGTGCGCTGCACGTCGTTCTCCACCCAGGCGAAGCCCATCTGCATGGCCAGGTCGATCGCGTCGAGGGTGTTCTCCGGGGCGTAGGCGGAGGCTCCCCGGTGGGCGTACACGACGGGGAGCCCCAGCGCCGCCCGGACGGGTCGGGTCCCGGTTCCGGTTCCGGGTCCGGTGCCGGTTCCGGTGGCCGAGCCGGATCCGGGGCCGGTGGCGGCGTACGAGGCGGTCCCGCCCAGCAGGGTGAGAGTGAAGCCCAGGAATGCGGCCGCGGCCGCGGCGGCGGGTCGGACGTACATGTGCGTTCTCCTCGGGTCGTGAGCCCTGTTCCTGCGTCAGACGGGTGCGGAGCGGCAGACGTTGTGGCGATGCACTTCACCGCGATCATGGGGTTGAAGATCACCGAGCCGCCACCGAACTACGACAAACGGACCAGAACGAATGACGGCGGCCCGGGCGGCCGGCGGTGGCGGGCGGCGGTCGGCGGCGCCCGGCGGCGGCGCCCGGAGCGACGGGCGGAGCGGCCCGCCGACCCGCGGCGCTACGTGAGTGTCAGTGGGGGGTCGTACGGTTGACCCATGCGGCCCGTATCGAAGATCGAACGCACGGTGGCGCCTTTCGAGGTCGTCAGCCCCTACCAGCCCAGCGGCGACCAGCCGGCGGCCATCGCCGAGCTGGAGAAGCGCATCCGTGCAGGTGAGAAGGATGTCGTCCTGCTGGGTGCGACCGGCACCGGCAAGTCGGCGACCACGGCCTGGATGATCGAGAAGCTCCAGCGCCCCACCTTGGTCATGGCGCCGAACAAGACGCTCGCCGCCCAGCTGGCGAACGAGTTCCGCGAGCTCCTGCCGAACAACGCCGTCGAGTACTTCGTCTCGTACTACGACTACTACCAGCCCGAGGCCTACGTTCCGCAGTCGGACACGTACATCGAGAAGGACTCCTCGATCAACGAGGAGGTGGAGCGGCTGCGCCACTCCGCGACCAACTCGCTGCTGACCCGGCGCGACGTGATCGTCGTCGCCTCCGTGTCCTGCATCTACGGCCTCGGTACCCCACAGGAGTACGTCGACCGGATGGTCTCCCTCAAGGTGGGGGAGGAGATCGACCGGGACCAGCTGCTGCGCCGCTTCGTGGACATCCAGTACACGCGCAACGACGTCGCCTTCACCCGCGGCACCTTCCGGGTCCGCGGGGACACCATCGAGATCTTCCCGGTCTACGAGGAACTGGCCGTCCGCATCGAAATGTTCGGCGACGAGATCGAGGCCCTGTCCACGCTGCACCCGCTGACCGGCGAGGTCATCAGCGAGGACCGCGAGCTCTACGTCTTCCCCGCCAGCCACTACGTCGCGGGGCCCGAGCGCATGGAGAAGGCGGTCCGCGGCATCGAGGCGGAGCTGGCCGAGCGCCTCGACGAGCTGGAGAAGCAGGGCAAGATGCTGGAGGCGCAGCGGCTGCGCATGCGCACCACCTACGACCTGGAGATGATGCGCCAGATCGGGTCCTGCTCCGGCATCGAGAACTACTCGCTGCACATGGACGACCGCGAGCGCGGTTCCGCTCCGAACACCCTCATCGACTACTTCCCGGAGGACTTCCTCCTGGTCATCGACGAGTCGCACGTCACCGTGCCGCAGATCGGCGCCATGTACGAGGGCGACGCCTCCCGCAAGCGGACCCTCGTCGACCACGGTTTCCGGCTGCCGTCCGCCCTCGACAACCGGCCGCTGAAGTGGGAGGAGTTCCAGGAGCGCATCGGCCAGACCGTCTACCTGTCGGCGACCCCCGGGAAGTACGAGCTCTCGCGCGGCGACGGCTTCGTCGAGCAGATCATCCGCCCCACCGGCCTCATCGACCCCGAGGTCGTGGTCAAGCCCACCGAGGGGCAGATCGACGACCTGGTCCACGAGATCCGCCAGCGCGTCGAGAAGGACGAGCGGATCCTGGTCACCACGCTCACCAAGAAGATGGCCGAGGACCTCACGGACTACTTCCTGGAGCTCGGCATCCAGGTCCGCTACCTGCACAGCGACGTGGACACCCTGCGCCGCATCGAGCTGCTGCGCGAGCTGCGGGCCGGCGAGTACGACGTCCTGGTCGGCATCAACCTGCTCCGTGAGGGCCTCGACCTGCCCGAGGTGTCCCTGGTGGCCATCCTCGACGCCGACAAGGAGGGCTTCCTGCGCTCCGGGACCTCCCTGATCCAGACCATCGGACGCGCGGCGCGCAACGTCTCGGGCCAGGTCCACATGTACGCGGACAAGATGACCCCGGCGATGGAGAAGGCCATCGACGAGACCAACCGGCGCCGGGAGAAGCAGATCGCCTACAACACGGCGAACGGCATCGACCCGCAGCCGCTGCGCAAGAAGATCAACGACATCGTGGCCACCATCGCCCGTGAGGAGCTCGACACCGAGGAGCTCCTCGGCACCGGGTACCGCCAGGCGAAGGACGGCAAGGGGGCCAAGGCCCCGGTGCCGGCGCTCGGCGGCCGGGCGGCCGCGGGCAAGACGGGCGGAAAGGGTTCGAAGGGGACGGCCGGGGGCAAGGGCGACGCGGGCGCCGAGGTGCTGACCGACCGGCCCGCGGCCGAACTGGCCGCGCTCATCGAGCAGATGACCGAGCGCATGCGCGGGGCTGCCGCCGAGCTCCAGTTCGAGGTCGCGGCCCGCATCCGCGACGAGGTGGGCGAGCTGAAGAAGGAGTTGCGGCAGATGAAGGAAGCGGGCCTCGCCTGACCGGAGGCCTGTCAGTAGGGTTGGGTATCAGCCGCAGGTACATGCTGCACGCCCGTCATGGGGCGGGCCAGGGAGAGGGGACAGTACGTGACGGTCAACATGACCAAGGGTCAGGCCATCAGTCTGCAGAAGGCGGACGGAGGCACGCTGACCGCGGTCCGTATGGGCCTCGGCTGGCAGGCGGCGAAGCGCCGCGGGCTGTTCGGCTCGCGCACCCGGGAGATCGACCTCGACGCCTCGGCGGTGCTCTTCGCCGACAAGCAGCCCGTGGACGTGGTGTTCTTCCGCCACCTCCAGAGCGACGACGGCTCGGTGCGCCACACCGGTGACAACCTCGTCGGCGGCGTCGGCCAGGGCGGGGACGACGAGGCGATCCTCGTCGACCTCCAGCGCGTGCCGGTCCACATCGACCAGATCGTGTTCACGGTGAACTCCTTCACCGGCCAGACGTTCCAGGAAGTGCAGAACGCGTTCTGCCGCATCGTCGACGAGACCAACGGCCAGGAGCTGGCCCGCTACACCCTGGACGGCGGCGGTCAGTACACCGCGCAGATCATGGCCAAGGTGTCCCGCCAGGGTGCCGGCTGGCAGATGACGGCCCTCGGGAACCCGGCCAACGGCCGCACCTTCCAGGACCTCATGCCGGCGATCCTGCCGCACCTGTAGTACCGGACAAGAGAAGAAGGCACGGGGGAGGGGCTGCACGATGACGGCCGAACTGGTCCGGGGGCAGAACCACCCCGTGTCCCAGAGCCGGGTGGAGATCAGGGTTTCGGCGGGCACACCCGTGCTGGCCCTGGCCTCGCTCGCCGACGAACAGGGCCGGTTCTCCGGCGACGGGATACTGGCCCACCCGGGCGCGAGGTCCCTCCCCGGCGTGCGGTCGCCGGGCGAGCTCGCCGAACGGCACACCTTCGCCGTCGACCTCGACGAGGTCGCCGCGGACGTGCACCGGCTCGGCGTCCTGCTCGTCCTGCCGCCCGGCGGTCCGGTGCGCTTCGGCGCAGTACCGGCCTCCTACGTGGCCGTGGCCGACCCGGACGGCGCCGAACTCGCCGGGTACACCCTGACCGGGCTCGACGCCGAGACGGCCGTGGTCGCGCTGGAGCTGTACCGGCGCCAGGGTGCCTGGAAGGTCCGCGCCGTCGGCCAGGGCTACGCCGAGGGCCTCGGCGCCCTGCTCGCCGACGGCGGACTGGCCGCACCGCAGGCCGCGGAGCTGGCCGCCGCCGCGCTGCGCACGGCCGCCCGCACCGGGGAGTCCGACATCACCCTGGCGACCATGCCCACCCTCGTCGGCGACCTGCGCGCCCCGCAGACCCCGGCCCCGGCCCCCGCGCCCGTCCCCGAGCCCCCGGACCCGGTCCCCGCCCCCGGGCACCCGTACGCCGGTACGCCCGGGCCCGGTGGCGACACCCCGGCCTCCCCGCCCACCATCAGCTACGCCCATCCGCGGCGCCGCCGCACCAGCACCGAGCCGCCCGAGCCCGCGCCGCGGGCCGCCGCAGCGCAGGAGCCGGGACAGGCCCCGCGGCCCGTGGCCGGGGACGCCAGCGGCTGGTCCATGGAGGAGCGGCTCTACAACCAGGTCTGGGGCATGTTCGAGGACCTGGCCCGCACGGTCGCCGCCTACCGCAGCGCCGTCGAGTTCGCCGACTCCCGGATGGACCGCGAGCTCGACGAGGCCCTGTCCGACCCGCGCCACCGCCTCGGCGGCTCGGGGAACGCCGCCCGCGACACCGCCCGGGCCCGCCGCGAGGAGCTCGTCGCCCAGGCCCAGGCCGTCCTCGACCGGGACCTGGCCCAGCTGATCGCCGAGTCGGAGGTCGTCGAGCCCGCGCTGCCGGCCGCGTACGCCCGCTGGGACAACCCCGTCTGGCACGGGCACCGCACCCCCGAGGAGAGCCCGCTGGCCCTGCGCCTGGGCGACCTGCACCTGCCCGAGCGGCCCGACCTGCGCATCCCCATGCTGACCCGGGTCCCGCTGGAGCGCGGACTCTGGATCGACAACGGCCGCACCGGCTCCGAGGCCGCCATGACCATGGACACCGACCTGCTGCGCCGGGCCGCCATGGACATGGCCGTCACCCTCGCGGTCCGGCTGCTCGCGGTCCACCCCGCCGACCGGTTCTCCGTGCACGTCATCGACGCGGCCGGAGCCGGTTCCGCCTCCCTGGCACCACTGGTACGCGCCGGGGTGCTGGCCGCCCCGCCCGCCGCCGGGGCCGCCGGGGTCACCCAGACCCTGGCACGGCTGACCCGGCGGGTGGACCTCGTACAGATGGCGCTGCGTGCCGGCGCCCCCGAGGACCTGCCGCCGGACGTGGACACGGCCGACCAGCTGCTGATCGTGCACGACTTCCCGCACGGCTTCGACGACCGCGCCGTCACCCAGCTGCGCTACCTCGCCGACGAGGGTGCGGCGGTCGGCGTGCACCTGCTGATGGTCGCCGACCGCGACGAGGCCTCGGCCTACGGGCCGCTGCTCGACCCGCTGTGGCGCTCCCTGATGCGGCTGTCGCCGGTCCCGGACAACCACCTTGCCGACCCCTGGGTGCACCACGCGTGGACCTTCGAACCGAACCTGCCCCCGCAGGGCAGCCGGGTCCTCGACCAGGCGCTGGACCGGGTGGCGGAGGCCCGGCGCACTACCCGCCCGTGACCATCCTTTGGCATTCCCTTTACCTTTTCGGCCCTTGATGGGTATGCTCGTGTGTGCGGAGGGGAGTATTCCTGCTTTCCTGCTACGGCGTACCCGTCAATACGGACCACCTGCGGTTGGATGAATGCAGGTGCTCCCGGGGCGTCGGCCCGCGGCCTCCAGGCCGTCCGGGTGGAAGAGACCTCCGGCAGCGATGACGCTGACAAAGTGCTGAGCCATCCGCCGGAGGCGTGTTCACATCATGGAAGTTTCCTGGGCCCTTTGGGCTGCGACCATTCTCGGTCTGTCCCTCCTCATCGGCGCCGACTTCTTCATCGGCCGCAAGCCGCACGACGTTTCGATCAAGGAAGCCGGCACCTGGACGGTCGTCTGGATCGTCCTCGCCGCCCTCTTCGGGCTCGGCCTGTGGTTCTTCGGTAACCCGCAGGCCTCCCAGGAGTTCTTCGCGGGCTTCATCACCGAGAAGTCCCTGAGCGTCGACAACCTCTTCGTCTTCGTCCTGATCATGGCGAAGTTCGCGGTGCCCTCCCACCTCCAGCAGCGCGTGCTGCTCATCGGCGTACTGATCGCCCTGGTCCTGCGCGCGGTCTTCATCGCCGCCGGCGCCGCGATCATCGCGAGCTTCTCCTGGGTCTTCTACATCTTCGGCGCCTTCCTGATCTACACCGCGTGGAAGCTGATCCAGGAGGCCCGCAAGGACGAGGACGAGGACGAGTTCGAGGAGAACCGCCTCCTGAAGTCCGTCGAGAAGAAGTTCGGCGTCGCCGACCGGTACCACGGCACCAAGCTCTTCATCGTCAGCAACGGCAAGCGCGTCCTCACCCCGCTGATGGTCGTCATGCTCGCCATCGGCACCACCGACGTCCTGTTCGCCCTGGACTCGATCCCCGCGATCTTCGGCCTCACCCAGGACCCGTACATCGTCTTCACGGCCAACGCCTTCGCGCTGATGGGTCTGCGCCAGCTGTACTTCCTCATCGGCGGCCTGCTCAAGAAGCTGGTCCACCTCAGCTACGGCCTGTCGATCATCCTCGGCTTCATCGGCATCAAGCTGGTGCTGCACGCCCTGCACGAGTCCGGCGTGCACGTCCCGGTCATCTCGATCCCGGTCTCCCTGGGCGTCATCTGCGGTGTCCTGGTCATCACCACGATCACCAGCCTCATCGCCTCGAAGAAGCAGGCGGCGGCCGAGGCCGCCACCCGCAGCGAGAGCGCCGACGTCTGACGGATCCGCGGAGCTACGCGGGGGCGGCCGCTTCGGCCGCCCCCGTTTCCGTGCCCCGGGCCGCGGCCGCCCGCTTGCGCACGGCCGCCGGACCGGTCTCCGGCAGCAGCGCGAAACAGACCAGGCTGACCAGGGCGATGCCGGTCAGGTACAGCGCGACGCCCCACGGCGGACCCGAGCCGTCCGCCAGCGCGGTCGCCACGATCGGGGTCAGCGCCCCGCCCAGGACACCGCCCAGGTTGTAGCCGACGGCCGCACCCGTGCAGCGGATCCGCGGCGCGTACAGCTCCGGCAGGTACGCGGCCACCACCGAGAACATCGTGACCATGCCGAGCAGCGCGCCGGTGAAGCCGATCGTCATCAGCAGCGGATCGGCCGTCCGCAACAGGGCCACCAGCGGGAACATCCACACGGCGCACAGCGCACACCCGGCCAGGCACAGCGGCCGCCGCCCGTAGCGGTCACCGAGCATCGCGATCAGCGGGGTCACCAGGCCCTTGATCGCGACCGAGGCCATGATGCAGGCGAGCATCGTCGTGCGGTTCACGGTGAGGTGCTCGGTGGCGTACGCGAGGGACCAGGTGGTGACGGCGTAGAAGACGGCGTACCCCACGGCGAGCGCCCCGCCGGTCAGCAGGAGCAGCCGCCAGTGGCCCCGGAACACCTCCGCCAGCGGGGCCTCGGCCCGCCGATCCGTCGCCGCGAGCGCCCGGAACTGCGGGGTCTCCTCCACCGAGTGGCGCAGCCACAGCCCGGCCAGGGCCAGCACCCCGGCCGCCCAGAAGGGGACCCGCCACCCCCAGGAGGTGAACTGGGCGTCGGTCAGCGAGGCGGACAGCCCCAGCATCAGACCGTTGGCGAGCAGGAAGCCCACCGCCGGGCCCATCTGCGGGAAGCTCGACCACAGTCCGCGCCGCCGCTCGGGTGCGTGCTCGGCGGTGAGCAGCACGGCGCCGCCCCATTCGCCGCCGAGCCCGAGGCCCTGGAGGAAGCGCAGCAGGAGCAGCAGGACCGGCGCGGCCGTGCCGATCGAGCCGTACGTGGGCACACAGCCGACGGCGACCGTGGCCAGGCCGGTGAGCAGCAGGGAGGCCAGCAGGACCGGGCGCCGGCCGTAGCGGTCGCCGATGTGGCCGAAGACCGCGGAGCCGAGCGGGCGGGCGAGGAAGCCGACGCCGAAGGTGCCGAATGCGGCGAGGGTTCCGGCGAGCGGGGAGAAGGAGGGGAAGAACAGCGGGCCGAGCACGAGGGCGGCCGCCGTCCCGTACACGAAGAAGTCGTAGAACTCGATCGCGGTCCCGGCGAGCGAGGCCGTGGCCAGTCGCAGCATGCCGGGCCCGGTGGGCCCGCCGGCCCCGGGGGACCGGGGTGTCGGCGAGGGGGCCGGGGAGGCCTCGGGGGCGGAGGAGGCGAGGGGCGGAGAAGGGTCCTGTGGCATGCCGCACCACATACCCCTTTCCCGCCCCTCGGGGCGGGAGTTCGGTGGTAGCCGACCGGAAGGAGTGCGTCGCGCCGGGAAGTTGACGCGTTGCGGTGCCTACCAGCCGCGCTCGCGCCATTCGGCCAGGTGCGGACGCTCGGCGCCGAGGGTGGTGTCGTTGCCGTGGCCCGGGTAGACCCAGGTCTCGTCCGGCAGCTGCTCGAAGAGCTTGTGCTGCACGTCGTCGATGAGGCTGGCGAAGGCCTTCGGGTCGTCGTGGGTGTTGCCGACGCCGCCCGGGAAGAGGCAGTCGCCGGTGAACACGTGCGGGTGTCCGTGCGGGTCGTCGTAGACCAGCGCGATCGAGCCGGGGGTGTGCCCGACCAGGTGGCGGGCGGTCAGCGAGACCCGCCCGACCGTGATCGTGTCCCCGTCGCCGACCAGGACGTCCGTGCCGACGGGGATGCCCTCCGCGTCGAGGGCGCCCGCGAGGGTCCGCGCGCCGGTCGCCTCGACCACCTCGGCGAGCGCGCCCCAGTGGTCGCCGTGCCGGTGGGTGGTGACGACGGACGCGATGCCGTCGTCGCCGATCAGGTTGAGCAGGGTGTCGGCCTCGGCGGCCGCGTCGATGAGCAGCTGCTCGTCGGTGGCGCGGCAGCGCAGCAGGTAGGCGTTGTTGTTCATCGGACCCACCGCGACCTTGGAAATCATCAGGTCCGCGAGTTCGTGCACGTCGGCCGGACCGCCGACCTTGACCTCTCCGGTGTACGTCATGTCTTGATCCTAGAGCGGGGGGAGCTCGGGGAGGGGGCCGCCCGAGGTCGTCAGGGAGGCGCCCTTGTCGCCGCGGCCGGCCAGCCAGGCCAGCAGCCCCGCGGCGGTGCCGGACACGGTCACGGCCGGATCCCCGGCGGAGCCGGTGCGCCAGCTCCGTCCGTCGCCCGCTACCAGGGCCACCGGCGGCACCTCGGGGCGGCCGGACCAGCGGTCGGCGAGGAAGGCGATCTCGCGGTCGGTGAACTCCGCCGGGAGGTCGGTGAGCTCGTAGCCGATGTTCAGGTCGACGTGGTGCAGGTCGGCCTCGACCCAGCGGCGGAAGGGCACGTTGGCGGCGAGATCGGTGACGCCGTTGCGCAGCTCGACCGTGCGGGACCAGTCCTGGTCGGGCTCGGTGGTGGCCATGAAGCGGGCCGCGGAATCACGGAGGTCCGTCAGGTGTTCTTCCAGAGGCCGGCCGGCGTCGCGCTCGATGTCCGTGTCGCGGGCGGCGGCGCTCTCGTACATGGGGCGCCCCTCGAAGACGTTGACGAGGGCGTCCGCGTTGCGTGCGAGGTGGGCCAGGATGTGGCCGCGGGTCCAGCCCGGGAGGTGTGACTCCTCGGCGAGGGCTGCGTTGTCCAGTTTCGCGACTGCGGTCAGCAGTCGGTCCGTGGCTTCACGTACAGATCGCAGGTCGTGCACATGATCAGTCATGACGGCGAGCCTAGTGGCTCACCCCGCACCGCCACACGATTGGGTGAAGCGGTCTGCGGAGTGCCGTAAATCGAATGTGCGTGCTATACGCTCGGAAGTCCAAGGACCAAGTCCATCGCAGAGGCGCCCCCCATACCCTGGGACGGGGGCCCGTGCCCCCGCTCTCTCAAGAAAGGTGCGGACCGGCGTGACCGACCGTCTCATCGTTCGTGGCGCTCGCGAGCACAACCTGAAGAACGTCTCGCTCGACCTGCCCCGCGACTCACTCATCGTCTTCACCGGACTCTCCGGGTCGGGCAAGTCCTCCCTGGCCTTCGACACGATCTTCGCCGAGGGCCAGCGCCGCTACGTCGAGTCGCTCTCGTCGTACGCCCGCCAGTTCCTCGGGCAGATGGACAAGCCCGACGTCGACTTCATCGAGGGCCTCTCCCCGGCCGTCTCGATCGACCAGAAGTCGACCTCGCGCAACCCGCGCTCCACCGTGGGCACCATCACCGAGGTCTATGACTACCTGCGCCTGCTCTTCGCCCGGATCGGCAAGCCGCACTGCCCCGAGTGCCGCCGGCCCATCTCGCGCCAGTCGCCGCAGGCGATCGTCGACAAGGTGCTCGCGCTCCCCGAGGGCAGCCGCTTCCAGGTGCTCTCGCCGCTGGTGCGCGAGCGCAAGGGCGAGTTCGTCGACCTCTTCTCCGACCTCCAGACCAAGGGCTACAGCCGGGCGCGGGTGGACGGGGAGACCATCCAGCTCTCCGAGCCGCCCACGCTGAAGAAGCAGGAGAAGCACACCATCGAGGTGGTCATCGACCGCCTCACCGTCAAGGAGAGCGCCAAGCGCCGGCTCACGGACTCCGTGGAGACCGCCCTCGGCCTGTCCGGCGGCATGGTGATCCTGGATTTCGTCGACCTCGCCGAGGACGACCCCGAGCGTGAGCGGATGTATTCCGAGCACCTCTACTGCCCGTACGACGACCTGTCCTTCGAGGAGCTGGAGCCGCGCTCCTTCTCCTTCAACTCGCCCTTCGGAGCCTGCCCCGAGTGCACCGGTATCGGTACGCGCATGGAGGTGGACCCGGAGCTGATCATTCCGGACGAGGACAAGTCCCTGGACGAGGGCGCGGTCTCGCCGTGGTCGCTCGGCCACACCAAGGACTACTTCCAGCGGCTGATCGGCGCGCTCGCCGAGGAGCTCGGATTCCGGACCGACATCGCGTGGGCCGGGCTGCCGGTGCGCGCGAAGAAGGCCCTGCTGTACGGGCACAAGACGCAGATCGAGGTCCGCTACCGCAACCGGTACGGCCGGGAGCGCGCCTACACCACGGCCTTCGAGGGCGCCGTGCCGTTCGTCAAGCGGCGGCACGCGGAGTCGGAGAGCGACGCCAGCCGCGAGCGCTTCGAGGGCTACATGCGTGAGGTGCCCTGCCCGACCTGTGAGGGCACCCGCCTCAAGCCGATCGTGCTCGCGGTGACGGTGATGGAGAAGTCCATCGCCGAGGTCGCCGCCATGTCGATCAGCGAGTGCGCGGACTTCCTGGGGCGGATGCGCCTCGACGCCCGCGACAAGAAGATCGCCGAGCGGGTCCTGAAGGAGGTCAACGAGCGGCTCCGCTTCCTCGTGGACGTCGGTCTCGACTACCTCTCCCTCAACCGGGCCGCCGGCACCCTGTCCGGTGGCGAGGCCCAGCGCATCCGGCTCGCCACCCAGATCGGCTCCGGCCTGGTCGGCGTGCTCTACGTGCTGGACGAGCCCTCCATCGGTCTGCACCAGCGCGACAACCACCGGCTGATCGAGACCCTGGTGCGACTGCGGGACATGGGCAACACGCTCATCGTGGTCGAGCACGACGAGGACACCATCAAGGTGGCCGACTGGGTCGTCGACATCGGTCCCGGCGCGGGTGAGCACGGCGGCAAGGTGGTGCACAGCGGTTCGCTCAAGGAGCTGCTGAAGAACACCGAGTCGATGACCGGGCAGTACCTCTCGGGCAAGAAGTCCATCGAGATCCCGGACGTGCGCCGGCCCGTGAACGGCGAGCGCAAGCTGACCGTGCACGGCGCCAAGGAGAACAACCTGCGGGACATCGACGTGTCCTTCCCGCTGGGTGTGCTGACGGCCGTGACCGGCGTGTCGGGCTCGGGCAAGTCGACGCTGGTCAACGACATCCTCTACACGCACCTGGCCCGCGAGCTGAACGGCGCCCGCTCGGTGCCCGGGCGGCACACCCGGGTGGAGGGCGACGAGCTCGTCGACAAGGTCGTCCACGTCGACCAGTCGCCGATCGGCCGGACCCCGCGGTCCAACCCGGCGACGTACACGGGCGTCTTCGACCACGTGCGCAAGCTCTTCGCGGAGACCATGGAGGCGAAGGTGCGCGGCTACCTGCCGGGCCGCTTCTCCTT
This sequence comes from Streptomyces sp. Sge12, assembly GCF_002080455.1. NCBI lineage: Bacteria > Bacillati > Actinomycetota > Actinomycetes > Kitasatosporales > Streptomycetaceae > Streptomyces > Streptomyces sp. Sge12. The sequence goes on from NZ_CP020555.1 coordinate 5,905,481, forward strand.
CAACGTGAAGGGCGGCCGGTGCGAGAACTGCGCCGGCGACGGCACGATCAAGATCGAGATGAACTTCCTGCCGGACGTCTACGTCCCCTGCGAGGTCTGCCACGGCGACCGGTACAACCGGGAGACGCTGGAGGTCCACTACAAGGGCAAGTCCATCGCGGAAGTGCTGAACATGCCGATCGAGGAGGCGCTGGGCTTCTTCGAGGCGGTGCCGACGATCGCGCGTCACCTCAAGACGCTCAACGAGGTCGGGCTGGGCTACGTCCGCCTCGGCCAGTCGGCACCGACCCTGTCGGGCGGTGAGGCGCAGCGCGTCAAGCTGGCCTCCGAGCTCCAGAAGCGCTCCACGGGCCGGACGGTCTACGTGCTGGACGAGCCGACCACGGGTCTGCACTTCGAGGACATCTCGAAGCTGATCAAGGTGCTGTCCGGGCTGGTGGACAAGGGGAACTCGGTGATCGTCATCGAGCACAACCTCGACGTCATCAAGACCGCGGACTGGGTCATCGACATGGGCCCCGAGGGCGGCTACGGCGGCGGTCTGGTGGTGGCCGAGGGCACCCCCGAGGCGGTGGCCTCGGTGGGCGCGAGCCACACCGGCAAGTTCCTGCGGGACATCCTGGGCGCGGACCGGGTCTCCGACGCGGGGGCGTCCCCGGTGCGGGCCACGGCGAAGAAGGCCCCGGCCAAGAAGGCCCCGGCGAAGAAGGCGGTGGCGACCAAGGCCGCCGCCGCGAAGAAGGCGGCCCCGGCCAAGAAGACGACGGCCCGGGCGCGCAAGGCGTAGCCGCCGCGCCGCGTTCGCGTCCGACGGGAGGGCCCGGCCGATGGCCGGGCCCTCCTGCGTCCGCCCGGGCGGCGGCGGCGCGAGCTCGAAGCCGGGCGGCTGCGGCCCGACGCCGATCCGTGGGCCGCGCGGCCCTGCTGCTCGGCGCCTGCTTCCAGCGGGCCTTCTTCCTGCACTTCTCCGGGGCGCATGTGGTCCAGCCCGTCGAGGAGTCCGCCCCGCCCGTGGCCCGGACCGGCTGGGCCGCTATCCGCTGAGCTCCGCCGCGTACGGAGGTTCCGCCCCCGCCCGGGTACAGGTCAGGGCCGCCGCATGGGCGGCGTGGGCCAGCACCTCCGGCCAGTCCACCGGCCCGCCCGGCCCGGCGGCGGTGAGCCGGTGCAGCAGGGCCGCGTTGACGGTGTCGCCCGCGCCGATCGTGTCCACCACCGCGACCGGGCGGGCCGCCGCCGAGTGCTGCGCGCCCTCCCGGGTCCAGACCGTCAGGCCCGCCGCGCCCCGGGTCAGCACCACCGCCGACGGTCCGGCCGCCAGCCAGTCCTCGACCCGGCCGCCCAGCCAGGCCGCGTCCTCCTCCGACAGCTTGAGGACGCTCGTGTGCGGCAGCAGCCGCTCCAGGAACCGGGCGCGGTACGCCGCCGGGTCCGCGATCAGCGCCGGCCGGATGTTGGGGTCCAGCAGGGTGAGCAGCCCGCGCCGGGACTCCCGGCGCAGCAGGGCCTCGTACGCGCTCGCGCCCGGTTCCAGGACCAGCGAGCAGGTGCCGAGCGCGAGGGCCCGTACCCCGTCCGGCAGGGCGGGCGGCAGCGTGAACAGCCGGTCCGCCGTGCCCTCGACGTAGAAGCCGTAGGAGGCCGAGCCGTCCGGGGCCAGCGAGGGCACGGCGAGCGTGGTGGGCTCCGGACCGCGCTGGACCAGCGACAGGTCCACCCCGGCCGCCCGCAGCCCGGCGAGCAGGCTCTCGCCGAAGCCGTCCGAGGAGACCCGCGAGCAGAAGGCCACCTCGGCGCCGAGCCGGCCGAGCGCGAGCGCGGTGTTGTACGGTCCGCCGCCCCGCCGGGGCAGCAGTGCGCCGGGCGGCCGTGCCGCGGGCACCAGGTCGATGAGGGCTTCTCCGCCGACGACGATCACGCGGGGGAAGCTACCTCATGGGGCGGCGGTATCGTCGGGTGGGCCGGTGCCCCCGTCGAGTACCGGCCCGGTCCGGTCCTGGCCGTGCACCCGCACACCGCACCGCACATCCGCACCGCACCGCACACCCGTGCCGCAGCCCCCGTAGCCCAGGAGAACCGCATGCCCGCGCCGCAGTCGCCCGCCCGCCGTACCGTCCTCAGGGGCGCCGCCGCGCTCGCCGGGGCTGCGGGCGCGGGAGCGGCCCTCGCGGCCTGTTCCACCGAGACCCACAGTGGGGGCAACACCCCCGCCACTCCCGCCGAGCCGGTGGACCTGGGCGCCGCGGCCGACGTCCCGGTGGGCGGCGCGAAGCTGTACCGGGAGAAGAAGCTGATCGTCAGCTGCCCGGCCGAGGGCCAGTACAAGGCGTTCAGCGCCCAGTGCACGCATGCCGGCTGCGTCCTGGACAAGATCGTCGAGGGCGAGGGGAACTGCCCCTGCCACGGCAGCCGTTTCGATGTGAACACCGGCAAGGTCCTGCGCGGCCCGGCCTCCGCGCCGCTGCCCGCCGTCCCGGTCCGGGCCGAGAACGGCAACCTCGTCGCCGGCTGACCGGGACGGCGGGCAGCGGGATCAGTCCCAGTCCCAGGCGATCCCGAGGATCCCGCGCCGCACCGACTGCTCCACCAGGTGCACCGCCCGATGCCGGCCGCTGGGCGTCAGGTCCACGAAGCCGGTGCGCGGGGCCTCGGGGCCGCCCCGCGCGAAACGCCGGCAGCGCACCGGCAGGGCCGCCTCGTCGAAGCCGACCTGGAGCATGTACTGGCCGCCGGCGTAACTGAACCCGCGCACGTACTCGCTGCTGCGGGCGCCCGTACCGTCCTCGACCACATAGCCGAAGACGTGGGTGTCCCCGCGCCGCAGCCGCGCGTCGAAGAGCAGTTCCGCGACCACCACCCCGGATTCCGGGTGGCACCGCACCCGGCCCGTGCGGCAGTTCTCGTACGCCGATACGCGGATCCGGGACACGTCGCAGCCCTGGTCGCCGTGGTGGACGGCGAGGTAGCGGTCGACCCCGTCCCGGTGCGCCCGGACGATCTGCTGCGACTCACGGACCCGCAGCTCCCCCGCCGCGCCGATGCGGACCCGCTCGTGGTGCCCGACCGAGTGCAGCCCGCCGTCCGGCGGGAGGTCCATTCCGTTCAGCAGCCGCTCCACCGTCCCGCCCATGCTGAACAGGGCCCGGTACGAGCGGGTGGTCGGTCGGGCGGGCCCGGGGCCGGCCTCGGGGGCGGCCAGCAGCCGCAGGAGGGCGCCGTCGGGCAGTTCCAGGATCCGCTCCAGGGCGCCGACCGCCCGCAGCGACTCGGGGTGACGCGGCCGCCGGGCACCCTGCTGCCAGTAACTGAGGCTGGTGACGCCGACCTTGATGCCCTGCGCCGCGAGCCGGTGCTGGACCCGGTGCAGGGGCAGTCCGCGCGCGGCGAGGGCGGCGCGCAGGGCGAGGTGGAAGGGGCCGCCGCGCAGCAACCGGCCGAGTTCCGCCGTGTCGCCGGTCGGTCGCATGGCGACTCCTCTGTGAACGTTCACACGGGCCGGTGCGGGGGATCGCGGTGGCGGCTCGGGGGGACCAGGTGACACGACAGCAACCGTTCACACCGCAGCCCCACCGTTCACACCGCAATGTCAACGCGTATTGAAGCGTGTTGACCTGATCGCGACAACTCCCTGATGCTCCTGAACAGCGTCCGGACGCGCTCCTCCACCCCCCAATCCCCACACTGGGAGGAACGCGATGCGCAACCGAAACCGGCGGCTTTCCCCAGCCGCCTCGCTCACCGCCGTGCTCACCGCCCTGCTGTTCGCCCTGCCCATCGGCACCGGCACCGCCGCCGCTGCCGATGCCGGCACCGACTCCGCCCTCGCCACCAAGCGCCTGAACATCACCATGCAGGCGCAGACGAAGACCAACTGGTGCTGGGCCGCCGGCGGCAACACCATCGCCACCTGGTTCGGCCGGAACTACAGCCAGAACCAGTTCTGCAACGCCGCCTTCAACCGCCAGCAGGGCAGCGAATGCCCCAACAACCAGGCCACCCTCGGCAACGTCCAGACCGGGCTGCGCTGGGCGGGCATCAACCCCGGCTCCTACGTCACCGGCTGGCTCCAGTACTCCACCGTCCAGACCGAGATCAACGCCAACCGGCCGATCGAGACCCGGATCCAATGGTCCAACGGCGGCGGCCACATGCACGTCGTCTACGGCTACGACACCGCGAGCAACTGGGTCTACTGGGGCGACCCCTGGCCCTCCAGCGACCGCTACAACTGGGCCTCGCACGCCTGGTACGTCAACAACAACACCTTCTCCTGGACCCACTCGCTCTACCGGATCGGGGCGTGACCGCCATGACCCTGCGCGCCACCGCCGCAGCCGCGGTCCTCGCCGCCACCGCCCTCCTCGGCCCCGCCCCACTCGCGGCCGCGGCTCCCGGGGGCCCCGTGCCGCAGCCCGAGGCCGCCACCGCCGAAAACCGGGCCGCCGCCACACGGGCGGCCACCGCACCCGACACCCTCGCCACCCTCTCCCGCTTCTTCGCCCGGGAGGGCAAGGTCTCCCTCACGGCCGCGCAGCCCCGGATCGACGGCGAGGCGATACCCGTCAACCACCTGTCCCCGGAGTTCGTCGCGGGCAGAGCGGGCGCGCCGGTCGCCCGGCTGGAGTTCCTCGCCAGCAGGGCCGTCTCCTCCGACGGGCAGCAGGCCGCGCTGTGGACGGCGCGCACGGAGGCCGGCTGGCAGGTCGTGAACATCGCCACCGGCGACGACGAGTTCCGCTACGCCCGGCTGGGTGCAGAGAAACTGCCCGGGGGAACGGTGTTCCGGGAACCGCAGATCGACGCCTGGTACGTGACCGGGGGCAGCAGGGTGCTGCCGCTGGACGAGGACGCGGAACGGGCCGTGGGCGCCGGGGGTACGAGCCTGGCCGCCTACCGGGCCCGGGTGACCGGGGCGTACGGGGACAAGCTCCCCGGCTCCCCTTACGCCGCGCGCGGCACGGCCGGCGGCTACGCCGAAGCCCCGGCCGGGGGTGACGGGACTCCGGTCGCGGCGGTGACCGGCGGCGCCGGTGCGCTCGCCGCGCTGGGCGGGGGCGGTGTGCTGGTCGCCCTGCGGCGCCGTCGGGCCGCCCGGGCTTAGCCCGTCGGGGGCTCCGCCCCCGGACCCCCGCGCCTCAAACGCCGGCGGGGCTGTATTTCAGCCCGTCCGGCGTTTGAGGACCGGGTCCGGGCGGAGCCCGGGGAGCTCGCGCGGCAGGCGCCCCGGATCCGCGCACCGGGACGGAGGCCTACCGTCCGTTGTCGGTGGGCGCAAGTAGGGTGGTTGGCATGGCCGACCCTTCCAGCTACCGTCCCGAGCCGGGACAGATCCCTGACTCCCCGGGGGTCTACAAGTTCCGCGACGAGCACCGCCGGGTGATCTACGTCGGGAAGGCCAAGAGCCTGCGCCAGCGCCTGGCCAGCTACTTCCAGGACCTCGCCGGCCTGCATCCCCGTACCGCCACGATGGTGACCACGGCCGCCTCCGTCGAGTGGACCGTGGTCTCCACCGAGGTCGAGGCGCTCCAGCTGGAATACTCGTGGATCAAGGAGTTCGACCCCCGGTTCAACGTCAAGTACCGGGACGACAAGAGCTACCCCTCCCTCGCCGTCACCCTCAATGAGGAGTACCCGCGGGTCCAGGTCATGCGGGGGCCCAAGAAGAAGGGCGTGCGCTACTTCGGGCCCTACGGACACGCCTGGGCGATCCGCGAGACCGTCGACCTGATGCTCCGGGTGTTCCCGGTCCGGACCTGCTCCGCCGGCGTGTTCAAGCGTTCCGCCCAGATCGGCCGGCCCTGCCTGCTCGGCTACATCGGCAAGTGCTCCGCCCCCTGCGTCGGCCGGGTCACCCCCGAGGAGCACCGCGAACTGGCCGAGGACTTCTGCGACTTCATGGCCGGCCGCACCGGCACCTACCTCTCCCGGCTGGAGAAGGAGATGCACGCGGCGGCCGAGGACATGGAGTACGAGAAGGCCGCCCGGCTGCGCGACGACATCGGGGCACTGCGCCGGGCCATGGAGAAGAACGCCGTGGTGCTCGCCGACGCCACCGACGCCGACCTGATCGCCGTCGCCGAGGACGAGCTCGAAGCCGCCGTGCAGATCTTCCACGTCCGCGGCGGCCGGGTCCGCGGCCAGCGCGGCTGGGTCACCGACAAGGTCGAGGCCGTCGACACGGCCGGACTCGTCGAGCACGCCCTCCAGCAGCTGTACGGCGAGGAGAAGGGCGAGGCCGTGCCCAAGGAGGTGCTGGTCCCGGCGCTCCCCGAGGACACGCCGGTGCTGAGCCAGTGGCTCGCCGACCGGCGGGGGTCCCAGGTCAGCCTGCGGATACCGCAGCGCGGCGACAAGAAGGCCCTCATGGAGACCGTCCACCGCAACGCGCTCCAGTCCCTCGCCCTGCACAAGACCAAGCGCGCCAGCGACCTCACCACGCGCTCCCGGGCCCTGGAGGAGATCGCCGCAGCCCTGGACCTCGACAGCGCCCCGCTGCGCATCGAGTGCTTCGACATCTCCCACCTCCAGGGCGACGACGTCGTCGCGTCGATGGTCGTCTTCGAGGACGGCCTGGCCCGCAAGAGCGAGTACCGGCGCTTCCAGATCAAGTCCTTCGAGGGGCAGGACGACGTCCGCTCCATGCACGAGGTGGTGTCCCGGCGCTTCCGCCGCTATCTCCAGGAGAAGCTCAGGACGGGGGAGTGGGACCCCGAGGACGGCGACGGGGAGGTGCCCGAGGACGACGGGAAGCCCAAGCGCTTCGCGTACCCGCCCCAGCTCGTCGTGGTCGACGGCGGGCAGCCGCAGGTCGCCGCCGCCAAGCGGGCCCTGGAGGAGCTCGGGATCGACGACGTCGCCGTGTGCGGCCTGGCCAAGCGGCTGGAGGAGGTCTGGGTGCCCGGCGAGGACGACCCGGTCGTGCTCCCGCGCACCAGCGAGGGGCTCTACCTGCTCCAGCGGGTGCGTGACGAAGCCCACCGGTTCGCCATCCAGTACCAGCGCAACAAGCGCGGCAAGCGCCTGAAATCCGGGCCCCTGGACGAGGTGCCCGGCCTCGGCGAGAGCCGCAAGCAGGCCCTGATCAAGCACTTCGGTTCGGTGAAGAAGCTGAGACAGGCGACAATCGACCAGATCTGCGAGGTCCCGGGCATAGGCCGGAAGACGGCCGAGACCGTGGTCGCGGCCCTCGCCCGGGCGGTTCCCGCCGGTCCTGCCGTCAACACGGCCACAGGAGAGATCATTGAGGATGAGACCCCCGCGCCAGCGGGAGCATCGTCCGAACGGGGGACCGAGCAATGACCGAGCACGAGACCACGCACGACCGAGACGGAGCACAGGTGAGTACGGGCACGACAGCGGAGCCCGGCGAGACCGCCGAGGCGGCCATCCCCGAGCTGGTGATCATCTCCGGCATGTCCGGGGCCGGCCGCAGCACGGCGGCCAAGTGTCTGGAGGACCTCGGCTGGTTCGTCGTCGACAACCTCCCGCCGGCCCTGATCCCGACCATGGTGGAGCTCGGCGCACGCTCCCAGGGCAACGTGGCGCGCATCGCCGTCGTCGTGGACGTCCGCGGCCGCCAGTTCTTCGACGCCCTGCGCGAGTCCCTCGCCGACCTCGACAGCAAGGGCGTCACCCGCCGCATCGTCTTCCTGGAGTCCTCCGACGACGCGCTGGTCCGCCGCTTCGAGTCGGTCCGCCGCCCGCACCCGCTCCAGGGCGACGGGCGCATCACCGACGGCATCGCCGCCGAGCGAGACCTGCTGCGCGAGCTGCGCGGCGACGCCGACCTGGTGATCGACACCTCCAGCCTGAACGTGCACGAGCTGCGCGCCAAGATGGACGCCCAGTTCGCCGGGGACGAGGAGCCCGAGCTGCGGGCCACCGTCATGTCCTTCGGCTACAAGTACGGCCTCCCCGTCGACGCCGACCTGGTCGTCGACTGCCGCTTCATCCCCAACCCGCACTGGGTCCCGGAGCTGCGCCCCTTCACCGGGCTCAACGAGGAGGTGTCGGGGTACGTCTTCAGCCAGCCCGGCGCCAAGGAGTTCCTCGACCGCTACACCGAGCTGCTCCAGCTCATCGCCACCGGCTACCGCCGCGAGGGCAAGCGGTACGTGACCATCGCGGTCGGCTGCACGGGCGGCAAGCACCGCAGCGTGGCCATGTCCGAGAAGCTCGCCGCCCGCCTTGCCTCCGAGGGAGTCGAGACCGTCGTAGTCCACCGGGACATGGGGCGCGAGTGACCGCACGGACCCCGCGGCTGAGCCGCCTGCGCCGCCTCACCCCGGGACGGGGCGAGGACGGCGTGGGCCGCTCCGGCCGCTCCGGCCGCCGGCGCGGCGCCACGCCCAAGGTGGTGGCGCTCGGCGGCGGCCAGGGCCTGTCGGCCTCCCTCGCCGCCCTGCGCCGCATCACCGGTGACCTCACCGCCGTGGTCACCGTCGCCGACGACGGCGGATCCAGCGGCCGGCTCCGGGAGGAGCTCGGCGTGCTCCCGCCCGGCGACCTGCGCAAGGCGCTGGCCGCGCTGTGCGGGGACGACGACTGGGGCCAGACCTGGGCCCGGGTCATCCAGCACCGCTTCCAGTCCGAGGGCGACCTGCACGGGCACGCCGTCGGCAACCTGCTGATCGTCGCCCTGTGGGAACAGCTCGGCGATCCCGTCCAGGCCCTCGACCTGGTCGGCAAGCTGCTCGGGGCACAGGGCCGCGTCCTGCCGATGTCGGCGGTCCCGCTGGAGCTCCAGGCCCTGGTCAGGGGGCACGACCCGGCCCGCCCCGAGGACGTGGACACCGTCCGCGGGCAGGCCACGGTGGCGCTGACCCCGGGCGAGGTGCTCTCCGTACAGGTGGTGCCGAGCGACCCGCCGGCGGTGCCGGAGGCGGTCGCCGCGGTGCTGGACGCCGACTGGGTGGTGCTCGGCCCGGGGTCGTGGTTCTCCTCCGTCATTCCGCACCTGCTGGTGCCGGAACTGCTGGAAGCGCTGATGGAGACGAAGGCCCGGCGGGTCCTCTCGCTGAACCTCGCGCCGCAGCCCGGCGAAACAGAGGGCTTCTCTCCGCAGCGTCATTTGGAGGTTTTGGCCCGACACGCCCCTAAACTCGCCCTGGACGTGGTGCTGGCCGACGAGGCCGCCGTGCCCGACCGCGAGTCCCTCTCCGATGCCGCGAAACGCTTCGGTGCCGCGGTCGAGCTGGCTCCCGTGGCCAGGCAGGACGGTTCTCCGAAGCACGATCCGGAGCTGCTGGCCGCCGCGTACGACCGTATTTTTCGGATGCATGGAAGGATCGGCCCATGGCGATGACGCCTGCGGTGAAGGATGAGATCTCCCGCCTGCCCGTCACCCGCACCTGCTGCAGGAAGGCGGAGGTCTCGGCGATCCTTCGGTTCGCCGGCGGGCTGCACCTGGTGAGCGGCCGCATCGTCATCGAGGCGGAGCTGGATACCGGGATCGCCGCCAGACGTCTGCGCAAGGACATCCTGGAGATCTTCGGCCATTCCTCGGACCTGGTGGTGATGGCACCGGGCGGACTGCGCCGCGGCAGCCGCTACGTGGTCCGCGTCGTGGCCGGCGGTGACCAGCTGGCGCGCCAGACGGGCCTCGTGGACGGCCGCGGGCGCCCCATCCGGGGCCTTCCGCCGCAGGTGGTCTCCGGGGCCACCTGTGACGCCGAGGCGGCCTGGCGCGGCGCCTTCCTGGCCCACGGCTCGCTCACCGAGCCGGGCCGGTCGTCCTCCCTGGAGGTCACCTGCCCCGGCCCGGAAGCCGCCCTGGCCCTGGTGGGCGCCGCCCGCAGGCTGTCCATCGCCGCCAAGGCGCGCGAGGTCCGCGGCGTGGACCGGGTCGTCGTCCGCGACGGCGACGCGATCGGGGCCCTGCTGACGCGGCTCGGCGCGCACGAGTCGGTGCTGGCCTGGGAGGAGCGGCGGATGCGGCGCGAGGTGCGCGCCACCGCCAACCGCCTGGCCAACTTCGACGACGCCAACCTGCGCCGCTCGGCGCGGGCCGCGGTGGCCGCCGGAGCCCGCGTGCAGCGTGCGCTGGAGATCCTCGGCGAGGAGGTCCCCGAGCACCTGGCGGCGGCCGGCCGACTGCGCATGGAGCACAAGCAGGCCTCCCTGGAGGAGCTGGGCGCGCTCGCCGACCCGCCGCTGACCAAGGACGCGGTGGCCGGCCGGATCCGCCGCCTGCTGGCGATGGCCGACAAGCGGGCCCAGGACCTCGGCATCCCGGGCACCGAGTCGAACCTGGACCTCAGCGAGGAGATGGCCGACAACATGGCCGGCTGACCGGACCGGCAGCCCGCTTCCGGATTCGGCCGAAGGGGCCCGCGCGATCACTCGTGCGGGCCCCTTTGCCGCACGCCCCATTGACATGAGCATGGGCCGGTCTTGAGTCTGGCGTCCGAACGCTTTCGTGGCAGACGACGCCCAGGGGGGCACATGAGTCACCGCGCGAGATCGATCCTCGCCGCAAGCGCACTCGTCTTCGGAACCACACTCGCCGTGCTGCCCGCGGCGGCGCAGGCCCAGCCGGGACCCGGCGCCGCATCCGGCGCCGACGAGGTACGGGTCTACGACGCCGACATCACCCGGGAACAGGTCCCGCTCGTCCTCGCCGCCGGACAGGACGCGCACGAGCTCTCCGAGCGGGCCCCGGAGACCGGGACGGCCCGGGTGGAGCTGTTCCTCAGCGGCGCCCAGGCCGGGGAACTGGCCGCCCAGGGCGTCAAGCTGGCCGAGCGCAAGGTCCCCGCCCAGGGCCTGGCCCGCACCAAGGCCGCCGGCGACGGGGTGTTCCGCCCGTACAGCGGCAAGGGCGGCCTCCAGGAGGAGATCCTGCGGACCGCACAGGAGAACCCGGGACTCACCAAGGTCGTCTCCATCGGCAAGACCGTCCAGGGCAAGGACATCCTCGCCCTGAAGGTCGGCAAGAACGCCCGGAAGACCAAGGACGGCGACAAGCCGGCCGTGCTCTACATGTCCAACCAGCACGCCCGTGAGTGGATCACCCCCGAGATGACCCGGCGGCTGATGCACCACACGCTCGACAACTACGGCAAGGACCAGCGGATCACCAAGCTGGTGGACTCCAGCGAGCTGTGGTTCCTGCTTTCGGCCAATCCCGACGGGTACGACTACACGCACGCGGCCGACGGCCAGCGGCTGTGGCGCAAGAACCTGCGCGACAACGACGGCGACGGGAAGACCGGCCCCGGCGACGGCGTCGACCTGAACCGGAACTTCGCCTTCAAGTGGGGTTACGACAACGAGGGTTCCTCGCCGAACCGGGCGAGCGAGACCTATCGCGGCCCGAGCGCCTCCTCCGAGCCGGAGACCGCCGCCCTCGACCGCTTCCAGAAGCGCATCGGCTTCGAGTACGCGATCAACTACCACTCCGCGGCCGAGCTGCTCCTGTACGGCGTGGGCTGGCAGGTGGCCACCCCCACCCCCGACGACGTCGCGTACAAGGCGCTCGCCGGCACCCCGGAGAACCCGGCCGTCCCCGGCTACTACCCGCAGGTCTCCTCCGAGCTCTACACCACCAACGGCGAGGCCGACGGTCACGCCTCCAACGTCAACGGCATCATGATGTTCACGCCGGAGATGACCACCTGCCAGACCGCCTCGGCGAGCGACCCGAACGACCAGTGGAAGCCCGAGGACTGCGCCTCCGGCTTCAACTTCCCGGACGACGAGAAGCTCATCCAGGCCGAGTTCGCCAAGAACGTCCCCTTCGCCCTGTCGGTCGGCGAGAGCGCCGCCACCCCGGACCGCCCGAAGTCTTCGCTGGGGCTGAGCGCCGCGGACTTCACGCCGGACGCCTTCGCCACCTCCTACGCCGCCCGCGGCGAGGACCAGGCGGTCTCCGTCACGGCCCGCAAGGCGCTGAAGGACAAGGAACTGAAGTTCCGCATCAACGGCGGCCGCACGCACGACGAGGACCTGAAGCCCTGGAAGGGCGGCGAGGTCTACGGCGGCGACGACAACAACTGGTTCGACGAGTACCGCGCCGAGGTCGACGGCGCGAAGCCCGGCGACAAGGTCGAGGTCTGGTTCACCGGCCGCGACCGCTCCGGCAAGCAGGTCTCCAGCGAGCACTTCACGTACACGGTGGCCGAGCGGCCGCGCGCGGACGTCCTGGTGATCGCGGAAGAGGGGGCCAAGGCCCAGCACGCCCAGACCTACGTCGACGCCCTGCGCGCCAACGGCAGGTCCGCGGCGGTCTGGGACGTCGCCGTCCAGGGCGCCCCGGACCACCTGGGCGTCCTCTCCCACTTCGGTACGGTCGTCCACTACACCGGGGCCAAGACCCCCGGCGGCGAAACCCAGTTGGCCGTGCGCGACTTCCTGAACGAGGGCGGCAAGCTGATCGAGGCCGGTGAGCTCGCCGGCGGCAACGCCCAGGTCGGCCGCGCCGTGACCAACGACTTCAGCCAGTACTGGCTCGGCGCCTACAGCCGTACGAGCACCCCCGGAGCCACCGGCTTCGCCGGAGCCGGCGCCCTGAACGGGGCGCGGGGCAACGTCGGTGACGCCGCGGGCAACCCGCTCAACGCCCCCGGCGGGTACACCGTCACCTCCGACACCCTGGCGCCCGCCGCGTTCCCGCAGTTCAAGAGCGCCCAGGCGGGAGCCTTCACCGGGGTCGTCAACCCGTACGCCCCCTACGCCGGCTCCGGCATGGCCTCCGCCCTGCACACCGACGACGACTGGAAGCGCCTCGTCCGCACGATCGACCTCACCGGCGTCACCGCGGCCGACCAGCCGAAGCTCAAGCTGGCCCTCAACTGGAACACCGAGGAGGGCTACGACCACGCCGCCCTGGAGGGCCGGACCGCCGGCGGCGACGACTGGACCACGCTGCCGGAGCTGGGCGGCCTGACCAGCAACACCGTCCCGGAGGAGTGCGCGGCCGGATTCTTCCTGAACGGCCACCCGTTCCTGCGCCGCTACCTCACGCTCGACTCGGGCGGCTGCACCCCGCAGGGCACCAGCGGTCAGTGGAACAGCTTCACCGGTTCCTCCGGCGGCTGGAAGCAGGTCTCCTTCGACCTGAGCGCCTACGCGGGCCGGACCGTGGAGCTCTCGCTCTCCTACATCACCGACCCGGGCTCGGGCGGCCGCGGGGTCTTCGCGGACGACGCGCGCCTGTCCGTCAACGGCGCGGACCAGTCCGTCGAGGGATTCGAGACCTCGCTCGGCGCGTGGACCGCACAGGGTGCGCCTGCCGGAAGCCCGGAGGTCGCGGGCGACTGGTCCCGGACCGGCGAACTGTTCAAGTCCTATGCGGCCGTCACCACGCGTGACACCGTACTGCTGGGCTTCGGCCTGGAGCACATGCCGACCGCGGCGGACCGCGCGCTACTCGTCGGTAAGTCACTTCGCTCGCTGCACCGCTGATCAGAGCCCCGGTTCTCATTCACCCTGAGTGACCGGGGCCAAGGTCCCGAGGTCCCGTTCCACCGCGTCCGGAACGGGACCCCGGGGCGTGTCAGGCCCCGACCGATGTCACCCAAAAGCTCACGGAGAGGTAGGGTCGTAAGCGGTCGGGGACATCCCATACAGCTCGCCGGCGCTCTTACCGGCGCACCAACGAGGAGATCGGTTCGTGACGATCCGCGTAGGCATCAACGGTTTTGGTCGAATTGGCCGTAACTATTTCCGGGCGCTCCTGGAGCAGGGAGCGGACATCGAGATCGTCGGTGTCAACGACCTGACTGACAACGCGACCCTGGTGCATCTGCTCAAGTACGACACCATCCTGGGCCGACTCAAGGCCGAGGTCTCCCACACCGACGACAGCATCACCGTCGGCGGCCAGACCTTCAAGACCTTCGCCGAGCGTGACCCCGCCAACCTCCCCTGGGGTGAGCTGGGCGCCGACATCGTCATCGAGTCGACCGGCATCTTCACCAAGAAGGCCGACGCCGCCAAGCACATCGCCGCAGGCGCGAAGAAGGTCCTCATCTCGGCTCCGGCCAAGGACGAGGACATCACCATCGTGATGGGCGTCAACCACGACAAGTACGACGCGGCCAACCACCACGTCATCTCCAACGCCTCCTGCACCACCAACTGCGTGGCGCCGATGGCCAAGGTCCTCGACGAGAACTTCGGCATCGTCAAGGGCATGATGACGACGGTCCACGCGTACACGAACGACCAGCGCATCCTGGACTTCCCGCACTCGGACCTGCGTCGCGCCCGCGCCGCCGCCGAGAACATCATCCCGACCTCCACCGGTGCCGCCAAGGCCACCGCGCTGGTCCTCCCGCAGCTCAAGGGCAAGCTGGACGGCATCGCCATGCGCGTGCCGGTCCCGACGGGATCGGTCACCGACCTGGTCCTGGAGCTCGCCCGCGAGACCACGGTGGAAGAGATCAACGCGGCCTTCCAGAAGGCCTCGGAGGGGCAGCTCAAGGGCATCCTCGACTACACCGAGGACGCGATCGTCTCCTCCGACATCGTGAACTGGCCCGCGTCCTGCACCTTCGACTCCTCCCTGACCATGGTTCAGGACGGTACGCAGGTCAAGGTCGTCGGCTGGTACGACAACGAGTGGGGCTACTCCAACCGTCTCGTCGACCTCACCGTCTTCGTCGGCGGTCAGCTCTAAGAACGTAGGGCAAGGCACCACGATGTGAGCACAGGGTCCGAGCAGCGCAACGAAGCGCCGCACGGGCCCTGTTGCTTGCCTCGTTATTTCCTTCCTCGCCCTTCGAGTGAAGGCTAAAGGAGTAGAAATACATGAAGACGATCGATGAACTGCTCGCCGAAGGCGTCAAGGGCAAGCGGGTCTTCGTCCGCGCGGACCTGAACGTCCCGCTGGCCGAGGGCACCATCACCGACGACGGCCGCATCCGTGCCGTCCAGCCCACGATCGCGAAGCTCGCCGAGGCCGGCGCCCGCGTCATCGTGGCCTCGCACCTGGGCCGCCCGAAGGGCACCGGCGTGGAGCCGGCCTTCTCGCTCGCCCCGGCCGCCACCCGCCTCGGCGAACTGCTCGGTACGGACGTCGCGTTCGCCACCGACACTGTCGGCGCCTCCGCCAAGGCGACCGTCGCGGCCCTCACCGACGGCCAGGTCGCCGTCATCGAGAACCTGCGCTTCAACGCCGGTGAGACCGCCAAGGACGACGCCGAGCGCGCCGCCTTCGCGGACCAGCTCGCCGAGCTCGCCGACGTCTACGTGGGTGACGGCTTCGGCGCCGTGCACCGCAAGCACGCCTCGGTCTTCGACCTGCCCGCCCGCCTCCCGCACGCGGCCGGCTACCTCATCGCCACCGAGGTCGGCGTCCTGAAGAAGCTGACCGCCGAGGTCGAGCGCCCGTACGTGGTGGTCCTCGGCGGCGCCAAGGTCTCCGACAAGCTCGCCGTCATCGACGAGCTGCTCGGCAAGGCCGACCGCATCCTCATCGGCGGCGGCATGGCCTACACCTTCCTCTACGCCAAGGGCTACGAGGTCGGCATCTCCCTGCTCCAGAAGGACCAGGTGGACGTCGTCAAGGAGTACATGGCGCGCGCCGAGAAGCTGGGCGTCGAGCTGGTCCTCCCGGTCGACGTACTGGTCTCCGCGGAGTTCCCGGACCTCAAGGGCAAGACCCCGGCCGACTTCACGGTCGTCGACGCGGACAAGATCCCCGCCGACAAGGAGGGCCTGGACATCGGCCCCAAGACGCGTGAGCTGTACGCGTCGAAGATCGCCGATGCCAAGACCGTCTTCTGGAACGGTCCCGTGGGCGTCTTCGAGCACCCCGACTACGCCGACGGCACCAAGGCCATTGCCCAGGGCCTGCTCGACAGCAATGCCTTCACCGTCGTCGGCGGTGGCGACAGTGCCGCCGCGGTCCGCATCCTGGGCTTCGACGAGAATGCTTTCGGCCACATCTCGACCGGTGGCGGCGCCTCCCTCGAATACCTCGAGGGCAAGACGCTCCCCGGCCTCGCCGCCCTGGAGGGCTGAACCCGTATGACCACGCGCACCCCGCTCATGGCGGGCAACTGGAAGATGAACCTCAACCACCTCGAGGCCATCGCCCACGTCCAGAAGCTCGCCTTCGCCCTCGCAGACAAGGACTACGACGCCGTCGAGGTCGCGGTCCTGCCGCCCTTCGTCGACCTCCGGTCGGTCCAGACCCTCGTCGACGGCGACAAGCTGAAGATCAAGTACGGCGCCCAGGACATCTCGGCGCACGACTCCGGTGCCTACACCGGTGAGATCTCCGGCCCGATGCTCTCCAAGCTGAAGTGCACGTACGTGGCCGTCGGCCACAGCGAGCGCCGCCAGTACCACGGCGAGAACGAAGAGGTCTGCAACGCCAAGGTCAAGGCCGCCTTCAAGCACGGGATCACCCCGATCCTGTGCGTCGGCGAGGGCCTGGACGTCCGCAAGGCCGGCGGCCAGGTCGCGCACACGCTGGCCCAGGTCGACGGCGGCCTGAAGGACGTCCCGGCCGAGCAGGCCGAGTCCATCGTGATCGCCTACGAGCCCGTCTGGGCCATCGGGACCGGCGAGGTCGCCACCCCCGAGGATGCCCAGGAGGTCTGCGGGGCGATCCGCGGCCGCCTCGCCGAGCTGTACTCGCAGGAGCTGGCCGACAAGGTCCGCATCCAGTACGGCGGCTCCGTGAAGTCCGGGAACATCGCGGCGATCATGGCCCAGCCCGACGTCGACGGCGCCCTGATCGGCGGCGCGGCACTGGACGCGGACGAGTTCGTCAAGATCGTCCGCTTCCGCGACCAGTGAGTATGCGGTAGGGCGGATCCGTCGTACCCTTGCGGGGGCCAGGGGCTGAACCATCAGCCGCTGGCCCCCGCGCACATCTCGCAAAGCCGGAAAGCCCGAAAAGCCAGAAAGTAGGAATCAGCCGTGATTATGGGGTTCTCGATCGCCCTGATCGTCTTCAGCGCCCTGCTGATGCTGCTCGTGCTGATGCACAAGGGCAAGGGCGGCGGCCTCTCCGACATGTTCGGCGGCGGTATGCAGTCGTCGGTCGGCGGTTCCTCCGTCGCGGAGCGCAACCTGGACCGCATCACCGTGGTCGTGGGTCTGCTGTGGTTCGCGTGCATCGTCGCGCTCGGCCTGCTGATGAAGTCGAGCAGCTGACCGTTCTGGCCATTCCGGCAGTCCGGTCGGCATCACCCGGCCTACTATGAGGGTCGGCGTTCATGGCGTGGAATCAGTAACTCCGCTCATTGGACGTGCGTTGGGCCTTACGTAGACTTGGGCGCTCCGCGGCGGAAATCCACACACACTCCGCGGCACCATCACGCAGGGAGTTACGACCGTGGCAAGTGGCAACGCGATCCGTGGTAGCCGGGTCGGAGCGGGGCCGATGGGTGAGGCGGAGCGCGGCGAGTCCGCGCCCCGCCTGCGCATCTCCTTCTGGTGCTCGAACGGGCACGAGACGCAGCCGAGCTTCGCCAGCGACGCGCAGGTGCCGGACACCTGGGACTGCCCGCGCTGCGGGTTCCCGGCCGGCCAGGACCGGGACAACCCGCCCGCCCCGCCGCGCACCGAACCGTACAAGACGCACCTGGCGTACGTACGGGAACGGCGCTCGGACGCCGACGGCGAGGCGATCCTCGCCGAGGCGCTCGCCAAGCTCCGCGGCGAGATCTGAGACGGCCCGCAGCGACGGCCCGAAGCGTGTGACACGAGGCCCGGTGCCCCAGGAACTTCTCCTGTGGCACCGGGCCTCTTTGTGTGCGTTCTGCCGCTTGTGATCCCTTAAGTTGGAGAACGGCGGGGCACGACAGGACGGAAGAAGTGGGTTGATGTCCGAGATGAACGCAAATCAGGCCGCCGCGCGAAGCGCGTCAAGCGAGGGTGGTGGTGGGCGACGGGAGGGACGTACGAAGCTGAACCGGACGCCGGAGTGGCTCGCACTCGGCAAGCATCGGGAGGAGCTCGGGCAGACGCATCTGCGCGAGCTGTTCGAGGAGAACCCCGGCCGCGGCTCCGGCTACACCTTGCAGGTCGGTGACCTGCACATCGACTACTCGAAGCACCTCGTCACGGACGAGACGCTCACGCTGCTCCGCGAGCTGGCCGAGGCCACGGGCGTGGCCGAGCTGCGCGAGGCGATGTTCCGCGGCGAGAAGATCAACACGACCGAGGACCGGGCGGTGCTGCACACCGCCCTGCGCGCACCGGCCGACGCGGTCGTCGAGGTCGACGGCGAGAACGTCGTCCCCGGCGTGCACGCCGTCCTCGACAAGATGGCGGCCTTCTCCGACCGGATCAGGTCGGGGGAGTGGACCGGCTTCACCGGTAAGCGCATCAGGAACGTCGTCAACATCGGCATCGGCGGCTCCGACCTGGGCCCGGCCATGGCCTACGAGGCCCTGCGGGCCTTCGCCGACCGGGATCTGACGGTGCGGTTCGTCTCCAACGTCGACGGCGCGGACCTGCACGAGGCCGTGCGGGACCTGGACCCGGCCGAGACGCTGTTCATCATCGCCTCCAAGACCTTCACCACCATCGAGACCATCACCAACGCCACGTCGGCGCGCGGCTGGCTGCTCGCGGGGCTGGGCGGCGACCAGGCCGCCGTGGCACGGCACTTCGTGGCCCTGTCCACCAATGCCGAGAAGGTCACCGACTTCGGCATCGATCCGGCCAACATGTTCGAGTTCTGGGACTGGGTCGGCGGACGCTACTCCTTCGACTCGGCCATCGGCCTCTCCCTGATGATCGCGATCGGCCCGGCCGCCTTCCGGGAGATGCTCGGCGGCTTCCACGCCATGGACGAGCACTTCCGTACGGCGCCCGCCCATGAGAACGCCCCGCTGCTGATGGGCCTGTTGGGCATCTGGTACATCGCCTTCTTCGACGCCCAGTCGCACGCGGTGCTCCCCTACAGCCACTACCTCTCGCGTTTCACCGCGTACTTGCAGCAGCTCGACATGGAGTCCAACGGCAAGTCCGTGGACCGCGACGGCAATCCGGTGGAGTGGCAGACGGGCCCGGTGGTCTGGGGCACGCCCGGCACCAACGGGCAGCACGCCTACTACCAGCTGATCCACCAGGGCACGCGGGTGATCCCCGCGGACTTCATCGGCTTCGCCCGGCCGGTGGCGGAGCTGGAGGCGGCGACGGCGGCCCAGCACGACCTGCTGATGGCGAACTTCTTCGCCCAGACCCAGGCGCTGGCCTTCGGCAAGACGGCGGACGAGGTGCGCGCCGAGGGGGCCCCCGAGTCGCTGGTCCCGCACAAGACCTTCCACGGGAACCACCCGACGACCACCATCCTGGCCGAAGAGCTCACCCCGGCGGTGCTCGGCCAGCTGATCGCGCTCTACGAGCACAAGGTGTTCGTCCAGGGCGCGGTGTGGAACATCGACTCCTTCGACCAGTGGGGCGTCGAGCTCGGCAAGGTGCTCGCCAAGCGCGTCGAGCCCGCGCTGACCGAGGGGGCGGACGTGCCCGGTCTGGACGCTTCGACGAAGGCCCTGGTGGCCACGTACCGGAAGCTGCGCGGGCGCGGCTGACCCGGATGTGCGAAGGGCCCGCCTCCCGTGTCCGGGAGGCGGGCCCTTCTGCGTAAGCCGTACGTGGTAAGTCGCAGGCGGTCGTCAGGAGGAGGCCGGCGGGTACATCCCGGTCGGGAGCTTCGCCGCCGCCGCGCGGTCCAGGAGCCACAGCGTGCGGGAGCGGCCGTACGCGGCCGCCGCCGGGGCCTGGATCTGGCCCGCGCCGCCCAGGGCCAGGGAGACCGCCCCGGCCTTGTCCTCGCCCGCGGCCAGCAGCCAGACCTCGCGCGCCGCCCGGATCGCCGGGAGGGTGAGCGAGATCCGGGTGGGCGGGGGCTTCGGGGCGCCGTGGACGCCGACCACCGTGCGCTCGGTCTCGCGGGCCGCCGGGTGCTCCGGGAACAGCGAGGCCACGTGCGTGTCCGGGCCGACGCCCAGCATCAGCACGTCGAAGGGGGGGACCGGTCCGTGGTCCTCGGGGCCGGCCGCCTTGGCGAGCTCGGCCGCGTAGGAGGCTGCCGCGGCGTCCACGTCCGCCCCGTACGGGCCGTCCGAGGCGGGCATCACGTGCACGCGGGCGGGGTCCACGGGGACCGCGTCCAGCAGTGCCTCGCGGGCCTGAGTGTGGTTGCGCTCGGGGTCGTCGGCGGGGACGTACCGCTCGTCGCCCCACCACAGGTCCAGCCGGGCCCAGTCGACGGCGTCCCGCGCCGGGGCGGCGGCCAGCGCGGCCAGCAGGCCGTTGCCGTTGCGTCCGCCGGTGAGGACGACGGACGCGGAGCCGCGGGCCGCCTGCGCGTCCACGATCTTCGTGATGAGCCGGGCCGCGGTGGCCCGGGCCATCAGTTCCTTGTCCCGGTGGACGACGACCTGGGGAGTCGTCATACCCATGTGCTTCCGCCTTGTCGGTAGATCGGGGGTGCGGATGCCGCTGCGCGGAGCCGTGCCCCGCCCCGCCCCGGTTTCGGGAAGGGGCGGGGCCGGCTCCGCGCAGCGGCTACGCCTACGGCTACTTGGCCCGGGCCTTCTTCGTCGGCCTGGCGGCCGACGTGGCGGGGGCCGGGTCCGCCGGGGCTTCGGCGGCGTCGGACGCCGCCGCGGGCGTGGACGTCTCCAGCCGCGCCACGCCGAACTTCAGCGAGGCCTCGTAGGTGTTGTCCGGGTCCAGCCTGCGCAGCTCCTCCGCCAGGAGCTCGGCCGTGTCACGGCGCTTGAGCGCCACCGCACGGTCGGGCTGCCCCGGCATGCACAGCGTGGCCAGCGAGCCGTCCGCCCGGTCCAGGACGATGTCGCCGTCCTTGGTGGACAGCCGTACGGAGGTCAGGCCCGGGCCCGGCGACAGCGTGCGCCGGACGGGGACCTTGAGCCGGTCCGCCAGCCACATGGCCAGCAGTTCGCAGCTCGGGTTCTCGTCCTCGCCCTCGACGGTCGCCGAGGCGACCGTCAGGGCCTGCTGGTCCAGTGCCGCCGCCAGCATGGAGCGCCACGGGGTGATCCGGGTCCACGACAGGTCCGTGTCCCCGGGGGCGTACGCCTCCGCCCGGGCGCCGAGCGCCTCGACCGGGTGCTCGCAGGAGTACGTGTCCGTGATCCGGCGCTGTCCCAGCGCGCCCAGCGGGTCGCCCGCCACGTCTGCAGGAGCCCCTCCCGGCCACCAGACCACCACGGGGGCGTCGGGCAGCAGGAGCGGCAGCACGACCGACTGGGCATGGTCGACCAGTTCGCCGTGCAGGCGCAGAACCACCGTTTCCCCGCTGCCGGCGTCCGCCCCGACGCGGATCTCCGCGTCGAGCCGGGCGTCACGGCGACTGCGGGGGGAGCGGCTGGCCCGCTTGACCACGACGACGATCCGCGAGGGGTGTTCGTGGGACGCGTCGTTCGCCGACTTGAGCGCGTCGTACGCGTTCTCCTCGTCGGTCACGATCACCAGCGTGAGGACCATGCCGATGGCCGGCGTGCCGATGTCCCGGCGTGCCTGCACCATCGCAGCATTGATCTTGCTGGAGTTGGTCTCCGTGAGGTCGATCTTCATGGCCGGCGCCAGCTCCGTCCGTCTCGTGCGAGCATCTCGTCCGCCTCGACCGGCCCCCAGGTGCCCGCAGGGTACTGCGCGGGCTTGCCGTGCTTGTCCCAGTACTCCTCGATCGGGTCGAGGATGTTCCAGGACAGCTCGACCTCCTGGTGACGCGGAAAGAGGTTCGCGTCGCCGAGGAGCACGTCGAGGATGAGCCGCTCGTACGCCTCGGGGCTCGACTCCGTGAAGGACTCGCCGTAGGCGAAGTCCATCGTCACGTCCCGGACCTCCATGGAGGTGCCCGGAACCTTGGAGCCGAAGCGGACCGTCACGCCCTCGTCCGGCTGGACCCGGATGACCAGGGCGTTCTGCCCCAGCTCCTCGGTCGCGCCCGACTCGAAGGGCAGGTACGGGGCCCGCTTGAAGACGACCGCGATCTCGGTCACCCGGCGGCCCAGGCGCTTGCCCGTCCGCAGGTAGAACGGGACGCCCGCCCAGCGGCGGTTGTTGATCTCCAGCCGGACGGCCGCGTAGGTGTCGGTCTTCGACTTGGGGTCGATGCCGTCCTCTTCGAGGTAGCCCTTGACCTTCTCGCCGCCCTGCCAGGCGGCCGCGTACTGGCCGCGCACCGTGTGCTTGCCCAGGTCCTCAGGCAGCTGCACCGCCGTCAGCACCTTGAGCTTCTCGGCCACCAGCGCCTTGGGGTGGAAGGAGCCGGGCTCCTCCATCGCGGTCAGCGCGAGCAGCTGGAGCAGGTGGTTCTGGATGACGTCACGGGCGGCGCCGATACCGTCGTAGTACCCGGCCCGGCCGCCGATGCCGATGTCCTCGGCCATGGTGATCTGCACATGGTCGACGTACGACCGGTTCCAGATCGGCTCGAACATCGTGTTCGCGAAGCGGAGCGCCAGGATGTTCTGGACGGTCTCCTTGCCGAGGTAGTGGTCGATCCGGAAGACCTCGTCACGCGGGAAGACCTCGTGGACGACCTTGTTGAGTTCCTCGGCGCTCTTCAGGTCGTGGCCGAAGGGCTTCTCGATGACGGCGCGCCGCCAGGAGCCCTCCTTCTGCGCCAGCCCGTGGTCCTTGAGCTGCTGGACCACCTTGGGGAAGAACTTGGGCGGGACGGACAGATAGAAGGCGAAGTTGCCGCCCGTGCCCTGTGCCTTGTCCAGCTCCTCGATGGTCGCCTTCAGCGTCTCGAAGGCGGCGTCGTCGTCGAAGTCGCCCGAGACGAAACGGCAGCCCTGCACGAGCTGCTGCCACACTTCCTCGCGGAAGGGCGTCCGGGAGTGCTCCTTGACGGCGTCGTGGACCACCTGCGCGAAGTCCTCGTCCTGCCACTCGCGGCGGGCGAACCCGATCAGCGAGAAGCCCGGCGGGAGCAGGCCCCGGTTGGCAAGGTCGTAGACGGCAGGCATCAGCTTCTTGCGCGACAGGTCACCCGTAACGCCGAAAATGACCAGGCCGGACGGCCCCGCGATGCGCGGGAGCCGCCGGTCCTGTGCGTCACGAAGCGGGTTCGCTCCGTTTACAGACAAGGTGTTCAGGCCTCCGTGGGGGCAAGGCGCTCAAGCTCCGCCTCGGTCGACTTCAGCAGGTCGTTCCAGGACGCCTCGAACTTCTCGACGCCCTCGTCCTCGAGCAGCTGCACCACATCGTCGTACGAGATGCCCAGCTTCGCGACCGCGTCGAGCTCGGCGCGCGCCTGCGCGTAGGAGCCGCGCACCGTGTCGCCGGTGATCTGCCCGTGGTCGGCGGTGGCCTCCAGGGTGGCCTCCGGCATGGTGTTCACCGTGTTCGGGGCGACCAGGTCGTCCACGTACAGGGTGTCCTTGTACGCCGGGTCCTTGACGCCCGTCGAGGCCCACAGCGGACGCTGCTTGTTGGCTCCGACGCGCTCCAGGGCGGCCCAGCGGTCCGAGGAGAAGACCTCCTCGTAGGCCTCGTAGGCCAGACGGGCGTTGGCGAGGGCAGCCTTGCCCTTGAGGGCCTTGGCCTCGTCGGTGCCGACCGCGTCCAGGCGCTTGTCGATCTCCGAGTCCACGCGGGACACGAAGAAGGAGGCGACCGAGTGGATCAGGGAGAGGTCCAGGCCGGCGGCCTTGGCCTTCTCCAGACCCGACAGGTACGCGTCCATGACCTCGCGGTAGCGCTCCAGCGAGAAGATCAGCGTGACGTTGACGCTGATGCCCTTGCCGATGACCTCGGTGATCGCCGGCAGGCCGGCCTTGGTCGCCGGGATCTTGATGAGCGTGTTCGGGCGGTCCACCAGCCAGGCGAGCTGCTTGGCCTCGGCGACGGTCGCCGGGGTGTTGTGCGCCAGGCGCGGGTCGACCTCGATCGACACGCGGCCGTCCTGGCCGTCGGTGCGGTCGAAGACCGGGCGCAGGATGTCGGCGGCGTCCCTGACGTCCGCCGTCGTGATCATGCGCAGGGCCTCTTCCACGGTGACCTTGCGGGTCGCGAGGTCGGTGAGCTGCTGCTCGTAGCCCTCGCCGCCGCTGATGGCCTTCTGGAAGATCGCCGGGTTGGTGGTGACACCGACCACGTGCGACTGGTCGATGAGCTCGGCCAGGTTGCCGGACGTGATGCGCTTGCGGGACAGGTCGTCCAGCCAGATCGCGACGCCTTCGTCGGAGAGGCGCTTGAGTGCGTCTGTCATGGGATTACATCTCCTACTTGGTTGCGTAACGGCGTCAGCGCGCGGCGGCGGCGAGGGATTCCTGAGCGGCGGCCACCACGTTCTCGGGGGTGAAGCCGAACTCGCGGAAGAGCACCTTCGCATCGGCCGAGGCACCGAAGTGCTCCAGCGAGACGATCCGGCCGGCGTCGCCGACGTAGCGGTGCCAGGTCAGGCCGATGCCCGCCTCGACCGCGACGCGCGCCTTCACCGACGGCGTCAGGACGCTGTCCTTGTAGTCCTGGTCCTGCTCCTCGAACCACTCGACGGACGGCATCGAGACGACCCGGGTGGGAACGCCCTGCGCCTGCAGCTGCTCGCGGGCCTCGACGGCCACGTGCACCTCGGAGCCGGTGGCGATGAGGAGGACCTGCGCCGGGCCGCCCTCGGCCTCGAACAGGACGTACCCGCCCTTGGCGGCCGCCTCGTTGCGCTCGTAGGTCGGCACACCCTGGCGGGTCAGCGCGAGGCCGTGCGGGGCACCCTTGCCGAAGACCTTGGTGTGGCGGCGCAGGATCTCGCGCCAGGCGATGGCGGTCTCGTTGGCGTCGGCCGGGCGGACGATGTTCAGGCCCGGGATGGCGCGCAGCGAGGCGAGGTGCTCGACCGGCTGGTGGGTCGGGCCGTCCTCGCCGAGACCGATGGAGTCGTGCGTCCACACGTACGTCACCGGCAGGTGCATCAGCGCGGACAGCCGGACGGCGTTGCGCATGTAGTCGGAGAACACCAGGAAGGTGCCGCCGTAGATGCGGGTGTGGCCGTGCAGGGTGATGCCGTTCATGGCCGCGGCCATGGCGTGCTCGCGGATGCCGAAGTGGATGGTGCGGCCGTACGGGTCGGCCTCCGGCAGCGGGTTGCCCACCGGCAGGAACGAGGAGTCCTTGTCGATGGTGGTGTTGTTGGAGCCGGCCAGGTCGGCCGAGCCGCCCCACAGCTCCGGGATGATCGCGCCGAGCGCGCCGAGGACCTTGCCGGAGGCGGCGCGCGTGGCGACGCCCTTGCCGGGCTCGAAGACGGGGAGCTTGTCCTCCCAGCCCGCGGGCAGCTCGTTGGCGTTGATGCGGTCGAACTCGGCGGCGCGCTCCGGGTTGGCGGTGCGCCAGGCGGAGAACTCCTTCTCCCAGGCGGCCTTGGCCTCGCGGCCGCGGTCGCCCAGCGCGCGGGTGTGCGCGATGACCTCGTCGGCGACCTCGAAGGTCTGCTCCGGGTCGAAGCCGAGCACGCGCTTGGTCGCCGCGACCTCGTCGTCGCCGAGCGCCGAGCCGTGGGCGGCCTCGGTGTTCTGGGCGTGCGGGGCGGGCCAGGCGATGATCGAGCGGGCCGCGATGAAGGACGGGCGGCCGGTCTCGGCCTTGGCGGCCTGGAGGGCCGCGAACAGCGCCTTCGGGTCGAGGTCGCCGTTCTCCTGCTGCTCGACGCGCTGGACGTGCCAGCCGTAGGCCTCGTAGCGCTTGAGGGTGTCCTCGGAGACGGCCGTCTCCGTGTCGCCCTCGATGGAGATGTGGTTGTCGTCCCACAGCAGGACGAGGTTGCCGAGCTTCTGGTGGCCGGCCAGCGCGGACGCCTCGTGGGAGATGCCCTCCTGGAGGCAGCCGTCACCCGCGATCGCGTAGATCATGTGGTCGAACGGGGAGGCGCCCTGGGGGGCCTCCGGGTCGAACAGACCGCGCTCGTAGCGGGAGGCCATGGCCATGCCCACCGCGTTGGCGACGCCCTGGCCGAGGGGGCCGGTGGTGGTCTCGACGCCCGTCGTGTGGCCGTACTCCGGGTGGCCGGGGGTCTTGGAGCCCCAGGTGCGGAAGGCCTTCAGGTCGTCCAGCTCCAGCCCGAACCCACCGAGGTAGAGCTGGGTGTAGAGCGTGAGGGACGAGTGCCCCGCGGAGAGCACGAAGCGGTCGCGGCCCACCCACTCGGGGTCCGCCGGGTCGTGCCGCATCACCTTCTGGAAGAGGGTGTACGCGGCGGGGGCCAGGCTCATCGCCGTACCGGGGTGGCCGTTTCCGACCTTCTGGACCGCGTCAGCGGCCAGGATGCGGGCGGTGTCGACGGCCCGCTGGTCCAGTTCGGTCCACTCGAGCTCTGTGGTGGTCGGCTTGGTGCTCACCGTGGGTCAGGGCTCCTCTCCACATGTATGAATCCCGGTGACGAACGGTGCACCGGCGCGATTCCGAGCCTACCCCCGCAACGGCGTGCAGCTATTCGAGTGCAGGCAGTCCGTCACCGCGCCGCCGACCCCCGTTCACCCGCCCAAGGGTGTCCGGCGCGGCCTGTGCTCCGTATATATGCACGGTCCGATCGGCCCAACACGATGCGACCCCGGCGCAGGGCGACGTAAGTGCAACGTCTACAGTGGCGTGGTACGCGCAAGCCTTAACCGGGCCTTCATGTTGTGAACGGCCCGAGTCGGAGCTTGCTGGATTCTCTCTCAGGGGTGTGCGTGACGGCCGTCGAATCCCGTCCAGCGGGGGTGCTCGGGACGAGCCCCGGTCAGCGGCCGCTCGGGACCCGCGTCATGGCTTTCGTGGCATTGACCAAGCCGCGGATCATCGAACTTCTGCTGATCACCACAGTGCCGGTGATGTTCCTGGCGGAGCAGGGTGTGCCGTCGCTGCGGCTGGTCCTGCTGACCTGCCTCGGCGGCTACTTGTCCGCGGGCGGCGCCAACGCGCTGAACATGTACATCGACCGCGACATCGACGCGCTGATGGACCGGACCTCGCAGCGCCCGCTGGTGACCGGCATGGTCAGCCCGCGGGAGTGCCTGGCCTTCGGCCTCACCCTCGCGGTCGTATCCACCCTCTTCTTCGGCCTGCTCGTCAACTGGCTGTCGGCGGCGCTGTCGCTCGGTGCGCTCCTCTTCTACGTCGTGATCTACACGATGCTGCTGAAGCGGCGCACCGCGCAGAACATCGTCTGGGGCGGCATCGCAGGCTGCATGCCGGTGCTCATCGGCTGGTCGGCCGTCACCAACGAGGTCTCCTGGGCCGCCGTCATCCTCTTCCTCGTCATCTTCTTCTGGACGCCGCCGCACTACTGGCCGCTGTCGATGAAGGTCAAGGACGACTACGCGCGGGCCGGCGTGCCGATGCTCCCGGTCGTCGCGGGCAACCGGGCCGTCGCGCGCCAGATCGTCCTCTACAGCTGGGTGATGGTGGCGGTCTCGCTGCTGCTGACCCCGCTGGGGTACACCGGCTGGTTCTACACCGCGGTCGCGCTGGCGGCGGGCGGCTGGTGGCTGTGGGAGGCGCACGCACTCCACGCCCGCGCCAAGGCGGGTGTCGTGGGCGCGAAGCTCAAGGAGATGCGGCTGTTCCACTGGTCGATCACCTATGTGTCGCTGCTGTTCGTGGCGGTGGCCGTGGATCCCTTCCTCCGCTGATTACTCACCGGTAGCATGCCTTCCATGGGAGACACCGAAGACACCGCAGCCGCCCCTGCCGCCGCAGGCGCCGCGGAGAAGAAGCAGGACCGCAGGGCCGCGAAGCTGGCCAAGCAGATCGGCGCGTTCGCCAAGCAGCACGGCGGCGCCGAGGGCCAGCTCGCCCACATCGGCCAGGCCGGCACCCGGATCGTGCTCGTGGGTACGGACGGCGGCTGGGGCGACCTGGTGGCCCCCACCTTCGCGGTGGCGCAACTGGCCGCGGAGAAGGCCGGGCTGACCCTTCACGACGAGTTCGACGGGGAGTTCGCCGCGCGCGTGCGCACGGGCCCGTACGAGTGGTCGCGGATGGCCGGCATCCAGATCGGCGGCCCCGAGAACCCCGCGGCCTGAGCCCCGGACCGCCCCCGGGCGACCCGGGAGTGCAGTCTCGGTCAACAGCCCGAGCAACACCTCACACCCCGCTCACCCGTTAGGACGTGTGGAAGCCCCTTCCTCACGTCCGCAACGGGATGCCCGGATGATCGAAACGCCGCCCCTGGTGGACCAGTACTGCCACGGAGTACTCCGTACGGAGCTGGGCCTGGGCACCTTCGAGGCCCAGCTGATGCGCTCGGCCGGCCCGCCCGCCGCGGGCACCACCTTCTTCGACACGCAGACCGGCTTCGCAGTACGCCGCTGGTGCCCGCCGCTGCTGGGGCTGGAGCCGCACGCCACCCCCGCCCGCTATCTGGCGCGGCGGCGCGAGCTGGGCGCGGCCGAGACCGCCCGGCGGCTGCTGAGGGGATCCGGGGTCGCCGCCTACCTGGTCGACACCGGGGCGGCCGGGGACCTCACTGGGCCCAAGGAGCTGGCGCTCGCCGGGGACGCCGAGGCCTTCGAGACCGTCCGGCTGGAGTTACTGGCCGAGCAGGTCGCCGACACCTCCGGAACGGTGGGCGCCTTCCTCGCCAATCTCGCCGAGGCCGTCCACCACGCCGCCGCCGGAGCCGCTGCCTTCACCTGCGCCACGGCCTTCACCTGCGCGGACGCCCCCGCTCTCGTGCCCGAGCCGCCCGGTCCCGGGGAGGTGCGGGGGGCGGCCGGGCGGTGGCTCGCCGGGCGGCCGCGGGGCGGGGCCGTACGGGACCCCGTACTCCTGGCCCACCTGCTGTGGAGCGCGGTGGCCGCGGGGCTGCCGCTCCAGCTGCACACGGGAGCGGCCGACACCACTGCGCTGACCGGGTTCGTACGGGCCACCGCGGGCCTGGGGACGCGGCTGGTGCTGCTCGGCGGATACCCGGACCACCGGCGTACGGCGCAGCTGGCGGCGGACTTCCCGCACGTCTACGCGGATGCGGGCGCGGCCCTCGGGCGGACCGGGGCGCGGGCCGCGGCGGTCCTGGCGGAGCTGCTGGAGCTCGCGCCGTTCGGGAAGGTGCTGTTCTCCAGCGGCGGCCGGGACCTGCCCGAGCTGCACGCGGTGGGCGCCCTGCTGTTCCGCGAGGCGCTGGGCCGGGTGCTGGGCGGATGGGCCGCCGAGGGTTCCTGGTCCTGGCGGGACGCGGAACGGGTGGCCGCCATGGTCGCGGCGGGCAATGCCCGCCGCGTCTACCGTCTGGACGGGCCGTGACGGGCCGCGCCGCGCCCCGGAGGCCGGCGGATCAGACGGCGGAGAGCTGCGGGTCGCCCCGGTAGGGGACCTCCGCCTGCTCGGCCGGCCGCTCGCGCAGCCCGAGTGCGACCCGGAGCACGGCGATCCACACCAGGCAGGAGCCCAGCATGTGGGCGGCGACCAGGGCCTCGGGGACCTGGGTGGCGTACTGCACGTAGCCGATGGCGCCCTGGGCGAGCAGGACGACCAGCAGGTCGCGGGCGCGCGCCCGGGTGTCGGCCGGGGCGTCCACGATGCGCAGGACCAGCCACATCGCGATGGCTAGCGCGCACACCACCCAGGCGGCGACGGCGTGCACGTGCGCGGTGGTGTCCCAGTCGAAGGGCATCCGCCTGATCTCGCTGCTGTCACCGGCGTGCGGACCGGAGCCGGTCACCACGGTGCCCGCCGCGATCAGGACGAGGGTGGTCGCGAGCAGCGCCCACGACAGCTTGCGCACCGGTCCGGGCACGCGCGGCCGGGGAGCGCCGTCGCCCTCGCGGGTGCGCTGCCAGGTGACCGTGGTCACGGTGATCAGCGCGGTGGCGAGCAGGAAGTGTCCGGCCACGCTGTAGGGGTTGAGCCCGGTCAGGACGGTGATGCCGCCCAGCACGGCGTTCGCCATCACGATGAAGAACTGCACCCAGCCGAGCTTCGTCAGGGAGTGCCGCCAGGGCTCGGCCGAGCGGGCGGCGATGATCACCCAGCCGACGGCCGCGCTGAGCACGTAGGTCAGCATGCGGTTGCCGAACTCGATGGCGCCGTGGAAGCCCTGCTCCTGCGTCACGATCAGGCTGTCGTCGGTGCACTTGGGCCAGGTGTCGCAGCCGAGGCCTGATCCGGTCAGCCGTACCGCGCCGCCGGTGACGACGATGACCACGCTCATGACGAGCGCGGCGAGTGCGGCCCGCTGGACGGTCCGGGGTGACGGGGTCCAGCGGCTGGCGATGTGGGCGAGGGGGTTCAACACGCCCCATATCGTAGGCGACCCCTTGTGCAAAGTTTCACGAGGGGGTGCCCGTGGTGGGGTCGGGGCCGGCGACCAGGCGGTACTTCGCCCCCGCGGGCTCGCCCTCCTCGTGCCACCAGAGCAGGACGCGCCAAGGGACGCCGTCGCCCGGGTAGTCCGGCGAGCCGACGAACCCGCGGTGCAGTTCGCCCGCTACGTCCTCGGCCGTCCGATTCCTTACTTCTGTGGCGCTGTGCCAGGGATGTTCAAGTACGTTCCACAGGCCGTCGGGTCCGCGCACCTCGAAGCGCCACACCGCGAGCCAGGGCGTGACCTCCAGCATCGTGCGCACCTGCTCGGCGTCGAGACCCAGGCCGGCCGCGATCGCGGGCTCGGGCACCCCCTGGATGCGGGCGGCCACCACGGCCCGGGGCAGCAGGCGTTCGGGCAGCAGCCCCTGCGCCCGCAGACCGGCCAGGGAGTCGAAGCCCAGGAAGCGCAGGCGCAGTTCCAGCTGGCGGCCGATGTGGTCGAGGGCCTCCTCGGCCTCCCCGGCCTCCTCCGCTCCCGGGCCCGCGCGCAGCAGCTGCCGGAAGTCGGCCTCGGCGGCCACCGCCCAGGCCACGGCCTCCTCGGTGAGGCCCAGCTCGGCGAGGCGGTCCCCGAGGAACACCTTGGCCTGGGCCAGGCCGCGCCGGTTGACCGGATCCTGCTGGTCCAGTCCCGCCCACACCTCCACCGCGGTCCGGGTCAGGTCGCGGGCGCGTTCACCGGCCGCCCGCTCCATGGCGCTCGGCCCCTCCCCGGCGGCCGGCCCCAGCGGGTGCTTCGGCAGCCGGGCCCCGTCGCTCAGCGGCCAGGCCAGCCAGACCCCGTGGTTGATCAGCCCTCGGGCGTACCAGCGGGCGAACTCGGGAGACTGCCCGGCCGCGCGTTCGGAGCTGCGCAGCCCCTCCTCGATCGTGGCGAGGGCGCCGGCGCGGTCGCCCGCGGCGAAGTGCAGGGCGGCCCGGTCGGCGAGGCGCAGCCCGAGCAGCGCGGTGCACTGAGGGTCGTCGTCGAAGGGGCGCAGGGCGCCGATCAGCTCGTCGAGGAGCCGGTCGCGCTCCCCGGGTTCCGCGTGCTGCGCCCCCGACCGCACCCGCGCCCATTGATCGTCCAGCCGTAGAACGGCTTCCCGCTGCACCATGTCCGCCCCCCGGCTTCATGTGTGAGGGACCCATCCTCGCGGCATCACCCCCGCGGGGGGAGGGATTTCATTCCCAGCGGAAGAGCCGCGCCGCGGCGCCCAGACCGAGTACGGCCCAGCCCGCCAGTACGGCCGCGTCGCCCCACGGGAGCGCGGCTCCGTGCTGGAGGACCTCGCGCAGCCCGTCGGACAGGGCCGAGATGGGCAGCAGCCCCAGCACGGACCGCACGGCGTCCGGGAATTTGTCCAGCGGCACGATCACCCCGCCGCCGACCAGCAGCAGCAGGAAGACCAGATTGGCGGCGGCCAGGGTCACCTCGGCCTTGAGGGTGCCCGCCATCAGCAGCCCGAGCCCGGAGAAGGCGGCGGTGCCCAGCAGGATCAGTACGGCGACCGACAGCGGGTCGCCCTGCGGGGACCAGCCCAGCGCGAGGGCGATCACCGTCAGCAGGGCGATCTGCAGCACCTCGGTGACCAGCACCGACAGGGTCTTGGCGGCCATCAGGGCCCAGCGCGGCAGGGGGGAGGCCCCGAGCCGCTTGAGGACCCCGTAGCGACGGTCGAAGCCGGTGGCGATGGCCTGGCCGGTGAAGGCGGTGGACATCACGGCGAGCGCCAGGATCCCGGGCGCGAGGAAGTCCACGGACTTCCCGCTGCCGCCCTCCCCAACGGGCACGGAGACGATGTCCACGGTGGAGAACAGGGTCAGCAGCAGCGCCGGGATGATCACGGTCAGCAGCAGCTGCTCCCCGTTGCGCAGCAGCATCCGGGTCTCCAGAGCCGTCTGCGCGAGGATCATGCGGGACACGGGCGCGGCCCCCGGGCGGGGGGTGAACGTACCGGCGCTCATGCGCGCAGCTCCTTGCCTGTCAGTTCGAGGAAGACGTCCTCGAGGGTGTGCCGCTCGACCGTGAGGCTGCTCGGCATCACACCGTGCTGCGCGCACCAGGAGGCGACGGTGGCCAGCAGCTGGGGGTGGACGTCGCCGGTGACCCGGTAGACGCCCGGGGTGAGCTCGGCGGCCTCGGTGCCGTCGGGCAGCGCCTTCAGTAGCGAGGCGAGGTCGAGGGAGGGGCGGCCGGTGAAGCGCAGGGTGTTCTCGGCGCCGCCCCGGCACAGCTGCTCGGGGCTCCCGTGGACGATGACCCGGCCCGCGTCCACGATGGCGACCTCGTCCGAGAGCTGCTCGGCCTCGTCCATGTGGTGGGTGGTGAGGACGACGGTGACCCCGTCGGCGCGCAGCTCCCGTACGAGGTCCCAGGTCGCGCGGCGGGCCTGCGGGTCCAGGCCGGCGGTGGGCTCGTCCAGGAAGACCAGCTCGGGGCGGCCCACGACGGCCATGGCCAGGGCGAGGCGCTGCTGCTGGCCGCCGGAGAGCCGGCGGTAGGGGGTGCGGCCGCAGCCGCCGAGCCCGAGGCGTTCCACCAGGGTGTCGACGTCGAGCGGGTTCGCGTACAGCTTGGCCATGTGCCGCAGCATCTCGACGGCGCGGGCTCCGGAGTAGACGCCGCCGGACTGCAGCATCACGCCGATCCGCGGGCGCAGGGCCTCGGCCCGGGCGACCGGGTCGAGGCCGAGGATACGGACGGTGCCGGCGTCGGGGCGGTGGTAGCCCTCGCAGGTCTCCACCGTGGTCGTCTTGCCCGCGCCGTTGGGACCGAGGACGGCGGTGACGGAGCCGCTCCGGACGGTGAGGTCCAGGCCGTCCACCGCGGTCTTGGTGCCGTACCGCTTCACCAGTCCGCGGATCTCCACGGCGGGGTCGTTGCTCATGAGGGGTGAGTCTACGGAGCCCCGGGAGGGGTCCCGGGTCCCGGGGTCGGGGCCCTTCCGCTCCCCTTCCCCTCCGCTTCCTCTCCTCTTCCTCCGGGTCGGATTCGAACGAGGTCCTGCGAATACGGTTCTTTTTCAGTCTCCCGGCCCAGAGCGCAGCGACATCTTTCAGTGATCTTTTCCGAAATCGTCGGGGCGCCCTGCCGATCTGCCTCGAGGCCGCGGGATCGCTGGTGGGAGCGGTGCGCAGGGCCTTCCGGAAGGTGCGGGGGCATTGCGGAATGCTGCCCTCCAAATAACTCTGCGTCGATAAATAAGGTAACCCTTAGTGATGGAGGCCACCAGGGGTGACCCCCATCACGGCTTGTCCCTGCTCGGTTAATTACGCAACAATGGCGTTGTGAAATACGGCGAACGGCAGATCGACACCCCTCAGGGGGAGCTCGGCACCGGGGAGCGGTCAACCCGCAACCGGGTGGCGCGCTCGATCCTGGACCACGGTCCGTCCACCGTCGCCGACCTCGCCCAGCGCCTCGGCCTCACCCAGGCCGCAGTCCGCCGCCACCTCGACACGCTCGTCACCGACGACGTGGTCGAAGCCCGCGAGCAGCGGGTCTACGGCGCGCGCACCAGGGGTCGGCCCGCCAAGGTCTTCGCGCTCACCGACTGCGGCCGCGACGCCTTCGACCAGTCCTACGACACGCTCGCCGCGGACGCCCTGCGCTGGATCGCGCAGTCGGTCGGCGGCGGTGAGCAGGGCGAGGTGGCCGTCGCCGCCTTCGCCCGGGCGCGGATGGAAACGCAGGCGAAGGCCTACCGGGAGGCCGTCGAGGCCGCCGCTCCGCAGGAGCGCACGGAGGCCCTTGCCAGGGCGTTGACCGCGGACGGGTACGCTGCTACGGCGAAGAGCGCTCCCGGTCCGCACAGCGGTGAACAGCTCTGCCAGCACCACTGCCCGGTCGCGCACGTCGCCGAGCAGTTCCCGCAGCTGTGCGAGGCGGAGACCGAGGTCTTCTCCCGCCTGCTCGGGACCCATGTGCAGCGCCTCGCCACGATCGCCCACGGCGACGGGGTGTGCACGACGTTCATTCCGCGTAGCGCGAGCACCACACAGACCGACACATCAGTATCTGCAAGTACGGCCGGGAGGAACCCCGCATGACCACGGAGATCGCTCACCCTGAGCTCGATGGCCTGGGCACCTACGAATACGGCTGGGCCGACTCCGACGCGGCCGGTGCCGCTGCCAAGCGGGGTCTGTCCGAAGATGTCGTCCGCGACATCTCGGCGAAGAAGTCCGAGCCGGAGTGGATGCTCAACCTCCGCCTCAAGGGCCTGAAGCTGTTCGACAAGAAGCCCATGCCGAACTGGGGTTCCGACCTCTCGGGCATCGACTTCGACAACATCAAGTACTTCGTGCGTTCCACCGAGAAGCAGGCCGCTTCGTGGGAGGACCTGCCCGAGGACATCAAGAACACGTACGACAAGCTCGGCATCCCGGAGGCGGAGAAGCAGCGCCTCGTCGCCGGTGTCGCTGCCCAGTACGAGTCCGAAGTCGTCTACCACCAGATCCGTGAGGACCTGGAGGAGCAGGGCGTCATCTTCCTCGACACGGACACCGCGCTCAAGGAGCACCCTGAGCTCTTCCAGGAGTACTTCGGCACGGTCATCCCGGTCGGCGACAACAAGTTCGCGTCGCTGAACACCGCGGTGTGGTCCGGCGGCTCCTTCATCTACGTCCCCAAGGGCGTGAAGGTCGACATCCCGCTCCAGGCCTACTTCCGTATCAACACGGAGAACATGGGCCAGTTCGAGCGGACGCTGATCATCGTCGACGAGGACGCCTACGTCCACTACGTCGAGGGCTGCACCGCCCCGATCTACTCGTCGGACTCGCTGCACAGCGCCGTCGTCGAGATCATCGTCAAGAAGGGCGGCCGCTGCCGCTACACGACGATCCAGAACTGGTCGAACAACGTCTACAACCTGGTCACCAAGCGCGCCGTGGCGTACGAGGGCGCGACCATGGAGTGGATCGACGGCAACATCGGTTCCAAGGTCACCATGAAGTACCCGGCCGTCTACCTGATGGGCGAGCACGCCAAGGGCGAGACCCTGTCCATCGCCTTCGCGGGCGAGGGCCAGCACCAGGACGCCGGCTCCAAGATGGTGCACATGGCGCCGCACACCTCCTCGAACATCGTCTCCAAGTCGGTGGCCCGAGGCGGCGGCCGGACCTCCTACCGAGGCCTGGTCGAGATCGGCGAGGGCGCACACGGCGCGAAGTCCAACGTGCTCTGCGACGCGCTCCTGGTCGACACCATCTCGCGCTCGGACACGTACCCCTACGTGGACGTGCGCGAGGACGACGTCTCCATGGGCCATGAGGCCACGGTCTCCAAGGTCTCCGACGACCAGCTCTTCTACCTGATGAGCCGCGGTCTGACGGAGTTCGAGGCGATGGCCATGATCGTGCGCGGCTTCGTCGAGCCCATCGCGCGCGAGCTGCCCATGGAGTACGCCCTCGAGCTGAACCGGCTGATCGAGCTGCAGATGGAGGGTTCGGTCGGCTAGTTCCGGCCGCCCGAGTCCCGCAGACATCCTTTGACGTAGACGTGTGTTTTAAAGAGAGCGAGCACGAAGACAGCCATGGCTGAGGCTCAGAACATTCCGGCGGGTTCGACCACCGCCGGCGCGATCGCGGTGGCCGCCGAGTCCACTGTCGCCACCCGGATGAGTGCGCCCCCGTCCTTCGACGTGGCGGACTTCCCGGTTCCGAACGGCCGCGAGGAGGAGTGGCGGTTCACCCCGCTCGCCCGCCTCAAGGGCCTGCACGACGGCACCGCGGTCGCCAACGGCAGCATGAAGGCCCAGATCGACGCGCCCGAGGGCGTCACGGTCGAGTCGGTGGAGCGCGGGGACGCGCGCATCGGCAAGGCCGGCACCCCGGTGGACCGGATCGCCGCCCAGGCGTTCTCCTCCTTCGCCAAGGCCACGGTCGTCACCGTGCCCAAGGAGACGGTCCTCACCGAGCCGGTGCGCCTGGCGCTGCACGGCGAGGGCGGCACGACCTTCGGTCACACCGTCTTCGACGTCCAGGCCTTCGCCGAGGCCGTCATCGTCATCGACCACACCGGTGACGGCGTGCGCGCCGCCAACGTCGACTTCCTCGTCGGCGACGGCGCCAAGCTCACCGTCGTGTCCGTGCAGGACTGGGACGACACCGCCGTCCACTGCTCCCAGCACAACACGCTGGTCGGCCGCGACGCGACCTTCAAGTCGATCGTGATCACCTTCGGCGGCGACCTCGTCCGCATCCACCCGCGCGTGAGCTACGCCGGCCCGGGCGGCGAGGCCGAGCTGTTCGGCCTGTACTTCACCGACGCCGGCCAGCACCAGGAGCACCGCCTCCTCGTCGACCACGTCGCCCCGCACTGCAAGTCGAACGTGGTCTACAAGGGCGCGCTCCAGGGCCAGGACGCCCACGCCGTCTGGATCGGTGACGTGCTCATCGAGAAGACCGCCGAGGGCACCGACACCTACGAGATGAACCGCAACCTCGTCCTCACGGACGGCGCCCGGGTCGACTCGGTGCCGAACCTGGAGATCGAGACCGGCGAGATCGTCGGCGCCGGCCACGCCTCCGCGACCGGCCGCTTCGACGACGAGCAGCTCTTCTACCTGCAGGCCCGTGGCATCCCGGCCGACGAGGCCCGCCGCCTGGTCGTCCGCGGCTTCTTCGCGGAGCTCGTGCAGCAGATCGGTGTCGACGACATCGAGGAGCGCCTGCTCACCAAGATCGAGACCGAGCTCCAGGGTTCCGTCTGATGAATTACGTCAAGGCCTGTGCGCTCAGCGAGCTGGAGGAGGACACCCCGAAGCGGGTGGAACTCGACGGCACGCCGGTGTCCATCGTCTCCACCGAGGGGGAGGTGTTCGCGATCAACGACATCTGCTCGCACGCGAACGTCTCGCTCTCGGAGGGCGAGGTCGAAGACTGCATGATCGAGTGCTGGCTGCACGGGTCGGCCTTCGACCTGCGCACCGGCAAGCCCTCGGGTCTGCCCGCGACGCGCCCCGTACCCGTATACCCCGTAAAGATCGAAGGGGACGACGTGCTCGTCTCCCTCACCCAGGAGTCCTGAGGTATCCATGGCAACGCTTGAAATCCACGACCTGCACGTCTCCGTCGAGGCCGAGAACGGCGCCCGCGAGATCCTCAAGGGCGTCGACCTCACCGTCAAGCAGGGTGAGACGCACGCCATCATGGGTCCGAACGGCTCCGGCAAGTCCACCCTGGCGTACTCGCTCGCCGGTCACCCGAAGTACACCATCACCGGTGGCACCGTGACCCTCGACGGCGAGGACGTCCTGGAGATGTCCGTCGACGAGCGCGCCCGCGCCGGCCTCTTCCTCGCGATGCAGTACCCGGTCGAGGTCCCCGGTGTCTCGGTCTCCAACTTCCTGCGTACGTCGGCCACCGCCATCCGCGGCGAGGCGCCGAAGCTGCGTACCTGGGTGAAGGAGGTCAAGTCCGCGATGGAGCAGCTCCAGATGGACCCGGCCTTCGCCGAGCGCAACGTCAACGAGGGCTTCTCCGGCGGTGAGAAGAAGCGCCACGAGATCCTGCAGCTGGAGCTCCTGAAGCCGAAGATCGCGATCCTCGACGAGACCGACTCCGGCCTGGACGTCGACGCGCTGCGCATCGTCTCCGAGGGCGTCAACCGCGTCCGCGAGACCGGCGAGGTCGGCACCCTGCTGATCACCCACTACACGCGCATCCTGCGCTACATCAAGCCCGACTTCGTGCACGTGTTCGCGAACGGTCGTATCGCCGAGTCCGGTGGCGCCGAGCTCGCCGACCAGCTGGAGGCCGAGGGCTACGACAAGTACGTGAAGGGTGGCGCGACCGCGTGACACAGCTGCCTGGCCTCCTCGACATCGAGGCGATCCGCAAGGACTTCCCCCTGCTGGATCGTGTGGTCCACGACGGGAAGAAGATCGTTTACCTGGACAACGCGGCGACCTCCCAGAAGCCGCGCCAGGTGCTCGACGCGCTGAACGAGTACTACGAGCAGCACAACGCCAACGTCCACCGTGGCGTGCACGTGCTCGCCGAGGAGGCCACGGCGCTGTACGAGGGCGCCCGCGACAAGGTCGCCGCCTTCATCAACGCGCCGAGCCGCGACGAGGTGATCTTCACCAAGAACGCCTCGGAGTCGCTCAACCTGGTCGCGAACATGCTCGGCTGGGCGGACGAGCCCTACCGGGTCGACCGCGAGACCGAGATCGCCATCACGGAGATGGAGCACCACTCCAACATCGTGCCGTGGCAGCTGCTCTCGCAGCGCACCGGCGCCAAGCTGAAGTGGTTCGGCCTCACCGACGACGGCCGGCTCGACCTGTCCAACATCGAAGAGGTCATCACGGAGAAGACGAAGATCGTCTCCTTCACGCTGGTCTCCAACATCATGGGCACGGTCAACCCGGTCGAGGCGATCGTCCGGCGCG
Source organism: Streptomyces sp. Sge12 (assembly GCF_002080455.1). Lineage (NCBI taxonomy): Bacteria > Bacillati > Actinomycetota > Actinomycetes > Kitasatosporales > Streptomycetaceae > Streptomyces > Streptomyces sp. Sge12. The sequence goes on from NZ_CP020555.1 coordinate 5,944,090, forward strand.
CCCAGGACGTCGGCGCCCTCGTGCTGATCGACGCCTCCCAGGCCGCCCCGCACATGCCGCTGGACGTGCAGGCGCTCGGCGCCGACTTCGTGGCCTTCACCGGTCACAAGATGTGCGGTCCGACCGGCATCGGCGTCCTGTGGGGCCGCCAGGAGCTCCTGGAGGACCTGCCCCCGTTCCTCGGTGGCGGCGAGATGATCGAGACCGTGTCGATGCACGCCTCGACCTACGCCCCGGCACCCCACAAGTTCGAGGCGGGTACGCCCCCGATCGCCCAGGCCGTCGGCCTCGGCGCGGCCGTGGACTACCTGACCGCGATCGGCATGGACAAGATCGCCGCGCACGAGCACGCGATCACGGAGTACGCGATCAAGCGCCTCGCCGAGGTGCCCGACCTGCGGATCATCGGCCCCACCACGGCCGAGGACCGCGGGGCCGCGATCTCCTTCGTCCTGGGTGACATCCACCCGCACGACGTCGGCCAGGTGCTCGACGAGCAGGGCATCGCGGTCCGCGTGGGACACCACTGCGCGCGCCCCGTCTGCCTGCGCTACGGAATTCCTGCGACGACGCGAGCGTCGTTCTACCTGTACTCCTCTCCGGCCGAGGTCGACGCGCTGATCGACGGGCTGGAGCACGTACGGAACTTCTTCGGCTGACGGACGAGGCGACGAGGACGCAGTGAAGCTGGATTCGATGTACCAGGAACTGATCCTGGACCACTACAAGCACCCGCACGGGCGTGGCCTGCGCGACGGCGACGCCGAGGTGCACCACGTCAATCCGACGTGCGGTGACGAGATCACGCTGCGCGTGAAGTACGACGGCGAGACGTTGACCGACGTCTCCTACGAGGGCCAGGGCTGCTCGATCAGCCAGGCCAGCGCGTCCGTACTGAACGAGCTGCTCGTGGGCAAGGAACTGGCCGAGGCACAGAAGATCCAGGGAGTCTTCCTGGAGATGATGCAGTCCAAGGGCAAGATCGAGCCCGACGAGGCCATGGAGGAGGTGCTGGAGGACGCGGTCGCGTTCGTCGGCGTCTCCAAGTACCCGGCTCGTGTGAAGTGTGCTCTGCTGAGCTGGATGGCGTGGAAGGACGCGACGGCCCAGGCTCTGGGCAGCGCGGAGAGGAAGACGGCATGACCGAGAACGCGACGCCCGAGGCGTCGATCAAGCCGGCCACCGAGGAAGAGGTCCGCGAGGCCCTCTACGACGTGGTCGACCCCGAGCTGGGCATCGACGTCGTCAACCTGGGCCTGATCTACGGCATCCACATCGACGACGCCAACATCGCCACCCTCGACATGACGCTGACGTCGGCGGCCTGCCCGCTGACGGACGTCATCGAGGACCAGGCGAAGTCGGCGACGGACGGCATCGTGAACGAGCTCCGGATCAACTGGGTCTGGATGCCGCCGTGGGGCCCGGACAAGATCACCGACGACGGCCGCGAGCAGCTGCGCGCACTCGGCTTCAACGTCTGATCACCCCCGCTCGCACAACAGGGCCCCCGGCACACTCGTGCCGGGGGCCCTCGCGGTTTTCCGGAAGGCTGTTTTCCGGGTGGATGGGTGGTGTGCACCGGGAGTTGGCCGCCGTGGCCGAATCTTCTCGACGGCCGTCACGACGTGGCGCCGTGGACGAGAGGACCTTCCGTGACCGTTCGTTTTGCCGCCGGCACCGCCGGTGTTGCCGCCCTGCTGGTTGCCGCGCTGACCGTGCCCGCCCAGGCCGTGACGTACGGGACGCCGACGATCGCGCTGTCCGCCTCCTACCTCTCCGGGGCCGTCGGGGCGGTCGGGGACCCCGTCGTGAACGTCACCGTGGGCCAGAGCGGGGCCGATGCCTCCGCGCTCACCGTCAGCGCGTCCGCGTCGAGCAGGGCCTCGGTCGCCGGGACCGGGGACGTGAGCGTCACCGGCGCCGGGGCGGTGCGGCAGCTGGCCGTCGCCGCGCGCGGCCGCGGCTACACCAACCTCACCGTCAAGGTGACCGGGCTCGGCGGCAAGACCGCCACCAAGACGCTGTACTACGCGGCTTCGGCGGCCGTGCAGAACCCGGCCGACGCGCGCTACCTCACCGGTTCCGCGGATGCCTCGGCCGCCGTGGACGTGGGCGGCGGCTTCGCGGTGGTGGCCGACGACGAGTCGAACGTGCTGCGCCTGTACGACCGTTCCCGCTCGGGCGCGCCGGTGAAGACCTGGGACTTCAGTGCGCAGCTCGGTGTCAGCAAGGAGGTGGACATCGAGGGGGCGACGCGGATCGGCAACACGATCTACTGGACGGGCTCGCTCGGCAACAACAAGGACGGCGAGTACAAGGCGCCCCGGAACACGGTCTTCACCACCACCGTGAGCGGCTCCGGCTCGGGCACGCAGCTGGCGTACGGGCGCTCGTACAAGAAGCTCCGTGACGACCTGGTGGCCTGGGACGTCGCGAACGGGAACCGGTACGGCTTCGCGGCCGGGACGGCGGCGGGCGAGGCGCCGAAGCAGATCGACGGCTTCAACGTGGAGGGGCTGGAATTCGCCCCGGGCTCGACCACCACCGCCTACCTGGGCTTCCGGGCGCCGCTGGCGCCGGTCGTGCCGGGCGGCAAGGCCCTGGTCGTGCCGGTCACCAACTTCGACCAGGTCCTGGCGAGCGGGGCCAGGGCCACCTTCGGCGCCGGCATCGAGCTGGACCTCGGCGGGCTCTCCGTCCGGGACCTCCGCAAGAACGCCGCCGGGCAGTACCTGATCCTGGCCGGCTCCTGGGCCGCGGACGACAACTCCGACCCGTACGCGCTGTACCAGTGGGACGGCGTCCCCGGCCACGCGCCGGTCAAGCGCGCGGACCTGCCGACCACCGACCCCGGCGGCTGGGAGGCCATCGTGGAGGTGCCGGACCTGTCGGTCGCGGGCGCCCGGGTGCAGCTGATCACCGACAGCGGGTCCGCGGACCTGTACGGGGACGGCGCCGAGGCCAAGGACCTGACGCACGCCGAGTGGAAGAAGGCCCGGGCGGCCTGGTTCACGCTGGGCTGATGCCCTGTCGTTGTGTACGGTCGTACGCATCGATGTGTACAGTTGTACGCATGCCCTACGTCATGCTTGCCGCGGCCATCGCCGCCGAGGTCGCCGGAACCACCGCGATGAAGTACAGCGACGGCTTCACGAAACTGTGGCCGTCGCTGGGCACCCTGCTCGGCTACGTCATCGCCTTCACCCTGCTCGCGCAGACGCTGAAGTCGATGTCGGTCGGCACGGCGTACGCCATATGGGCGGGCGTCGGCACCGCCGCGATCGCCGCGATCGGCATGGTGTTCCTGGGGGAGGCGGCCACCGCCGCCAAGATCGCCGGGATCGCCCTGGTGATAGCAGGAGTGGTCCTGCTGAATCTCGGCGGGGCCCACTGATGCCCTCCGGCGCGCGGCGCTACGACCCGGACCGGCGCCAGCGGATCATCGACGCGGCGATCAGGGTGGTGGGCGACCGGGGCATCGCGGGGCTGAGCCACCGCAGCGTCGCGGCGGAGGCCGACGTACCGCTCGGGTCGACGACCTACCACTTCAAGACGCTGGACGACCTGCTGGTCGCCGCGCTGCACCAGGCCAACGAGGGCTTCGCGCAGGCGGTGGCCGGCTCGGCCGCGCTGGCCGACCCGGACGCGGACCTCGCCGCGGCCCTGGCCCGCCTGCTCGGGAAGCTCCTGGCGGCGGACCGGGGCCGGGTGGAGCTGGAGTACGAGCTCTACCTCGCGGCCCTGCGCCGCCCGGCGCTGCGGCCGGTGGCGGCGCAGTGGTGCGAGGCGTCCGCGGCGGCGCTGACTCCGCGGACCGACCCGGTGACGGCGCGGGCCCTGGTGGCGGCGATGGACGGGATCGGCCTCCAGGTCCTGCTGACGGACACCGCCTACGACGAGGCGTACGCCCGCGAGGTGCTGCGGCGGATCCTGCGTCAGGACTGAGCCGGATCCGCGGCGGCCGAGGCTCCCGTGTCCGCGGCGGCTCCTGTGTCCGCCGTGCCCGCGGCCGTGCGGACGGCGGCGAGAGCGGCCTGCACGCTCGCCTCGATGTCCTGGATCGGGTAGATCACCTCGCGGACCGTGCGGTCGCGGTCGATCACCAGCGTCAGCCGCTTGAGCCGGCTCGTGCCCGCCGTGCGGAACGTCGGCAGGCGCAGCGCGGCCGTCAGCGCCAGGTCCGCGTCCGACAGCAGCGGGAACCGCAGCCGCTCATGCTCCGCGAACTCCCGCTGCTCGTCGGGGCGCTGGGCCGACACCCCGTGCACGGTCGCCCCTGCCGCGGTGAACTCCGCGAGCTGGTCGCGGTACGTGCACGACTCGAACGTACAGCCCTTGGCGCCCGGGATCCCGGCCCAGCCGGGCGGGTAGGACTCGGCGCGCGCGTACGCGCCCGGGAAGCAGTACAGGACCGTGAACGGGGTGTCCGCCACCGGGTCGCTCAGTCCGCCGAAACGGTCCGGCAGGACCAGCGGCGGCACCCGCGTACCCCGCAGCGCGTGCACCCGTTCCGCCTCGCGCGAGGCCTCGCCCGTCGTCGCCGTCATCTCTCCCTCTCCCAGGACCCAGGTGTCTCCCCAGTCCTGGAGGGCCACCAGGACGGGCAGCAGCCCCCGCCCGCGCGGGGTCAGCCGGTATGCGTGCCGCACCGGGCGCTCCTGGTACGGCTCGCGCGTCAGCACCCCGGCCTCGACGAGCAGCTTGAGCCGCTCCGCCAGCACCTTGCGGGACATCCCCAGCTCGCGCTGGAACTCGTCGAAGCGGTGCAAGCCGCGCGCGGCGTCGCGCACGATCAGCAGCGTCCACCAGTCACCCACCACATCGAGGGCCTGGGCGATGGCGCAGTCCGCGTCGCCGAGGTGTGTGCGCTGGGCCATGGGAGCTCCTTTGTCCGTTGACCCGAGGTTGTCATGCTGACATAGTCAGTTCCCAAAAGGAACTAACTCGGGGGCGGGGCATGCTGCAAGGGTTCAAAGGGGTGCCGAGAGCGGTCTGGATGCTCTCGCCGGGCGTGTTCGTCAACGCCGTGTCCAGCTTCACCTTCGTCTTCGTCTTCGTGTACCTGACCGGCCCGCGCGGCCTCTCCGTCACCGAGGCCGGCCTGGTCACCGGAATCGGCGGCATCGGCCTGATCGCGGGCAACTTCACCGGCGGCGGCTACGGAGACCGCTTCGGCCACCGCCGTGTCCTGCTCATCGCCTCGGCCCTCGCCGGCGGCGCCCTCACCCTGCTGCCCCTGATGCCCACGAGCGCGCTCTACGCCGCCCTGCCGCTGGCCCAGTACGCCCTCGGGGCGATCCGCTCCGCCAACGCGGCGCTCGTCGCCGTGATCGTCCCGGAAGGGGCGCGCCGCCAGGCCTTCGCCGTCGTCCGCTGCGTCTCCAACGGCGGCTTCACCCTCGGCCCGCCGCTCGGCGCGCTGATCGCGACCGGCCTCTCCTACGACTGGCTCTTCGTCGCCGACGGCGTCGGCACCCTCTTCTTCGCGCTGTGGACCGCCCGGGTCGTTCCGGCGCGCAGCGCGGCACGCGCCCCCGCCGCGGCCCCGGACGGGGGTCTGGGCCGCGGCGCATGGGGAGAACTCAGGGCCAGGCCCGCCGTCCTCGTCCTGCTGGGCGCGATCCTGGTGGTCGACGTCGTCTACCGCCAGCAGTACTCGACCTTCCCGGTCCACCTCGCCGACCACGGCCTCGACACCGGCGCCTACGGGCTGATCCTCGCCCTCAACGGCGCCGTCATCCTCGTCCTGGAACTGCCGGCCGCCGTCGCCCTGCGGGCCCGCCCGCCGCTGCGCGTCGTCGGCGTCGGACTCCTGCTCGTCGGCGCCGGGTACGGGGCGCTGCTGCTCGGGACCGGGGTCGCGACGGCCGTCGTGATGATGGTGCTGCTGAGCCTCGGCGAGATCCTCTACAAGACCCCCGCCACGGCCTACGTCGCCGACCAGGCGCCCGCGCACGCCATCGGGCTGTACCAGAGCCTGTACGCCGGGGTGTCGGTCAGCGGCGTCGTACTCGGCCCGCCACTCGGCGGAGCGCTGTACTCCGCCGCGCCCGGCCTGCTGTGGCCGCTGTGCGTCGTGCTGGCGGCGGGGGCGGGCGCGGCGGTCCTGTGGGCCCACGCCGAGCAGCAGCGGAGGGCGGCGCGACCCGCGCGACCGGCACATGAGACCGGTTCGCAACCGAAGGCCGTCGCCGGTTAGGTTTCGGATATGACTGCTACGCGTACCACCGGCGCCGTCGCCGCCGGACTTGCCACCATCACCGCCGACGGCACCGTCCTCGACACCTGGTTCCCCGCCCCCGAGCTGGTCGCCGAGCCCGGCCCGGCCGGCACCGAGCGCCTCACGGCCGACCGGGCCGTGGAGCTGCTGGGCGCCGCCGCGGCCAAGGCGATCCGCACGGACGCGGTCCGCGGCGTCGAGGTCGTAGCCGTCCGCACGGTGATCTCCTCCCTGGAGGACAAGCCGCTGGACGCGCACGACGCGTACCTGCGCCTGCACCTGCTCAGCCACCGCCTGGTCAAGCCGCACGGCCAGAACCTCGACGGTGTCTTCGGCCTGCTCACCAACGTCGCCTGGACCTCGCTGGGCCCGGTCGCGGTCGACCAGGTCGAGACCGTCCGCCTCAACGCGCGCGCCGAGGGCCTGCACCTCCAGGTCACCTCGATCGACAAGTTCCCGCGGATGACGGACTACGTCGCCCCCAAGGGCGTCCGCATCGCCGACGCGGACCGCGTCCGCCTCGGCGCGCACCTCGCCGAGGGCACCACCGTCATGCACGAGGGCTTCGTCAACTTCAACGCCGGCACCCTCGGCACCTCCATGGTCGAGGGACGCATTTCCGCGGGCGTCGTGGTCGGCGACGGCTCCGACATCGGCGGCGGCGCCTCCACCATGGGCACCCTCTCGGGCGGCGGCAAGCAGATCATCTCGATCGGCGCGCGCACCCTGATCGGCGCCGAGGCGGGCGTGGGCATCGCCCTGGGCGACGAGTGCGTCGTCGAGGCCGGCCTCTACGTGACCGCGGGCACCCGCGTGACCCTCCCGGACGGCCAGATCGTCAAGGCCCTGGAGCTGTCCGGCGCCAACAACATCCTCTTCCGCCGGAACTCGGTCACCGGCGCCGTCGAGGCCCGCCCGTACAAGGCGGCCTGGGGCGGCCTGAACGAGGTCCTGCACAGCCACAACTGACGCCCACCGCGTCACAGAGCGCCCTCCCGAGGCCGGGGAGGGCGCTCTTCGCGTTCTCGCGTTCTCCGGGCGGGGTCTGCGGGCCTGCGGGGCCTGGCGGAGGGCCGGGCGGGGGGTCAGTTCAGGGGGATCGTGCGGACCAGGCCCGCGAAGGCCTGCTTCTCCGCCTCCGTCAGCTCCACCGACTCCATCGGGTGCCCGGCGGAGCCGCGCTGGGCCGGGATCATCGGCAGGCCCTCGGCGGCCGCGGGCTCCGGCTGCTGGAAGCGGCTGTCCCACAGCATGTGGCCGAGGCCGGTCACCCAGACGATCGCGGCCACGAGCAGGACGGCGAGGCCGATTTCCTGGGCGAGGGAGATGGAGGGGAACACGAGGATCCTCCGGAGTGCGGTCGGTACGAACCGGTAGCAAGATCGGGCGTGGAAATACTCAACACCACAACCGGGCGATTCGGTAGGGATGTGTCGAGCGTCACGCCAGGGCCGAAAGTCCCCACCTTGCCCCGGAAAGGCCCGTTACGGTGCCAGGTGCAGCTTGAAGCCCTCGTGGCTGCGGGCGAAGCCCAGCCGCTCGTAGAACCGGTGCGCGGCCGTCCGCCGCTTGCTGCTGGTCAGCTGGACCAGGCCGCAGCCGCGCTCGCGGGCCCGCTCGGCGGCTCGCCGCATCAGCTCGGCGCCGAGTCCGGCGCCCCGCCGGTCCGCGCGGATCCGTACCGCTTCCACCAGCGCCCGCTCCAGCCCGTTCTGGCCCAGGCCCGGGATGTACGTCAGCTGGAGGCAGCCGAGTACGACCCCGCCGGCGCGGGCGGGGTCGCCGTCGGGGTCGTGGGCGTCGTCCGTGAGGACCAGCATCTCGTTGCGCGGGTCCGCCGCAATCGCGGCGAAGGCACGCTCGTGCGCCTCGCCCACCACGATCGAAGCCGGGTCGAGGACCGATTCCTCGTCCGCGAGCAGGGCGAGTACGGCGGGCAGGTCCTGGCGCGTGGCCTCACGGAAGATCATGGCCGAAAGTGTGGCAGGGGGGCCCGGCGCGAACGGCGGCCGGACCCCCTGCGGCTTCGAGCCCGCGGGTGTTACGGGCGGAAGCGGATCACCTGCGGGTCGTGGTCGCTGTTCTGCGCCGCGAACTCCGCGTTGATGTGCACGCTGTCGTACGTGAACTTCTTGATCGCCGGGCTGGTCAGGATCTGGTCCAGGACCTGCGCGTTGCCCTGGTAGACGTACGAGTACCGCTCCGCCTTCGGCAGCGACTTGATCGCCGGGTACAGCGCGCCGCCGTCCGCCAGCGCGTCCGTCGTCGCCGAGAACTCGAAGTCGTTGATGTCGCCGAGGACCAGGACGTTGGCGTTCTTGTCCTCCGCCAGGATCTGCTTCACGAAGCCGTTCACGGCCTGCGCCTGCTGCAGTCGCTTGGCCTCCGAGGAGCGGACCGGCGGCTGGTGGTGCGAGGTCAGGCCCTCGTCGCCGCCCTTGGAACCGAAGTGGTTGGCGATCACGAAGACCGTCTTGCCGCGGAAGACGAACTCGCCGGCCAGCGGCTTGCGGCTGTCCGCCCACGCCGGGTTGGCGGGGTCGACACGGCCGGGGGAGTGGGTCAGGGCGGCCTTGCCGTTCACCTTGGCCACGCCGGTCGCGGTGACCGCGTCACCCGGGGCGCGCTCGGTGAAGGAGACCCGCGCCGGGTTGTAGAGGAACACCTGGCGGATGTTGCCGCCGGGCTCGCCGCCGTCCTTCTTGTCCTCCGGGTTGACGGTCCGCCACTGGTAGGCGGGGCCGCCGGCGGCCGAGATGGCCGCGGTGAACTTGGCGAGGGTCTGCTCGGCCGAGACGGTGCCGTCGTTCTTGGCGCCGTTGTCGTCCTGGATCTCCTCCAGGGCGAGGATGTCGGGGGCGGCCAGGTTCTCGACGACGGCCTTCGCCAGCGCGTCGAACTTCTCCTGCGGGTCGGTCGGGTCGAGGTTCTCCACGTTGTACGTGGCCACCGCGAGCTCCTGCTCGACCTGCGGCTTGGTCTTCTCGGGGGCGAGGGTGCCCGCCTTTACGGTGCCGAGGGTGCGGGCCACCAGCGTGTAGCCGCCGAACTGGTTGAAGTCCAGCGGGCCTTCGGTGGTGCCGGTCAGCTTGTCGCCGACGTTGGCCACCGGGAAGGGCTGCTGCGCGATGGGCGCGAGCTGCTGGATCTGGAGGCGGCCGGTGTTCTGGGACTCGTAGGAGCCGTAGATGGTGCCACCGCGCTTGGCGGTGTTCTCCCAGCCCTTCACCGTGACCCACAGCTCCGAGTACGGGTCGGTGGCGCCGACCACGCGGGAGGTGCCGATCTTGACGTTCATGCCCTCCAGCGACTCGTAGAGGTCGAGGGCGTAGCGCGAGGGCTCCAGCGCCAGACCGTTGATGCTGCCGGCGGCGGCCGGGTCGCCGGCCGGGGCGTACTCGGCGGGCACCGTGTACTCGTTGATCGCGGTGGCCTCGGGCAGCGCGTTGCCGGAGGAGACCACGGTCACGGTCGGCTTGGAGATCTGGGTGACCGACTGGTTGCCGGAGGCCAGACCGCCGGGGATGTACTCGCCGACGGTGCCGGAGACCTTGACCGCGTCGCCCGCGGCGACGGTCGGGACCGAGTTGGTGAAGACGAAGACGCCCTCGCTGGTGGCGTCGTTGTCGTCGGCGTCCGGGTCCTGGATCCAGAAGCCGCGCGAGCCGTACGTACGCACGCCCGTCACGATGCCCTCGACGTCCGTGACCTGCTTGCCGTTGAGCGGGGATATCCGGGTGGTGCCCTGAATGTCGTGGATGCGTATCGGATCGGCGGACACGGCGCCTTCGGCCGCGTCGGCGGAGCCCGCGAGCAGGCCGGTGGCCAGTGCGGTGGCGACGAGGGCCGCGACGGCGGCGGAACGGGGATGCGAGGAGCGCATGGGCAGGAACTCCGGTGTGGGAGAGGGAAAGGAGGGGGGTGCGGCAGCGGGATCTGCGGCCGACTTACCGCCCCCGATACATCTACGCGCGTCAATTTCCTGTGTGGCCAGCAAAGTTGTCAAGCCCTCCAGGGAATACGACAGCTGACTGTGGGATGAACCAAAGGGGATGACCCGCCGGGCGCGCCCGAAATGCGTCTACGCTGGAGCGCCGTACGGAGGCACATCTGTCATCTGCGCCACATCCGCCATGCCCGCACCGCCCGTCATGTCGGCCATGTCATCGAAATCCGGGCGCACCTGACGGTCCGGCCGCCGCACGGCCCGTGTCACCAACGCCACACACCGGAACCACCTGTTCCGCCGCGTCCGCGAGGAGAAACCGCCCCATGTCCGCAGACTCGCACCCCACGCTGCCGCCGGTACGGCTGCACTCCGATGCGGAGCTGGCCCGCGACGCCCTCGGCGCCCCGCTGTTCGCGCGCGCCGTACGGCTCGCCCGCTGGGCCGGACCCGGCACCCGCGTCGGGGTCGGCGGAGAGCTCGCCGCCGACCAGCTGCCCGAGGCCGCCGCGGTGCTCGGCCTGGACGCCGACGACGCGGACTCGGCCGGGTGCGCGAGCCAGGCCTGGCGCGTGGCCGTGGACACCGGACTGGTGGACGTGACCGAGCCGGAGGACGACGGCGGCGAGAGCGGCGCGGAGGGCGCGGAGGGCATGGAGGGCGTGGAGGGCGCGGAGGGCGCGGAGGGCGCGGAGGGGCGGTTCGGGACGGCCGCGCCCGGCGAGGACCTTGCGCTCGTGACGAGCGGCGCGCCCGGCGACGTGCTCGACCTCTGGCTGGCGGCCCTGGACACCGTGCTCGCCGACGCGGCCGTGCCCGACCTGGACGACCTCGTCGACGCGCTGGACGCGGGCGGCGAGATCGACTTCGACCGGCTGGACTGGAACCCGGGGCGCGAGGCGGACTTCCTCGACGGGGTCCTCGCCAACCTCTACCTGCTCACCGTCACGGAGGGCGGCGCAGCGGACGGGCCGATTCCGCTGCCGGTGCTCGCCGCGTCGATGGTCGTGCCCGATGACATGGGCGAACCGACCGACGCCGTGCTGGAGCAGGTCTCGGACGCGATGATGCGCCTCGACGACCAGTTCCGGCAGCTGGAGCCGATCGGACTCGTGCAGTTCCGGCCCGTGGACGAGGAGCTGATGGCCGAGGCCGACGGCCCCCTCGACGCGGAGACCGGCGGCGGTGCGGGCAGTACGGGCGGTGCCGGCGAGGCGGACGACGAAGACGTCTCCCGGTACGGGATGGTCCGCCTGACCCCGCTCGGCCTGTACGGGATCAGGGCCCGCATGCTGGAGGCCGGGGTGGACGCCCCCGCCGTCGGCGAACTGGCCGAGAAGGGCGCCGACGTACTGCTCGACGCCGTCTCCCTCTACTCCGAGAACGCCGCCCAGGCCGAGATCGAGCAGTGGCTGGCGGGCCGGGAACAGCCCGCCGCGGCCGCCGAACTGCTGGCCGCCGCCCGCGGGGACGACGAGGGCGGCCCGCTGCGCCGGCTCCGCTGCCAGCAGGCCCTGGCACCGGCCGGCCCGGAGGCCGAGCCCGCCGTGCGCTCGGTGCTGGACGACCCGGAGCTGGGCGGGCTCGCCCGGGTCTGGCTGGCGGAGCGCGGGGTGAGCGACGTACCGGCGCCGGACCCGGAGATGGTGTTCTGGCTGACCGTCGACACGATCGCGGCGCAGCTCGCCGCCGACGGGGAGACGGAGGAGCTGCCGCTCCTGATGGAGACCCTGACCGCCCATCACGCGGGGTTCTTCGAGCAGGTGTGGCGGGTGGAGCACCCGTCGACGGCGTACGTCCTGGAGGCGATGGGCCGGCTGCACCCGGACCGCAAGGCGGCGAAGGAGGCCCGCAAGGCCGCCTTCAAGGCCCGCTCCCGCCGCCCGGCCTAGACCGTTCCGATCCGGGGGCCGTCCTGCGGCCCCCGCAGTTGCCTTACGGCCGAACCCCGGAGCTACTGGGCCGTCCCGGTCGGCTCCTGGCTCCGGCGCAGTTCCTTCACCGCCTCTGCCGCGTCCCTGCGGACCCCGGGGGCGGGTGGCGACTATGCGCCGTTCCTGGGGCCGGAGTTGGCCATTCCGGGGAGGGGCAAGGGGTCGGTTCCTCTTGGTGGGTAGTTCAGCCGCCGTTCACGTGCGGGCGAGAGCGTGTGCGCCGACGACCGCACGACAGGCGCACCACCTCCCCACCCCTGGAGCCCCGATGCCGCTCAGCCGTAGAGACTTCACCGCTCGCACCGTCATCGCCGGCGCGGGAGTCGCGCTCACCGGAACGGTCGGAGCCCTCGCCACCGCCCCCGGTGCCCTCGCCGCCGAGGACGGCACGGACCGCGACGAGCACGGTCGGCCCTGCGAGCCCGGCTACGGCCCCCTCGTCCCCGACCCGAACGGAATCCTCGCCCTCCCCGCCGGGTTCACGTACCGCGTGATCACCCACAGCGGCGTCACCAAGCTCGACTCCGGCGAGACCACGCCGTCCAACCACGACGGGACCGCCGCCTTCGAGGGCCACCGCGGAGTCACCCTCCTCGTCAACAATCACGAGCTCAAGGGCAAGCGCGAGGGCTGGGCCCACCCGGTCCCGCTCACCGAGGGCCTGGTCTACGACCCGGCCGCGGCCGGCGGTTGCACGGTCGTCGAGGTCCGGCGCGGCGGCGAGGTCGCCGAATGGGTGGGCATCGCCGGTACGTCGACCAACTGCGCGGGCGGCGCCACCCCCTGGGACACCTGGCTGACCTGCGAGGAGAACTCGGACCTCGCCGGCAAGAACGGCATGACCAAGGACCACGGCTACGTCTTCGAGGTCGACCCGCACGACCGGCGCGCCAACCGCGACCCGCGCCCCATCAAGGCCTTCGGGCGCTATGACCACGAGGCCGTGGTCATCGACCCGCGCCAGGGCCACGCCTACCTGACCGAGGACGCCTCCGGCCCCAACGGGCTGCTCTACCGCTGGACCCCGCCCCGCGGCTTCCGCCACGGGCGCGGCAGGCTCCGTACGCTCGCGGCCGACGCCGGTGTGCTCCAGGCGGCCAAGTGCATCGACAGCTCCGGCCGGTTCGTCGACGACTTCTCGCGCGCCACGAAGATCGGCACCGTGTACGGGGTCGACTGGGTGGACGTCACCGACCGCGACGCCCGGACCGTGCCGGTGCGCAAGCAGTTCGCGGACGGGGTGGTGACGCGGGGGCGCAAGCTGGAGGGAATGTGGTGGGCGGACGGCGGCGCGTACTTCGTGTCGTCCTACGCCCGTGAGGAGAGCCCGGGCGCGGCCCACGACGGCCAGGTCTGGTTCTACGACCCCAAGCGGCGCACGGTCCGGCTCACCGTCCTCATCGGGGTCAACACCGACCCGTCGGTGGACGGCGGCTACGACGGTCCCGACAACATCACCGTGTCCCCGTACGGCGGTCTGATCATCGCGGAGGACGGGTCGGGCCTGCAGCACCTGTTCGGCGCGACGGCATCGGGCCGCACCTACCCGCTGGCGCGCAACGAGCTGAACAACGGGTCGGCCGAGGAGCCCGAATACTCCGAATTCACGGGTGTCTGCTTCTCCCCGGACGGGCGCACGCTCTACGCCAACATCCAGGACCCGGGCATCATGCTGGCCATCACCGGGCCGTGGCGGCGCGCGCACTGACGGCGGGGGCCACGGGCCACACCGGTGGGGGCGCCGGCGCCGCTCGGGCGCCCGCGCCTCACTGGGCCGGGGAAACGTCCGCGCGGGAGGCCTCGGCCCACTCGGCGAGCAGGAACTCGTACGCCTCCGAGGGCCACTCGCCGTCCACCCGAGTCTCCACAAGGTGCCGGATCGCCTCGTTCGCCTCGGCGGCGGACGGGCGGGCGGGCCCCGCGGGTGTGAAGGTCTTGTGCATGCCTCCAAGGCTACGGGCGGGCACTGACAGCCACTCACGGATTACGCGTGGCATCCATCACCCGCGTATCCGTGGGCCGCGGCCGTATGTGCCCGCCCACCTGCTCAGAGGGCCTGCGCGGCGGGCTTGACCATGCCGCGCACTGTGCGCGACTTCACAAACTCGCCCATGGCTGTCATCTCCCACTCGCCGGAGAACTGCTTGATCAGCTTGGCCATCATCACGCCGGTCTGGGGTTCGGCGCTCGTGAGGTCGAAGCGCACCAGCTCCTCGCCGCTCGCCGCGTCGATCAGCCGGCAGTAGGCCTTGGCCACCTCCGTGAACTTCTGCCCGGAGAAGGAGTTGACGGTGAAGACCAGGCCGGTGGCGTCGGCGGGGATCCGGCCGAGGTCGACGACGATCACCTCGTCGTCGCCCGCGCCCTCGCCGGTGAGGTTGTCACCGGAGTGCTTGACGGCGCCGCCGAGGATGGACAGTTTGCCGAAGTAGCAGCTGTCGATGTGGTTGCGCTGGGGGCCGTACGCGATGACGGAGGCGTCGAGGTCGATGTCCTTGCCGCGGAACGCGGGCTCCCAGCCGAGGCCCATCTTGACCTGGGAGAGCAGCGGGCGGCCGCCCTTGACCAGCGAGACGGTCTGGTTCTTCTGGAGGCTGACCCGGCCCTTGTCGAGGTTGATCTTTCCGGAGCCGGGCGCGGCGGCGGCCGGGGGTGTGGCGGGGGCCGCCGGGGCCGGGGCGGCCGGGGCGGGAGCCGCGGGGGTGGTGGGGCCCCCGAGCCAGGGGGAGGCCGGGTACGAGGCCGGCGCGGCCGGGGGCGCAGGCGGCGCGGGGGGCGCCGGGGCCACCGGAGCCGCGGGAGGGGCCACGGCCTGCGGCGGAGCGGGCTCCTCCTCCACGGAGACGCCGAAGTCGGTGGCGATGCCCGCGAGGCCGTTCGCGTACCCCTGGCCGACCGCGCGCACCTTCCACACGCCACCGCGCAGGTAGATCTCGACGACGACGAGCGCCGTCTCGGTGCCCAGCTGCGGCGGGGTGAAGGCGGCGATCACCGCTCCGCCGTCGGCGTTGCGCACGGTGGCGGTGGGCTCGATGCCCTGGAAGGTCTGCCCGGCGGCGTCGGGGCTGGCCGTGACCACGATCCGCTCGATGCCCGGGGGCAGCGCGCCGGTGTCCACGGTGATCGAGTCCGGCGACGCACCGCCGCCGGACCGGTAGCCGACGCCGGGCCCGGTGGGCTGGTTGAAGAAGATGAAGTCGGCGTCGGAGCGCACCTTGCCGTCCGCCGTGAGGAGCAGGGCCGATACGTCGAGCCGTACCGGCGCAGCCACGTCGACCGTCACGCGGACGGCATTGAGCGGCAGGTTGGATCCAGGGGTCATAGCGGTCATGCCCGGAGAACGACCGGAGGTGCTTTGCCGTTCCCTTACCCTCGCGGGATATTTCGGTAGGTTTCAGCGCTGATCGCTCGGTCGGTCACGCCGGTGGGCCCGGGGTTTCCGGTGCCCCGGCGGGCGGCGGGCACCTGCCGGGGCCGTCTGCTGGGACCCTCCGCCGGGTCAGCGGGTCATCTGCTCACCTGGTCACTGCAACGCCGGGACGCCGGGACGCCGGGCCGTTCAGCCCCCGGTGACCTGGCGCGGGAGCCCCAGCGGGTTGGCCTCGCGCAGCTCCGCCGGCAGCAGGGCGTCCGGTACGGACTGGTACGCCACCGGCCGCAGCCAGCGCTCGATCGCGGTGCCGCCCACCGAGGTGGAGTGCGAGGTGGCCGCCGGGTAGGGGCCGCCGTGGTGCTGGGCGGGGGCCACCGCGACCCCGGTCGGCCAGCCGTTGACGACGATCCGCCCGGCCAGCCCCGTGACCTGCCCGATCAGCTCGGCGGCCGGGCCCGGCGCACCCTCGGTCTCGGCGGCCGACAGCTGGAGGGTGGCGCTCAGGTTCCCGCCGAGGCGCCCGAGGACCGCACCCGCCTGGTCCTGGTCGGCGTACCGCACGACGACGGTGACCGGGCCGAAGCACTCCTCCAGGAGGAGGTCGTAGGCGCCGCCCTCCAGGAGGTTCTCGGCCCGTACGGTCAGGTAGCCCGCCCCGACCGTGTGCTCCCCGCCGGATCCGGGGGTGACGGGCGCGTCGACGCCGGGCAGTGCGGCCCGCTCGCGGACGCCGGAGACGAAGTTCTCCCGCATCCGGTGGTCGAGCAGCACCCCCGGCTCGGTCTCCCCGAGCGCCTTGGTGAGCCCGTCGGCGACCCGGTCGCCGTCCGGGCCCTCGGGGACCAGGACCAGGCCGGGCTTCACGCAGAACTGGCCGACGCCGAGGGTGACCGAGCCGGCGAGTCCGGACCCGATCTCCTCGGCGCGTTCGGCGGCGGCGGCCGGGGTGACCACGACGGGGTTGAGGGAGCCCAGTTCGCCGTGGAAGGGGATGGGCACGGGCCGGGCGGCGGCCGCGTCGAACAGGGCCCGCCCGCCCCGGATGGAACCGGTGAAGCCGGCGGCCGCCACCAGCGGATGGCGGATCAGCTCCAGGCCGGCGTCGAAACCGTGGACCACGCTCACCACTTCGGCCGGGAGCCCGGTGGCGACCGCGGCCCGGCGCAGCAGCGAGGCGCACAGCTCGGAGGTGGCGGGGTGGTCGGGGTGCGCCTTGACGACCACCGGGCAGCCGGCGGCCAGCGCGCTTGCGGTGTCGCCGCCGGGGACGGAGAAGGCGAGCGGGAAGTTGGAGGCGGCGTAGACCGCGACCACGCCGAGCGGGACCTTGTAGCGGCGCAGTTCGGGGCGCGGCGGGCTGAGGTCCGGGTCGGCGCGGTCGATGCGGATGTCGAGGTAGGCCCCGGCGTCCACGGCGTCGGCGAAGGCGCGCAGCTGGCCGGTGGTGCGGGCCAGTTCGCCGGTGAGCCGGCCCGGGCCGAGCGCGGTCTCGGCGTCGGCGGCCTCGATCACGTGGGCGGCCGCCTCGTCGAGCAGTGCGGCGGCGGCGCGCAGGAAGGCGGCGCGGGCGGTGGCGTCGGCGAGCGCGCCGCGTGCGGTGTGGGCGGCCCGTACGGCTTCGTCCACCTCCTGGGGTGTGGCCTCCACCGCAACCTGTTCGCGCTGCTTCCCGGTGCGGGGGTCCACACTCCAGACTGATGTCGTTGTCATGGCCCGCTGCCTCCTGGATCGTTCAGTATTCTGAACGCTGTTCCGGTGGATGAATGATCACATCTGCTGTGGACTCTATTTCCGCGTCCTCGGCGTGACAAGAGGCGATCAGAGGGGGAGCAGGCGTATGACGACGGCCGAGTCGGGGATTCCGGCCCAGGCGGCGCCGGTCAAATCGGCGGTGCGGACCGTTCTCCTGCTGGAGCACTTCGCGGCGCGTCCGGGGCTGCACAGCCTGGCCGACATCCAGAGCGACCTCTCGCTGCCCAAGTCCAGCCTGTACATGCTGCTGCGCACGCTGGTGAATCTGGGGTGGGTGGAGACGGACGCGACCGGCACGCGGTACGGCATCGGCGTACGGGCCCTGCTGGTCGGCAGCTCGTACATCGACGGCGACGAGGTCGTCGCGGCCGCCCGGCCCACCCTGGACCGGCTCTCGGACGACACGACGGAGACCATCCACCTGGCCCGGCTGGACGGGACGAGCGTGGTCTACCTCGCCACCCGGCAGTCCCAGCACTACCTGCGGCCCTTCACCCGGGTCGGGCGGCGGCTGCCCGTGCACTCGACGGCGCTGGGCAAGGCCCTGCTGGCGACGCACACGGACGAGGAGGTACGGGGCCTGCTGCCGCGGCGGTTGGAGGCCGTCACCGAACACACCGTCACCGACCGGGAGCAGCTGATCGAGGAGCTGGCGCTGGTGCGGGAGCAGGGGTACGCGGTGGACCGGGAGGAGAACACGCTCGGGCTGCGCTGCTTCGGGGTGGCGGTGCCGTACCGGACGCCGGCGCGGGACGCGGTGAGCTGCTCGGTGCCGGTGGCCCGGCTGACGGGGGAGCACGAGCAGCTCATCAAGGCGGCGCTGTTCGAGGCGCGGGACCGGCTGTCGGTGGTCACGCGCCGCATGTGAGGCGGGGGTGCGTCCTCCCCCGCGCGGGGGAGGCGGTTCCCCATCAAGGGGGAGGTGGCGGGGCCGCGCAGCCGCGAACGTTGAGGCATGAACACGCGAGAGGTGCAGTCGAGTGGCGTGGCGGACGCGAGGCGGCCGTCACCCTCCCGCCCGGGGGCCGGGCGGCGGATCCTGCGGGCGGTGGCCGTGGTCGCCACCGTGCCGTATGTGGGGCTCAAGGCGGCCTGGCTGGCCGGGAGCCACCTCGGAATACCCGAGGGGAGCGTACTGCGGGAGCCGGGCCCGTTCTTCGTGGCGGCCAATTCGGTCACGCTGGCCATGGACGCCTGCGTGATCCTGCTCGCGCTGGTGCTCACCAGGCCCTGGGGCATACGGGTGCCCGGCTGGCTGCTGACCGTCCCGGTGTTCGCGGCCACCGGCCTGCTGACCCCGATCGTCTTCGCGTTCCCCGGCCAACTGGTGGTACGGGCACTCGGGTTCGGGTCGGATCCCGCGGTGGAGGCGGCGCGCGAGCCGTTCCTGGACTCCTGGGTGTTCATGGTCGTCTACACCGGATTCATCGTCCAAGGACTCGCCCTGGCCGGGCTGTTCGTGCCCTATGCGCGGGAGCGCTGGGGGCGGCGGTGGCAGGGCGTGACGGGGGAGCGGCTGCCGCCGTCCACGGGGGTGGTGGCGGCAGCCGCGGCGGCCGTCGGCCTGGCGGTCGCGGCGGTGTACGGGTACTGGACCTTCGGCGGCAGCGCCGGGCTGGGCGCCGGGACGGCGGATCAGTCCGCGGACAGGGCCGTGGTGACCGCGGTCGACGCGATATGCGCGCTCGCTGCCGGGGCGGGGGCCCTGCTCCTGGCCCGTGGCGGGACGATCCCGGCACGGTGGCCGCTCGGCCTCGCCTGGATCGGCGGGGCGGCCACGCTGAGCTGGGGGGCGTGGGTGATGATCGCCGCGCTGGGTCCGCAGCTGGACGGCGGCGAAGGGCCTCCCGCCGCAACACTGTTGATCTACGCTGGCCAGATGATCACGGGATTGCTCGCCGGCGCCGTCCTCATACGCTTCCTCACCGCGCGCCGCCCGGCATGAACCGGCTGCTGGGGGCGCGGGCCAGGTGGCGCTGGGTGCACCAGATACTCGGCGGCGCCCTGCTGATGCCGTACTTCCTGCTGATGCAGGTGGTGGTCGGCGTCGTCGCGGGCGGGGTCAACGCACTCGACTCCGCCCCGCTCAGCCTCCTCGCCTATGCGCTCTGCCTGCCCCTCGTCGCCGCCACGGCGCTGTTCGGGCCGGTCCGTCCGATGTCGGTGGCAGCTGTCCGGGCCATGTGCGGGGTGCCGGGAGAGGCTTTGGCCGACGGGCCGGCGACGTCCTGGGCCGCGCGGGGGCGGGCGTCGGCCTGGTGGACCCTGCATCTGGGGACCGGCGCACTGATCAGCGGGATGACCCTCGCGGTGCCGCCCATGGCGGTCGCGCTGATCGCGGTGCCGTTCGTGGGACGGCTGCGGGACGTCCGGTTGGGATACGGCTGGTTCACCACCGACGCCACCCCCTACGCCGCTCCCCTGGCCGGGATCGGGCTGCTGGCCGGGCTGGTCCTGTGCGCAGCAGGGGCCGGGTGGCTGCTGGCCCGGACGGCGCCCGTCCTGCTCGGGCCGACGCCGGCGGACCGGCTGGCGGCGGCCGAGGAGCGGGCCTCCGACCTGGCCGTGCGCAACCGGCTGGCCCGCGAACTGCACGACGCGGTCGGGCACGCGCTGAGCGCCGTCACCCTCCAGGCGGCCGCCGCCCGGCGGATGCTGGAGCGCGATCCCGAGTTCGTACGGGAGGCGCTCGCCGCGATCGAGGACACCACCCGGCGGACGGTGGGCGAGCTGGACGCCGTACTGGGCCTGCTGCGGGACGGGGACCCGGCCCGACCGGACGCCGCGCCCGCACCCACCCTCGCCACCGACCTGGACGGGCTGCTGGCCCGCACCCGGGCCGGCGGCACCACCGTCACCGCCCACCAGGACCCCGGTCCCGTCGGGGACTGGGCCGCGCTCCCGGCGATCGCCTCCCGCGAGGCGTACCGGATCGTCCAGGAGGGCCTCAGCAACGCGCTGCGCCACGGCGCGGGCCCGGTGGACCTGCGGATCCGCGTACGGGCCGGCACCGGCACCGCTGCTGCTACCGCTACCGCTCACGACACCGGACCACGCGAACTGGAGATCACCATGACCAATCCGCCCGCCGCCCCCGACGCCGACCGGGAGCCCCGCAGCAGCGGCGGCCGCGGACTGCGGGGCGCGGCGGAACGGGCCGCGCTGCTCGGCGGCAGCGTCGAGGCGGGCCCGCGCGGGGACCGTTGGCGGCTGCGGGCCGTCCTCCCGCTCGCCGGGGGCGACCGGTGACCGGGGAGGCGAACGGGACGGCGCCGGCGGGCCGGCCGCCGCTGCGCATCGTGCTCTGCGACGACGAGCGGATGGTCCGCACCGCACTGCGGGTCATCCTGGAGGCCGAAGCCGATCTGGAGGTCGTCGGCGAGGCGGCCACCGGGGCCGAGGCCGTCGCACTGGTCCGCTCCCTCGCCCCCGACGTGGTCCTGATGGACGTCCGGATGCCCGAGATCGACGGCATCCGCGCCACCGAGCAGATCCTCGCCACCATGGCCGAGCCGCCCCGGATCGTGGTCGTCACCACCTTCGAGAACGACGCCTACGTCTACGACGCGCTGCGCGCGGGAGCCGTCGGCTTCCTCCTCAAGCGCGCCGACCCCGACGAGCTGATCGGCGCGGTCCGGCTCGTCGCCCGCGGCGACTCCCTGCTCTTCCCGGCCGCCGTCCGCTCCCTCGCCGCCACCCACACGGCCGGCGCCCCGCCCGCACACGCGCCCTGGGTGGCCCGGCTCACCGACCGCGAGGCCGACGTCCTGCGCCTGATGGCCACCGGGCTGTCCAACCACGAGATGAGCGAGCGCCTCGGGGTCGGGCCGCAGACCGTCAAGACGCATGTCGCCTCGGTCCTCACCAAGACCGGTTCCCGCGACCGCACCCAGGCGGTCATCGCGGCCTACGAGGGAGGCTTCGTCATGAAGAAAAGCTGAGAACCCCGCCACAATCGGGGCAGAGAGGAACGGCCGGGACCGCTGGGACGTCCTTCTGGGGGATGAACAAGACGATCAGGCGTGCGTCGGTCTTCTGTCTGCTCCTGGTGCTGGCCCTGCTGGTCCGCGTCACCTGGGTGCAGGCATACCAAGGCCGGGCCCTCGCAGACGACAAGCACAACCGCCGCAATCTCATCGGGCAGTACGAGAACCCGCTGGGCAACATCATCGTGGGCGGGGAGGCGGTCACCGGCTCGGTGGCCACGGGCGGAAAGGACTTCGGCTACAAGCGGACGTACGTCGACGGCCCCCTCTACGCGCCCGTCACCGGCTACAGCTCCCAGGCCTACGGCACCACCCAGCTGGAGGGCATCTACAAGAACGTCCTCAACGGTTCCGACAGCCGGCTGAAGACGGTGATGGACACCCTCACCAACAAGCGGGCCGCCCCCGGCAACGTCGTGACCACCATCGACAAGGACGTCCAGAAGGCCGCCTACGACGCGCTCCAGGGCAAGCAGGGCGCGGCCGTCGCCCTGGACCCGAAGACCGGCGAGATCCTGGCCGTGGTCAACAACCCCTCCTTCGACCCGGGCACCATCGCCGGCGCCAACGACCAGAAGGCCTGGGACGAGCTCTCCGCCGACAAGGGCAAGGCCCTGGAGAACGTGGCGCTGCGCAAGCCCCAGGCCCCCGGCTCCACCTTCAAGCTGGTCACCCTCGCCGCGGCGATCGAGAACGGCCTGGTCACCGACATCGACCGGCAGACCGGCATCGCCGACCCGTACACGATCCCCGGCACCCGCACCCAGCTGCCCAGCGAGGCGGGCTCCGCGGCCTGCAACAACGTGTCGGTGCGCACCGCCCTGCGCCTGTCCTGCAACAACGTCTTCGCCGAGCTCGCCTCCAAGCTGGGCCAGGACAAGATGCGGGCGACGGCCGAGAAGCTCGGCTTCAACGTGCAGATCGACACCCCGGTCCGCACCAACCCGTCGAGCAAGTACCCGTCGAAGAAGATGTCGATCGACCAGGTCGCGCAGACCGGCATCGGCCAGTTCGACGTCCAGGCCACCCCGCTCCAGATGGCGATGGTGACGGCCGCCATCGAGAACGGCGGCAGGCTCGTCGCCCCGCACATGGTCTCCGAGGTCACCGACGCGGGCGGCAACGCGCTGGAGAGCTTCAAGGACCCGAAGTCCCAGCAGGTCATGGGCGAGAGGACCGCTTCCATGATCCGCGACGCGATGCGCACGGTCGCCACCGAGGGCGGCGGCAAGCCGGCCCAGGTGTCGGGCGCCGAGGTGGGCGGCAAGACGGGTACCGCCCAGCGCGGTGTCAACAACAGCCTCGCGCCGCTCGCCTGGTTCACCTCGTACGGCAAGCTGAACGGCAAGCAGGTCGCGGTGGCGGTGGTGATCGAGAACTCCGACACCGACCGGTCCGAGATCGGCGGCGGCAAGCTGGCCGCCCCCATCGCCCAGAAGATGATGGAGGCGTGGCTGAAGAAGTAGCCGCGCGGGCCGCAGGGCCGACGCGCCGGGAACCGCCGAGGGCCCCGGCGCGTTTTCATGCCCATGATCAGAACTGCGCGTGCCGCCGACCTCGCCGCGATCGCCGCCCTGCACACCAGGGCCCGCGCCACCTACTACGAGGGCCACATCCCGGTGGAGGCCTACCTGGGCGACGCCGAGATCCAGCGGACCCGCGAGGGCTGGGCGATCGCCGTGGCACGGGACGCCGCCGAGGGCGGAGTGCTCTGCGCCGAGCAGGACGGCGAGCTCACCGGGGTCGCCGCGTACCGCACGCAGGACGGCGAGACCACCCTCACCCAGCTCCACGTCGACCCGGTCCACTGGCGCCGCGGCACCGGCGCGGCGCTG
Source organism: Streptomyces sp. Sge12 (assembly GCF_002080455.1). NCBI lineage: Bacteria > Bacillati > Actinomycetota > Actinomycetes > Kitasatosporales > Streptomycetaceae > Streptomyces > Streptomyces sp. Sge12. Next base: position 5,967,139 of record NZ_CP020555.1, read on the forward strand.
CACGCCGCCTGCCTGGAGCTCTGGCGCCGGGCCGGAATCAGCCGGGTCCGCCTGGAGGTCTACGAACACAACCTGCGCGCCCAGGCGTTCTACGCCACCCAGGGCTGGCTCGCGGACCCCTCGGCCCCCCGCTCGGGCAGCCACCGCACCCTCTGGCTGCAGGTGGACCGGATACCGGCCGCGTCCGGGGAATGAGACGGATGGATGGATGGTTGAACCACAAACCGTTTCATCCCCACCCGAACCCGGAGAGAAGAAGGATCATGCGCGTCGAGATCTGGAGCGACATCGCCTGCCCCTGGTGCTACATCGGAAAGGCCCGTTTCACCAAGGGCCTGGCCGATTTCGCGCACCGTGACGAGGTGGAGGTCGTCTTCCGGTCCTTCGAGCTCGACCCGGGTGGTGCGAAGGGGGTCACCGCTCCCGTCGTGGAGATGCTCGCCAAGAAGTACGGCCGCACGCTCGACGAGGCGCGCGGCATGGAGGAGCACGTCGCCGCCAGCGCCCGCGCCGAGGGGCTCACCTACCGGACCGAGGGCCGCGACCACGGCAACACCTTCGACATCCACCGGCTGCTGCACCTGGCCGCCGCCCGCGGCCGCCAGGAGGAGCTGCTCGACCTCGCCTACCGGGCCAACTTCGCCGAGGAGCGCTCCGTCTTCGACCCCGAGGTGCTGATCGCGCTCGCCGTCGAAGCCGGGCTGGACGAGGCCGAGGCCCGCACCGTCCTCGCCGACGACTCCGCCTACGCCGCCGAGGTCCGTGCCGACGAGCGCGAGGCCGCCGAGCTGGGTGCGAACGCCGTGCCGTTCTTCGTCCTCGACCGCCGCTACGGGATCTCGGGCGGGCAGCCGGCCGAGGTGTTCACCCGAGCCCTGGAGCAGGCGTGGGCCGGGCGCGAGGTCGAGGAACCGGCCGCCGGCGCCGAGGCGTGCGAGCCCGACGGGGCGTGCGCGGTCCCTCAGGCATAACCCCTCAGGCATAAGGGTTTCTTGGGGTGGGCCCAGTGAACTCGGCAATGGACTTTGGGTCGCTCCTGGCGCAGAGTTGAAGGCATGGATCTTCCGCTCGCCGAGGCGACCCGTGCCGAGTTCGCCCACACCACCACCTACCTCAACACCGCCAAGTGCGGGGTCGTCCCGCGTTCCGCCGTGGCGGCCGTACACGAGCTGGCCGAGGCCGCCGGGGCCGGGCTCCCCACCGGCTTCGGCGACTTCGACCGGGTCAACGCCGCCCGGGCGGCCTTCGCCCGCCTGGTCGGGGTGGGCGCCGACCGGGTGTCCGTCGGCTCGGCGGTATCCACCCACGTCGGCCTCGTCGCCGCCTCGCTCCCGTCCGGCGCCGAAGTCCTCTGCCCCGAGGGCGAGTTCTCCTCCCTGATCAACCCCTTCGTGGCGCGCGGCGACCTCAAGATGCGCTTCGCCCCGCTGGAGTCGCTCGCCGAGGCCGTCGGTCCCGACACCGCCCTCGTCCCGGTGAGCGTCGTGCAGTCCGCGGACGGCCGCACCGCCGACCTCGCCGCGGTGCGCGCGGCGACGACCGCCCACGGGGCCCGGATGCTCGTGGACGCCAGCCAGGCGGCCGGCTGGCTCCCCTTCGACGCCTCGCCGTACGAGTACACGGTCGCCGTGGGCTTCAAATGGCTGCTCGGCGTGCGCGGGGCCTCGTACCTGACCGTGTCGCGGGAGGCCCAGCACACGCTGACCCCGCTGCACGCCGGCTGGGTGCCGGCGGTGGCCGACGGGGACGCCACCTACGGGCCGATGTCCGGGCTCGCCCCCGGGGCCTGGCGGTTCGACGAGTCCCCGGCCTTCCTGGCCTACCACGCGTCCGAGCTCTCCCTGGCCCTGCTGGAGCGCATCGGCATCGACGCCGTCCACGCCCACGACACCGCCCTGGCCGCCCGCTACCGGGCCGGACTCGCGCGCCTCGGCCACGAGCCCGTTCCCGGTGACGCGGCCATCGTCTCCGTGCCGGGCCTCGCGGGCCGCCAGCCCGCCCTGGAGGCCGCCGGCATCGCCACCTCCGCCCGTGCGGGCCTCCTGCGGGCCTCGTTCCACCTCTACAACACGGAGGCGGACGTGGACCGGTTGCTGGACGTCCTCTCCGCCTCCTGACGCCGCGGGGCCCGCGCGTACAGTGCCGCCATGAGTGATGTGAGCGATGTGCGCGCGGGCGGCGTGGGGGACGTGGGCGGCGTGGGCGGCGTGGGCGGCGCGAACGACGTGCTGCACGTGAAGGGGCGGGTGCTGGTCGGGCCCGACGAGGTCCGCGACGAGCTCTGGGTGGTCGGCGGCCGGATCTCCTACGAGCGCCCGCGCGGCGCCCGCGAGACCACCACGGTGACCGGCTGGGTCCTGCCCGGGCTGGTCGACGCCCACTGCCACGTGGGCCTGGATTCCCACGGCCCGGTCGACGCCGGGACCGCCGAGCGGCAGGCCCTCACCGACCGCGACGCCGGCACCCTCCTCATCCGGGACGCCGGATCGCCCTCGGACACCCGCTGGATCGACGACCGCGAGGACCTGCCGAAGATCATCCGGGCCGGCCGGCACATCGCCCGCACCCGCCGCTACATCCGCAACTACGCCCATGAGATCGAGCCCGCCGACCTCGTCGAGTACGTCGGCCGGGAGGCGCTGCGCGGCGACGGCTGGGTCAAGCTCGTCGGCGACTGGATCGACCGCGACGCCGGGGACCTCGCGGCCTGCTGGCCGCGCGCCGAGGTCGAGGCGGCCATCGCCGAGGCCCACCGGCTGGGCGCCCGGGTCACGGCGCACTGCTTCGCCGAGGACTCGCTGCGCGACCTGGTCGAGGCGGGCATCGACTGCGTCGAACACGCCACCGGCCTCACCGAGGACACCATCCCGCTGTTCGCGGAGCGCGGGGTCGCGATCGTCCCCACCCTCGTGAACATCGCGACGTTCCCGAAGATGGCGGCGGGCGGCGAGGCGAAGTTCCCCCGCTGGTCGGCCCACATGCGACGGCTCCACGAGCGGCGGTACGACACCGTCCGCGCCGCCCACGACGCGGGCATCCGGGTCTACGTCGGCACCGACGCGGGCGGCTCCCTGCCGCACGGCCTGGTCGCGGCGGAGGTCGCCGAGCTCGTCAAGGCCGGCATCCCGGCGATCGACGCGCTCTCCGCGACGACCTGGGCGGCCCGCGAGTGGCTCGGCAGGCCGGGGCTGATCGAGGGGGCGCCCGCCGACCTCGTCGTCTACGCCGCCGACCCGCGGGCCGACGTACGCCCACTCGCGCAGCCGCTCAGGGTCGTCGTGAACGGCGGGATCCGGGCCTGAGCCGGGCACCCGCGCCCTGCCCTGTTGACGCCGCGTGACATCGGGGCCCGCCGGTCGTTGAAGAGGGCCGCGCGGGCCGGGTGTCCGTGGCAGGGGAGAACTCGCGTTCTTCATGAGGCGCAATGATTCGAATATGCGCCCGGAAACCACCCTTTGGGGTGAAGTAACGTCAGGTTGCCCCTCGTTCACCCACAGTGCGTAAAGATTCCGGGGTCGAGACCGTCGGCGCGCGCGATGTCCCCCATTGGCGGCGTGACGGTACCCAACTCCCCGGGGGTTCCACCACCTTGAACAGCCATACCTTCCGCATGCCCGCGGCCGTCCTGCTCGCCACGGGAGCGGTGGCCCTGCTCACGGCGCCGCCCGCCTTCGCCACGAGAGGCGGTGGAGCCGGGGGCGAGGGGAAGGCCGGAGCCGTCGTCCTGCGCGCCGGACTGGACGTGGGCCTGCTCAACAAGACCGTGCACGTCCCGCTGAAGACGACCCTCAACGAGGTCAGCGCCCCCGCGACGGCCGAGAAGACGGCCCTGACCGTCACCCTGGACGGGGTCGAGGGCAACAAGCCGGTCAGCGTGCTGCGGGCCGACGTGGCCACGTCCAAGGCGACCGCCGACAAGACCCGGGCCGAGGCGGAGGCGAACCTGGCCAAGGCCTCCGTCCACGTACCGGGCCTGCCGCTGCTCTCCCTCATCGAGGTCGAGAAGGTCACCTCCAAGGCCGTCTGCGAGGCCGGCAAGAAGCCGGTGGCCAGCGCGAACGTCCTCGGGAAGGTGACGGCACTCGGCAAGAAGGTCACCCTGACGGCGGGCGGTCCCACCAAGGTCGACGTCCCCGGCGTGGGCCAGGTCCTGCTGGAGCTGTCCGGTACCCGGACCACCTCCACCACGGCCGCCGCGGCCGCGCTCCGCCTGAAGGTGGCGGTGAACCCGCTGAACCTGAACGTGGCGCAGGTCGACGGCGAGATCGTGCTCGCCGAGGCGCACTGCGAGTCCCCGAAGGGCGCGGCCCCGGCGTCGACCCCGCCCGCCGACCAGGACATCAAGCCCCAGGCCGCGACGGGGACCGGCGCCCAGGCGTCCGGTACCACCGCGAACGCCAACCTCGCCGAGACCGGCGGAGGTTCGCTCACTCCCTACGTCGCGGGCGGGGCGCTGACCCTGCTCGCCATCGGCGGGGGCGCGCTCCTGCTCACCCGGCGGGGCAAGGCCGCTTCGTAGGGCGGGCGGGAGCCCCGGGCCGCCGCCCGGCCCGCCCGCCCCGAGGAGCACCCGGAGGGGAGTGCTCAAGGGGGGGCGGGCACGGGCGGGGCGGGCACGGGCGGGTGGTGTTGTGCCCGTCCCGGGAGCAGCCGTCCCGGGAGCAGCCGTCCCGCGGAGCACCGGAGGGGAGTGCTCGGCGGGGGCGGCGTGCACAGTGCTCGGCGGGGGCGGCGGGCCCGGCGTTCGGCAGGGGCGGCGGGGCTCAGCGCGTGGCGTGCTCCAGGCCCTGCCCGCCCGCGCCACGGGACATCACGGCCTCGGTGACCTGCTGGTCGATCCGCGCGTACTCGCTGCGCTTCGCGGCGGGGAGCGAGGTGTCCGAGGCCGCGCAGGAGGCGCAGACGACACGGAACGGCGGCCCCATGTCCGAGTACTGCGTGAGGTATTCGGCCTTCACCACCTCCCAGCGGCCCGGATGCCCCGCCGCCGGGGCGAAGGTGAACCGGGGGACCGAGGACTGGTTGCCGCGCAGCTTGTCGGCCGGTACGAAGCTGGCGACCTGGTCGCCCATGCCGAAGACCACCCAGGTGCCGTTGATCTTCTCGTAGGGCTGCGGTACGTGGTTGTGCGTGCCGATGACCAGGTCGATGTCGGGGAGGCCGTCGGCCGAGCGGGCGGCGGTCAGCGCCTGCGCCAGCTCCTTCTGCTGCTCGTCCGGCGGGGTCTGCCACTCGGTGCCCCAGTGGACGCTGAGCACCACCACGTTCGCGCCCGACGCCCGGGCCGCCCGGGCGTCGGCGATGATCCGGTTCCGGTCGATCAGATTCACGGCCCACGGCTTGTCCTGCGGGAGCGGGATGCCGTTCGTGCCGTACGTGTAGGAGAGCTGGGCGACCTTCGCACCGCCCGCCGAGAGCAGGGCCGGGGCCTTGGCCTCTTCGGCGCTGCGGGCGGAGCCGACGTGCGGGATGCCGACCCGGTCGAGGTGCTCCAGGGTGCGGGCGAGGCCCTCGTAGCCGTCGTCCAGGGTGTGGTTCGAGGCGGTGGAGCAGCTGTCGTACCCGGCGTCCTTGAGGGCGTCCGCCAGTTGGTGCGGAGCCTTGAAGGTGGGATAGCCCGTATAGGGGCCGCCGGGGCGCCCGTACGGTATCTCGTGGTGGCATATCGCCAGGTCGGCGGCGGAGACCAGGGGTTTGACCCCTGCGAGTATCTTCCGGAAGTCGTGCTCCCCGGCCCGGTCCGCGTCGGCCGCCGACCGCTGGATGATCGAGGGGTACGGGATGATGTCACCCGTCGCCACCAGCGTGAACGGCCCGTGCCCCGGTCCGGTGGGGGCGGGGGACGTGGCGCTCGGCTCCGGTACGGCCCCGCCCTGCAGCCGCTGCTCCGGAGCCGTCGCCCTGCCGCCGTCGCCGAGGAGCCGCGGCGCGGCGAGGACTCCGCCGCCGATCACCGCCAGCCCCGCCAGGCCGGCCCCTATTCGCCCCGCCACCTTCATGGACCGCCCCCGTCATCGGCTGTCCCGCCATCGTAGGCGCGGCCCGCGCTCCCGGCCCGGCGACCCGGCCACCCGCCCGGTTCAGCGCGAGGCGAGCGTCAGGGCGTGGTCCAGGGCCTGGAGCAGCCGGCCCGTCGTCGCACGGTCGCGCACCGCCAGCCGCAGCCAGGAGTGGTCCAGCCCCGGGAAGGTGTCCCCGCGCCGGACGGCGAAACCGAGGGCGCGCAGCCGGGTACGGACCTCGGCCCCGCCCGCCACCCGGATCAGGACGAACGGCCCCTCGGCCACCCCGACGGCCGTCACCTCGTCGAACTCCGCGAGCCCGGCCAGCAGGTGTGCCCGGTCCACGCCGATCCGCCGGGCCGCCTCCTCGGCCTCGGCCAGCGCCTCCGGAGCCATACAGGCCTCGGCCGCCACCAGCGCGGGCGTCGACACCGGCCACAGCGGCTGTGCGGCCGCCAGCTTCGCGATCACCTCGGGCTCGGCCAGTACGTAGCCGATCCGCAGCCCCGCCAGCCCCCAGGTCTTCGTCAGGCTCCGCAGCACCACCAGCCCCGGCAGGTCCATCCGTCCCGCCAGGGCCTCGCGTTCGCCCGGGACGGCGTCCATGAACGCCTCGTCCACGACCAGGATCCGGCCCGGCCGGGCCAGCGCCGCCAGTGTCCCCGCCGGGTGCAGCACGGACGTCGGGTTGGTCGGATTGCCGATCACCACCAGGTCCGCGTCCTCGGGCACGTCCGCCGGATCCAGCCGGAAGCCGTCCGCCGCCCGCAGCACCACCCGCTCCACGCGGTGCCCCGCGTCCCGCAGGGCGGCTTCCGGCTCGGTGAACTGCGGATGCACCACGACCGGCCGTACGGCTCCCAGGGCCCGCGCGATCAGTACGAAGGCCTCCGCGGCCCCGGCCGTCAGCAGCACCCGCTCGACCGGCAGCCCGTGCCGGGCCGCCACCGCCGCGCGGGCGGCCCGCCCGTCGGGGTACGCGGCGAGATCCCCGAGGGAGTCGGCGATCCGCTGCTTGAGCCAGTCCGGGGGCGTGTGCGCACGTACGTTGACCGCCAGGTCCACCAGCGCGGAGCCCGCGTCGATCACCTCGGCGTCCCCGTGGTGGCGCAGGTCGTGCGCGTGCGCCGTGGCCACCGCGCAGGTCGCCGCCATCGACCGCCGCTTGGGCACGAGGAGTTCCCCGCCGCCCGCGAGGGCCGCGGCCTCGGCCACCGAGGGAGTCCCGGCGGCGGTGTGCACGGCCTCCGAGGGGTGCGGCACGGTGACGGCGGCCAGCCGTTCGGGCGGGTAGCCCACCAGAGGGACGCCGAAACGTTCCGCCGCACCCGCGATCCCGGGCTCGTCCGCCTTCGACTCCACCGTGGCCAGCGACTTCACCGCCTCCACGGTCAGCCCGGCCCCCCGCAGCGTCTCCTCGACCAGGGCGCAGACCTCCGCGACGGAAACCCCCGCGCGTCCGCCGACCCCGACCACCACCTGCGTCGTGTACTCGCCCACCGGGGGTCCTCCCTCCGTAGTCATCGTCACCATCACCGCCACCGGAACATCACCTGCCCCGGTCGGTCCGTCGTCAACAGTCCGCCGCCCGCCACTCGCGCGCGGACGTGCACGCGCGGCGAGGAATCTGTATTCAGGGGCACATGGCCGTGATCGTGGCGTTGGGTGCGTTCCTGATGACCCTGGCGGGCGGATGGGCGGCGCAGCGCGTCACCGACCGCCGCCACCTCGTGCTGGGCCTGGCCGGCGGGCTGATGCTCGGCGTCGTGGGCCTCGACCTGCTCCCGGAGGCCCTCCACGCCGCGGGCGACGAGGTGTTCGGCGTACCGCTCGCCCTGCTGCTGTTCGTCGGGGGCTTCCTCGTCGCGCACGTCGTGGAACGGCTGCTCGCCGTCCGCCAGGCCGCACACGGGGCCGAGGACGGCGCCCGCGTCCCCCAGGTGGGACTGACCGCGGCCGCGGCCATGGTCGGCCACAGCCTCGCCGACGGCGTGGCCCTGGGCGCGGCCTTCCAGGTCGGCGGGGGCATGGGGGTGGCCGTGGCGCTGGCCGTCATCACCCACGACTTCGCCGACGGGTTCAACACGTACACGCTCACCAGTCTCTACGGCAACGACCGCCGCAAGGCCCTGCTGATGCTCTTCGCGGACGCCGTCGCGCCGGTCGTGGGCGCGGCGTCCACCTTGCTGTTCACCCTTCCGGAGGAACCGCTCGGCGCGTACCTCGGGTTCTTCGGAGGGGTGCTGCTCTACCTCGCGTCCGCCGAGATCCTGCCCGAGGCCCACCACAAGCACCCCGCCCTGTCCACGCTGATGTGCACGGTGGGCGGGGTGGCCGGGATCTGGCTGGTGGTGGGCATCGCGGACTGAGTGCCGGCCGGGGACGGAGGCGACGGCGGTCACCGCCGTGCTGCCGCGGCTTCCGTGAAGCGGCGCGCGACGGACGGCTCCGCCGCCCAGTGCGTGTGCAGATAGCTGGCGTGCACACCCTGCTGGACGAAGCCCTCGACCCTGCGCTCCGGGTGCGTGAACCCCCACGCCGGGGCCGCCCCGGCGCCCGGCTCGATCACCGTCCGGTGGAACTCGTGCCCGCGCAGCCGGGTCCCGGCCCGCGCGAGCGCGCTGTCGGACACCGCCACGGCCTCGCGGTAGCCCAGGGTCAGACGGTCCGACATCCGCGCGTCGGCGTCCAGCACCCCGCACATGGGCTTCCCGTCCAGCGACCGCCCGAGGTACAGCAGTCCGGCGCACTCGGCGGCGACGGGGCCACCGGCCGCGGCGAAGGCGGCGACGGCCGCCCGCAGCGGTTCGTTGGCGGACAGTTCGGGCGCGTACATCTCCGGGAAGCCGCCGCCGATCACCAGGCCGGTGGTGCCGGGCGGGAGCGCCTCGTCCCGCAGCGGGTCGAAGGTGACGACCTCCGCCCCGGCGGCGGTGAGCAGCTCGGTGTGCTCGGCGTAGGAGAAGGTGAACGCGGCTCCGCCCGCGACGGCGACCACCGGCGGCCCGCCGAGGGCTCCGGTGGGGTCTGCGGGTGCGGCGCCGTTGCCGGGGGCGCTGCCCCCGGACCCCAGCGCCCCGAACGCCGGCGGGGCCGAGGCACGGTCCCGGCCGTGCGTCAGCGCAGTGGCCGGCGACCAGGCCTCGCAGTCCAGCGGCGGGGCCGTGCGGGCCAGGGCCATCAGGGCGTCCAGGTCGCAGCCCGCCCGGACCTGCGCGGCCAGCGCCGACACCGAGGCCAGGGCGTCGGTGTGCCGCTCGGCCACCGGGACCAGCCCCAGGTGCCGCGAGGGCGTGGCCACCTGCGGAGCCCGCCGCAGGACGCCGAGGACCGGCATCCCCGCCTCCTCCAGGGCCTCCCGCAGCATCACCTCGTGCCGGTCGGAGCCGACCTTGTTCAGGATCACGCCCCCCAGCCGCACCTGCGGGTCGAAGGACGCGAAGCCGTGCACGAGCGCCGCCACCGACCGCGACTGCGAGGAGGCGTCGACCACCAGCACCACCGGCGCCCGCAGCAACTTCGCCACCTGCGCCGTCGACGCCAGTTCACCCCGGCCCGCGGCCCCGTCGTAGAGCCCCATCACGCCCTCGACCAGGGCGAGATCGCAGCCGGCCGCCCCGTGCGCGAACAGCGGCGCGACCAGCTCCGGCCCGCACATGAAGGCGTCGAGGTTGCGCCCCGGCCGGCCGGTGGCCAGCGCGTGGTACCCGGGGTCGATGTAGTCGGGCCCGGCCTTGTGCGGGGACACGGCGAGGCCGCGCTCCGAGAAGGCCGCCATCAGGCCCGTGGCCACGGTGGTCTTGCCGCTCCCGGACGAGGGAGCGGCGATGACCAGCCGGGGAACGTTGAACGAAGTCACCACTCGATGCCCTTCTGGCCCTTCTGCCCCGTGTCCATCGGGTGCTTGACCTTGGTCATCTCGGTGACGAGGTCCGCGAACTCCACCAGCTTCTCCGGCGCGTTGCGGCCCGTGATCACCACGTGCTGCGTGCCGGGGCGGCCCCGCAGCACCTCGATGACCTCGTCGACGTCGATCCAGCCCCAGTGCATCGGGTAGGCGAACTCGTCCAGCACGTACAGCTTGTGCGTCTCGGCGGCCAGATCGCGCTTGACCTGCTCCCAGCCCTCCTTGGCCGCCTGCTCGTTGTCGAGCTGCGCGTCCCGCTGGACCCAGGACCAGCCCTCGCCCATCTTGTGCCAGACGACGGAGCCGCCCTCCCCGGAGGCGCCGAGCACCTTGAGCGCGTTCTCCTCGCCGACCTTCCACTTCGCCGACTTGACGAACTGGAACACCCCGATCGGCCAGCCCTGGTTCCAGGCGCGCAGCGCCAGCCCGAAGGCCGCCGTGGACTTGCCCTTGCCGGGGCCGGTGTGGACGAAGACCAGCGGACGGTTGCGGCGCTGACGCGTCGTGAGTCCGTCGTCCGGAACGACGGACGGCTGTCCCTGAGGCATTACGCGGCCCTCCTGTTGCTGTTGGGTGAGGCAGTGGCTGCCACTGCCGTACGTACGTTCTTCACGAGCCCGGCCAGCGAGTCGGCCCGCAGCCCGTCGAGCGTGACGGCGGGACCGCCGAGGTCCCGGGCCAGTACGCCGGCCAGCCCCAGCCGCACCGGCCCCGACTCGCAGTCCACGACCACGGAGGCGACGCCCCCGGCCTGCAGCAGCCGCGCGCTGTGCCCGGCGAGCTCCCGCGGGGTGCTGTCCGTACGGCCCCCGGCGTTCCCGGCGGAGGTGGCCCGCCCGTCGGTGACGACCACCAGCAGCGGCCGGCGCGAGGGATCCCGCAGCCGCTCGATCCGCAGCACCTCGTGGGCCTTCAGCAGCCCGGCGGCGAGCGGGGTGCGGCCACCGGTCGGCAGCTGCTCCAGCCGGGCCGCCGCAGCGTCCACCGAGGAGGTCGGCGGCAGGGCCAGCTCGGCCGTGGCCCCGCGGAAGGTGATCAGGCCGACCTTGTCCCGGCGCTGGTAGGCGTCCAGGAGCAGCGAGAGCACGGCGCCCTTGACCGCGCCCATGCGCTGCCGGGCGGCCATGGAACCGGAGGCGTCGACGACGAACAGGACGAGGTTGCCCTCGCGGCCCTCCCGCGAGGCCTGGCGCAGATCGTCCTTGCGGATCACCAGACCGCGCCCGGACCGGCCGCGCGCCTTCTGGTGCGGGGCGGCGGCCTGGATGGTGGCGGCCAGGTGCAGCTTCGTCAGGTGCCCGCGCGGGCGCTGGGCGCCGGTGGTGCGGCCGTGGGCGGTGCGGGCGCGGGACCGGCGGCCCGACGCGCCCTCGCCGAGGCCGGGCACGCTCAGCATCTTGGTTCGGAACGGCTCGGCGGCGCGTACGGCGGCCTGCTCGGGCCCGGTGCTCTCCTGGGCGGAGGGCTGCGGCTCGGGCGACTCCGGCGACTCCGGTGCCTGCGGCGCGTCCGCGGAATCGGACTCGGGCTGCCGCTCGGTCCCGGGGGTGTCCGGGCCGCCGCCCTGCGGGGGAGTGCCGCCGGGGCCGCCGTCCGGGCCGCCGTCCTCGGGGCCCCCGTCGTCGTCGGGGCCCTGCGGCTCGGGCTCCGGGTCGGGCTCCGGCTCCTCGTCGGGGAACTCGTCCAGGATCCGGTCGAGCATGTCCTCGTCGAGCCCGGGCGCATCGAAGGGGTTGCGGCGCCGCCGGTGGGGGAGCGCCAGCAGGGCGGCCTGCCGGACGTCCTCCTTGCGCACCTCCGTGCGCCCGGCCCAGGCGGCCAGCGCGGTCGCCGTCCGCGCCATCACGATGTCGGCGCGCATTCCGTCGACCTCGAACCCGGCGCAGGTCGCCGCGATCTGCAGCAGCGCGGTGTCGCCCAGCGAGACCTTCGGCAGCAGCGCCCGAGCGGCCACCACGCGGGCCCGGATCTCGTGCTCGTCACCGGCCCAGCGGGTCGCGAAGCCCGCGGGATCGTCCTCGTAGGCGAGCCGGCGGCGGACGACCTCGACGCGCTGGGCGGGCTCGCGGGAGGCGGCCACCTCGACGGTCAGCCCGAACCGGTCGAGGAGCTGCGGGCGCAGCTCGCCCTCCTCCGGGTTCATCGTGCCGACCAACAGGAAGCGGGCGGCGTGCCGGACGGAGACGCCCTCGCGCTCCACGTACGAGGCGCCCATCGCGGCGGCGTCCAGCAGCAGGTCGATCAGGTGGTCGTGGAGGAGGTTGACCTCGTCGACGTAGAGGATGCCGCGGTGGGCGTCGGCGAGCAGGCCGGGCTCGAAGGCCTTCACGCCCTCGGCCAGGGCCCGTTCGATGTCGAGGGCGCCCACGAGGCGGTCCTCGGAGGCGCCGACGGGCAGCTCCACCATGCGGGCGGGCCGCAGGGCGCCGGGGCCGGGCTCGTGCGGGCCGTCCGGGCAGGCCGGGTCGGGCCCGGCGGGCGCGCAGCTGAACCGGCAGCCGGACACGACGTCCACCTTCGGCAGGAGTGCCGACAGGGCGCGGACGGCGGTGGACTTGGCGGTCCCCTTCTCGCCGCGCACGAGCACCCCGCCGACTGCCGGGCTCACGGCGTTGAGCAGGAGCGCCAGCCGCAGGTCGGACTGGCCGACCACTGCGGTGAACGGATAGGGCGTGCTCATGCGTTGCTCACTCCTTGGAAGGTGCGGACCGTTGCCGGGGCTCCGCCCCGGTTTCGGGAAGGGGCGGGGTGGGGGAAGGCCCCCCGCTGGGCCCGGCCCGTCACGGTGCGCCCGGGGGGAGGAACGGCAGGCCCGCGGGGGCGCCGTCCTCGATGAGCCGCAGCAGCGCATCCGTATCGGCGTGTTCTTCGATCAGGTCGCCCAGCAGGTCGAGCTGCTCCTCCCGCAGCGCACCGAACGAGGTGTCCGGCGCCGGGACGAAGGCGCGTCCAGCGGCCGCCGCCACCTCACGCAGGAACGCCCGGCGGAAGCCGTCCGACTCCAGCGAGCCGTGCCAGTGGGTGCCCCACACCGATCCGACCCGGCAGCCGTCCAGGAAGGCCTCGCCGCCCAGCACCTCGGCCACGCCGTGGTGGATCTCGTAGCCGGTGACCTCCTCGCCGAGCGCCGTCCCGGAGGGCCGCGCCAGGGTCTTCTCCCGCTCGAAGCGGACCCGTACGGGGAGCAGCCCGAGGCCGTCGACCTCGCCCGCCCGGGATTCGACCTCGTCCGAGATGCGCTCGCCCAGCACCTGGAAGCCGCCGCAGATGCCCAGCACCGGCCGCCCCTCGGCGGCCCGCCGCAACAGCGCGTCAGCGAGCCCGCGTTCGCGCAGCCACTGCAGGGCCTTCACCGTGCCCCGGGTGCCGGGTACGACGACCAGGTCCGCGTCGGCCAGTTCCTCGGCCCGGTCCACGAACCGCACCACGACCCCCGGCTCCGCCGCGAGCGCGTCGACGTCCGTGAAGTTCGACATCAGCGGTACCGCGCACACGGCGACGCGCAGCACGTCCGCGCCGACCGGCGGCGCCACCACGGACTCCCGTACCGCACCGCGCAGCGAGACCCGCAGGCCGTCCTCCTCGTCGATGCCCAGCCCGTGCCGGAACGGCAGCACCCCGTAGGTGGCCCGGCCCGTGAGGCCGCGCAGCATCTCCATGCCCGGCTCCAGCAGCGATACGTCGCCGCGGAACTTGTTGACCATGTACCCGGCGATCAGGGCCTGGTCCTCGGGGGACAGCAGCGCCGTCGTCCCGAAGAAGGACGCGAAGACCCCGCCGCGGTCGATGTCCCCGACCACGACCACCGGGAACCGCGCGGCCCGCGCGATCCCCATGTTCACGATGTCGGTCCGGCGCAGGTTGATCTCGGCCGGACTCCCCGCCCCCTCGCAGATCACGGCGTCATACGTGCCCCGCAGCTGCTCCAGGCAGTCCGTGACGATGCCGAGCAACTGCTCCTGGCGCCCGCCGTGCAGCGCCTTCCCGGGGGACGACCCCTCGGACCCGAAGAACCCGCGGGCGCTCATCTCGCCCACCGGCTTGCCCAGGAGCACCACCTGGCTGCTGCGGTCGCTGCCCGGCTTGAGCAGCACCGGGTTCATCAGCGCGGTCGGCTCCACTCGGGCCGCCTGGGCCTGCATCGCCTGGGCGCGGCCGATCTCGGCGCCCTCCAGGGTGACGAAGGAGTTCAGCGACATGTTCTGTGCCTTGAAGGGCGCCACCTTCACGCCCTGCCGGGCCAGCCAGCGGCAGATGCCCGCCGTGACCACGCTCTTGCCCGCGTCCGACGTGGTGCCCGCGACCAGCAGACCCCCGCCGCGCTTCGCGCCGCTCATCCGCGCCGCCCCCTCCGTGTCGTACGGGATACCAGCAGCCGGGCGGCCACGCAGGCGCCCAGTGCCAGCCAGGTCACCTGCCGCGACAGCCGGACCGCGCGCTCGATGTCCGCGACCTCCACCGGACGCCCGGCGGAGCCGTTCAGCACGGCCCGGTGCTCGACCCGGCCCCCGTAGGCGAGGGTCCCGCCCAGCCGGACGCCGAGCGCCCCGGCGAACGAGGCCTCGACAGGGCCGGCGTTCGGGCTGGGGTGCGCGGCGGCGTCGGCGCGCCAGGCCCGTACGGCGCCCCGCCGGTCGGGTCCGGCCAGTACGGCGGCGACCGCCGTCAGCCGGGCTCCGGGCCAGCCGGCCAGGTCGTCGAGGCGGGCGGAGGCCCAGCCGTAGTGCAGGTAGCGGGGGGACCGGTGGCCGACCATCGCGTCCAGGGTGTTCACGGCGCGGAAGGCCAGCAGCCCGGGGACCCCGGCGACGGCGCCCCACACCAGGGCCCCGACCACCGCGTCGGAGGTGTTCTCGGCGACGGACTCCACGACGGCGCGGGCCATCTGCTGCCCGTCGAGGGACTGCGGGTCGCGCCCGCACAGGTGCGGCAGCCGCTCGCGGGCCACCTCGGTGTCCCCGGCGGCGAGCGCGCCGCCGATGGCGCGGGCCTCCCGGCCCAGCGAGGTGCCGCCCACGACGGCCCAGGTGGCGGCGGCGGTCAGGGCGATACGGACGGCGGCGGGCCGGGAGCGCACGGCGCGGGCGCCCAGCGCTCCGACGGCTGCCGCGCCCCCGGCGCACACCAGGGTGTGCAGGAGGCCCCGGGCGCGGTCGTCGCGCCACAGGGAGCGCTCGACGGCGGCGGCGGCTCGTCCGAAGGCGGCCACGGGGTGCCCTCGGCGCGGATCACCGAGGATCCGGTCGCCGATCAGGCCCGCCGTGACGCCGTACGCGAAGACGCGATCGGCACGCATGGTGGCAGGTATGTCCTCACTCAGGGTCCGCGCCCTGGTTCGACGTGTCCGGCGGCGAGAGTTCCTGGCTCCCGGGACGCACGCGCGGCGTGCGCACCCGGTGACAGTGGCGGGACCGCGCCGGATTCGCACCGGACTTCCTCTCCATGCCGCCGTATTGGCTCGGGCAGTCCACCATGCACCGCGAAGCCCGTCAACTCGCCGTTGACCTGCGGCGCGGTAGGGGCGCGGGATGCGAAAAGCTCCCTCCGGGACAAACCCGGAGGGAGCCTTCACGCCCGATCGGCCGCGGAGCGGCGGATCAGGCGACGATCAGGTAGATCGCGTAGCCCACGGCAGCCGCGACGAGCGCGAAGCAGGCGTACGCGCCGCTGCGGGCGAGGGTGGCGGTGCCGCCCTGTTCGGTCGCGGTCTCGTGCTTGGACAGGCCCACCAGGCCCAGGGTGAAGAGGGCCACGAGGGCGACGGTGGCGAGGAGGCTGACCCCGAAGACGGAGCCGAGCGCTTCCCAGTCGATCTTCATACTGCCGCTTTCTGAAGGGTGCGGGTCTCTGCGTGGTCTCTGTCTCGGTCAGACCGCGGCGGCCGGAGCGGCCGGGGTCTGCGTCGCGGCCGGGATGGTGGCCCTGAGGTCCTCGTCCGTGACCGCGGCGATGGTGCCGGCGGCGGCAACGGTCGGCGGGACGGTGACCGCGGCGATCGCCGTGGTGACGACACCCGGCTCCTCGGCGCCGGCCGGCTCCACCTCGTTGACGTTGTTGTGGTCGACGACCTGGCGGCGCGAGATGAGCCAGATGGCCAGGCAGGAGCCGATCAGGAAGAGCGTGACCGCGGCGATGCCGACGTCACCGATGCGCATGACCAGCTCGGCACCGGCCGAGACCAGCGCGGCGGCCGGCAGGGTCAGGCCCCACGCGACGAACATGCGGGTCGCGGTGGACCAGCGGACCACACCGCCCTTGCGGCCCAGGCCCGCACCCATGACCGCACCGGAGCACGAGTGGGTGGTGGAGAGCGAGAAGCCCAGGTTCGAGGAGGCCAGGATGACGGACGCGGCCGAGGTCTGGGCGGCGAAGCCCTGCTGCGGGTGCAGGTCGGTCAGGCCGCTGCCCATGGTGCGGATGATGCGCCAGCCGCCCAGGTAGGTACCCATGGCGATGGCCAGACCGGCGGAGACGATGACCCAGACCGGGGGGTTCGCGTCGGGCGCGATGGCGCCGCCGGCGATGAGGGCCAGGGTGATGATGCCCATCGTCTTCTGCGCGTCGTTGGTGCCGTGCGCGAGGGAGACGAGACCGGCCGAGGCGATCTGACCGGCGCGGTACCCCTTGGCGGAGGTCTTCTCGCCGACCTTGTCGCCCAGCTTGTAGGTGAGCTTGGCGGCCAGGTACGCGGCGATGCCGGCCACCAGCGGGGCGGCGATCGCGGGGATGAGGACCTTGGTGACGACGACGCTGCCGTTGACCGCGCCGATGCCGGCGGAGGCGACCGCGGCACCGATCAGGCCACCCATCAGGGCGTGAGAGGAGCTGGAGGGGAGACCGACCAGCCAGGTGACGAGGTTCCAGAGGATCGCTCCGACCAGGGCGGCGAAGATCACCTCTGGCTGGATGCCCTCCTCGTTGACCAGTCCCTTGGAGATCGTCTTGGCGACCTCCACGGACATGAACGCGCCGACGAGGTTGAGCACGGCGGACATGGCCACCGCCGTCTTGGGCTTGAGGGCGCCGGTCGAGATGGTGGTGGCCATCGCGTTGGCCGTGTCGTGGAAACCGTTCGTGAAGTCGAACACGAGAGCGGTAATGATCACGATCCCGAGGAGAAGCGTTATGTGCTCCATTTACCCAGGCTTCTGTTTGACGTCAGTGGCTCGGCGACCGTAGGCAACCTGGATGAACGGAAGGTGAACTGACTCGGGCGGACCGGTGTACTGGGACAGGGTGCGATCGGGCCATTCGTCCTGATTCTGGCGTAGATAACGCCATTAATGCACGTCAAAGCCGGGTGAATGAACCCCTCCGCAGCAGGGTCGCCGTGTATGCGATCCCGCCTCCCGGACCCCGAATGAGACCTAGATCACTTCCTCCGCGCCCGAGGTGGAGGGATCTCCTCCGGTGGCCCGCCCGCGGTCGCGCCCCGACACTGGAGCCGTGCGAACCGCGACAGCAACGGCTGCGGCCGTCACCACGACCCTTCTGGGTGCCGGCGCGGCCGCCGTCGCCGTCGGCCGGTACGCCGCCGACGCGGCCCTGCGGCCCCAACCCGGACGTCCGCTCCCCGGCGGGCCGAAGCTCAGCGTCCACTCCACCGCCGCCGGCCGGATCACCCTCACCCGTTCGCTCGCCTCCCTGCGCCCCGGCACCTACGGCCTGATCGCACCCGGCGTGCACGCCGTCGTCGGCCCGGTGCTCCCCGACGCCGACCCCGGCCCGGACGCCGTCGTGCGGGAGCTCGTATCCGTCACCCACGGCACCCTCCACCCCGGCGCCCGCGTCACCCTCACCCCCCAGGTGTACGTCGGCAACCCGGGCACCGCCCTCGGGCTCGACCACGCCGACGTGGACATCCCCGGGGAGCTCGGCGCCCTGCCCGCCTGGTTCGTGCCCGCGGTCCGCGACACCTGGGTGATCACCGTGCACGGGCTCGGCAGCAGCCGCGAGCACCCGATGGTGGTCATGCCCTTCCTGCACCGCCACCGGCTCCCCGTACTGGACCTCGGCTACCGGGGCGACCTCGGCGCCCCCGCTTCCCCGGACGGCCTCGGCCACCTCGGCGAATCGGAGTGGCGCGACCTGGACGCCGCCATCCGCTACGCCGTGCGCTACGGAGCCCGCCGGGTGATCCTGCACGGCTGGTCCACCGGCGCCACCATGGCCCTGCACGCGGCCGAGCGCTCGGCGCTGGCCCATCTGATCTCCGGGCTGGTGCTGGACTCGCCGGTGCTCGACTGGCACACCACCCTGCGCGGACTCGCGGCCGCACGCGGCACTCCGGCCGTGGTGCTGCCGCTGGCGGTCCGGGCCGCCGAGGGCCGCGCGGGCCTGCGCGCCGACCGCCGGCCGGCGGGTGCGGACCCCGGCGCACTGCGCGTCCCCGTACTGATCTTCCACGGCCCGGACGACGCGCTCGCCCCCTGGGGGCCCTCCCGCCGCCTCGCCGCCGCCCGCCCCGATCTCGTCACCCTGCACACCGTGGGCGGGGCCGGCCACGGCGCGATGTGGAACGCCGACCCGGCCGGCTACGAGGAGGCCCTGCGCCGCTTCCTCACTCCCCTTATGTGAAGACGCGGCGAAGGCCGGGTGGGGGCCCGGCCGGGGCCGGGGGGTGGATCAGGGCGAACGGCCACGCGAACGGCCGTGAACAGCCAGGTGCGAAGGCCCCGTCATGTGAAGGCCCTGTGACGGGCCGAGCCCTGCGGGCGGCTTGTCCCGGTCTGCACTGCGGGTGGCCGGCGGCAACGACCGGTTCCGTTTGGGCTTTCGGCCAGTGACGGGCGAGACTGCTTCCGTGACGTCCCGAAAGCCTGATGAGCAGTTGGCTCGCGACTCCAGACTCCGACTCGTCTCGCCGCGCTCCGTCGCCGCGGCCCGCAAGGCGGTGACCGACCGACGTACCCGGCCCGCGCCCCGGCCCCCGGCGGGTACGCCCGCCACGGCCGACCTCGCGAACCGGGCCAGGGCCTCGCTCGCCGACGCCGTACGCCTGACCCGCTGGGCCGAGCTCAACCTCGGTGCCGGAGACGGCGGCCGGCCCGCCCCCACGGGCGCCCTGCCCGCCGCCGACGTCGAACGTGCCGCCGGAGAACTGGGACTGACGCACGGCCAGATCCGGGTCGGCTGGGACCGCGCCCGACTCGCCGGACTGGTCGAGGTGCACGGCGGCCACGCCCGCCCCGGCTGGCGGCTGCGCGCCTGGGACCGCGACGACACCGCCGTACTGCGCGGCTGGGTCGCGCTCTTCGACGCCTGGTCGCTGGTCCATCCCGCCCCCGCGGACATCGCGCCCTCGGCCGTCGCCGAGGTCGTCGAGGCGATGCCCCAGCTCCTCTCCCTGCTCCAGCTCTCCGCCGGCCCGGTGACCGTTCCCGACCTGCTCGACCTGCTCGGGCAGCGCGTCACCGAACTGCGCGACGAGCGCTGCGAGATCCCCTACGAGGCCGAGCCCGCGGCGGCCCTGACCTCCGCGGCCGGCTCCGCCGAGGCCCGCCCCGTCCCGCTCGCCCGGCTGCTGCGCTGGGCGCTCGGCGGACTCGCCGCCGTGGACGCCGTCACCCTCGGCCCCGCCCGGGCCACGCTCACCCCGCTCGGAAGCTGGGCCGTCTGGGTCAAGCTGGAGCAGATCTGCGTCGCGGCGCAGAGCCCCGCCGGGAACATCGAGCAGTCCGCCGCCGCCATGCTGCACGGCTGCGCGCGGCTCACCCCCGGCCCGGCCCGCGCCGAGTACCGGGCCTGGCTCGCCGCCCGGCCCGTCGGCCACGCCGTGGCCGAGCTGCTGCAGGCGGCCCGCGGCGAGGACGCCCTGCTGCGCGGCCTCGCCTTCGAGGCGCTGCGCGTGGTCGGCGCCCCCGCCGAGCCCGAGGTGCGCGCCGCCGTGCGCGAGCCCGCTCTGCGCCCCTACGCCCTGCTCTGGCTCGCCGAGCACGACGGGATCGACCCCGACGAGGCGCAGTACGTCCTGACCGCGGAGGAGTCGACCTGGCTGTGGGTGGACACCGCGGCCGCCATCGCCGACCACGGCGAGGCCGAGCTGCTGGCCCGCCACCTGGACTCGGCCGTCCGGACCACCGTCCCCCGGCTGCTGGACGAGGTCCGCGCGGTCGGCCATCCGCGCACCGTGCAGGTGCTGGTCGCGCTGGCCGCCGCCCACCCCGACCCGACGCTGGCCAAGGCCGTCCGCAGGGCCGCCTTCCAGGTCCACACCGGCGGCGAGTGAGGGCGCAGGGGCGTGCGCGTCGGCAGGGTCAGACCTGCGGCGCGTACGTCCCGAAGCTCCAGACGTTGCCCTCGGCGTCGCGTGCCATGTAGTCGCGGGAGCCGTAGTCCTGGTCGGTGGGCTCCATCAGGATCTCCGCGCCGTGCTCGACCGCCCGCCGGTGGTGGGCGTCCACGTCCTCGACCACGACATAGACCCCCGAGGGGCCGGCGCCCTGCATGGCCTTGTCGAAGGCCCCGCCGCTGCCCGAGCTGCCCAGCATCACCATGCCGTTGCCGTACGCCAGCTCGGCGTGCATCACCGCGCCGTCCTCACCCTCGTAGACGGCGACCTGGGTGAAGCCGAACGCCTCGGTCAGCAGCCGGATGGCAGCCTTCGCATCGCGGTAGACCAGCGTGGGACAGATGGACGGAACGCCTGCCATGACGATCACTCCCTCTCGTGACGGTGACCCGCGTCACACAGCATGGCAGGCGCCGCCGACAGTCAGCGGAAGGTGTTGCACTGGGCCATGTCGCCGGTCCGGTAGCCCTGGTAGAACCACTGCTGCCGCTGCTCGGCCGAGCCGTGCGTCCAGGACTCCGGGGTCACCCGGCCCTGGAACTTCTCCTGGATCCGGTCGTCGCCGACCGCGGCGGCCGCGTCCAGCCCGTCCCTGATGTCGTCCTCGGTCAGCGTCTTGATCAGCGGCCGCCCCGTGGACGCGTCCGCGACGTTCGTGGCGTTGTGCGCCCACACCCCCGCGTAGCAGTCGGCCTGCAGCTCGACCTTGACCGCATTGCTGTTCGCGCCCTGCCGGCCGTCCTGGGCCCGCTGGAGGGTTCCGGTCAGGTTCTGGATGTGGTGCCCGTACTCGTGGGCGATGACGTACGCCTGCGCGAAGGGGCCGCCGGTCGCGCCGAACTTCGTCCGCAGGTCGTCGAAGAAGTCGAGGTCCAGATAGACCTTGCGGTCCGCGGGGCAGTAGAAGGGGCCCACCGCCTCGGTCGCCATCCCGCACGCCGTGTTCACCCGGTTCTCGAAGAACACCGTGTTCGCCGGGGTGTACTGGCCACCGCGCCGGGCGAACTCCTGCTTCCAGAAGGCCTGGGTGCTCCTGACGACCGCCACGAGCCGGCAGTCCTCGCGGGTGTTCGCGTCCTGCCCCGTCGTACAGGCCTGCTGCACCTCGCTGAGCGACGAGGAGGCCGGCGCCGGTTCCGTCTCCGTGGGGGACAGCCCCAGCTGGTCCGGCCCCACACCGAACAGCAGCCCCATGACCAGGGCGATGAGACCGACGATGCCGCCGCCCACCGTGGCCTTCCCGCCCGGGATGCGGCTGCCGCCGCGCCTGTCCTCGACCTCGGAGCCGTCGAGTCTGGCGTCGTCGTCGAACTGCATCCCGCACCGCCCTCCACGCGTGAAACAGGTGCGGTCGCGTCTCCGCCCATGCGGCGAGTATCAACCCATTCATCCCGGTACGCGCCTCGGCCACCCCGGAGAGCCACTGATCCGGACGGGGGACGGACGGGGGGTGCGGGGGAGCGGCGGCAGGCCTGCGGGCGGCCCGGCCCGCGCCCGGAAACCAGTTGCACACCCCCGGTAGAATGTCTCTCATGGCAAATCTCCTCGCGGATTAGCGGCGTCGAAGCTTCGCGTCCTGCCCCCCTTCCGCCGTCCCCACCCGCCCTGGAGTATTTCCGTGATCACCGCCACCGGCATCGAGCTGCGCGCCGGCGCCCGCGTCCTCATCGAGTCCGCCTCCTTCCGCGTCGCCAAGGGCGACCGCATCGGCCTGGTCGGCCGCAACGGAGCGGGCAAGACCACGCTCACCAAATGCCTCGCGGGCGAGGGCCAGCCCGCCGCCGGCTCCATCGCCCGCTCGGGCGAGGTCGGCTACCTCCCGCAGGACCCGCGCACCGGCGACCTCGACGTACTGGCCCGCGACCGGATCCTGTCCGCGCGCGGTCTCGACGTACTGATCAAGAAGATGCGCGCCAACGAGGAGCGCATCGCCACCGGCACCGGCGGCACCCGCGACAAGGCGATGAAGCAGTACGAGCGCCAGGAGACCGAGTTCCTGACCAAGGGCGGGTACGCCGCCGAGGCGGAGGCCGCGACCATCTCGGCCGCCCTGGGCCTGCCCGACCGGGTGCTCGGCCAGCCGCTGCACACCCTCTCCGGTGGTCAGCGCCGTCGCGTCGAGCTCGCCCGGATCCTCTTCTCGGACGCCGACACCCTGCTCCTCGACGAGCCCACCAACCACCTCGACGCCGACTCGATCGTCTGGCTGCGCGACTACCTGAAGACCTACCGCGGTGGCTTCATCGTCATCTCCCACGACGTCGACCTCGTCGAGACCGTCGTCAACAAGGTCTTCTACCTGGACGCCAACCGCTCCCAGATCGACGTCTACAACATGGGCTGGAAGCTCTACCAGCAGCAGCGCGAGGCGGACGAGAAGCGCCGCAAGCGCGAGCGTCAGAACGCCGAGAAGAAGGCCGCGGCCCTGAACTCGCAGGCCGACAAGATGCGCGCCAAGGCCACCAAGACCGTCGCCGCGCAGAACATGGCCAAGCGCGCCGACCGGCTGCTCGCGGGCCTGGAGGCCGTCCGCGTCTCCGACAAGGTCGCCAAGCTCCGCTTCCCGGACCCGGCGCCCTGCGGCAAGACCCCGCTGACGGCCGAGGGCCTGTCGAAGTCGTACGGCTCGCTGGAGATCTTCACCGACGTCGACCTGGCGATCGACAAGGGCTCGCGCGTCGTCATCCTCGGCCTCAACGGCGCCGGCAAGACCACCCTGCTGCGGCTGCTCTCGGGCACCGAGAAGCCGGACACCGGCACCGTCGTCCCCGGCCACGGCCTCAAGCTCGGCTACTACGCGCAGGAGCACGAGACCCTGGACCCGGAGCGCACGGTCCTGGAGAACATGCGCTCCTCCGCGCCCGACCTGGACCTGGTCGCCGTCCGCAAGACGCTCGGCTCCTTCCTCTTCTCCGGCGACGACGTGGACAAGCCCGCCGGGGTGCTCTCCGGCGGCGAGAAGACCCGTCTCGCCCTGGCGACCCTGGTCGTCTCCTCGGCGAACGTGCTCCTGCTCGACGAGCCCACGAACAACCTCGACCCGGCCAGCCGCGAGGAGATCCTGGGCGCGCTGCGCACCTACAAGGGCGCCGTCATCCTCGTCACGCACGACGAGGGCGCCGTCGAGGCGCTGGAGCCGGAGCGGATCATCCTGCTTCCGGACGGCGTCGAGGACCTGTGGGGACCGGACTACCGGGACCTGGTGGCCCTCGCCTGACCGGGTTCCGGTTCCCGTTCCGCTTCTGATCCAATTCCTTATGGATCATTCGGCTCACGGGTGATCCATCATCTGAGTGAGACGGTCTCGTACCGTTGCGCGTCGTACGACGGCCCCGGCGGCGCCCGTGAGGGTGCGCGACCGGGGCCGTTCGTTTTCCGGTTCCGCGCCCCTGACCTGGTGATTCCCGGCGGGGGCAGCGGAGTGTGACGGAAGTCATGCGGCGGAAGAGAAGATTCCGTTCTGCTCGGGTGTCCACCCCTCGGGAAATGCCGTCGTACCGACCTTGCTGAATGGGTGGCCAGGAAGCGTGGGAGGGGTGATCATGAGAAGTCCAGAGCGCACTTCCCATGAGGAGGCACGGGTGGCCGAGACTCTGAAGAAGGGCAGCCGGGTAACCGGCGCCGCGCGCGACAAGCTCGCGGCAGACCTGAAGAAGAAGTACGACTCCGGTGCGAGTATCCGGGCGCTGGCCGAAGAGACCGGCCGGTCCTACGGATTCGTCCACCGGATGCTCAGTGAGTCCGGGGTATCGCTGCGTGGTCGCGGAGGCGCGACGCGTGGCAAGAAGGCGGCTACGGCCTGACCCCGGTCCCATCGGTTCCGACGCTCCAACGGATTCAAGGTTCATCATGATCCGACGGTTCCTTCGGTGACCCCCCGGTCGGCCTTCCGGTCGGCTGGGTGGTTACTGTGCAGTCACTTAGGCCGAGCTTGCGGCCGACTGCACACCGGAGGCATGAAAGATGGCTCTGCTCGACAAGGACGGCGTACGACTCACCGTCGACGACACGGTCGCCACGGTGACACTGACCAATCCGGCCAAGCGAAATGCCCAATCCCCCGCGCTCTGGCGGGCTTTGGCCGAGGCCGGAAGGTTGTTGCCGGGCACCGTCCGGGTCGTCGTGCTGCGCGGTGAGGGCAAGTCCTTCTCCGCAGGGCTCGACCGGCAGGCGTTCACCCCCGAAGGTTTCGAGGGCGAGCCGTCCTTCCTCGATCTGGCACGCGGTTCGGACGAACTGCTCGACTCCACGATCGCCGAGTACCAGGAGGCATTCACCTGGTGGAGGCGTAACGACATCATCTCCGTCGCCGCCGTGCAGGGGCACGCGATCGGCGCCGGCTTCCAGCTCGCGCTCGCGTGCGACCTGCGCGTGGTCGCGGACGACGTGCAGTTCGCCATGCGCGAGACCAGCCTGGGCCTGGTCCCCGACCTGGCCGGCACCCAGCCCCTGACCTCCCTGGTCGGCTACGCCCGCGCGCTCGAGATCTGCGCGACGGGCCGCTTCGTGCACGCCGAGGAGGCTGAGCGGGTCGGCCTCGCCAACCTCGTGGTCCCGGCGGACGAGCTCGACGCCGCCGTCCAGGACCTCACCACGGCCCTGCTCGCCCCGGCGCGGGACGCCGTGATCGAGACGAAGACGCTGCTGCGCTCCGCCACGTCCCGCCCCTACGACGACCAGCGCGCCGCCGAGCGCGCGGCGCAGGCCCGCCGCCTGCGCGACCTTGCGGGTCTCTCCGACTGACGGCCGCGTTCCGGTCGGCGCACCGGCGCAAGCCGGCCAGCCGACCGGCGTAGTCCCGGAGCGCCGGCGCGGCCCGGCGCCTAACGTGGTGCGGAGTGAGTCCGCTATCCATGTGAAGGGACACGCGATGACCGAAACCGCATCAGGGGGCTCCGTATCCGGGGGCTCCGGCAAGGCGCCCGGCGACCGGGGACGTACGTCCATCGCCGACGGGGTGGTCGAGAAGATCGCCGGGCTGGCCGCCCGCGAGGTGGTCGGCGTACACGCCATGGGCAGCGGCAGCGGCCTCTCCCGTACCTTCGGGGCCGTCCGCGACCGGGTGCCCGGCGGCGGCAAGGCCGGCGTCAGCCGCGGGGTCAAGGCGGAGGTCGGCGAGACACAGACGGCCCTCGACCTGGAGATCGTCGTGGACTACGGGGTCTCGATCCGCGCCGTGGCACGGGCGGTCCGGGAGAACGTCATCTCGGCGGTCGAGCGGATGACTAGCCTGGAGGTCGTCGAGGTCAACATCGCGGTCAGCGACGTCAAGCTGCCCGACGAGCCCGACGAGGAACCGGAATCCCGTCTCCAGTAGCCGAGAGGAGTCCGCATGAGCATGGCGATCGCCGGACTGTTCGCCGGCATGGCCCTGGCGTTCGCCGGCTACTTCGGTGGCTTCGGGGCCTTCCTCCTGGTGGCGGCACTCGGCGCCATCGGCTTCCTCGTGGGCAGGTTCCTCGACGGGGACCTGGAACCGGGGGACCTGTTCCGCCGCCGCGACGACCGGCGCGGGTGAGGCGCCGATGAGCAGCACCAGCAGCAACAGCACCAGCAGCAAGAGCATCAGCGGCAGCAGCGGACCGCCGCGCTCCGCCGTGTCCCGGGTCGCCGCCGGCGACCGCGGTGCCACCCGGATCGCCGACCGGGTCGTCGCCAAGATCGCGGCCCAGGCCGCCCGGGAGGTGCTCGACACGACCTCGGGCACGCCCGCGCACGCCACCGTCACCGTGCACCACGACATCGCGCGGGTCCGGGTGAGCCTGGAGCTGGACTACCCCTCCGACCTGGCCGCACAGTGTGCGGCCGTACGCCGCCAGGTCGCGCTCCGTGTCGAGGAGTGCGCGTCGATGTCCGTACCCGAGGTGGACATCGACATCGAGCACCTGCACTCCACCCACACCCGGACCGCCCACGGGCGGGACCGGCGGCTGCGGTGAAGGCCCCCCGGTCCGACCGGGTCCACCGGTTCCGCTCCGCGCGGCGGGTACCCGCCGCGCTCACCGCCCTGGTCTTGCTCGGGGTGGCGGGCCTGTTCCTGTACGACCTGGCCGCCGTACGGGCCGACCGGCCCGCCATGGGCTGGCGCCGCGATCTCACGGACGCCCTCGCCACGCACACCCCCGCGGACCTGGAGGTGCAGCTGATCGCCGGGGCCGTCGCCCTGGCAGGGGCGGTGCTCCTGCTGCTGGCGCTCGCCCCCGGACTCCGGGGGATCCTGCCGATGCGGCCCCCGGACGGGACGGACGCGGGGGCGCGGGTCCGCGCCGGGCTCGGGCGCAAGGACGCCGCGCAGGTCCTGCGGGACCGGGCCATGGAGGTCTCCGGGGTGCGGTCCGTGCGGGTCAAGGTGGGCCGGTCCCGGGTCGGGGTGCGGGCCACCTCGCACTTCCGCGAGCTGGACGACGTACGGGCCGACCTGGACGAGGTCCTGGCCGTCGGCATCGAGGAACTGGGGCTCGCGCACCCGCCGCAGCCGCGCGTACGGGTCAGGAGGTGACGGGGTGCTCGGGACGGTGAACCGGATCCTGCTGGCGGTGGCCGGAGCGGTCCTGCTGGCGGTGGGGATCGTGGTGCTGACGGGCGCGTGGCCGCTGCACGGCCGCCACGCCCCGCTGCTGAGCGAGGAGACCCGCAGCCGCTACTGGCACGCCGACGGCTGGTGGTGGTGGGCGGTGGCCGCCGGACTCGCCGTGGTGGTGCTGCTGGCGCTGTGGTGGCTGCTCTCCCAACTGCGGCGCTCCCGGCTGGGAGCGGTGGTCGTCGACAGCGGGGACGGGGCGTTCGCCCTGCTGCGCGGGCGCGCGCTGGAGGAAGCGGTGGCCGCGGAGGCCGGCGCCGTGGACGGGGTCGCCGGCTGCCGGGTCGCCCTGCGCGGCCGCCGCGGGTCGCCGGCACTGCGGGTCGCGCTGCAACTGGAACCCCACGCGGTTCCCGCCGACGCCCTGGCCGCCGTGGCCGGCCCGGTCCTGACCCACGCCCGCACCTCGGCGGGCCTCCCGGAACTCCCCGCGGAGGCCCGCCTCAAGGTGACGTCCCACCGGGCCCAGCGCGTGACGTAGGGGCGTAGGGGGCGTCCCGTCGATCACGCCGGGCGCCCGGTGGGTCAGAAGCCGTGCCGGGAGCCGCCGTCGACCGGCAGCATGACGCCCGTCAGGTACGAAGCCGCCGGGGAGAGCAGGAAGGCCGCCGTACGGCCGAACTCCTCCGGGGCGCCGTAGCGGCGCAGCGGGATGCGGGACTCGTTCCCGGCCCGCGCCGCCGCGGCGTCACCCGACAGGGCGTCGAGCTCGCGCACCCGGTCGGTGTCGATGCGCGCCGGAAGGAGACCGACGACCCGGATCCCGCGCGGGCCGAGCTCCAGCGAGAGGGACTTCGCGAAGCCCGCCAGACCCGGGCGCAGGCCGTTGGAGATGGTCAGGCCGGGGATCGGCTCGTGCACCGAGCCCGACAGGACGAAGCCGATGACCCCGCCCTCGCCCAGCTCGGCGGCGGCCGCCCGGGCGAGGCGGACCGCGCCCAGGAAGACCGACTCGAAGGCGGCCGACCACTGCGCGTCGGTGTTGTCGGCCGCGAAGCCCGGCGCCGGTCCGCCGACGCTGATGAGGATGCCGTCGAGGCGGCCGAAGCGCTCGCGGGCGGTGGCGACGAGCCGTGCGGCAGCCTCCGGGTCGGAGTTGTCGGCCGCGACCCCGGCCGCGTTCGGGCCGAGCTCGGCGGCGGCGTCGGCCGCCCGCTTCTCGTCCCGGCCCGTCAGGAGGACCTTCGCGCCGTCGGCGGTCAGTTCCCGGGCGGAGGCGAGACCGAGGCCGCGCGTGGCCCCGGTGACGATGTAGACACGGTCTTTCAGTCCAAGATCCATGCCGACACGCTACGCCGTCGCCGGCTCCTGCCGGGAGGCTTCGGCGCCGGCCGCCTCTTCCTCGCGCTCGCGCTTCTCACGGCGTACGAGGACCACCCAGCCCACCGGAACCGCGCCGGTGAACAGCCACCACTGGACGGCGTACGCCATGTGTGGGCCGATCGAGTCGTGGTCGGGGTCGGAGATGGTCTCCGGGCTGCCGTCCGCCGGTTGCGGAGCGGTCAGCTCCATGTACCCGCCGAGGACCGTACGGCCCAGGTACTCGGCCTGCTGCGCGCTGTTGATCAGCATCACCTGACGGTCCGGCAGGCCCTTGCGGTCCTTGATGCCGCTGCCGCCGCTGGTCTCGTCGGCCTTCAGCCGGCCGGTGACGGTGACCTCGCCGGCGGGCGCGGCCGGCACCGGCGGGTAGGCGCGCGGGTCGTCGCCGCCGGGCACCCAGCCCCGGTTGACCAGGACCACCCGGCCGTCGGAGAGGACCAGCGGGGTCAGGACGTGGAAGCCGACCTTGTCGTCGTTGTCGGTGCGCATCCGTACGACGACCTCGTGCGCGGTGTCGTACGTACCGGTCGCGGTGACCGCGCGCCAGAAGTCGGCGCGGGGCACCCGGTGTCCGGGGGAGGTGACCTCGTTCACGGGTACCGGCTTCGCCCGCAGGTTCGCCTCGATCAGCTGGTTCTGCGTGACCCGGTGCTCATGGCGGTGGTACTGCCAGAACCCCAGCTTGATCATCACGGGGATGAGGGCGAGGGCGATCAGGGTGAGGAACACCCACTGCCGGGTCAGCACAAAGCGGTACACGCCCACGACGGTACCCGCAGTGCGAAGGACCCCGGCAGCCGGGTGGCCGTCCGGGGTCGGGAGGGGAGGCGGACGAGTCGGATGGTGCCGGACGGAGTCAGACGCGGTCGACGATGCCCACCTTCCCCTCCGCCCGGGCGCAGTGCGCCCCGCAGAACCACTGCCCCTCGACCTCGACGCCCTGGCCGATGATCGAGACCCGGCAGTGCTCGCAGACGGGCGCCATGCGGTGGATGGCGCAGGAGAAGCAGTCGAAGACGTGCACGGCGCCCTGCGCGTGCACCTCGAAGGACATGCCGTAATCGTTTCCGCAGACCTCACAACGTGCCATGGGCCGAATGCTGCGCACGGGGAAGGAACGGAACAAGATCCAGCGGGGTGAGTCGCCGCGCCTGCACCCGGCCGGCGCAACGCCCGTTCGGTCAGGGCCGGGGCGGGGCCGGGTCAGGACCGGGTCAGTACCGGGGTCAGGACTCGGCCGGGGCCACGTCCCGCAGCAGCTGGGTGAAGGCCGCCTCGTCCACGACCGGGGTGCCGAAGCTCTTCGCCTTGACGGTCTTGGAGGTCGCCGAGTCGGGGTCGTTGGTCACCAGCAGGCTGGTGAGCCGCGACACACTCGTCGCGATGTGCAGGCCCGCCTCGACCGCGCGGTCCTCCAGCAGCTCCCGCTCCACCGAGGTGTCCCCGGAGAAGGCGATCCGCATGCCCTGCTTCAGCGGCTTGCCGTCCTCGAAGCGCCCCGGATTGGGGTGCGGGCACGGCGGCCGCTTGCGCGAGGGCCGCCAGCTGCCGCCCCGGTAGGAGGCCTGGTACCCCACCCGTGGGGTGGCGGCGGAGTCCGACCACTCCGTCAGCGGACGGCACTCCAGCAGGGGGAGCCGTACGCCGCCCTCCGCGGCCGCGTGCAGCGAGGGGCGGAAGGCCTCCGCGAGCACCCGGGCGTCGTCGAGCGCGTGGTGGGCGCGCTGCTGGACCACGCCGAAGTGCGCGGCGAGGGACTCCAGCTTGTGGTTGGGCAGCGGCAGGTTCAGTTCCTTCGACAGGGCGATGGTGCACAGCCGCTGACGGACCGGCGCGGTCGCCGCGGCCCGCGCGTACTCCCGGGCGATCATCTGCCAGTCGAAGATGGCGTTGTGCGCGACCAGCACCCGGTCCGCGAGGCGGTCGGCGAACTCCTCGGCGATGTCCTCGAAGAGAGGTGCGTCGGCGAGCATCGCGCTCGTCAGCCCGTGGATCCACACCGGTCCCGGGTCCCGCCGCGGGTTGACCAGCGTGTACCAGTGGTCCTCCACATTGCCCTGGGCGTCGAGCCGGTAGACGGCGGCGGAGACTATCCGGTCGTCGCGAGCGAGTCCGGTGGTCTCCACGTCGACGACCGCGTACCCCTGTGGGTACGCGGTCGGCCACATCGTGTCTGCGGTCGTACGGTCGTCGAGCATGGTCACAGAGGATATCGGCCCCGACTGACAGCCGTGGCCCGCTCTACCTGCCGGGCGCGAGCAGGGCGTGCACCAGGGCCCGTACGGACAGCAGGAACAGCCGGTCCGGGTCCGCGGGCCGGGCCAGGGCGCGGGCGAGGGCCGGGTCGTGCGGGGCCGCGGCCGGGTCCCAGAGCTCGCTCTCGGCCGGGGACTGCGCGGGAGCGCGCTCGCGGTTGCGTTCGACGAGGAGGTACCCGACGACCTGGAACTGGACGGCGCGCACCGCGTCCGCCGCCCGGGCGCCGCGCAGCCCGGCGGCGTGCACCTCGTGGACGAGCGCCTGCTGGGCGGGCAGGAACATCCGCTCGGTGAGCCCCCGTTCGTGGACCATCGCGATCAGGTGCGGTCGCTCGCGCAGTTCGCGGCGCAGGATCCGGGCCACGGACAGGATCCGTTCGGCGGGGGTGCGGCCGGACGGCCGGATGGCGCCCATCTCCTCGACGGTGCGTTGCACGAGCGCGTCGAGGAGGGACTCGCGGTTGCCGACGTGCCAGTAGATGGACGTCACCGCGGTGCCCAGCTCAGCGGCGAGCTTGCGCATGGTCAGGGCGGCCGGGCCGTGCTGCTTGACGAGCGAGGCGGCGGCCTCCAGCACCTCGTCGCGGGTGAGCGTGGTTCTGGCCACGGCCGTCCCACCACCAATCTGTCGGATCGTCAGTTCTGGTCCGTGCAGGGGTCTTTACCCTTCATCGGTGGCGGTGTAACTGTGTTACAGAGCGGACCCGACCCCCCGAGACGAGGGATGGTGCGAGAGATGGCACGCGTACGGTACGGAGCGCGGACCGAGGCCGAGATCGCGGCGTCGCGCGAGAAGAGCTCGAAGCTCCCCGACATCTGGTCCACCGGTGTCGTGGCCGTCTGGGAGAGCGACCCCGACGTGGTGGCGGCCGTCCTGCCGCCGCCGCTGAAGCCGGCCGACCGGCCCCTCGTACGGGCCAACATCAGCAAGGTCGACCTGCCCGGCTACCCGCTCGGCGCCGGCTCGGTGGCTGTCGCCGCCCGGCACGGCGGGGTGGAGGGCTGGTACCCCCTGGTCATGCCGATGACCCATGAGCGCGCCCTGACCGGCGGCCGCGAGGTCTTCGGCGAGCCGAAGAAGCTGGGCGAGGTCACCGTGGAGCGCGACGGCCTCGTCGTGCACGCCTCGCTCGCCCGGCACGGCATCGCCTTCGTCGAGGTGCGCGGCGCGGTGGACCGCGCGCTGTCGCTGCCCGAGCCCTCACAGAAGACCGACTTCTACTTCAAGTTCCTTCCCGCGGTGGACGGTTCGGGCTTCGACGCCGACCCGGTGCTCGTGCACTGCACGCGCAACGAGAAGGTCCGCAAGCTGGAGCACATCACCGGCGACGTCGTGCTGCGCGAGTCGATGTTCGACCCGATCGCCGACCTTCCCGTCCGCCGGATCGTGGAGATCACCATCGGCGAGAAGACCACCGACCAGAAGGGCCGGGTCGTGGAGCGGGTCAGCGCACAGGCCCTGCTCCCTTACATCCACCAGCGCTACGACGACCCCATGCAGATCCTGGACGGACCGCCCGAGGGAAGTGTCTGACATGAGACTCGAACCAGGACAGGTGGCCGTCGTCACCGGAGCCGCCGGCGGCATCGGCCTCGCGATGGCCCGCCGCTTCGCCGCCGAAGGACTGAAGGTGGTCCTCGCCGACGTCGAGGAGTCCGCCCTGCGCAAGGCCGCCGATGCACTCGTCGCGGACGGGGCCCAGGTCCTCGCCAGGGTGGTCGACGTCAGCGACCGCGACTCCGTGAACGCGCTGGCCGACGCCGCCTACGAGGCCTTCGGCGCCGTGCACGTGCTCTGCAACAACGCGGGCGTCGGCTCCGGAGCCGAGGGCCGGATGTGGGAGCACGAGCCCAACGACTGGAAATGGGCCTTCTCCGTCAACGTGTGGGGGGTCTTCCACGGCATCCAGGCCTTCGTCCCCCGCATGATCGCCGCCGGCGGCCCCGGCCACGTCGTCAACACCTCCTCCGGCGACGGCGGCATCGCCCCCCTGCCCACCGCCTCCGTGTACGCCGTCACCAAGGCGGCCGTGGTCACCATGACGGAGTCGCTCTACGCCCACCTCAAGGCGGAGGGCACCGCCGTCGGGGCCTCCGTCCTCTTCCCCGGACCGCACATGCTGCGCACCGGGCTGTGGGAGTCGCACCGCAACCGGCCCGAGCGCTATGCGAAGCAACGGCCGCGCAAGGCCCCGTACCGCAGCCTCGACCAGTACGAGGCGGCGATGAAGAAGGCCGGCCACGAGGTGCGGTTCACCCCGGTCGAGGAGGTCGCCGAGCACGTCGTCGACGGCATCCGCGCCGACCGCTTCTGGATGCTCCCGGCCGGCGAGCACAGCGACCGGCAGATCCGCGCCCGGTCGCAGTCGATGCTCGACCGGTCCAACCCCGCCTACCTGGAAAGCTTCATCCTCGACTGAGGGGCCCGACGTGTCCGACGCAGCGTACGAAGACCCGTATCTGATCATCTCCTCCGACTGCCACGCGGGCCTGCCCACCGAGCAGTACCGGCCCTACCTGGACTCCCGCTTCCACCCCCAGTTCGACGAGTTCCTCGGCCAGCGCGACGCCCGCCGTGCCGAGGCCACCCGCCTGGGCGTCCGCAACGAGGCCTTCGCCGAGAAGTGGTTCCACGACCACGAGGAAGGCCTCAAGGGCGGCTGGGACACCGGCCGGCGGCTGAAGGAACTCGACGGCGACGGCGTGGCCGCCGAGGTCGTCTTCCCCGACGCGGACGCCGTCGACAGCCAGACCGCCGCCCCCTTCGGAGTGGGCCTCGGCCTCTCCGGCGACCAGGACCCCGAGCTCGGCATGGCGGGCGCCCAGGCGCACAACCGCTGGCTCGCCGAGTTCGTCGGCCAGAACCCGGAGCGCCACTGCGGAGTCGCCCTGCTCCCCATCACGGGCGAGCCGCAGAAGGTCGTCGCCGAGATCCACCGGGCCAAGGCGTCCGGGCTGGGCGCGCTGATGATCCCCGCGATGTGGGTGGACAAGGCGCCCTACCACGACCGGCGCTACGACCCCGTCTGGGCGGCAGCCGCCGAGACGCAGATGCCGATCGTCACCCACTCCGGGTCCTCGCCGCGCCACGAGTACGGCGACCACCTGGGCATCTTCGTCTCCGAGGTCACCTGGTGGCCGGCCCGGCCGCTGTGGTTCCTGCTCTGGTCGGGCGTCTTCGAGCGGCACCCCGGCCTGCGGTTCGGCGTCGCCGAGGCGGGCTGCTGGTGGCTGCCGAACCAGCTGTGGTTCATGGACCGGCTCTACCTCGGCGCGCACGGCGGCAAGAAGCTCTCGCCGTTCGAGGAGCTGAAGCGGCCGCCGAGCGAGTACCTGGACCGCCAGGTCTTCATCTGCGCGACGAACACCAAGCGCCGCGAGCTGGCCCAGCGGTACGAGATCGGCGTGGACAACATCCTGTGGGGCTCGGACTTCCCGCACCCCGAGGGCACCTGGCCGAACACCCGGACCTGGCTGCAGAACACCTTCCACGACATCCCGGTCTCCGAGACCCGCCGGATGCTGGGGCTCGCGGCCGCCGAGGTCTTCGGCTTCGACACCGCGAAACTGGCCCCGATCGCCCGCCGGATCGGCCCCACCCCGGCGGACTTGGGCCAGTCCCCGGACCAGGCGGCGGTGGAGGCCTCCTGGTCCCGCTCCCGCGCGGTGGGCCGCCACTGGCTCACGGACAACGACTTCCCCGTGCTGGGGGTGAACCCGTGACGTCCGAGGACCGCTACACGGTGATCTCGGCGGACTGCCACGCCGGCGCCGACCTGCTGGACTACAAGCCGTACCTGGAGAAGCGCCACCACGAGGACTTCGACGCCTGGGCCGCCACGTACGTGAACCCGTACGAGGACCTCCTCGCGGACACCGCCGACCGCAACTGGAACTCCGCGCGGCGCCTCGCGGAGCTGGAGACCGACGGGATCGTCGCCGAGGTCGTCTTCCCCAACACCATCCCGCCGTTCTTCCCCAAGGCCTCCCTCATGGCCCAGCCGCCGACGGCCGCCGAGTACGAGATGCGGTGGGCGGGGCTCCAGGCCCACAACCGCTGGCTGGCGGACTTCTGCGCGGACGCGCCCGGGCGCCGGGCGGGGGTCGCCCAGATCCTCCTCAACGACGTCGACGCGGCGGTCGAGGAGATCCGCCGCACGAAGGAGGCGGGCCTGACGGGCGGCATCCTGCTGCCCGGCGTGCCGCCCGGCTCCACCGTCCCCGAGCTGTACTCGGCCGCCTACGACCCGATCTGGGCGGTGTGCGACGAGCTCGACGTCCCGGTCAACCACCACGGCGGCTCGGCCTCGCCGCCCCTGGGCGACGAACCGGCGGCCCGGGCCGTCTTCATGGTGGAGACGACCTGGTTCTCGCACCGCGCCCTGTGGCACCTCGTCTTCGGCGGAGCCTTCCACCGCCACCCGGGCCTGAAGCTGGTCCTGACGGAGCAGGGCTCCGGGTGGATCCCCGGGGTGCTGGAGATGCTGGACTACTACCACGGCCGGCTGGTCGCGGCGTCGGCCACGGCCGAGTCCAAGTTCGGCGCGGGCCTCGCGGAGTCGATGGGCAGGGGCCCGAGCGAGGTCTGGCGGGACAACTGCTTCGTGGGGGCGAGCTTCATGCGCCCCCACGAGGTCCCGCTGCGGGAGCGGATCGGCCTCGACAAGATCATGTGGGGCGCCGACTACCCCCACGACGAGGGCACCACCCCCTTCTCCCGCGAAGGCCTCCGCATCGCCTACGCGGGCCTGCCGCGCGAGGAGGTCGCCGCGATGGTCGGCGGCAACGCGGCCCGCGTGTACGGCTTCGACCTCGCGCTGCTGGACGCGGTCGCGGCGAAGCACGGCCCGCTGGTCACGGAGATCGCCGAGCCGTTGACGGCCGTGCCCCCGCAGGCCACGAGCCCGGCCTTCGCCCGCGGCGGCTCGGTCCGCGTCTGGTGACACCGCCTCCCGCGGGAGCGGCTCAGGACCCGCGCAGCCTGAGCCGCTCCGGAGGCAAGAGCTCGGCGCCGGTGACGGCCGCGCCGCCGAACAGGGTGATCGTGACGCGGTCCAGGTCGGCCAGCGGGGTGAGGTCGGGACTCCCCTCGCAGTGGTTGAGGATGAGGAACCTGAGTCCGAGCAGGGACCGCAGCGGTGCGAGGTCGCCGACGGTGCACTCGTTCAGCGTCAGGGCGATCAACTGCTGGTACCGGAGCAGCCGGCCGAGGTCCGGCGCCGCGGCGGCGACGGCCAAGTGCGTGAGCGCGGGCGCGGCCACCTCGGTGACCTCGTCGAACCGGTCGTCGCCGACGATCGACAGGCTCGTCAGTCCGGGGATGCGCTCCAGGCCCTCCAGCGACAGAGCGGCCGCTCCCTGCAGAAGGTGCAGCCCCCGCAGCCCCTCGGGGAGCGGCAGGTCGCCGACCCGGTCGGCGGAGGTCCGGTAGCCCAGGGTCAGCCTCTCCAGCGGGAGCCCGCGCACCGGTTCCAGCGGGAGACCGGCCGGCAGCCCGACCAGACTCAGTTCGCGCAGCGGCAGCCGGGACAGCGGCGCGAGGTCCCGTACGTTCGGGCACATCGACAGGCCCAGGAAGGCCAGCCGGTCCATGGGCGCCAGCAGGGAGAGGTCGGTCAGCCCGTCGTTGCGGTACACGAAGAGGTGCTCGAGGTCCGGGCGTTGCGCGACCAGCGCCGGGAGACCGGGAGCCCAGTGCAGGTTGATCCGCTTCAGGTGGGTCAGCCGCCCGACCCGGGCCGCCTGCTCCTCGGTGCTCACCAGCAGGTACGACCCCGGCAGAGTGGCGGTCGACAGCACCGCCTCGGTGTACTCCTGCGCGGGGAAGTGGGCCCAGACGTCCGACAGCGCGAAGGCCACGCCCAACCGGGTGTCGTGGCGGAAGCGCGCGACGACCTCCAGCGCGCGCGGTCCGCCGATCCACCCCGCCGTACGGACGACGGCTTCTGCCTCGTCCTCGTCGAGATCGGCCTCCGGGGGCAGGAGTTCCAGGACGAGCTCGCCGACGTCGGCGAGCTGCCGCGCCTGTTCGCGGGTGCGGGGCGGCAACAGGTGCGCCGTGCGCGCCCGCACGTCCTCCCGTACCCCGGGGTCCAGTTCCGGTGCGTGCTCCAGGCAGGCTGCGGCCAGCAGGACCAGCCGGGTGCGGGCGCCCTTGACCTTGTCGGCGCGGCGGAGCAGGCCGCGCAGCAGGCGGGTGCGTTCGTCGGGGCGGGCGTGGCCCACGGCCATCCGGACCACGTCGTCCCAGGAGTCGTCGTGGGCGTTCTTGACCAGCAGGCCGAAGTCGCGGGACTCCACGGCGGCCTTGGCCCCCAGGTAGTCCTGGAAGGTGCGGTGGACGAACACCACCGAGCCCGGCGCCGGTTCCAGGAGCACACCGCTGCGGATCAGCAGGTGCGCGAAGACCTGCTCCGCGCCGCCCTGGGCCCCCACCTGCGGCATCGACTCCAGCCACTCGCCCACCATGGCGGCGGCCTCGTCACGGCCCACCTCCACCTGGCCGTTGCGGATCAGCCAGTACGCGAACCGCTGGAGCAGGGCGATCTGCTCCTCCCGGGTGAGGTAGACCCCCTCGACCCCGCTGATCTCCCGCTCGGTGTCCCGGCGGACCAGCAGCATGTCCAGCGCCGCGTCGTACAGCTCCTTGCGGGCGCGGGGGAGCTGCATGCGCCGGTCCTGGTTCAACGCGCAGAGCAGGGCGCACATCAGCGGGTTGGTGGCCAGGCGCGCCAGGTCCCGCCGGGAGGCGACCGCCGCCAGGAGCGAAGCCTCGTACGCGTCGACCTCCTGGCCCTGCGCCCGGGCCGCCGCGTGCCAGTGGCCGATGAAGGCCCGGACGTCCTTCCGCTCCATCGGCTGCATCGTGCGGGTGGCGAATCCGAGGCCCGCGAGCCAGTCCTCCGGGACGGCGGACGGACGCGTCGTCACCACGTACCGCGCCTTCGGGTAGGCGGCGACGAGCGAGAGCAGCCAGGTCTCCGTGCGGGCGCGCAGTCGTTGCGGGACCTCGTCCACGCCGTCCACCAGGACCAGCGCCCGGCCGCTCAGCATGAGGTCCTCCACCCAGCCGGGCGGGGCCGACAACGGGACCGCGCCCGCGCGCAGGAAGTCCTCCGGCAGGGGCAGGTCGCCCGACGCGGTGAAGGAGCGCAGTCGCAGGACGAACGGGACGCAGGTGCTCCAGGGACCGTCCGTCTGCCGGGCGGCATGGAGCGCCAGCCACTGGACCAGGGTGGATTTCCCCGAGCCGGCCGGGCCCCGCAGCAGGACCCGGTCGGCCGAGGCGAGGGCCTGCTCGGCCCGGACCTGGGTCCGGTGGAGCTCCGGTTCCCCCGGCAACCCCTGCTCGCCGCTGACCGCGAGGCTGATGTACGCCACGTCCAGCGGCCATTCCCGGCGGGAGCGGCTGAGGGTGAGGCCGAAGAGCTGGAGCCGGCCGTGGGTCTCGGCGACGTACCGCGCGTACCGCTCCTCGAAGGCGTACGCCGCCCCGTCCCCGGCGGCGCCGAGCCGGTCCACCGCCCGCGCCAACTCGCCCGTCCGGCGGACCAGTTCCACGTCCGCCCGGGCGCCGAAGCCCGGCAGGGTGGTCACGTACTCCACCGCGTGCGCGCAGCACAGCCGCACCAGCCGTCCGTACAGGGCCTCCGCGGCCCCGCTCAGGCCCGCCGGGGGTGACGGGACCGCCGCCGCCACGGCCGCCGGGTCGAGGTCCGCCGCGAAGAGGGACTCCGGGTCCAGGGGGCCCAGCGCCGCGAAGGCGTCGCCGACCGCGTCCAGTGCCGCCAGCCGCTCGTGCTCGGGCAGTGCCGCGCATTCCGGGCCGAGGCGCTCCGCCAGGGCTTCGGTCAGGCGCCGGAGCTCGGCGTCGCCCAGTTCCACCGGCCGGCGCCACGGCGCGGCCGGACGTACCGGCTTCCCCGTCAGGCCCGCGCCCGGGGCCCGGGTCAGGAGGGACCTCACCAGCGTCGTCGCCGCCGTGCCCGCCACCCGTAAGAGAACCGTCTCGAAGCCCGTCATCCCCCGCCTTCCCCTCGGCTCGGACATCATCTCGCGAACCGCGGGTAACCCCGATGGATACCGATCGGTAACAACCCCTAGCGGCACCCCCGAGAGCGCCTCTATGGTGCGGGACATGCCGAACCTGCCCGATGTCGTGCTGTGGTCCATACCTGCCTTTGTGCTGCTCACCGTCATCGAGGTGGTGAGCTACCGGCTCCATCCCGACGACGATGCCGCCGGCTACGACACCAAGGACGCCGCCACGAGCATCACCATGGGGCTCGGCAGCATCGGTTTCGACCTGCTCTGGAAGATCCCGGTCGTCGCGGTCTTCACCGCGGTCTACGAACTGACCCCGCTGCGCGTGCCGTTCCTGTGGTGGACCGCCCTGCTGATGCTGCTCGTCCAGGACTTCCTGTACTACTGGCAGCACCGCCTCCACCACGTCATCCGCATCCTGTGGGCCTGCCACGTGGTGCACCACAGCAGCAAGCGGTTCAACCTCACCACCGCCCTGCGCCAGCCCTGGACCAGCGCCACCACCTGGTGGTTCTACCTGCCCATGGTGGCCCTCGGCGTGCACCCGGCGGCGATCCCGTTCTGCTACGGACTCAACCTGCTCTACCAGTTCTGGGTCCACACCGAGCGCATCGGCAAGCTGCCGCGGCCCTACGAGTACGTCTTCAACACCCCCTCCCACCACCGGGTCCACCACGCCTCGCAGGGCGGCTACCTGGACCGCAACTACGGCGGCATCCTGATCATCTGGGACCGGATGTTCGGGTCCTGGGTGGGGGAGACCGACCGGCCCGTCTACGGGCTCACCAAGAACATCGACACCCACAACCCGCTGCGCGTGGCCACCCACGAGTACGCCGCCATCGCCCGCGACGTACGCGCCGCCGGCAGCTGGAGCGAGCGCGCCGGCCGCGTCTTCCGCGGCCCGGGCTGGCAGCCGGCCCCGGCCGGAAACCCCACCGCCCCGGCCCCGGCCTCCGCCCCGGCCCCGGCCTCCGCCCCGGCTCCGGCCTCCACTCCCGCCCCCGTCCCCGGTCAGGAAGCCGCCGCGGAGACCCGGCCGTCCGTGCAGGAGACCAGCGCGTGAGCACCGCCGACAGCACCGCCGACAGCACCGCGGACCGCGCCGCCGAGTCCGCGGGCCGCCCCGCCCCCTCCTGGGCCGGCGACCGCGCGCCCGCCGGCCGGCAGCGCCTCGGCCGCCTCGCCCTCGCCGCCTTCGCCGTGGCAGCCGCCGTCGACCTCGTGTCGC
This sequence comes from Streptomyces sp. Sge12, assembly GCF_002080455.1. NCBI lineage: Bacteria > Bacillati > Actinomycetota > Actinomycetes > Kitasatosporales > Streptomycetaceae > Streptomyces > Streptomyces sp. Sge12. Next base: position 6,006,774 of record NZ_CP020555.1, read on the forward strand.
TGCTGGCCGGCTGGCACCTCGGCCACGTCATCGCCAAGCCGCTGCTGATGCCCCTGCTGGTCGCCCACATGGCCACCCGCGGCGCGCCCCGCCTGCTGCTCGCCGCCCTGCTCTTCGGCTGGGGCGGGGACCTGGCCCTGCTCTTCGACGCCGAGCCCGCCTTCCTCATCGGCATGGGCTCCTTCGCCGTCGGGCACGTCTGCTATCTCGTCCTGTTCGGCAAGCGGCCCGCGAACCCGCTGCTCGGTGGCGCGTACCTGCTCGCGCTCCTCGGCACCGTCGCCCTGCTCTGGTCCGATCTCCCGGCCGGCCTGCGGATCCCGGTGGCCGGCTACAGCCTGCTGCTCACCGCCATGGCGTTCCGCTCCAGCGCCCTCGGCCTGCGCGCCGGGATCGGCGGTGCGCTGTTCCTGCTCTCCGACACCCTGATCGCCACCGGGGTCGCGGACTGGCCCCAGCTGCCCCGCCCGGACTTCTGGATCATGGCCACCTACCTGGCCGCCCAGTACCTGCTGGCCACCGGCACGACCCCGCGAGCAGCAGGCGTACGGTAGGGAGGACGTCAGTCGTACAGGACTGAACAATCCCGATCCGGAGGACTGCACCACCATGCGCGCCACCGTCATCCACGCCCCGCACGACATACGCGTGGAGGAGGTGCCCGACGCTGCGATCCAGCGCCCCGAGGACGCCGTCGTCCGCGTCCTGCGTGCCTGTATCTGCGGCAGCGACCTGTGGGCCTACCGCGGCGAGGCCGCGCGCCAGCCCGGCCAGCGCATCGGCCACGAGTTCCTGGGCGTCGTCGAGGAGACCGGCTCCGCCGTGTCCGGCCTGCGCGCCGGAGACCTCGTCGTCGCGCCCTTCATGTGGTCGGACGGCACCTGCGAGTACTGCACCGAGGGCCTGTTCACCTCCTGCGAGCACGGCGGCTTCTGGGGCTCGGTCGGCCACGACGGGGGCCAGGGCGAGGCCGTCCGCGTCCCGCACGCCGACGGCACCCTGGTGAAGCTGCCCGCCGACGCCGTCTCGGACGACCACCTGCTGACCGGGCTGCTCGCGCTGTCCGACGTCATGGGCACCGGTCACCACGCGGCGCTCGGCGCGGGCGTGCGCGAGGGCTCCACGGTCGCCGTCGTCGGTGACGGCGCGGTCGGCCTGTGCGGCGTCCTCGCCGCCAAGCGGCTGGGCGCCGAGCGGATCATCGCACTGGGCCGGCACGCCGTACGTACCGACATCGCCAAGCTCTTCGGCGCCACCGACGTCGTCGCCGAGCGCGGCGAGGCGGCCGAGGCGGCCGTGCGCGAGCTCCTCGGCGGCCGGGGCGCTCACGCGGTCATCGAGGCGGTCGGCACGGAGCAGTCCATGCGCACCGCCGTGAACATCACCCGCGACGGCGGGGCCATCGGCTACGTCGGCGTCCCGCACGGCAGCGGCACCGGCCTCGACCTGGGCCTCATGTTCGACCGCAACATCACCCTGCGCGGTGGTGTCGCCCCGGTCCGCGCCTACATTCCGGAGCTGCTGGAGGACGTGCTGAGCGGCGCGATCGACCCGGCGCCCGTCTTCGACCGGGCCGTGTCCCTGGACGAGGTCCCGGACGGCTACCGGGCGATGGACGACCGCAGCGCGCTCAAGGTCATGATCAAGCCGTAGCGGGCCGAACGGCTGAAGCGGAACGGCTGAAACGGACGGGCCGGGCGGGGTGACCCCCCCCGCCCGGCCCGTCCGCCGCGTTCCGCGTCAGCGCCGTGCGAACGGTGCTACTTCACGGCCTTCAAGGCATCGATCACGCCGTAGCCGTAGTAGCCCGTCTGGCCCCACTTGCTCGCGCAGGTGGTGGCGTCGATCAGGGTGCCCGCGGCGTCGTAGATCTGGGTCGGGCAGGACGCCTTCGTGGACTGGGCCTTCAGCATCGCCTGGAGCTGCGAGGGCGTGGCCGACGGGTGGGCGCTCTTGAGGAGCGCGGCGACGCCCGCGACGTGCGGGGCGGCCATCGAGGTGCCCTGCTTGTAGCCGTAGGCCCCGCCCGGGACGGTGGACAGCACGCGGCCGTTGGCGTCCGGGGTGTTCGGGACCTGCCACTTGTCGCCGCCGGGGGCGGCGACGTCCACGACCCCGAGGCCGTAGCTGGAGTAGTACGAGCGCAGTCCCTTGTCGCCGGTCGCCGAGACGGTGACCACGCCCGGCAGCTGCGTCGGCAGGTCGAGGCAGACCTTCGGGTCGATGGTGCGCGGCACCGGGGTGGTGTCGTTCGGGCTGGTCTCGTCGACGAGGGAGTCGGCCGCCAGGTCCTGGTTGGAGTTGCCGGCCGAGGCCACGTGGAGCGTGCCCTTGCGCTCGGCGTACTTGGTGGCCCGCCCGATGGCCTCCACCAGGGCCTTCTGGTCGTCGTCGGACTTGCAGTTGAAGAGCCAGGGGTCGACGTAGTAGCTGTTGTTGGTCACCTCGATCCCCTTCTCGGCGGCGAACATGAAGCCGCAGACGACCGCCTCGGTGTAGAAGAGGCTGGTCCCGGGCTCGCTCACCTTGATCGCGGCGATCTTCACGCCCGGCGCGACGCCGCTGACGCCGATGCCGTTGCGCGCGGCCCCGATGGTGCCGGCGACGTGCGTGCCGTGGTCGCTGCCGTCGGCGTACGGGCGCCAGGCGCCCTCGGTGGTGTCGGCGACGCCGCCCACGCAGTTGGCCGACTGGCTCCTGGAGAAGTTCGGGGCGAGATCGGGGTGGGTGTCGTCGACACCCGTGTCGATGATGCCCACCGTGACGTTCCGGCTGCCATCGTTGATCTTGTGAGCCTTGTCGGCCTTGATCGTCCGCAGGTCCCACTGGTTGGGCTCCAGCGGCTCCTGACCCTCCTGGGCGCTTGCCGCCGCCTTCGCGGCGTCCGCCGGGCTCAGCTGCTGCGTCGTGCCCTCCTCGGTGGTCTGCACCGCCGACATCGGGGCCGTCCGGGTGGCGCCGACCGACACGAAGAGGCCGCGCTGGGCCCGCAGCTGCTTGGCGAAGTCCGGGTTCTGCGAGTGTGCGACGACGACCCCGATCTGCTCATAGGCCGTCACCACCGTTCCACCGGCCCGCTCGATCGCCTTCTTCGCCGCCTTCACGGAGGCGTACGCGTTCAAGTTGGCCACGTACGACAGCTTGGGGCCGGAGGTGTCGGCCTTCGAGGCCGCCGCCGCGTCGGCCGTGTTGCCCAGCGGGGCGGCGGAGGCCGAGACCGCGGGCAGGAAGGCGAGCGAAGCGGTGAGCGCCAGGCCGACCGGTACGGCGAGAGCACGATGGCGCTTCTTGGGCGCACGTGACCCCAGCTGATCCATGGGTTCTCCAGATCATCTTCGAGAAGCCGCCCGCACGCGGTCGCGTCGGGCGGGTGCATGACAAGGGAACCTAGCGTCGCTGTTCGCCTCTGCGCCATCAGTTCGAGAAATCAGTTCCACCGGATCCAGAGGGTGTTGAACCGTCCCGACACGCCGTACGTGCCGTTGACAGGGGGGCTCAGCACCACCGTCCCCCCCACACGGAGGCTGTTTTGTCCGTCGTCCCCACCGCACCCGCGTCACAAGGAGATCCCCCCGTGACCACCGAAGCAGCGCCGCCACCGGGCAGCGCGGGAACGCCTCTGGCGGGCCCCACGGCAGATGACTACACGAGCGTCCAGCAGAGCGCCGAATTCGGCGAACTGCGCAGCTCCTACCGCTCCTTCGCCTTCCCGCTCACCGTGGCCTTCATCGCCTGGTACCTGCTCTACGTCCTGCTGTCCAACTACGCGGGCGGCTTCATGGGGACCAAGCTCTTCGGCAACATCAACGTCGCCCTCGTGCTCGGCCTCGCCCAGTTCGCGACGACCTTCCTGATCGCCTGGCTCTACGCACGGCACGCCGCCGCGAAGCTCGACCCCAAGGCCGAGGCCATCAAGGCGCGGATGGAGGCCGCCGAATGAGCGGTACGTACCACCTGACGACGGTGGCCGCGGGAGCCTCCGAGCACCGGCCGCTGATCATCACCCTGTTCGGGCTGTTCGTCGTCGCCACCCTGATCATCACGGTCTGGGCCGGCCGCCAGACCCGGGGCGCCGCCGACTTCTATGCGGGCGGGCGCCAGTTCACCGGCTTCCAGAACGGCCTGGCCATCTCCGGCGACTACATGTCCGCCGCGTCCTTCCTCGGCATCGCCGGAGCCATCGCCCTCTTCGGCTACGACGGCTTCCTCTACTCCATCGGCTTCCTCGTGGCCTGGCTGGTCGCCCTGCTGCTCGTCGCCGAGCCGCTGCGCAACTCCGGCCGCTACACGATGGGCGACGTCCTCGCGTACCGGATGCGCCAGCGGCCCGTCCGCACCGCCGCCGGCACCTCCACCATCGTGGTCTCGATCTTCTACCTGCTCGCCCAGATGGCCGGCGCCGGCGTGCTCGTCTCGCTGCTCCTGGGCATCACCAGTGACACCGGCAAGGTGGCCGTCGTCGCCCTGGTCGGCGTCCTGATGATCCTCTACGTGACCATCGGCGGGATGAAGGGCACCACCTGGGTGCAGATGATCAAGGCGGTGCTGCTGATCGCGGGCGCCCTGCTGATCACCTTCCTGGTGCTGCTGAAGTTCAACTTCAACGTCTCCGACCTGCTCGGCACGGCCGCCGACAACAGCGGACAGGGGGTGAAGTTCCTCGAACCCGGGCTCAAGTACGGCAAGGACTCGACCTCGAAGCTGGACTTCATCTCGCTCGGCCTCGCCCTCGTCCTCGGCACCGCGGGGCTTCCGCACATCCTGATCCGCTTCTACACCGTGCCCACCGCGCAGGCCGCCCGTAAGTCCGTCCTCTGGGCCATCGGCATCATCGGTGGCTTCTACCTGATGACGATCGCCCTCGGCTTCGGCGCCGCGGCGCTGCTCGACCGCGACGAGATCATCAAGTCCAACAAGGCGGGCAACACCGCCGCACCGCTGCTCGCCCAGGCCGTCGGCGGCGGCCCCGACTCCACCGGCGGCGCCATCCTGCTGGCCGTGATCTCCGCGGTCGCCTTCGCCACGATCCTGGCCGTCGTCGCGGGCCTCACCCTCGCCTCCTCCTCGTCCTTCGCGCACGACCTGTACGTGAACGTGATCCGCAAGGGCAAGGCCACCGAGAAGGAGGAGATGCGCGCGGCCCGCTGGTCCACCGTCGTCATCGGCGCCGTCGCCATCGGCCTGGGCGCGCTCGCCCGCGACCTGAACGTGGCCGGCCTCGTCGCGCTCGCCTTCGCGGTCGCCGCCTCCGCCAACCTGCCGACCATCCTCTACAGCCTCTTCTGGAAGCGCTTCACCACCCGGGGCGCGCTCTGGTCGATCTACGGCGGACTGATCTCGGCGGTCGGCCTCGTGCTGTTCTCCCCGGTCGTGTCCGGCAAGCCCACCTCGATGTTCAAGGACGCGGACTTCTTCTGGTTCCCGCTGGAGAACCCGGGCATCATCTCCATCCCCCTGGGCTTCCTGCTGGGCTGGCTGGGAACCGTCCTGTCCAAGGAGGAGGCCGACCCCCAGAAGTTCGCCGAGCTGGAGGTCCGCTCCCTCACCGGAACAGGGGCGCACTGACATCGTCCGAACACCCAGCGTGGCCGCGTCGTAGATCTCTACGACGCGGCCACGTCACGTCTCGTTCATTCGGGGACCTCTGGATGACACACCCGTCACGTAGTCTCGAAATAGAACGCGTGAAGTAGATGCAATGCCCGCGCGTACCTCTACTTCCGGACAGGGGAGGGGGCCCACTGTGCTTCTCGACACCTACGGCCGCGTGGCCACTGACCTGCGCGTCTCATTGACCGACCGGTGCAACCTGCGGTGCACCTACTGCATGCCCGAGGAAGGGCTGCAGTGGCTCGGCAAGTCGGACCTGCTGAGCGACGACGAGATCGTCCGGCTGATCCGCATCGCGGTCACGCAGCTGGGCATCACCGAGGTCCGCTTCACCGGCGGCGAGCCGCTGCTGCGGCCCGGCCTGGTCGGGATCGTCGAACAGTGCGCGGCCCTCCAGCCCCGCCCCAAGATGTCGCTGACCACCAACGGCATCGGTCTGAAGCGCACCGCGCAGGCCCTGAAGGCGGCCGGCCTGGACCGGGTCAACGTATCGCTGGACACCCTGCGGCCCGAGGTCTTCAAGACCCTCACCCGCCGCGACCGGCACAAGGACGTCATCGAGGGCATGGCCGCCGCCCGCGAGGCCGGCCTCACCCCCGTCAAGGTCAATGCCGTGCTCATGCCCGGCCTCAATGACGACGAGGCCCCCGACCTGCTCGCCTGGGCCGTGGCGAACGAGTACGAGCTGCGCTTCATCGAGCAGATGCCCCTCGACGCCCAGCACGGCTGGAAGCGCGACGGCATGATCACCGCCGGGGACATCCTGGAGTCCCTGCGCACCCGCTTCACCCTCACCGAGGAGGGCGCCGCCGAGCGCGGCTCCGCCCCGGCCGAGCGCTGGGTGGTCGACGGCGGCCCCGCCACCGTCGGCGTCATCGCCTCGGTCACCCGCCCGTTCTGCGGAGCCTGCGACCGTACGAGGCTCACGGCCGACGGCCAGGTGCGTACGTGCCTGTTCGCCACCGAGGAGTCGGACCTGCGCGCCGCCCTGCGCTCGGGCGCCCCGGACGAGGAGATCGCCCGGCTCTGGAAGGTCGCGATGTGGGGCAAGAAGGCCGGCTCCGGCCTCGACGACCCGTCGTTCCTGCAGCCCGACCGGCCCATGTCCGCGATCGGCGGCTGACCGGGGTCGCGGCCGCGGTCGGCGAACGGCCGCGGTCAGCGCAGGCGTTCCGAGCCCTCCGGCTGCACCCACTCGTCGAGCTTCACGACGTCCTTGAGGAAACCGCGGACCCCCAGGAACTGGGAGAGGTGTTCGCGGTGTTCCTCGCACGCCAGCCAGGTCTTGCGCCGCTCCGGCGTGTGCAGCGTCGGGTTGTTCCACGCCAGGACCCACACGGCCGCGTCGCGGCAGCCCTTGGCGGAGCAGGTGGGGGTCTCGTCGGAGCCGGAGGCGCTGGAGGAAGTCACAGCCCCACATTAGAACGGAATGGCGACGCCGAGCAGCCACGGGGGGAGCTGCCCGGCGTCGGTCCGTCGCTCCGACGGGGGATGCGGAGCGCGTGAGCAGTATGTCACGCAGGACCCGGTGCAGTGCACCGGAACTTCATGATTGATCTGAGCTTTTCTTGAGGTTTCCCGCGTCCAGCGCCGGCCGCACGGGGGCCGGTACGAAGTGCGAGGGCAGCGAGGGAGTCGACTCGCGCCCGGCGTTCGCGATGACCACGGCGACGTAGGGGAGCAGGGCGCCCGCGACGAGCGTCACGATGGCCACCGGCCGCTGCACGTTCCACAACAGCACGGTCGCGATGACCGAAAGGGTCCTGATCGCCATCGAGATCACGTACCGGCGCTGACGGCCCCGCACGTCCTCGGCGAGCCCCATCCGCGCACCGGTGATCCGGAAGACCTCGGCCCCGTTCCGCTTCTGCCGCTTCGTCCGCTCCACGCTCCACCACCCGATCGCCCACCGGGCACTCCCGGCCCGGACCCTTCCACGGTACGCCCGCCCCCGCGCCACGAGGAGAGGGGGGACCCCCTGACGGCGCCGCCCGAAATGCGCGGTACGCCGGGCGGGTCGAAACTGGGCCCACGTGCGCACAACGCGCCAGGAGGAGGCTCGTCATGAGTTGGTTGTGGGCGATCATCGTCGGTTTCGTGCTGGGGCTGATAGCCAAGGCCATCCTGCCGGGCAAGCAGCACCAGCCACTGTGGCTGACCACCCTCTTCGGTATCGCCGGCGCCGTCCTCGGCAATGCCGTCGCCACCTGGATCGGCGTGGGCGAGACCAAGGGCATCGACTGGACCCGGCACCTCCTGCAGCTGATCGGGGCGGTCGTCATCGTCGGACTCGGCGAGATGATGTACGGAGCGATCAAGGGCAAGCGGCGGACGGCGTGACCCACCGCGGGCCATGACGAAGGGGCCGGCCGGACGAAGTCCGAACCGGCCCCTCCGCCGTGCTGCGCGGCAGGACGCGGCACAGTGGCACGGCGCAGTGGCGACGCGTCAGGCGCCGGTGACCTCCACCGCGGCCAGGTTCTTCTTGCCCCGGCGCAGCACCAGCCAGCGCCCGTGCAGCAGCTCCTCCTTGGCGGGGACCGCGTCCTCGGCGATGACCTTCGCGTTGTTCACGTAGGCGCCGCCCTCCTTCACGGTCCGGCGGCCGGCCGACTTGCTCGCGACCAGGCCGGTCTCCGCGAGCAGGTCCACCACCGTGCCCAGCTCCGCGACCCGGGCGTGCGGCAGCTCGGACAGGGCCGCGGCGAGCGTGGCCTCGTCCAGCTCCGCCAGGTCGCCCTGACCGAACAGTGCCTTCGACGCGGCGATCACGGCGGCGCACTGGCCGGCGCCGTGCACGAGCGCGGTCAGCTCCTCCGCCAGCGCCCGCTGGGCGGCGCGCGCCTGCGGCCGCTCGGCGGTCTGCGCCTCCAGCTCCTCAAGCTCCTCGCGGGACTTGAAGGACAGGATCCGCATGTAGGTGGAGATGTCCCGGTCGTCCACGTTCAGCCAGAACTGGTAGAACGCATACGGCGTGGTCATCTCCGGGTCGAGCCACACGGCCCCGCTCTCGGACTTGCCGAACTTGGTGCCGTCCGCCTTGACCATCAGCGGGGTCGCCAGCGCGTGCACGACCGCGCCCGGCTCGACCCGGTGGATCAGGTCGAGCCCGGCCGTCAGGTTGCCCCACTGGTCCGAGCCGCCCTGCTGGAGCACGCAGCCGTAGCGCCGGTACAACTCCAGGAAGTCCATGCCCTGGAGCAGCTGGTAGCTGAACTCGGTGTAGCTGATGCCCTGGTCGGAATCGAGCCGCTTGGCGACCGAGTCCTTCGTCAGCATCTTGTTCACCCGGAAGTGCTTGCCGATGTCCCGCAGGAACTCGATGGCGGACATGCCCGCCGTCCAGTCCAGGTTGTTCACCATGAGGGCCGCGTTCTCGCCCTCGAAGGACAGGAACGGTTCGATCTGGGTGCGCAGGCGCGTCACCCAGTTCGCGACGGTCTCCGGGTCGTTCAGGGTCCGCTCGGCCGTCGGTCGCGGGTCGCCGATCTGCCCGGTGGCCCCACCGACCAGCGCCAGCGGCCGGTTGCCGGCCTGCTGGAGCCGGCGCACGGTGAGCACCTGGACCAGGTGCCCCACGTGCAGCGAGGCCGCGGTCGGGTCGAAGCCGCAATAGAAGGTGACCGGACCGTCCGCGAAGGCCTTGCGCAGGGCTTCTTCGTCGGTGGACTGGGCGAAGAGCCCGCGCCACTTCAGTTCGTCGACGATGTCAGTCACGGTCGTGACTCTCCTTGAGAGATGGAGTGAGTAGGGGTGCGGATGAGGGGTCTACCCGCACATTCTAGGTGGTCAGACGCCCTTGCTGACCGAACTCATGTTGAAATCGGGAATGCGCAGAGCCGGCATCGCCGCCCGCGTGAACCAGTCGCTCCACTCGCGCGGCAGGGTCTTCTCGGTCCGGCCGGCCTCCGAGGCCCGCGACAGCAGGTCCACCGGCGACTCGTTGAACCGGAAGTTGTTGACCTCGCCGACCACCTGCCCGTTCTCCACCAGGTAGACCCCGTCCCGGGTCAGGCCGGTGAGCAGCAGCGTCGCCGGGTCCACCTCGCGGATGTACCAGAGGCAGGTCAGCAGCAGGCCGCGCTCGGTGCCCGCGACCATCTCGTCGAGGGACTTCTCGCCGCCCGCGTCCAGGACCAGGTTCCCGAAGCCGGGGGAGAGCTGCATGCCGGTCAGGCCCGCGGAGTGCCGGGTCGTGGTCAGCCGGTTCAGGTGGCCGTCCGCGATCCACTCGGTCGCCGGCACCGGCAGGCCGTTGTCGAACACCGAGGCGTCGTCGCCGGAGCTGTGCGCGATCACGAACGGCGCGGACTCCAGGCCCGGCGCGTTCGGGTCGCTGCGCAGGGAGAGCGGCAGCCCGGACAGCTTCTCCCCGAGCCGGGTGCCCCCGCCGGGCTTGGAGAAGACCGTACGCCCCTCCACCGCGTCCCGGGCCGCGGCCGACCACATCTGGTAGATCAGCAGGTCCGCCACGGCGGTCGGGGGCAGCAGGGTCTCGTACCGGCCCGCGGGCAGGTCGATCTTCCGCTCCGCCCAGCCGAGCCGCACGGCGAGTTCCGCGTCCAGCGCGGTCGGGTCGACGTCCTTGAAGTCCCGGGTCGAGCGGCCCGCCCAGGCGGAGCGCTGCCGGTCCGGGGACTTCGCGTTGAGCTCCAGGGTGCCGTTCGGCTGGTCGTGCCGCAGCCGCAGGCCCGTGGAGGTGCCCACGTAGGTGGAGACCAGCTCGTGGTTGGCGAAGCCGTACAGCTCCCGGCCGCCCTCGCGGGCCCGGGCGAAGGCCTCGCCGAGGGCCGGGGCGAAGTCGGAGAAGACCGCCGAGCTCGTCTCGGCCGGGGCGTCGGTGAAGTCCGGCGAGGCCGGCGTCCCGGTGACCAGCGGCTGGGCGTCCTCGGCCGGGCCGGCTCCGCGGGCGGCCGCCTCGGCGGCCCGGACCAGCGGCTCCAGGTCGTCCGCGGTCACGGCGGAGCGCGAGACGACCCCCGAGGCCGTGCCCTCCTTGCCGTCGACCGTGGCGATGACCGTGAGGGTGCGGCCGCGGGTCACGCCGTTCGTGGTCAGGGCGTTGCCCGCCCAGCGCAGATTGGCGGTCGACCCCTCGTCGGCGATGACCACGCACCCGTCGGTGGTGGACAGCTCCAGGGCCCGCTCGACGATCTCGTGGGGCTTGGTGATGCGAATCGACGAGCTCATCGCCCGGCCTCCTGCGTGGTGTTCAGGATGTTCACGTCGCGGAACAGCGCGGACGGGCAGCCGTGCGAGACCGCCGCCACCTGGCCCGGCTGGGCCTTGCCGCAGTTGAAGGCGCCGCCCAGGACGTAGGTCTGCGGACCGCCGACCTTCTCCATCGAGCCCCAGAAATCGGTGGTGGTGGCCTGGTACGCGACATCGCGCAGCTGCCCGGCCAGCCTGCCGTTCTCGATCCGGAAGAAGCGCTGCCCGGTGAACTGGAAGTTGTAGCGCTGCATGTCGATCGACCAGGAGCGGTCGCCGACCACGTAGATCCCGCGCTCGACCCCGCCGATCAGGTCCTCGGTCGACAGCCCGCCCGGATCCGGCTGGAGGGACACGTTCGCCATCCGCTGCACGGGCACGTGGCCGGGGGAGTCGGCGAAGGCGCAGCCGTTGGAGCGCCCGAGGCCGGTCAGCTTCGCGATCCGCCGGTCCAGCTGGTAGCCGACGAGGGTGCCGTCCTTGACCAGGTCCCAGCTCTGCGCCTGGACGCCCTCGTCGTCGAAGCCGACGGTGGCCAGCCCGTGCTCGGCGGTGCGGTCACCCGTCACGTTCATGATCGGGGAGCCGTACTTGAGCTTGCCCAGCTGGTCGAAGGTGGCGAAGGAGGTCCCCGCGTACGCCGCCTCGTAGCCCAGCGCCCGGTCCAGCTCGGTGGCGTGGCCGATGGACTCGTGGATGGTGAGCCACAGGTTGGACGGGTCCACCACCAGGTCGTAGCGCCCGGCCTCGACGCTCGGGGCCCGCATCTTCTCGGCGAGCAGCCCGGGGATCTGCTCCAGCTCGGAGTTCCAGTCCCAGCCGGTGCCGGTCAGGTACTCCCAGCCGCGGCCCGCCGGCGGGGCGATGGTGCGCATCGAGTCGAACTCGCCGGTCGTGCCGTTCACGGCGACCGCGGTGAGCTGCGGGTGGATCCGGACCCGCTGCTGCGTGGTCGAGGTGCCCGCGGTGTCGGCGTAGAACTTGTTCTCGTGCACGGCGAGCAGCGAGGCGTCCACGTGGGCCACCCCGTCGGCCGCCAGCAGGCGCGCGCTCCAGTCGGCGAGCAGCGCCGCCTTCTCCGCGTCCGGCACCTCGAAGGGGTTCACGTCGTACGCGGAGATCCACGTCCGGTCCGCGTGCACCGGCTCGTCGGCGAGCTCGACCCGCTCGTCCGAACCGGCGGCCTTGATCACCTGGGCGGACAGCTTCGCCATGGCCACGGCCTGCGAGGCCACCTTGGCGGCGGCGTCCATGGTCAGGTCCACACCGGAGGCGAATCCCCAGCTGCCCCCGTGCACCACCCGGACCGCGTATCCGAGGTCGGTGGTGTCGGACCCGCCGGACGGCTTGGCGTCCCGCAGGCGCCAGGAGGCGCTGCGGATCCGCTCCAGCCGGAAGTCGGCATGCTCGGCGCCCAGCGCGCGGGCCCGGGCGAGCGCCGCGTCGGCGAGCGCCCGCAGGGGCAGCGCGGTGAAGGCCGCGTCGATGGAATGGGGCACGGAAGTCCTCCCGTGGTCGGAGCCGGTCGCCCCGATCATGTCGCGACCGGGGCCCTTGTGCCTACATCTTTCTGTAGGGATTCGACAGAGCCCGTCGCAAGGCCCTGTGGGGGGTCGATTCTCCGTACGAGCGATGCGACCTATAGGTTTTTGGTATTCAAGACCGCTAGCGAAAGGGTGATCCGTTGAGCCGCTCGGTTCTCGTCACCGGAGGAAACCGGGGCATCGGCCTCGCCATCGCCCGAGCCTTCGCGGAGGCCGGCGACAAGGTCGCGATCACGTACCGGTCGGGTGAGCCGCCGGAGGCGCTCACCTCGCTCGGTGTTCTGGCGGTGCGGTGCGACATCACCGACTCCGAGCAGGTGGAGCAGGCCTACAAGGAGATCGAGGACAAGCACGGTGCGGTCGAGGTGCTGGTGGCCAACGCCGGCATCACCAAGGACACGCTGCTGATGCGCATGTCCGAGGAGGACTTCACGTCGGTCCTCGACACCAACCTCACCGGCACGTTCCGGGTGGTCAAGCGCGCGAACCGTGGCATGCTCCGTGCCAAGAAGGGCCGCGTCGTCCTGATCTCCTCGGTCGTCGGGCTCATGGGCTCCGCGGGCCAGGCCAACTACGCCGCCTCCAAGGCCGCGCTGGTCGGTTTCGCCCGCTCCCTCGCCCGCGAGCTGGGTTCGCGCAACATCACCTTCAACGTGGTCGCCCCCGGCTTCGTGGACACCGACATGACGAAGGTGCTCACCGACGAGCAGCGTGCGGGCATCGTGGGCCAGGTGCCGCTCGGCCGTTACGCGCAGCCCGAGGAGATCGCGGCAGCCGTGAGCTTCCTGGCGTCCGACGACGCCGCGTACATCACAGGAGCCGTCATTCCCGTTGACGGCGGATTGGGCATGGGTCACTGATCACCATGAGCGGAATTCTCGACGGCAAGCGCATCCTCATCACGGGTGTGCTGATGGAGTCGTCCATCGCCTTCCACACCGCCCGGCTGGCCCAGGAGCAGGGCGCCGAGGTCATCCTCACCGCCTGGCCGCGCCCGAGCCTGACCGAGCGCATCGCCAAGAAGCTGCCCAAGCCGGTCAAGGTGATCGAGCTCGACGTCACCAACGACGAGCACCTCGCCCGCCTGGAGGGCCTCGTCCGCGACGAGCTCGGCGGCCTCGACGGCGTCGTCCACTCGATCGGCTTCGCGCCGCAGGACGCCCTCGGCGGCAACTTCCTGAACACGCCGTTCGAGTCCGTGGCCACCGCCATGCACGTCTCGGCGTTCTCGCTGAAGTCGCTGACCATGGCCTGCAAGCCGCTGTTCCCGGCGGAGGGCGCGGCCGTCGTCGGCCTCACCTTCGACGCGCAGTTCGCGTGGCCGCAGTACGACTGGATGGGCCCGGCCAAGGCCGCCCTGGAGGCCACCAGCCGCTACCTCGCCCGCGACCTGGGCAAGGAGAACATCCGCTGCAACCTGGTCTCGGCCGGTCCGATCGGCTCGATGGCCGCGAAGTCCATCCCGGGCTTCTCGGAGCTGGCGGACGTCTGGAACTCCCGCTCGATGCTGGAGTGGGACATGAGCGACCCGGAGCCGACGGGCAAGGGCGTCGTGGCGCTGCTGTCGGACTGGTTCCCGAAGACCACCGGCGAGATCGTCCACGTGGACGGCGGCCTGCACGCGATGGGTGCCTGATCCCCGATCGGCTCCTCCCGCATCCGTACGGCGGCGGCCGCGCTCCCCTTCCGGGGGCGCGGCCGCCGCCGTTTCGCGTTCCGCGGGGGTGCGCTCGATCGCATGTTCACCGGCCGACCGGATCTTCCCGAGTCGAAAACCGGGACAGATGCCTGCAAACTGACCTGGCCGGGATCTTCTCGGCTCCTGCGGGGAGGAGGTAGGAGTGCGCGCGAGACCGAGCCGAGTGGTATCCGTCCTGGTCACGTCCGTGATCCTGACCGGACTCCTGGTCCCCGGAGCGGCCGCGCAGCCCCCGGAGGGCGAGCCCGCACCCGGCCCCGAGTCGGCGGCCCCGGCCGTCGTGGAGCTCGCCGAGATCCCCGCCGAACCGCCCGCGCAGCCCACCCGGCCCGCCGGGGGTGAACTCTTCGGAGCCGACTGCGACACCGTGATCGAGGGCTCGCAGGTGACGGCGAACTGCCACAACGCCTACCCGGCGACCGACCTCGTACGGCTGCACGTCGAGTGCGACCGCTGGTGGGACGTGGACGGCGACGGAGTCGCCGTGGCCGTCGGCCCGGCCGGCCGGGCCGAACTCGTCGGCCGCTGCTGGAAAGAGGTCCGCTCGGCCTGGGTCAGCCACCGCCGCCCGTGAGCGGCTCCTCCCGCCCTTCCCCCGCTTCTTCTGCTTCCCCTGCTTCCGTCGCCTCCTTGCCGAGGCAGGCGAAGGGGTAGCCCGCCGCCTCCGAGGCCGCCGCGTCCCCGTCGCCCCGCCGGATCGCCTCGATCAGCCGGGCGTGGTCCAGATGGGCGGACGGGTGCAGCTCGGTACCGACATCGGTCCGCAGCCAGTCGGCCACCAGATCACCGAGGTCCGCATACAGCTCGATCAGTACGTCGTTGTGCGAGGCCGTCACCACCGCCATGTGCAGACTGACGTCCGCCGCCACGAAGACCTCCGCGTCCCCACCGGCCCAGGCCTCCTCGCGGCGCGCCAGCAGGGCGTCCAGTTGTACGAGGTCCCGCTCGGTGCGCCGCTCCGCCGCCAGCCGGGCCGCCGAGGACTCCAGCGTCGACCGCAGCTCCGCGATGTGCCGCGGCTCGGCCCCGGCGAAGCGGCGGTGCATGACGCCGGCCAGCTCGCTGGTGGCGAGGACGTACGTGCCCGAGCCCTGCCGGATGTCGAGGAGGCCGTTGTGCGCCAGCGCCCTGACGGCCTCGCGCACCGTGTTGCGGGCGACGCCCAGCAGCTCGACGAGCTCCGGCTCGGTCGGGATGCGGGCGCCGACCGGCCACTCGCCGGACGTGATCTGGTTCCGCAGCTGGGCGATCACCTGATCGACGAGTGCGGAGCGCCGGGGCGAGGTCAGCGGCATGGGTTCCTCTCGAGAGCGACTGGACAACCAATCATCCCATGATTCTATGATGGTTCAATGTCCGACGAAGAAATCCAGACCATGAACCGCGCGGCGGTCGTGCGCACCACCCCTGACCGGCAGCCTCCCGCCCCCGCCCACGTCGCCCCGACCTGGCTCGGCCCGGTGCTCATCGTCGGAATCGTGCTGGCCGCCCTCAACCTGCGGCCCGCCATCACCAGCCTCGGCGCCCTCTTCGAGGAGACCCGCACGGGCCTCGGTATGAGCGGCACCGTCGCCGGACTGATCACCTCCGTCCCCACCCTCTGCTTCGCCGTCTTCGGCGTCACCGCGCCCCGGCTCTCCCGCCGCTTCGGCCCGGCCGCCGTCGTCTGCGCCGGCATGGCCGCCGTCGCCACCGGCCTGCTGATCCGCCCCTTCGCCACCGGCGCCGCCGGGTTCCTGGCCGCCAGCGCCCTGTCGCTGGCCGGCATAGCCCTCACCAACGTGCTGCTCCCGGTGATCGTCAAGCGCTACTTCCCGGACCGGGTCGGCACCATGACCGGCCTGTACTCCATGTCCCTGGCCGCCGGCACCTCCCTCGCCGCCGCCGCGACCGTCCCGCTGACCGCCGCCCTCGGCGGCAGCTGGCGCACCGGCCTGCTGGTCTGGGCCGTACTCGCCCTGGTCGCCGTACTGCCCTGGCTGCCCGTCGCCCGCGCCTCCCGGCGCGCCGACCGGGCCGCGACCGCCGCGGCCGCCGCCGCTGCCGGGCCCGGCGCACGGGCCGGCGCGGGCGCCGACACCGGCCCGCGCGTCGTCCGCAGCCGTACCGCCTGGGCCCTGGCCTGCTACTTCGGCCTCCAGGCCACCGGCGCGTACATCACCATGGGCTGGCTCCCGCAGATCTTCCGCGACGCCGGGGTCTCGGCCTCCACCGCCGGCGTGCTCCTCGCCGTCACCATGGTCATGGGCGTCCCGCTCGCCTTCGTCATCCCGGGCCTGGCCGCCCGGATGAAGAACCAGGGCGCCATCGCCGTCACCCTCGGCCTCTTCGGCCTGATCGGCTACCTCGGGCTCTACTTCGCCCCCGCCGCCGGCGCCTGGGCCTGGGCGCTCCTGCTCGGCATCTCCAACTGCGCCTTCCCCCTGGTCATCACCCTCATCGGACTGCGCGCCAAGTCCCCGGCCGGCGTGGTCAAGCTCTCCGCCTTCGCCCAGAGCACCGGCTACCTCATCTCCATCCCCGGCCCCCTCGTCATCGGCGCCCTCTACCAGCACAGCGGCGGCTGGGACCTGCCGCTCGCCCTGATGGCCGCACTGCTCGTACCGCAGATCGTCCTGGGCGTCCTCGCCGGACGGGACCGCACGATCGAGGACGAATGCGGCATGCGAGACTGACCGGCATGTCGCCCGTACTTGAACCGAACCCGCAGAACGGCCGCAAGAAGCTCGGCCTCGTGCTCGGCGCGTTCCTCGCCGTCACCGTGATCATCTCCGTGATCGCCACGATCGCCTCCCCGTGACCCCGTGCCCTGCGGGGGGAGGGTGGGGCTAACCCCACCACCCCTAGGGGGTCAGGCTCAGGGTGAAGTGGGGTGTGCCCCGGATGGGAAGCGCCGCCCCGGATCCATAGATTCGTAGGCAGCGAGTCCGTCCGATCCACACCCTCGGAGGCGGCCATGTCGGCCCCCACGCACCTCAGGCCCCTCCCCCCGGGCCCGTCCGCCCCCCGGGCCCGGGCCCGCGCCACCACCCGCGCCACCACAGGCGCCGGCACCCGGCTGCACTGGTGGGCGCTGGCCCTGCCCGCCCTCGCCTTCGGGCTCCTGCTGCTGCTCCTCGCCGGATCCGGCGAGGCCCACGCCGCCACCGGCGAGGTCTCCGGCCTCGTCCAAGTCGCCGAACAGGTCCTGCGCGCCGTCGGCTGACCCCGCGCTCACCCCGCCGGGGGCGAGCCCCCCAACACCCTGCGCTCCATGGCCCGTTTCGTGCGAAGCTGGGAGCCATGAGCGCCGACACACCCCGCAGGATCGCCCTCCTCCGGCACGCCAAGGCCGACTGGCCCGAGGTGTCCGACCACGATCGCCCGCTCGCGGAACGAGGCCGCAAGGACGCGCCGGCCGTCGGTCTGAAGCTCGCCGAAACCGGCATCGTCTTCGACCTGGCCCTGTGCTCCACCGCCGCCCGCACCCGCGAGACCTGGAAGCTCGCCGTCCAGGAGATGCCGCACCGTCCGAAGACCCACTACGAGGAGAGGCTCTACGACGCCTCGCTGGGCGAGCTCATCGCCCTGCTCAACGAGACCTCCGACGAGGTCTCCGACCTCCTCGTCATCGGACACAACCCCGGCATGCACGCCCTCGCCGACGCCCTCTCGGGGCGCGCGGAGGGCGAGACCCTGGCACGGATGACCCGTACGGGTTTCCCGACCGCGGCCCTCGCCGTGGTCTCCTTCACCGGATCGTGGAAGTCCGTCGAGCACGGAGTGGGCACACTCCTCGACTACTGGACCCCCAAGGGCCTCTGACCGGGTCCCCGCCACCTGCCAGGACCCCACCGGCGAACGGGCCCCGGCAGCCGATGCGGCTGCCGGGGCCCGACGGTGCTCAGGGGGATCAGGCCAGGTCGGCGGCCTCGATCTCCTCGCGTGTGATCCCGAGCAGGTACAGCACCGCGTCGAGGAAGGGCACGTTCACCGCGGTGTGCGCGGCCTCGCGGACCACCGGCTTGGCATTGAACGCCACACCCAGCCCGGCCGCGTTCAGCATGTCCAGGTCGTTGGCACCGTCACCGATGGCCACCGTCTGCGACAGCGGTACGTCGGCCTCCGCGGCGAAGCGCCGCAGCAGCCGCGCCTTCCCCGCCCGGTCCACGATCTCCCCGGTGACCTTGCCCGTCAGCTTCCCGTCGACGATCTCCAGGGTGTTGGCCGAGGCGAAGTCCAGCCCCAACCGCTCCCGCAGATCGTCCGTCACCTGGGTGAAGCCGCCGGAGACCACACCCACCTGGTAGCCGAGCCGCTTGAGCGTGCGGATCAGGGTCCGGGCGCCCGGCGTCAGCTGCACCTCGGCGCGCACCTTGTCCACGACGGACGCGTCCAGGCCCGCCAGCAGCGCCACCCGGGCGTGCAGCGACTGCTCGAAGTCCAGCTCACCGCGCATGGCCCGCTCGGTGACCGCGGCGACCTCGGCCTCGCACCCGGCGTGCGCGGCGAACAGCTCGATGACCTCGTCCTGGATGAGGGTCGAGTCCACGTCCATGACGACCAGACGCTGGGCCCGGCGGTGCAACCCGGCCGAGACCACGGCCACATCCACGCCGATGTGCGCGGAAGCGGTGGCCAGCGCGGTGCGCAGCGGCTCGGTCTCGACGCCGGACACGGCGAACTCCACCGCCGTCACCGGGTACTTGGCGAGGCGGAAGATACGGTCGATGTTGCCGCCGCTCTCGGTGATACGGGAGGCGATGGCGGCCGTCGACTCGGCGGTGAGCGGGTGCCCGAGCACGGTGACATGCGAGCGGCCGCTGCCGCGCGGCCGGTTGTCACCGGTACCCGAGAGGATCTCGGCCTGCATCTTGAGGGACTCGGCCCAGCTGTGGACGGTGGCCCGCAGGTCGCCCTCGGCGCCTCCGGCGGGCTTGGTGACGAGGGCGCACAGGACGATGCGGCCACGGGTGACGACCTGCTCGATGTCGACGACATCGACGGAGTAGGCGGCGAGGGTGTCGAACAGCCCGGCGGTGATCCCGGGACGGTCCTTGCCGAAGATCTTGACGAGGAGGGTGGGGACGTCGTAGGTCTGCGATGCGCTCATGGTGCCCTCACCGTATCTTCTGGACCCGTGCCCCAGGACCCCCGTCCCACGTCTTGAACCCCGGCGTGGCCTCAGGACCCGGGAACGGTGCAAGGGCGGGTGGTGGACGGCTCCGCGCAGCGGACGGGCTCGGCTCACCGCGGCGGCGCCGGAGGCCTGGGCGGGGGCTTCGGCGGGGGCGGCGCCCCCGGCGGGGGAGGCGGGGTGAAGGGCTCCCGGCGAGGCGGTTTCGGCAGCCCCGGAGACCCGGGCGGCCTGCGGGACCACGGCGGGACCCCGGTCACCGTCACGTCCCATGAGCCGTCCGCCTCCCCGCCCGCTCCGGGCCGCGGGCCGCGCACGGGCCCGCCGTACGGCGGGGCCCCCGGGTACGCGGCCGTCGGCGCCTCGGGGTCGGGCCACCCCCGGGCCGGTCCCGGCCCGCCGGCCCGGCCCGGGAGGGCCACCCGCCGCCGGGGAACCAGGGCCGCGCCCGCCGCTCCGGCCGCCGCACCCCAGAGCGCGCCCAGCACCAGCGCGTACAGCACGTCCCCCCGCAGCTCCACGCCCGCGTCCACCGCGTCCACGCCCAGCACCGCGAGCGAGGCGTCCGCCGAGAACCCCGTCAGCCCCACCAGCACCGCCAGGGCCACAGAGGTCACGGCCGACAGCCGGACCGCGCACCCCGCGATCCCGCGCCCGGGCGTCCGTACGGCCGCCAGCACGCCCGCGTACAGCAGCAACAGGGCCACCCCCGCGACCAGCAGCCAGACCCGCTCGTCGTACTCCGCGAGCCGGGCCACCGTCACCGGCTCCCGCGCGGAGTCCGCCAGCAGCTCGTCCAGCGGATCGGGCAGCAGCCGGGCCGGCGCCCCCGTGACCGCGGCGTGCAGCGGCACGAACAGTCCCAGCAGCACCCCCAGCGCGCTCCCGTTCGGCGCCCCCAGCAGCGCACCGCCCAGCACCTGCCGGGGACGGTCGTCGCCCAGCGCCGCCCACACCGCCGCGGCCCACCCGGCCGCCACCGCCACCAGCAGCATCGCCACCACCGCCGAGGCGGCCGGGCGCAGCCGGGCCAGCGCCGCCGGCCCGCGCCGCGAGACCAGCAGCGCGACCGCCAGTACGGCGAGCACCCACACCCCCGAGCCCAGCAGGGTCGGCCCGAGCTCCACCGAGAACCCCACTTGGGTCCGGGTCTCGATCAGATCCCCGATGCGGTCCGGGAGCAGCCCGCCGATGTCCCCGATGCCCGGGATCTCCACCTTCGCCGGGGTCCTCGGCAGCGCCGCCGTCCCGTCCAGGGTGACCACGTCGTGCCCGGCCCACGCCAGACCGCCCGCCATCGCGACGAACAGCACCGCGAGGGCCGCCACCCGGGCCGCCGTCTCCCCGTGCCCCGCCCCGGCCCGCAGCGAACGCAGGAACAGCAGCGCCAGAACCAGCGCCCCGGCCAGTGACACCCCCAAGGGCATGACGTCCAGGGAGGTTTCGGCGCCCGCCCCGACCGCTCCGAAGGCCGAGACGTCACCGGAGGGGGTCACGGTTCCACCGACCGCGAGGACCACCGCGGCGGCGGTCATCGCCCCGAGCGAACCTCCCGCGGCGTCGGCGCCCAGCAGGTGCAGCCCGAGCCCGGCCGCCCCCGCCATCACGATCAGGGACCAGCCCACGGCGGCGACGGCGGACAGCAGCACGTCTCCCCAGCGAATGCGGCGCATGCGGTGAACCCCCGATGCCTACCGAGCGGTACGCGACGGGACCCCCGGGCGAGAAGTCCCGTATCTCACTCTCCGGGTGACTTTCGACCCCGTCAACGGGCTGTCGTAGACGCCCCGGCAAGGCCCGGATTCCACATACGGCTGTGGGCCTGAAATAGTTCCCCCGGATGTTCGCCATCCCTAGACTCCCTGACGTCATGGGGGATTCTCGGGGGACTTAAGTGGGGCTGGAGTGCCGGAACTCGTACTGGAATTGAACGGAAGGACCTGGACGCTCGATCCGTCCAGGTCGTACTCGCTGGGGCGCGACCCCCAGGGAGACGTGGTGATCGACGATGCCCGGGTGTCGTGGCGGCATGCCACCATCACCTGGAACGGCCGGGGTTGGGGCATCGAGGACCACGGCAGCACCAACGGCACCTACGTGCACGGGGCAAGGGTCCAGCAGACCGAGCTCGTGCCCGGCACGCCGGTCCACCTGGGCAACGCGACGGACGGCCCACGGCTGAACCTGAGCGCCACCGCTGCCGCGCCGCAGCCCGCCGTGGCGCAGCAGGCACAGCAGAACCCGGCCCAGGCGTACGCCCAGCCGCAGGCCCCGGCCTACCAGGCCCCGCAGCAGCAGCAGCCCCAGCACCAGGCCTGGGAACAGCAGCAGCACGCGCAGCACCAGCCGCAGCAGCCGCAGGTCCACCTCCCGCACCAGCAGGGTGGCGGCGCCGCCGCGGCCCACCCGGCGCAGGGCGGCGCCCCGGCCTACGGCGACCGCAGCCCGACGACGTTCCACCAGCTCTCGCTGGGCCACGTCATGCGGATCGGCCGTGCGCTGGAGAACGAGCTGGTGGTCTCCGACCTCCAGGTCTCCCGCCACCACGCCGAGTTCCGCTCCATGCCCGGCGGCCGCTTCGAGATCCACGACCTCGGCAGCCACAACGGCACGTACGTCAACGGCCAGCCGCTGCCGAAGTCCGGCACCGTGCTGCTCGGCCCGAACGACATCGTCGGCGTCGGCCACTCGACGTTCCGGATCGTCGGCGACCGCCTCGAGGAGTTCGTCGACACCGGCGAGGTCTCCTTCTCGGCCCGCCACCTCACGGTCACGGTCGACGGCGGCAAGCAGATCCTCAAGGACGTCACCTTCGGCGTCCCGGAGAAGTCGCTGATCGGCGTCATCGGACCCTCGGGCTCCGGCAAGTCCACCCTGCTCAAGGCGCTGACCGGCTACCGGCCCGCCGACCAGGGCGACGTGCTGTACGACAACCGCAACCTGTACAAGCAGTTCGCGGAGCTCCGCCAGCGCATCGGCCTGGTCCCGCAGGACGACATCCTGCACAAGGAGCTGAAGGTCAGCACGGCCCTCAAGTACGCGGCCAAGCTCCGCTTCCCCGGCGACACCGCCGAGTCCGAGCGCGCCGCCCGTATCGACGAGGTGCTGCGCGAGCTCAAGCTCGACATCCACAAGGACAAGAAGATCACCGCGCTCTCGGGCGGTCAGCGCAAGCGCGTGTCCGTGGCCCTGGAGCTGCTCACCAAGCCCTCGCTGATCTTCCTGGACGAGCCGACCTCCGGCCTCGACCCGGGCATGGACCGCGACGTCATGCAGCTGCTGCGCGGCCTCGCCGACGACGGCCGCACGGTCCTCGTCGTCACCCACTCGGTCGCCGAGCTGGCCATCTGCGACAAGCTGCTGGTCATGGCCCCCGGCGGTTCGGTCGCCTACTTCGGCCCGCCGGACGAGGCGCTGAACTTCTTCGGCTACACCACGTGGGCGGACGTGTTCTCGTCCTTCGAGAACTACCGCGACTACGACTGGGCCGGCCGCTGGAAGGGCTCGCAGCACTACCAGCTGTACGCCGCCGACATCGACGCGGTCGCCCCGCAGTCCGTCGCGATGCCGCCGGTCCAGCAGATGCGCCCGCCGAAGCCGCAGGGCTGGGGCTCCCAGCTCTTCACGCTGATCCGCCGCTACGTGTCGGTGATCGCCTCCGACCGGGGCTTCCTCGGTCTGATGCTGATCCTGCCCGCGGTCCTCGGCGTGGTCTCGACGGTCATCCCCGCGACCTTCGGCCTCGCGCCGCCGACGCCGCCGTCCCAGTTCAACGGCGACGCCGGCACGATCATGCTGATCCTCGCGGTCGGCATGTGCTTCTCGGGCGCCGCGAACTCGGTCCGTGAGCTGATCAAGGAACGCGTCATCTACGAACGTGAGCGCGCGACCGGCCTGTCCCGGTCGGCGTACCTCATGTCGAAGGTGATCGTCCTCGGTGTCATCACGGCCATCCAGGGCGTGATCATCTGCGGGATCGGCTTCTTCCCGCGCGACCTGCCCGCCGAGGGCCTGCTGATGCCGCCGGCCGTCGAGCTCTGCGTGTCGGTCATCGCGCTCGGCTTCACCTCGATGATGTTCGGCCTGGTGATCTCCTCGCTGGTGAAGACCGCCGAGAAGACCATGCCGCTGCTGGTCATGTTCGCGATCGTCCAGGTCGTCTTCACCGGCATCCTCTTCCAGGTCTACGACTCTCCGGGCCTGGAGCAGTTCGCCTGGCTGATGCCGTCCCGCTGGGCCGTCGCCGCCGCCGGCACCACGCTGAACCTCGGCAAGCTCATGCCGCCGTGGGACCGCGACAACCCGACCAACACCGACCCGCTCTGGGACGCCACGGTCGGCCAGTGGAGCCTGGACATCATCGTCCTGCTGCTCCTCGGCATCGCCTGCGGCTTCGCGGTCCAGCGCCTGCTGCGCCGCCACGAGCCCGAGGTCATGCGCGCGGGCAAGTAGGACGCGCACGGCGCACACGCACAACGCCTCAGGGCGGCATCCGGAAGTCCGGGTGCCGCCCTGAGGCGCATGGGGGGGGTCTGGCTACGTCCAGGGCCTAGTAGGCGCTGTTGACGTTGTCCATGGAGCCGTAGCGGTCGGCCGCGTAGTTGCAGGCGGCGACGATGTTGGCGACCGGGTCGTACTGGTCGAACTTGGTGCCCTTGACGTGGTACGCCTTGAAGGTCGGGTAGATGACCTGGAGCAGACCCTTGCTGGGGATACCGTTCTGGGCGTTGATGTCCCAGTTGTTGATCGCCATCGGGTTACCGCTGGACTCGCGCATGATGTTCTTGTGGATTCCGGCGTAGGTGCCCGGAATGCCCTCCTTCTTCATGATGAAGAGGGCTTCCTTGATCCAGCCGTCGAGGTTGTTCGCGAAGACCGGGGTGCGGGCGGCGGACCGGCTGGCGGCCGCCTTGTCCTCGCGGGCCTTCTTCGCGGCGGCCTCGGCCTTGGCCTTGGCGTCCGCGTCGGCCTTGGCCTTGGCGGCGACCTTCGCCTGGGCGGCGGCGGCCTTCGCGTTGGCGGAGGCGATGACCTGCTGTGCGGAGAGGTGCCCGTGCAGGGCCTTCGTCTGCGCGCCGTTGACGGCCTGGGTCCAGGCGACGGGGGCGGCGGTGACGGTCGTCTCGGCACCGGCGTCGGCCGGAACCAGGGAGAAGGCGACGGCGGCGGCGCTCAGGGTGGCGACACCGGCGATGGACAGCTTGTGTGCCTTCGTCAGACGACTGTGACCAGGGGTGCGGGAAGCAGACATGGCGGGCAACCTCTTCGAATAGCGGGAGTCGCAGGAAGGCGCTTTGTGGATCCGGGGATCCGCGGTGCTGTGCGACGGGAGCAATTCTTAGCGGCGGCAAAAACTTGTGGCAAAGGTGTGACGTACGATCCCGCTTAGTGGATCACGCACGGGTGCCGAGGCCCGATTTCGGGCCCCGGCGCTAGGTGGGACAGTGCTGACGAGGTCTTTATGTGTCCACTAGGGAGCTTCGTAAGTGATGCAGGTCCTATGTGCGGGGTCACATCGGGCACGTAACGGTTTCACCGTGCGTTGCTTCAGCAATGCGAATGGTTACGGTTCTCATCCTTGAGTAGCAGGTGAATGTCCCCGAACTCGTGCCAGAGGCAGAGACGGGCCATTGCCTCGGCATACCCGAGCCGTACGGCGGCGCGTCCCGCGACCGCCTCCAGCATCAGCAGATGGGACGCCCCGGGCTCGTGCAGCCCGGTCAGCAGTCCGTCCACCACCCGCACCCCGCGCTCCGGGGTCACCACCAGATCGGTCCACCCGGCGGCCGGGCGCACCCGCCCCGCTTCGTCCACGGCCGACTCCAGGGCCCGTACCGCCGTGGTGCCCACTGCGATCACCCTCCCACCGCCGGCCCGAGCGGCGTTCACCAGCCCCGCCGTCGTGGGGGACACCTCGTACCGTTCCGGGTACGGCGGCTCGTGCGCCTCCTGCGAGGCCACCCCGGTGTGCAGCACCAGCGGGGCGAACTGCACCCCCCGGCTCACCAGCCGCGCCACCAGCTCCGCCGTGAAGGGCCGGCCCGCACTCGGCATCTCCGCCGAGCCCGATCCGTCGGCGGCCGGCACCGCGAACACCGTCTGATGGGCGGAGAGCGGCTGGTCCCGCTCCGTGTAGGCGTACCGGATCGGCCGCCCGTACGCCCGCAGCAGCCCCGGCACCCCGTACGGCGCCGGGTGGGGCCGCGCCCACCACAGCCGGTCCGCGCCCGCGGCCAGCGGCTCCTCCAGGACCAGCCGGCCCCCGTCCGGCAGCTCCACCACCGCCCCGGCCGGCCCCCCGGCGTGCGGCCGGGTCGTTCCCCCGCCGGCCGGGGCGCGCAGCTCCACCGCCCAGCGGCCGTCGTCACCCCGGGTCGAGAAGTGCACCACCAGGTCCTCGCGGCCCAGCCGGGCGTCCACGGCGGCCGCCAGCGTGGTCGAGGTGTTCACCACCAGGACGTCCCCGGCCCGCAGCAGCCCCGGCAGCTCCCGGAAGGCGTGCAGGGACACCTGCCGGGTGCCCCGGGACACCAGGAGCCGTACGTCGTCCCGCCCCCGTCCCGGCCCGCGCTGCTCGGCCGGAATCCGGGCCACCAAATGCTCGGGAATGTCCGTTATATACAGTCCCGTTTTCTGGAGGGGCCGGTGCCCGCTCACCGCCCGGCCCCCGCAGCCCCCGCACCCGCTCCCGAGGCGGCCCCCGAAGCCGCCCCCGCGCCCGCTCCCGAGGCGGCTCCCGAAGCCGCCCCCGCGCCCGCCCCAGTGCCGTCCCCCGCGCCCGCCGCCAGCTCCAGCGCCGTGTACCGCCCGCTCGGCAGCCCCCGCTCCACCAGCCGCAGCAGCACCGGCGCCACCTCCTCCGGCGCCGGCAGACCCGTCAGGTCCTCGCCGGGCTCGGCCGCCGCCATCATCCGCGTCCGCATCGAACCCGGATCCGCCCACCACACCCGCAACCCCGGCTCCTCCACCGCCAGCACGGCCGACACCAGGTCCCCCGCCGCCTTGGTCGCCCCGTACGCCCCCCACGTCGCGTACGCCACCACCGCCGCGTCCGAGCTGATGTTCAGCACCGCCCCGGCCTCCGCCGCCCGCAACAACGGCAGCCCCTCCTGGACCAGCCCCAGCGGCCCCACCACATTGACCTCGAAGGCCTCGCGCAGCCCGTCCAGCCCATGGTCCGCCAGCGCCACCAACGGCTCGGCCCCGAGCGCCCCCGCGTTGTTCACCAGCAGGTCCAGCCCGCCCAGCTCCCGCGCGGCCGCCACCAGCGCCGCCCGGTGCCCCGCCGAGGACACGTCCCCGGCCACCGCCACCACCCTCACCCCGGCCGCCCGCTCCAGCCCGGCCGCGGCCTCCTCCAGCGCCGCCGCACCCCGCGCACCGAGCACCAGGTCCCAGCCGCGCGCCGCCAGTTCCCCGGCCAGCGCCCGGCCGAGCCCCCTGGACGCCCCCGTCACGATCGCCACCGACATGACAGCACCCTCACCTTCCGTACCGATCACCAGATGCCCCCAACCTAGGAACGGCCCACCCCCACCGCGTCGGCCGCCGGCCCCACCCCCACACGTCCCTTGGACCTACGTCCACGGCCCGATCCCGCAGGTCACGGCCCCGGGTACGGTGAGGCCATGACCGGAAGCCCCCCGCACGGCGGGCCCCCCAGCGGCCTCGCCGCCGTGAGCACCGCGCTGCTCGCCATGAGCCGGCGCCTGGAGGTCCGCGACGTCCTGCGCACGATCGTCGTGTCCGCCCGCGAACTCCTGGACGCCGAGTACGCGGCCCTGGGCGTCCCGGACGACCACGGCGGCTTCGCCCAGTTCGTCGTGGACGGCGTCAGCCCCGAGCAGTGGCGCAGCATCGGCCCGCTGCCCCGCCAGCACGGCATCCTCGCCGCGATGCTCCACGAGGGAGGCACCGAGCGACTGGCCGACGTACGCGAGGACCCGCGCTTCGAGGGCTGGCCGTCCGCCCACCCGGACATGTCCCACTTCCTCGGCATGCCCGTGCGCGACGGCGAGGAGACCCTCGCCGCGCTCTTCCTGGCGAACAAGCGGCCCGGCGCCCCCGGCGGCGGGCAGGGCTTCACCGACGAGGACCAGGAACTCCTCTCCCTCCTCGCCCAGCACGCGGCGATCGCCCTCACCAACGCCCGCCTCTACGAGCGCAGCCGCGAGCTGACCATCGCCGAGGAGCGCTCCCGGCTCGCCCACGAGCTGCACGACGCCGTCAGCCAGAAGCTCTTCTCGCTGCGCCTCACCGCCCAGGCCGCCGCGGCCCTCGTCGACCGTGACCCGGCCCGAGCCAAGGACGAGCTCCAGCAGGTGGCCGCCCTGGCGGCGGAGGCCGCCGACGAACTGCGGGCCGCCGTGACCGAGCTGCGTCCGGCCGCCCTGGACGAGGACGGACTCGTCGCCACGCTGCGTACGCACGTCCACGTACTCGACCGCGCCCACACCGCACACGTCACCTTCACCTGTGACGGCGTACGGGCCCTGCCCGCGACCCAGGAGGAAGCGCTGCTCCGCGTCGCCCAGGAGGCACTGCACAACGCCCTGCGCCACTCGGGCGGCGACCGCGTCGAGGTCACCCTGAGCCGTACGTCCGGCGGCGGTGCGGTCCTGAAGGTCCTGGACACCGGCAAGGGCTTCGATCCCCTGACCGTCCGCCGCGCGGGCCGGCACCTGGGCCTGGTCTCCATGCGGGACCGTGCGAGCGGCGTCGGCGGCCTGCTCACCGTGCACTCGGAGCCCGGTCGGGGCACCGTGATCGAGATGGAGGTCCCCGGTGGCTGACAGCACCGGCCGCAGCGGCGGCATTCGAGTCCTGCTGGTCGACGACCACCAGGTGGTCCGGCGGGGCCTGCGCACCTTCCTGGAGGTCCAGGAGGACATCGAGGTGGTGGGGGAGGCCTCCGACGGCGAGGAGGGCGTCGCCCGTGCCGAGGAGCTGCGGCCCGACGTGATCCTGATGGACATCAAGATGCCGGGCACGGACGGCATCGAAGCGCTGCGCAGGCTGCGCGAGCTGACGAACCCGGCGCGGGTGCTGATCGTCACCAGCTTCACGGAGCAGCGGACCGTGGTCCCGGCCCTGCGGGCCGGCGCGGCGGGATACGTCTACAAGGACATCGACCCCGAGGCACTGGCCGGGGCCATCCGCTCCGTGCACGCGGGCCACGTGCTGCTCCAGCCGGAGGTGGCGGTGGCCCTGCTCTCCCAGGACGACCAGGGCTCCCCGGCGGGCCGGCCGGGCTCGCTGACCGACCGCGAACGCGAGGTCCTGGGCCTGATCGCCGACGGCCGCTCCAACCGGGAGATCGCCCGGGCCCTGGTCCTGTCCGAGAAGACCGTCAAGACCCACGTGTCGAACATCCTGATGAAGTTGGACCTTTCCGACCGGACGCAGGCCGCATTGTGGGCGGTCAGGCACGGAATCACCGAGTAATCGGAGCCAGATCGGATCGTGTCGTTCCGGACTGAGATTCATACGGTCGGGTGTATGTAGCCCACATGGCGTATCCGGATCGCGGGGCCGGCCGTTCTTCCATACGTGCCGCGGCGGCTGGTCGCGGCAGACGTACTGGAGGACGAGAACGTGAAGAACTTCAAGAAGGCCGCAGCCGTCACCATGATCGCGGGTGGCCTCCTCGCCGCCGGCGCCGGTGTCTCCTCGGCGCACGGCGGTGCGTCGGCGGAGGGCGAGGCCCTGAACTCGCCGGGCGTGGCCTCCGGGAACCAGGTCCAGGTCCCCGTGCACATCCCCGTCAACGTGGTCGGCAACACGGTCAACGTGATCGGCCTGCTCAACGGCGCCTTCGGCAACACCGGCGTGAACGCCTGACCCTCGCCGAACCCCGCAGGCCCCGCTTCCCCCCTCTCCCCGGGAAGCGGGGCCAAGGCGCGTCCCGATCCAGCCCCGCCGGAACCCGAAGCGCGGCCCACCCAGCCCCGCCGAAGTCCGAGGCGCGGCCAATCCAGCCCCGCCGAAGTCCGAGGCGCGGCCAATCCAGCCCCGCCGGCGTTTGAGGCGCGGGGTGTGGGGCGGAGCCCCACAAAGCCCGGCGCAGCCGGGGCAACCGGGGCAACCGCCCCCGCCCGCCCCCGCCCGCCCCCGCCGCGCAGCGACCCGGCTCAGCCCCGCTCGCGCGCCTCAACGGCCGAGTTGTACGCCGCCACCAGCGCCCGCCGAGCCACCCGCTCGACCGGCCGCAGCGCCTCCGCCCGCGCCGCCATCTCCGAGGCGGCCACCGCACCCCCGTGCCCGTTCTCGTACGCCAGCGACACCATCAGGTCCACCCGCTGCGCCAGCGCGAGCACCCGCACCGCCCGCGCCGGATACCCCGGCGCCAGCGCCTCCCGCCCGGCCTCCGCCCGCGCCCGGTACGCCGACAGCGCGGCCTCCGCGACCGGCCCCGACCCCGCCACGTCCAGCCGGGTCAGCACCTCGGTCGCCTCGCGCAGCGCCTCCGCGAGCTCCCGCTCCGCCTCGCCCAGCGAGGGCACGTCCGCCGGCGGGGCCTCCCGTACCGGCAGCACGTGCCAGGTCACCGACACATGGACGTCCCCGGCCGGGCCGGCCTCGGACACCTCCGGCACCAGACCCAGCGCCGCGCCCACCGAGACGACCGCCTCCTCCGCCTCCAGCGCCCGCGCATTGAACTCAGGGGGCCCGCTCAGCCCCAGCGGATGCCCCGGCGCCGGCAGCGCCACCCGCAGTCCCGTCACCCCCAGCGCCCGCAGCCTGCCGAGCGCCAGGGTGAGCCCGACGGGGCCCGTCTCACCCGGCAGCCCCTCCACCCGGTGCACGGCGTCCTCGCCCACGATCGACAACACGGCCTCGTCGGGCGAGGCCAGACCGGCCAGCAGTGCGTTCCCCCAGGCGGCCAACCGCCCTGAACGTGGTTCGAAAAGCATCCCCCTACTTTACGGATCGGCCCCGGCACCGGGCCCCGGCCCCGGAGCCCTCTCCGAGTGGCGTAGGTTTTCCCCTGGGGCTGCGTCCCCTGGGGCTGCGTCTACCGGCGCACAGAGAACCGTGACTGCAAGGGGTGACAACACGCTCATGAGCGATGTTCTGGAGCTGGTGGACGTATCCGTGGTCCGCGAGGGCCGGGCTCTGGTGGACCAGGTCTCCTGGTCGGTGAAGGAGGGGGAGCGCTGGGTGATCCTCGGCCCCAACGGCGCCGGCAAGACCACACTGCTGAACCTCGCCTCCAGCTACCTCTTCCCCACCAAGGGCAGCGCCACCATCCTCGGCAGCACCCTCGGCAAGGTGGACGTGTTCGAGCTGCGCCCCCGCATCGGTGTCGCGGGCATTGCGATGGCCGACAAGCTGCCCAAGCGGCAGACCGTCCTGCAGACCGTCCTCACCGCCGCCTACGGCATGACGGCGACCTGGCAGGAAGAGTACGAGGACGTCGACGAGCAGCGCGCCCGCGCCTTCCTCGACCGCCTCGGCATGACCGAGTACCTCGACCGCAAGTTCGGCACCCTCTCCGAGGGTGAGCGCAAGCGCACGCTGATCGCCCGCGCGCTGATGACCGACCCCGAGCTGCTGCTCCTCGACGAGCCCGCCGCCGGTCTGGACCTCGGCGGCCGCGAGGACCTCGTACGCCGCCTCGGCCGCCTGGCCCGCGACCCGCTCGCCCCCTCGATGGTCATGGTCACCCACCACGTCGAGGAGATCGCCCCGGGCTTCACCCACGTCCTGATGATCCGTCAGGGCAAGGTCGTCACCGCGGGCCCGATCGACCTCGAACTGACGTCCCGCAACCTCTCCCTCTGCTTCGGCCTCCCGCTGGTCGTCGAGCGCAACGGGGCCGACCGCTGGACGGCCCAGGGCCTGCCCCTCGGGTAACTCCTCGGCCGGACCGGTCGCTTACGGGTCCCGCACCCTGTCCCGACCGCGCCCACCGGACCTACCATGACCATGTGGACATCGACGCGTGGGTGTGGTGGCTCATCGGCGCGGTCGGACTGGGCATCCCCCTGGTCCTGACCGCCATGCCGGAGTTCGGCATGTTCGCAGTCGGCGCGGTCGCGGCCGCCGTCACGGCTGCCCTCGGCGGGGAAGTGGTGGCCCAGGTCCTGGTCTTCGTCATCGTGTCGGTCGCGCTCATCGCCGTCGTACGGCCCATCGCCAACCGCCACCGCGACCAGCGCCCCCAACACCGCAGCGGCATCGACGCGTTGAGGGGCAGAACCGCAGTCGTCCTGGAACGGGTCGACGGCAGCGGCGGCCGCATCAAGCTCGCCGGCGAGGTCTGGTCCGCGCGCACCCTCGACACGGACACCAGCTTCGAGCCCGGCCAGTCCGTCGACGTCGTGGAGATCGACGGAGCGACCGCCGTCGTGATGTGACAAGCAGCCTGCTCGCGGCCCCCAGGTCTGCGAGACTCCGATCAACGGGGCAGCACAGACAGCCGGAAGGGCACGGGGAACCGCATGCAACCGATCATCATCGTCCTGATCATTCTGGTGGTTCTGGTCTTCATCGCACTGGTCAAGACGATCCAGGTGATCCCGCAGGCCAGCGCCGCCATCGTCGAGCGGTTCGGCCGCTACACCCGCACCCTCAACGCGGGCCTCAACATCGTCGTCCCGTTCATCGACTCCATCCGCAACCGGATCGACCTCCGCGAACAGGTCGTCCCGTTCCCGCCGCAGCCCGTCATCACCCAGGACAACCTGGTCGTCAACATCGACACCGTCATCTACTACCAGGTGACCGACGCGCGGGCCGCTACCTACGAAGTGGCCAGCTACATCCAGGCCATCGAGCAGCTCACCGTCACCACGCTCCGCAACATCATCGGCGGCATGGACCTGGAGCGGACCCTCACCTCCCGCGAGGAGATCAACGCGGCCCTGCGCGGCGTCCTCGACGAGGCCACCGGCAAGTGGGGCATCCGCGTCAACCGCGTCGAGCTCAAGGCCATCGAGCCGCCGACCTCCATCCAGGACTCGATGGAGAAGCAGATGCGCGCCGACCGCGACAAGCGCGCCGCGATCCTCCAGGCCGAAGGTGTCCGGCAGTCCGAGATCCTGCGCGCCGAGGGTGAGAAGCAGTCCTCCATCCTCCGGGCCGAGGGTGACGCCAAGGCCGCCGCACTGCGCGCCGAGGGTGAGGCACAGGCCATCCGCACGGTCTTCGAGTCCATCCACGCCGGTGACGCCGACCAGAAGCTCCTCGCCTACCAGTACCTCCAGATGCTCCCGAAGATCGCCGAGGGCGACGCCAACAAGCTCTGGATCGTGCCGAGCGAAATCGGTGACGCCCTCAAGGGCCTCTCCGGCGCCATGGGCAACTTCGGCCCCATGGGCGGCGGCGGCTCGGGCTTCAACCCGGGGAACACCGGCAAGGACGGCGGCGGCATCCCGGCCGCGCGCGACAAGGACGGCGCGGACCGCCGCGAGCAGCCCCCCATCGACTGACCCGCCACCCCTTCCTGCATGATCAGTGAGGCCCCTCGACCTTCATGGCGGGGAGGCGACTCTCTCATGCAAAGGGGATGGCACAGTCCATGTCCATCTGGGAATCACTCGCGGTCTTCGCCGCCGGCATCGGCGCGGGCACGATCAACACCATCGTCGGCTCCGGCACCCTGATCACCTTCCCGGTGCTGCTCGCCACCGGCCTGCCCCCGGTCACCGCCAACGTCTCCAACACGCTCGGCCTGGTGCCCGGTTCGATCAGCGGAGCCATCGGCTACCGCAAGGAACTCCAGGGCCAGCGCGCCCGCATCCTGCGCCTCGGCTCCGTGTCCCTCGTCGGCGGACTCGCGGGAGCGATCCTGCTCCTCACCCTGCCGTCCGACTCCTTCGACACGATCGTGCCCGTCCTGATCGGACTGGCCCTCGTCCTCGTCGTCCTCCAGCCCCGGCTCGCTGCCGCACTGCGCCGACGCCAGGAAGCCGCCGGGGGCGACACCGGCCACCCCGACGGCGGACCGGCGCTACTCGGCGGCATGCTGCTCGCCAGCGCGTACGGAGGCTACTTCGGCGCCGCCCAGGGCGTGCTCTACCTCGGCCTGATGGGTCTGCTGCTCCGCGAGGACCTGCAACGCATCAACGCCGTCAAGAACGTTCTGGCCGCCCTGGTGAACGGGGTCGCGGCCGTCGTCTTCCTGTTCGTCGCCGAGTTCGACTGGACGGCCGTGGTCCTCATCGCCGTCGGCTCCACCATCGGCGGCCAGATCGGCGCCAAGGTCGGCCGACGCCTCTCACCGACCGTCCTGCGCGCGATCATCGTGACGGTCGGGATCCTCGCCATCGTCCAGCTGCTCGTCGGCTGAGCGACGTAGACCAGCTACGCCGCTCACCGCATCAGCGTCCACCGAACGGACCGAACGGAGGGGATCCGCCTAGGCGGAACGCTCCAGCCACTCGGGAAGCGCCTCCCGCCCGGCCACCCCCAGGGCCAGCAGCATCGCCTCCGCGGGCGACGGTACGAACGGCCTGCGCAGGAGCGGCATCCCCGCCTCCTCCGGAGTCCGCGCCGCCTTGCGGTGGTTGTCCTCGGCGCAGGAGGCCACGGTGTTCAGCCAGGTGTCCCCACCCCCCTGGGCCCGCGGCAGTACGTGGTCCACGGTCGTCGCGCGCTTCCCGCAGTACGCGCAACGGTGCTGGTCCCGGACCAGCACCCCCCTCCGCGACCAGGGAGCATGTCTTCGGAACGGCACCCGGACGTACCGGCAGAGCCTGATCACCCGGGGCATCGGAAGCTCCATGGTGGCCGCGCGCACACGCAGCTCGGGGTGCGACTGTTCGACGACGGCCTTGTCCTGGAGCACCAGGACCACAGCCCGGTTCAGGGTCACCGTCGACAGCGGCTCGAAGCTCGCATTCAGCACCAGCGTGTCCCGCATCTCGCCCACCTCCCGTGTGCAGGCCCGCGACCACACCGGCGGCAGGGCCCGCAACCACTCTGGCCGCGCGCGCCACGCGGGACAACGCAATAAAAATGCCCGGTCCTGGCCTTCTTTAGACCAGGACCGGGCAAACGCTCGGAGAACGATCAGCCGACGGGCGCCTCGTACTCACCGATCAGCTGGGCCCGCCCCAACGTGTGGAAACGCAGATTGAAGCCGACCACGGCGGGCGAGGCATCCGCCCCGACGCCGAGCTCGGCCCGGTCCACCGCGTACACGGTGAACACATAGCGGTGCCGCTCCCCGGCCGGCGGAGCCGCCCCGCCGAAATCCCTGGACCCGTAGTCGTTGCGCACGTGCACGGCCCCGGCCGGCAGCCCCTCGAACTTCCCGCTGCCCGCACCCGCCGGCAGCTCGGTGACCGAGACCGGCAGATCGAAGAGGACCCAGTGCCAGAACCCGCTGCCCGTGGGCGCGTCCGGGTCGAAGCACGTCACGGCGAAGCTCTCGGTCCCCTCCGGGAACCCCTCCCACCGCAACTGCGGCGAGACGTTCCCACCCGAGTACACCTGCGCCTCACCCAGATCGGCACCGGGCTCGAGGTCCTCGCTCGTCACGGTGAAGGCGTGCACCTGGGGGTGGAAGTCGTGCGGGAGAGGAGCCCTGCCCTGCTCGGTCACATCGGTCACTGCTGACCCTCCTGATCGCTCGCGAATACGGGTCCGAGCCTAGATGCGGCTAGAACCAGTTGCGCTGCGAACCCACCGACGCGATCCACTGGTTCAGGTACGCCGCCCAGTCCGTGTCCTGGTACGACTGCAGACCCACCTGGAAGCAGCGGTAGGTGTCACTGCCCTCGGTGAACAGACCGGGCTTCTTGTCCATCTCCAGAACGACGTCCATCTCCCGGCCGTCGGAGATGAAGGTGAGCTCGACCTGGTGCAGCCCGCGGTACTGGGACGGCGGCAGGAACTCGATCTCCTGGTAGAAGGGCAGCGACTGCCGCGTGCCACGGATGTGCCCGCGCTCCATGTCAGCACTGCGGAAGGTGAAGCCGAGCTGCCGGAAGGCATCGAGGATCGCCTGCTGCGCCGGCACCGGGTGCACGTTGATCGCGTCGAGGTCGCCCGCGTCCACCGCACGCGCGATCTCCAGCTCGGTGCTGACCCCGATGTTCATCCCGTGCAGGTGCTGACCCCCGAAGTGGGTGATCGGCGTCTCCCACGGGATCTCCAGCCCGAAGGGCACCACGTGCAGCGCGCCGGCCTGCACCTGGAAGGCACCGCCCAGACGCTGCTTGGTGAAGACGATGTCCTGCTTGTACTCCTGGTCTCCGCCCTCGACCTCGACCCGTGCCTGCAGCCCGACGGACAGCCCCTCGATCTGCTGCTCCACGGATCCGCCCTGGATCCGTACCTCGCCCTGGACGATCCCGCCCGGCACGACGTTCGGCTCGGTGATGATGGTGTCGACCGAAGCACCACCGGCACCCAGGCTCGCGAACAGCTTCTTGAAGCCCATGCTCTAACTCCCCTTGAAGGATCTGGCGACTACGCCGCGACTACCCCGTATCAACGCGGAACATGAGGTCCCGGTTGCAGGTGGACGCGTTCCACTACGCTCGACCGGATGAGCGCGCGACCTGACCGTACGCCCCTGCCCAGGTCTTTCTTCGACCGCCCGGTCCTCACCGTGGCCCCGGACCTCCTCGGCCGCACCCTCGTCCGCCGCACCGCGGACGGCCCCCTCGAACTGCGCATCACGGAGGTCGAGGCCTACGAGGGCGAGTCCGACCCCGGCTCGCACGCCTACCGCGGCCGCACCGCCCGCAACGCATCGATGTTCGGTCCGCCCGGACACGCGTACGTCTACTTCATCTACGGCATGTGGTTCAGCCTCAACCTGGTGTGCGGTCCGCCGGGCCGTGCGAGCGGGGTGCTGGTGCGCGCGGGCGAGATCACGGTGGGCGCCGAGCTGGCCGCCAAACGTCGGGTTTCAGCCAGAAACCCCAGAGAACTGGCCAAGGGGCCGGCCCGGCTGGCCACGGCCCTGGACGTGGACCGCTCCCTCGACGGCACCGACCTCTGCGCGGGGCCCGATTCCCCCTTGTCCGTCCTCACCGGCACTCCGACCTCGGCGGACCTGGTCAGCAGCGGCCCGCGCACGGGAGTGGGCGGAGCCGGCGCGGCCCACCCGTACCGCTTCTGGATCGCGCACGACCCGACGGTGAGCCCGTACCGCGCCCACGCCCCACGCCGCCGCTCAACTTGACTCGCCCTTGCGGGACGCCTAACGTAGCCCGAGCCGCTTGAACGGGGCACTGCTATCGGCAGACACCCAGAGCGGCCAACCCAACACCTACGACTTAACCCCTGGCGGGGTCCCATTCGGCATGCCCGAATTCCTGGCCAGTGGCTCGATTATGAGCCGCAAGGGATAAGCGCTAAAGTGGTGGAACGCCGAAAGGCAAAGACCCCCAACGGTCACCGAATTCAAATCCACCGCCGGAAACGGCGCGGAAATGATCTGGTAGAGTTGGAAACGCAAGAACAGAACGAAAGCCCGGAGGAAAGCCCCAGCGGATGTCGCGGGGGGGGGTGAGTACAAAGGAAGCGTCCGTTCCTTGAGAACTCAACAGCGTGCCAAAAATCAACGCCAGAAGTTGATACCCCGTCCACTTCGGTGGATGAGGTTCCTTTGAAAAAGACCTGTCGGGCCTTCGGGCACTGGCAGGCGACAAACACAGCGAGGACGTTGTGGCGCGTCGGTCTTATTCCGACATGACGTGCCCGCTCTAAGTGATGTGTGCACCCGATTACGGGTAAACATTCATGGAGAGTTTGATCCTGGCTCAGGACGAACGCTGGCGGCGTGCTTAACACATGCAAGTCGAACGATGAAGCCCTTCGGGGTGGATTAGTGGCGAACGGGTGAGTAACACGTGGGCAATCTGCCCTTCACTCTGGGACAAGCCCTGGAAACGGGGTCTAATACCGGATACCACTCCTGCCTGCATGGGCGGGGGTTGAAAGCTCCGGCGGTGAAGGATGAGCCCGCGGCCTATCAGCTTGTTGGTGGGGTAATGGCCCACCAAGGCGACGACGGGTAGCCGGCCTGAGAGGGCGACCGGCCACACTGGGACTGAGACACGGCCCAGACTCCTACGGGAGGCAGCAGTGGGGAATATTGCACAATGGGCGAAAGCCTGATGCAGCGACGCCGCGTGAGGGATGACGGCCTTCGGGTTGTAAACCTCTTTCAGCAGGGAAGAAGCGAAAGTGACGGTACCTGCAGAAGAAGCGCCGGCTAACTACGTGCCAGCAGCCGCGGTAATACGTAGGGCGCAAGCGTTGTCCGGAATTATTGGGCGTAAAGAGCTCGTAGGCGGCTTGTCACGTCGGATGTGAAAGCCCGAGGCTTAACCTCGGGTCTGCATTCGATACGGGCTAGCTAGAGTGTGGTAGGGGAGATCGGAATTCCTGGTGTAGCGGTGAAATGCGCAGATATCAGGAGGAACACCGGTGGCGAAGGCGGATCTCTGGGCCATTACTGACGCTGAGGAGCGAAAGCGTGGGGAGCGAACAGGATTAGATACCCTGGTAGTCCACGCCGTAAACGTTGGGAACTAGGTGTTGGCGACATTCCACGTCGTCGGTGCCGCAGCTAACGCATTAAGTTCCCCGCCTGGGGAGTACGGCCGCAAGGCTAAAACTCAAAGGAATTGACGGGGGCCCGCACAAGCGGCGGAGCATGTGGCTTAATTCGACGCAACGCGAAGAACCTTACCAAGGCTTGACATATACCGGAAAGCATTAGAGATAGTGCCCCCCTTGTGGTCGGTATACAGGTGGTGCATGGCTGTCGTCAGCTCGTGTCGTGAGATGTTGGGTTAAGTCCCGCAACGAGCGCAACCCTTGTCCTGTGTTGCCAGCATGCCCTTCGGGGTGATGGGGACTCACAGGAGACCGCCGGGGTCAACTCGGAGGAAGGTGGGGACGACGTCAAGTCATCATGCCCCTTATGTCTTGGGCTGCACACGTGCTACAATGGCCGGTACAATGAGCTGCGATACCGTGAGGTGGAGCGAATCTCAAAAAGCCGGTCTCAGTTCGGATTGGGGTCTGCAACTCGACCCCATGAAGTCGGAGTCGCTAGTAATCGCAGATCAGCATTGCTGCGGTGAATACGTTCCCGGGCCTTGTACACACCGCCCGTCACGTCACGAAAGTCGGTAACACCCGAAGCCGGTGGCCCAACCCGTAAGGGAGGGAGCTGTCGAAGGTGGGACTGGCGATTGGGACGAAGTCGTAACAAGGTAGCCGTACCGGAAGGTGCGGCTGGATCACCTCCTTTCTAAGGAGCACAGTACCGATTGCAGACAAATGTTCTGCACGGTCAGCTCATGGGTGGAACGTTGATTAGTTGGCATCTTCGGTCTGATGGTTCTCGAGTACTGCTTCGGCGTGGAAAGAGAAGACGGACGAACGAAGATGCTTGGCACGTTGTTGGGTCCTGAAGGTACGGCCGTAAGGTCATGTCTTCAGTGCCGGCCCCAGTGAACTCGCCAGCTTGTCTGGTGGGGTGATGGGTGGCTGGTCGTTGTTTGAGAACTACACAGTGGACGCGAGCATCTGTGGCCAAGTTTTTAAGGGCGCACGGTGGATGCCTTGGCACCAGGAACCGATGAAGGACGTGAGAGGCCGCGATAGGCCCCGGGGAGCTGCCAACTGAGCTTTGATCCGGGGGTGTCCGAATGGGGAAACCCGGCAGTCGTCATGGGCTGTCACCCACTGCTGAACACATAGGCAGTGTGGAGGGAACGAGGGGAAGTGAAACATCTCAGTACCCTCAGGAAGAGAAAACAACCGTGATTCCGGGAGTAGTGGCGAGCGAAACCGGATGAGGCCAAACCGTATGCGTGTGATACCCGGCAGGGGTTGCGCATGCGGGGTTGTGGGAATGAGCTTGATCGGTCTGCCGGCCGGTCGGCGAGTCAGAAACCGTTGATGTAGTCGAAGGACATGCGAAAGGTCCGGCGTAGAGGGTAAGACCCCCGTAGACGAAACATCAGCGGCTTGCTTGCTCATCTCCCAAGTAGCACGGGGCCCGAGAAATCCCGTGTGAATCTGGCGGGACCACCCGCTAAGCCTAAATATTCCCTGGTGACCGATAGCGGATAGTACCGTGAGGGAATGGTGAAAAGTACCGCGGGAGCGGAGTGAAATAGTACCTGAAACCGTGTGCCTACAAGCCGTGGGAGCGTCGCTCATTGGGTTTACCCAATGGGTCGTGACTGCGTGCCTTTTGAAGAATGAGCCTGCGAGTTAGCGGTGTGTAGCGAGGTTAACCCGTGTGGGGAAGCCGTAGCGAAAGCGAGTCCGAATAGGGCGATTGAGTTGCACGCTCTAGACCCGAAGCGGAGTGATCTAGCCATGGGCAGGTTGAAGCGGAGGTAAGACTTCGTGGAGGACCGAACCCACCAGGGTTGAAAACCTGGGGGATGACCTGTGGTTAGGGGTGAAAGGCCAATCAAACTCCGTGATAGCTGGTTCTCCCCGAAATGCATTTAGGTGCAGCGTCGTGTGTTTCTTGCCGGAGGTAGAGCACTGGATAGGCGATGGGCCCTACCGGGTTACTGACCTTAGCCAAACTCCGAATGCCGGTAAGTGAGAGCACGGCAGTGAGACTGTGGGGGATAAGCTCCATGGTCGAGAGGGAAACAGCCCAGAGCATCGACTAAGGCCCCTAAGCGTACGCTAAGTGGGAAAGGATGTGGAGTCGCAGAGACAACCAGGAGGTTGGCTTAGAAGCAGCCACCCTTGAAAGAGTGCGTAATAGCTCACTGGTCAAGTGATTCCGCGCCGACAATGTAGCGGGGCTCAAGCGTACCGCCGAAGTCGTGTCATTGCAGCAATAGGGCCAACGCCCGCTGTGATGGGTAGGGGAGCGTCGTGTGCCGGGTGAAGCAGCAGCGGAAGCTAGTTGTGGACGGTTCACGAGTGAGAATGCAGGCATGAGTAGCGATACACACGTGAGAAACGTGTGCGCCGATTGACTAAGGGTTCCTGGGTCAAGCTGATCTGCCCAGGGTAAGTCGGGACCTAAGGCGAGGCCGACAGGCGTAGTCGATGGACAACCGGTTGATATTCCGGTACCCGCTTTGAAACGCCCAATATCGAATCAGGCGATGCTAAGTCCGTGAAGCCGTTCCGGACCCTTCGGGGAAAGGAAAGTGGTGGAGCCGACGAACCAGACTTGTAGTAGGTAAGCGATGGGGTGACGCAGGAAGGTAGTCCAGCCCGGGCGGTGGTAGTCCCGGGGTAAGGGTGTAGGCCGAGGGGTAGGCAAATCCGTCCCTCATTAAGGCTGAGACCTGATGCCGAGCCGATTGTGGTGAAGTGGATGATCCTATGCTGTCGAGAAAAGCCTCTAGCGAGTTTCATGGCGGCCCGTACCCTAAACCGACTCAGGTGGTCAGGTAGAGAATACCGAGGCGTTCGGGTGAACTATGGTTAAGGAACTCGGCAAAATGCCCCCGTAACTTCGGGAGAAGGGGGGCCATCACTGGTGATCGGATTTACTCCGTGAGCTGGGGGTGGCCGCAGAGACCAGCGAGAAGCGACTGTTTACTAAAAACACAGGTCCGTGCGAAGCCGTAAGGCGATGTATACGGACTGACGCCTGCCCGGTGCTGGAACGTTAAGGGGACCGGTTAGTGACCTTTCGGGGTTGCGAAGCTGAGAACTTAAGCGCCAGTAAACGGCGGTGGTAACTATAACCATCCTAAGGTAGCGAAATTCCTTGTCGGGTAAGTTCCGACCTGCACGAATGGCGTAACGACTTCTCGACTGTCTCAACCATAGGCCCGGTGAAATTGCACTACGAGTAAAGATGCTCGTTTCGCGCAGCAGGACGGAAAGACCCCGGGACCTTTACTACAGTTTGATATTGGTGTTCGGTTCGGCTTGTGTAGGATAGGTGGGAGACTTTGAAGCAGCCACGCCAGTGGTTGTGGAGTCGCCGTTGAAATACCACTCTGGTCGTGCTGGATGTCTAACCTCGGTCCGTGATCCGGATCAGGGACAGTGTCTGATGGGTAGTTTAACTGGGGCGGTTGCCTCCCAAAGGGTAACGGAGGCGCCCAAAGGTTCCCTCAGCCTGGTTGGCAATCAGGTGTTGAGTGTAAGTGCACAAGGGAGCTTGACTGTGAGACCGACGGGTCGAGCAGGGACGAAAGTCGGGACTAGTGATCCGGCGGTGGCTTGTGGAAGCGCCGTCGCTCAACGGATAAAAGGTACCCCGGGGATAACAGGCTGATCTTCCCCAAGAGTCCATATCGACGGGATGGTTTGGCACCTCGATGTCGGCTCGTCGCATCCTGGGGCTGGAGTCGGTCCCAAGGGTTGGGCTGTTCGCCCATTAAAGCGGTACGCGAGCTGGGTTTAGAACGTCGTGAGACAGTTCGGTCCCTATCCGCTGTGCGCGTAGGAATATTGAGAAGGGCTGTCCCTAGTACGAGAGGACCGGGACGGACGAACCTCTGGTGTGCCAGTTGTCCTGCCAAGGGCACGGCTGGTTGGCTACGTTCGGGAGGGATAACCGCTGAAAGCATCTAAGCGGGAAGCCTGCTTCAAGATGAGTATTCCCACCTCCTTGAGAGGGTAAGGCTCCCAGTAGACGACTGGGTTGATAGGCCAGATGTGGAAGCCCGGTAACGGGTGAAGCTGACTGGTA
The DNA here is from genome assembly GCF_002080455.1 of Streptomyces sp. Sge12. Taxonomy (NCBI): domain Bacteria; kingdom Bacillati; phylum Actinomycetota; class Actinomycetes; order Kitasatosporales; family Streptomycetaceae; genus Streptomyces; species Streptomyces sp. Sge12. The sequence continues at coordinate 6,048,557 of NZ_CP020555.1, forward strand.
CTAATAGGCCGAGGGCTTGTCCTCAGTTGCTCGCGTCCACTGTGTTAGTTCTGAAGCAACGAACAGTTGCTGGTTTCTAGAGCTAGAACATAACTACAAAGTGTGCTTGTTCGCTCGAAACCGATAGGGTTTCGGTGGTCATAGCGTTAGGGAAACGCCCGGTTACATTCCGAACCCGGAAGCTAAGCCTTTCAGCGCCGATGGTACTGCAGGGGGGACCCTGTGGGAGAGTAGGACGCCGCCGAACAATCTTTCAAAGGACCCTTGGTCCAGCGTTCAACGCTGGACCAAGGGTCCTTTTTTATTTTCACCTCTTTACGCCGAAGCGCGGCCATGGGTTGGTTGCGCGAGAATGACTAGCGGTACCCCGAAGACAGGAGTCACACCCATGTCCAACTCTCCCGACGATCGTCCGGAGCGCGAGCCTCGGCGCAACGACGGCGGTGACAGGGGCGGCTACCGCGGGGGCCGTGACGACCGTGGCGGCGACCGTCCGCCCTTCCGCCGTGACGACCGTGGCGGTCGCCCGGCCGGCGGCGGCAGTGGCGGTGGCGGCTTCCGTCGCGACGACCGTGGCGGTCGTCCCGCCGGCGGTGGCGGTGGCGGCGGTTTCCGCCGTGACGACCGTGGTGGGGACCGCCCGTCCTACCCGCGCCGTGACGACGACCGTGGTGGTCGTCCCTCCGGCGGCAGTGGCGGCGGCGGCTTCCGTCGTGACGACCGCGGTGGCGACCGCCCGAGCTTCCCGCGTCGTGATGACCGTGGTGGCGAGCGTCCTTCGTACCCGCGTCGTGATGACGACCGTGGTGGGTTCCGTGGCGGTCGTGACGACCGTGGCGGCGACCGTCCGTCCTACCCGCGTCGTGATGACCGTGGTGGGGACCGTCCTTCGTACCCGCGTCGTGATGACGACCGTGGTGGTCGTCCCTCCGGTGGCGGTGGCGGCGGCTTCCGTCGTGACGACCGCGGTGGCGACCGTCCGTCCTACCCGCGTCGTGATGACCGTGGTGGCGAGCGTCCTTCGTACCCGCGTCGTGACGATGACCGTGGTGGTCGTCCCTCCGGTGGCGGTGGCGGCGGCTTCCGTCGTGACGACCGTGGTGGCGACCGTCCGTCCTACCCGCGTCGTGACGACCGTGGTGGCGACCGTCCTTCGTACCCGCGTCGTGATGACGACCGCGGTGGGTTCCGCGGCGGTCGCGACGACCGCGGTGGGGACCGCCCGTCCTACCCGCGTCGTGACGACCGCGGTGGCGACCGTCCCTCGTACCCGCGCCGTGACGACGACCGCGGTGGCCGCCCCTCCGGTGGCGACCGCCCGTCCTACCCGCGCCGTGACGACCGCGGTGGGGACCGTCCGTCCTACCCGCGTCGCGATGACCGTGGTGGGGACCGTCCCTCGTACCCGCGTCGTGATGACGACCGTGGTGGGTTCCGTGGCGGTCGTGACGACCGTGGCGGCGACCGCCCGTCCTACCCCCGTCGCGACGACGACCGCGGTGGCCGCCCCTCCGGTGGCGACCGCCCGTCCTACCCGCGCCGTGACGACCGTGGTGGGGACCGACCCTCGTACCCGCGTCGTGATGACGACCGCGGTGGGTTCCGCGGCGGTCGCGACGACCGTGGCGGCGACCGCCCGTCCTACCCCCGTCGCGATGACCGTGGTGGCGACCGTGGCGGCGACCGTGGTGGGTTCCGTGGTGGCCGTGACGATCGCGGTGGTGACCGTGGTGGCTACCGCGGTCGCGATGACCGTGGCGGCGACCGCCCGTCGTACCCCCGTCGGGACGACCGCGGCGGCGGCTACCGTGGCCGCGACGACCGTGGTGGCGACCGCGACTTCCGCGCCGACCGTGACCGCGACCCGGTCAAGCGGCTTCCGATCGACGAGGACGTCACCGGCCTCGAGATCGACGCCGATGTGCGTCAGGAGCTGCTGAGCCTGCCCAAGGGCCTGGCCGAAGAGGTCTCCAAGAACCTCGTCATGGTCGCCCGGCTGATCGACGAGGAGCCCGAGCAGGCGTACGCGTACTCGCGCATCGCCCTGCGGCTGGCCTCACGCGTCGCCGCCGTCCGTGAGGCCGCCGGCTTCGCCGCGTACGCCACGCAGAAGTACAGCGAGGCCCTCGCCGAGTTCCGCGCCGCCAAGCGCATGACCGGCTCCGTCGAGCTGTGGCCCGTCATGGCCGACTGCGAGCGCGGCCTCGGCCGTCCGGAGCGGGCGCTGGCCATGGCCGGTGAGCCCGAAGTGCAGAAGCTGGACAAGGCCGGCCAGGTCGAGATGCGTCTGGTCGCGGCCGGTGCCCGCCGGGACCAGGGGCAGCTCGAAGCCGCCATCGTGACCCTGCAGAGCCCGGAGCTCGCCTCCAGCTCCGTCCAGCCGTGGACGGCGCGCCTGCGCTACGCCTACGCCGACGCCCTGCTGGCGGCCGGTCGTGAGGACGAGGCGCGCGAGTGGTTCGGCAAGACCCTCGAAGCGGACAAGGACGGCGCCACCGACGCCTCCGACCGCCTCGCCGAGCTCGACGGTGTCGAGTTCGTCGACGCCGCGGTCGACCTGGCCGACGTGGACGCGGACGTGGACGTCGACCTCGACGACGACGAGGACGACGACGAGGGTGACGACCCGGCGGAGATCGCCGCGGCCGAGCGCGCCTCCGACGTGGCCGAGTACTACGACGAGGACGACGAGGAGTACGAGCCGCTGGAGCAGTCCGAGGCCGACTCCGACGCCGATGCCGAGGACGACAAGGCCTGAGGCACGGCACCGTGAGGTGACATGAAGAAGGGCGGTACCCCGACCGGGGTACCGCCCTTCTTCATGTCCGGTTCGCGACCGGGCGCCGGACACCGCGCGCCGGAGGCCCGACGGGGTCAGCCCAGGCCGCGCAGCACCAGGCCGGTGGCCGGCTTCGGCCCGAAGGACGTGGACTTGCGGGGCATCGTGACGCCCTGGCGGGCCAGGTCCCGTACGACCTCCTCGCGTACCGGATGCAGCAGGACCGCGGTCCCGCCGTGCCGCTCCGCCATCGCGACGGTGGACGCGGCGTCGTGGATGTACGTGATCTGGTCCGGGGCGTCCGGGACGTTCCAGAGGGAGTCCAGCAGGGTCGCGTGCAGGACGGTGGCGTCCAGCCGGCGCCATGCCTCGGGGCGGTCGTGGCGGACCGTGCGGTCGAGGAGGGCCAGGTCCGGGTCGGTGACCAGGTGGAAGGCACCGTCGCCGGCGAGGATGAAGGCGTTGCCGCGTTCCGCGGCGTCCGTGAGGGCGTCCAGGGCCAGCGGGAGCGGCCCGTCGACCGGGCGCACCCGGAAGTGGCCGTCGAGGGCGGCGAGGGCGTCCGCGACCGGGAGGCGGCGCAGCATCCGGTGGATGGCGCGGACCTGGAGCGGGTAGCGGGCGGTGTCCACGAGGAGGACCAGGCCGAAGTCCCAGGCGGTGGGGGAGCCGTGCTCCTCCTGGAGGCGCAGGTACGTGGCCCAGCGGTGGTGGCCGTCGGCGATGAGGGCCTGGCGGTGACTGAGATCCGCCGTGACGGTGGCAAGTTCGGCCGGGTCCGTGATGGCCCAGAGGCGGTGCTGGAAGCCGTCCTCGGTGGTGGTCGACAGCAGGGGGGCGCGCCGGGCGGTCCGCTCGACGACCGCGGCCGCTCCCACGGCCGGGTCGTCGCCCCGGTAGGTCAGCAGGAGGGGTTCGAGGTTGGCCGAGGTGGCCCGCATCAGGCCGGCCCGGTCGGTGACCACGTCCGGCATGACGTCCTCGTGCGGCAGGACGATGCCGGCGTCGGCGGTGGACAGGGCGAGGGCGCCGATGACGCCGCGCTGCAACAGGCCCGCCCTGCGCTGCTCGTACACGTAGAGCGCGGGCTCCGGGTCGGCGCTCAGGATGCCCTCGGCGAGCCAGTCGTGCAGGGTCCGGGCGGCCTGCTCGTTGCGCGCCGCGGGGGTACCGGCCTGCGGGAGGATCAGGCGGACGATGTTGTGCGGGTCGGCGGATTCGAGGTGGTCGACTCCGTCGGGGCGCACGACCACGTCGTACGGCGGCGAGGTGACGGCGGCCAGGCTGCCGACACGCTCGGGGACGTAGCGCAGGCCATGGAACGGGATCAGGCGCAGCCCATGCTCCGCGGTACCAGATGTGGTCATTGGTGCATCGTAAGACGCGTCTCGCCATGCGGGATGATCGGGGCAGTACGGAATCGGACAAGATCGATCTCATGAGGAGCGGACAGGATGACCCGGCAGAGCAGGACCAGTCCCGCGGCGAGTGAGCAGAGTCTGCACCAGGCCTACGACACCGCCCTGCTGGACCTGGACGGGGTGGTGTACGCCGGCGGCGAGGCCATCGCGTTCGCAGTGGAGTCCCTCGCCGCGGCGAGGGCCGACGGGATGCACCTCGCGTACGTCACGAACAACGCACTGCGGACACCGGACGCGGTCGCGGAGCACCTGGGCGAACTGGGCATCCCGACCGAGGCGGCCGAGGTGATCACCTCGGCGCAGGCGGTGGCCCGGCTGATCGCGGAGCAGGTGGAGCCGGGGTCGAAGGTGCTGGTGATCGGCGGGGAAGGGCTGCGGGTCGCGCTGCGCGAGCGGGGTCTGGTGCCGGTGGACTCGGCCGAGGAGGAGGGTCTGGCTGCCGTCGTCCAGGGGTACGGGGGTCCCGACCTGCCGTGGGGGCGGTTCGCGGAGGCCTCGTACGCGATCAACCGCGGGGTGCCGTGGTTCGCGTCGAACACCGACCTGACGATTCCGGGGGCGCGGGGGATCGCGCCGGGCAATGGGGCCGCGGTGGAGGTCGTACGGATCGCCACGGGCGCGGAGCCGCAGGTGGCGGGCAAGCCGCTGCCCCCGATGCACCGGGAGACGGTGCTGCGGACCGGGGCGGAGCGGCCGCTGGTGGTCGGGGACCGGCTGGACACCGACATCGAGGGCGCCTTCAACGGGGAGGTGGACTCGCTGCTGGTACTGACCGGGGTGACGGACGCCGAACAGCTGCTGCGGGCCGAGCCCAGGCACCGGCCGACCTACGTGGACCGGGATCTGCGGGGGCTGCTGACGGGGCAGCCGGAGGTGGAGCCGGGGCCGGAGGGTTTCCGCTGCGGCGGCTGGACGGCGGTCGCGACGAACGGGGGCGTGCTGGAACTGCGCGCGGCGGAGGGGACGGACGGCGCGGACGCGGCGGACGGCGCGGACCCGCTCGACGGTCTGCGGGCGCTGTGCGCGGCGGCCTGGACGGCGGCCGGGGACGGGGTCTGCACCCTGGACGCGGCGAAGGCGCTGGCCAGGCTGGGTCTTTAGGCCGTACGGGGGACCCGTTCGATGTGCAGGATAGGCTAGCCTAACCTGCGTGTTGGTCGAGAGTCCCCCTGAACCCGAACGGAGCGCGGCGCCCGAAGCGGGCGCCGTCGCCGCCGTAGCCCGCCCGCGTCATGCCGTGCGCGCCGCCGGTCTGCTCGTCTCCCTCGCGGTGTTGGCGCTGATCGCCGTCGTGAGCATCGCCGTGGGCGCGAAGCAGATGTCCCTGGACGAGGTCTGGCACGGCCTGTTCGCCTACGCGGGGACACCCGCCGACGTGGTGGTGCGGGACCTGCGGATCCCGCGCACCCTCCTCGGGCTGATGGTCGGGCTCGGACTCGGCCTGTCCGGTGCGGTGATGCAGGCGCTGACCCGCAACCCGCTCGCCGAGCCCGGCATCCTCGGCGTCAACGCGGGCGCCGCGGCCGCCGTGGTCTCCGCGATCAGCTTCTTCGGCGCGAGTTCGCTGAGCGAGTTCGTGTGGTGGGCCTTCCTCGGCGCCGCCCTGGTCTCGGTGATCGTGTACGTGCTCGGCGGCAGCCGCAGCGCGACGCCGGGGCGCCTCGCGCTCGCCGGTACGGCGGCCAGCGCCGCCCTCGTCGGCTACATCAACGCCGTGCAGCTGATGGACACCAAGGCCCTGGACAAGCTGCGCTTCTGGACGGTGGGTTCGCTGGCCTCGGCCAACATGGACACCGTCCGGCAGGTGGCCCCCTTCCTGCTCGTCGGCGCGGTGCTGGCGCTCGCGCTGGGCCGGCCGCTCAACGCGATGGCCATGGGCGACGACACGGCACGGGCGCTCGGCGCGCACCTGACGCGCACCCGCGTCGGCGCCATGATCGCCATCACCCTGCTGTGCGGTGCGGCGACCGCCGCGTGCGGGCCGATCGTGTTCATCGGGCTGATGGTCCCGCACCTGGTCCGGGCGTTCACCGGTCCGGACATGCGCTGGGTGCTCGCGTACTCGGCCGTCCTGTCGCCGGTACTGCTGCTCGGCGCCGACATCGTCGGCCGTGTCGTCACCCGGCCCGCCGAACTCCAGGTCGGCGTCGTGACCGCGCTCATCGGCGGCCCGGTCTTCATCTACCTGGTTCGGCGCAAGAGGATGGCCCAGCTGTGACCGCGACCGCGACCACCACCGTGACCGCGACCGAGCGCCCCCGCAAGGGCCGGTCCGGAGCCCGTCCGCTGCACCTGCCCGGCGGGATCTCGCTGCGCGTCGAGCGGCGCGCCCTGGCCGTCGGCGTCCTGCTGACCGTCGTGGCGCTCGCCCTCGCCGTCGTACTCATCGGCACGGGCGACTTCCGGATCGCGCCGTGGGACGTCGTACAGACCCTGCTGGGCAACGGCACCCCCGCCAACGACTTCATCGTCAACGACCTGCGGCTGCCGCGGGTCCTGGTGGCGCTGCTCGTCGGCGCGGCGCTCGGGATGTCCGGCGGCGTCTTCCAGTCCGTCTCCCGCAACCCGCTGGGCTCGCCGGACATGCTCGGCTTCGGCTACGGCTCGGCGGTCGGCGCGCTCGTCGTCATCGTCCTGTTCAAGGGCGGCGCCACCGAGGTGGCGGTGGGCGCGCTGGCCGGCGGCCTGCTGGCCGGGGTCGTCGTCTACCTGCTGGCGTACAAGCAGGGCATCCAGGGCTACCGGCTGGTGCTCGTCGGTATCGGCGCCTCCGCCATCCTCATCGCCGTGATCCAGTACCTGATCACGAAGGCCCAGATGATCGAGGCGACCCGCGCCATGGTCTGGCTGACCGGCTCGCTGGCCGGCCGGGACTGGGCGCAGGTGTGGCCGCTGCTCGCGGTGTGCGCGGTGCTCTTCCCGCTGGTCCTGGGCCAGGGCAGGGCCCTGCGGATGATGGAGATGGGCGACGACGCCGCGTACGCCGTCGGCGTGCGGGTGGAGCGGACGCGGATGCTGCTGATGCTCGCGGCGATCGTGCTCACCACCGCGGCGAGCGCCGCGGCCGGGCCCATCAGCTTCGTCGCGCTGGCCGCGCCGCAGCTGGCCCGGCGGCTGACCCGCTCGCCCGGCGGGAACCTGCTGACCGGCGCGCTGATGGGGTCGGTCCTGCTGATGGCGTCCGACCTGGCCTCGCAGCGGGCCTTCGGCTCCGACCAGCTGCCGGTGGGCGTGGTGACCGGCCTCGTCGGCGGTGTCTACCTCCTCTGGCTGCTCGCCACCGAGCGCAAGGCGGGACGTATATGACTGCGAAGTACGGCGACATGAGGAGTAGGCAAGTGCAGCGGCTGACCGCGGAGAACGTGACCCTCGGCTACGACCAGCGGGTCATCGCCGAGAACCTGTCGGTGGAGATCCCCGACAACTCCTTCACGGTGATCGTCGGCCCCAACGCCTGCGGCAAGTCCACCCTGCTGCGGGCCCTGTCGCGGATGCTGAAGCCGGCCGCCGGGCGGGTGCTGCTGGACGGGCAGGCCATCGGGTCGATGCCGGCGAAGAAGGTCGCCAAGACGCTGGGCCTGCTCCCGCAGTCCTCGATCGCGCCGGACGGCATCACGGTGGCCGACCTGGTCTCCCGCGGCCGGTACCCGCACCAGGGGCTGCTGCGGCAGTGGTCGGCCGAGGACGAGCGGGTCGTGAACGAGTCGATGGCCTCGACGGGCGTTGCCGAACTCGCCGACCGGGCCGTCGACGAGCTGTCGGGCGGTCAGCGGCAGCGGGTGTGGATCGCCATGGCGCTGGCGCAGCAGACCCCGCTGCTGCTGCTCGACGAGCCGACGACGTACCTGGACATCCAGCACCAGATCGACGTGCTGGACCTGTGTGCGGAGCTGCACGAGAACCAGGGGCGCACTCTCGTCGCGGTGCTGCACGACCTCAACCACGCGGCCCGTTACGCGACGCACCTGATCGCGATGCGGGGCGGGGAGGTCGTCGCGGAGGGGCCGCCGCAGGAGGTGGTCACGGCGGAGCTGGTGGAGAAGGTGTTCGGGCTGCGCTGCCAGGTGATCGACGACCCGGAGACGGGGACGCCGCTGGTGGTGCCGGCGGCGCGCAAGGCCCGTGTGGTGGCCCGGGTCGCCGAGTAGCCCTCCGGGCTGGTGGGCGGGCCGTGCCGGATGCCGGGTGCGGCGCCGTTGCCGGGGGCGCTGCCCCCGGACCCCCGCGCCTCAAACGCCGGCGGGGCTGAAAGAGCGCCTCAAACGCCGGCGGGGCTGAAAGAGCGCCTCAAACGCCGGCAGGGCTGAAAGAGCGCCGGCGCGGCTGAAATGGTGCGGCGGCTAGAGCATGGTTTTGAGGCGGAGGAGGTCGCGGAAGCCGGCTTCCAGGCGGACTCGGCCGGAGGCCCAGGCCTTGGCGAACTTCAGCTCGCCCGCGACCAGCGCCACGAGGTCGTCGCCGGTCATCGCGAGCCGGATCTCCGCCTTGTCGGCGGGCGGGCCCGGGGTGAGGGCGTCCACCCGGATCCGGCCCGCTTGCAGCCGGCCCGTGAACGTCTGGTCCAGGTCCGTGATGTGGCAGCTCAGGGAGCGGTCGAGCGCGGCCGCGCCGCGCACGCCCTCGTCGGCCCGGGCGAGGTTGTCGGAGAGTCTGTCGAGTGCTTCGCGGCACTCCTGGATCGTAGCCATCGTGATCACGACCGTACCGCAGAGCCGTGCGTGGTCGCCGGGCGCTTCGAGGTAGCGTCGGGGCATGACCGACGAAGCCGGCGAGACCCGGGCCGAAGAGCCCGCAGAGCCCGCAGAGCCCGCAGAGCCCGCAGAGCCCGCAGCGCCTGCAGAGCCCGCCGGGCCCGTGGCGCTGGGCGTCGTACGCACGCCCACCGGCCACGCCGGTGTCGATGCGCACCTGGCGCGGCTGGCGGACGCGGACCACCTCGCGGCGGACGGACACGTCGAGGTGTACGAGGATGTCCACAGGGGACTGCGCGAGGCGCTGACCGCGCTGGACGCACCGCCCGTCCCTGGTCCGTACGAAAACAGGAGCTGAATCGAACGTGGCAGGAGTGGCACGCCGCCGCCTGGACGCCGAACTGGTACGCCGCAGCATGGCCCGCTCGCGCGAGCACGCCGCGCAGCTGATCGCCGCGGGCCGGGTGACCGTGGGCGGCACCACCGCGACCAAGGCCGCCACCCAGGTCGAGACCAGCGCGGCCCTGGTGGTCCTCAAGGACGACAGCGACCCCGACTACGTCTCCCGGGGCGGCCACAAGCTGGCCGGCGCCCTGGCGGCCTTCCAGCCGCAGGGGCTGGCCGTCGAGGGCCGACGCGCGCTCGACGCGGGTGCCTCCACCGGCGGGTTCACCGACGTGCTGCTGCGCTCGGGCGTGGCCCACGTGATGGCCGTGGACGTCGGCTACGGACAGCTGGCCTGGTCGCTGCAGAGCGACGACCGGGTCACGGTCAAGGACCGCACGAACGTGCGCGAGCTGACGGTGGAGCAGCTCGACGGGGTCCCGGTCGACCTGGTCGTCGGTGACCTGTCCTTCATCTCCATCGGCCTGGTGCTGCCGGCGCTGGTGCGCTGCTGCGCGCCGGACGCCGACCTGGTGCTGATGGTCAAGCCGCAGTTCGAGGTCGGCAAGGACCGGCTGGGGAGCGGCGGCGTGGTGCGCAGCCCGGAGCTGCGGGCGGAGGCCGTGCGCGAGGTCGCGGCGCAGGCGGCGAAGCTGGGGCTGGGTGTTCTCGGGGTGACGGCGAGTCCGCTGCCGGGGCCGTCGGGGAACGTCGAGTACTTTCTGTGGCTGCGGGCGGGGGCACCGGCACTCGACCCGACGGATGTTGACCGTGCAGTGGCGGAGGGGCCGCAGTGACAGATTCATCGGATTCAGCGGGTGCAGGGGTTTCAGGGGTTGCGGGGACGGGGCGGACGGTCTTCCTGCTCGCGCACACCGGGCGGCCGGCGGCCATCCGCAGTGCCGAGCTGGTGGTGCAGGGTCTGCTGCGGTGCGGGCTCGGCGTCCGCGTCATGGAGTACGAGGCGGTGGACCTGCCGCTGCCGCCCGAGGTGGAGCTGGTCACCGAGTTCACCCCGGGGGCGCTCGACGGGTGTGAGCTGCTGATCGTCCTCGGCGGCGACGGGACCCTGCTGCGCGGCGCGGAGTTCGCGCGTGCCTCGGGGGTGCCGATGCTGGGCGTCAACCTGGGCCGGGTGGGGTTCCTCGCCGAGGCCGAGCGCGACGACCTGGACAAGGTCGTGGACCGGGTGGTCACGCGCTCGTACGAGGTCGAGGAGCGGATGACCCTCGACGTGGTGGTGCGGACGAACGGCGATGTGGTCCACCGGGACTGGGCGCTGAACGAGGCCGCGGTCCAGAAGGTGTCCCCGGAGCGGATGCTGGAGGTGGTCCTGGAGATCGACGGCCGCCCGGTGACCGGCTTCGGCTGTGACGGGATCGTCTGCGCCACCCCGACGGGTTCCACGGCCTACGCCTTCTCCGCGGGCGGGCCGGTGGTCTGGCCGGAGGTGGAGGCGCTGCTGATGGTGCCGATCAGCGCGCACGCGCTGTTCGCGAAGCCGCTGGTGACCTCGCCGACCTCGGTGCTGGCGGTCGAGGTGCAGAGCGGGACTCCGCACGGCGTGCTGTGGTGCGACGGCCGGCGGATGCTGGAGCTGCCCGCCGGGGCCCGGGTCGAGGTGCGCAGGGGCGCGGTACCGGTGCGGCTCGCCCGGCTGCACCACGCGTCCTTCACGGACCGGCTCGTCGCCAAGTTCGCGCTGCCCGTGTCGGGTTGGCGTGGGGCGCCGCACTGAGGCGCAGTTCACACGCCTCCAATAGCACATCCGTTCGAACAACTCGGAACGGGTGACGTCACATGGCACCCATGAAACCTCGGTATCGTCGTCCCGTGCTTGAGGAGATGCGGATACGGTCGCTCGGGGTCATCGACGACGCGGTGGTCGAGCTGTCGCCCGGTTTCACCGCGGTGACCGGCGAGACCGGCGCGGGCAAGACGATGGTCGTCACCAGCCTCGGGCTGCTGCTCGGCGGTCGCGCCGACCCGGCCCTGGTGCGGATCGGGGCCAAGGCGGCGGTGGTCGAGGGCCGCATCGTCATGCGCCCGGACGCCCCCGCCGCCGTACGCGCCGAGGAGGCCGGCGCCGAGCTCGACGACGGCGCGCTGCTGATCAGCCGGACCGTGTCCGCCGAGGGCCGTTCGCGCGCCCACGTCGGAGGCCGCTCCGTGCCCGTCGGCCTGCTCGGCGAGCTCGCCGACGACCTGGTCGCCGTACACGGACAGACCGACCAGCAAGGACTGCTGCGCCCGGCCCGGCAGCGGCAGGCGCTGGACCGGTACGCCGGGGACGCCGTCGCCGTGCCGCTGGAGAAGTACGGATCGGCCTACCGCAGGCTCCGCGCGGTCGCCGTGGAGCTGGAGGAGATCACCACCCGGGCCCGTGAGCGGGCCCAGGAGGCGGACCTGCTGCGCTTCGGGCTGGACGAGATCGCGGCCGTGGAACCGGTGGCCGGCGAGGACACCGAACTCGCCGCGGAGGCCGAGCGGCTCGGGCACGCCGAATCGCTGGCGAGCGCCGCGCAGCTGGCGCACGCCGCGCTCGCGGGCAACCCCGAGGACCCGGAGGCCATCGACGCGAACATGCTCGTCGCGGGCGCCCACCGGGCGCTGGAATCCGTACGGTCGCACGACCCGGCGCTCGGCGCGCTCGCCGAGCGGATCGGGGAGCTGGGCATCCTGCTGTCCGACGTGGCCGGGGAGCTGGCGGGCTACGCCGACGACCTGGACGCCGATCCGCTGCGGCTGGCCGCGGTGGAGGAACGACGGGCCGCACTGACCCAGCTGACCCGCAAGTACGGCGCCGAGGGCACCGTGGACGCCGTACTGGAGTGGGCCGAACAGGGCGCGGCGCGACTGCTCGAACTGGACGGCGACGACGAGCGGATCACCGAGCTGACCGCCGAACGCGACGGACTGCGCGGCGAACTCTCGCTGCTGGCCCAGGCGTTGACGGACGCCCGGGTGGAGGCGGCCACGCGCTTCGCCTCCGCGGTGACCGAGGAGCTGGCCTCGCTGGCCATGCCGCACGCCCGCGTGACCATCGACGTCCGGCAGGCCGACGACCCCGACGGAGTGGACGTGGACGGCCGCCCGGTCGCCTACGGCCCCTCGGGCGCGGACGAGGTCGAGCTGCTGCTCGCCCCGCACCCGGGCGCCCAGCCGCGGCCGATCGCCAAGGGCGCCTCCGGCGGTGAGCTGTCCCGGGTGATGCTCGCCGTGGAGGTCGTCTTCGCGGGCTCCGACCCGGTGCCCACCTACCTCTTCGACGAGGTCGACGCGGGAGTCGGCGGCAAGGCGGCGGTCGAGGTCGGCCGACGGCTCGCCAAGCTGGCCAAGTCGGCGCAGGTCGTGGTCGTCACGCACCTGCCGCAGGTGGCGGCCTTCGCGGACCGCCAACTGCTCGTCGAGAAGACCAACGACGGATCGGTCACCCGCAGCGGGGTCACCGTCCTGGAGGGCGAGGACCGGATCCGCGAGTTGTCGCGCATGCTGGCCGGACACGAGGACTCGGTCTCGGCGCGGGCACACGCCGAGGAACTGCTCGCGGCGGCGCGCGCGGACGCGTGAAGCACCCCGCCGAGGGCCCGGCACGCGCGGCGTACCGGGCCCTCCGGCATGCCCGGGCCGAACGGCCGGGACGGCCCGGAGATAGCCCGTGTGGGTGAGGCTGAAGGGCGTCCTGCGGTATCTCGTCCGGGATACGCACCCGTATGGTCCCGGAACGCGCGTGCGGACTGGCATCCTTGGCGACGTCTCTGACTCCCTCACCCTGGAGCTTCGGCCCGTGAGCAGCTCCCCGGTCTCCACCTCCCTTCCGGCCCAGCCCTACGGCCGGCCGCCGCTGCGCACCGTGCAAGTACTCGGCGGCGGTGCGGGCGCGGGCAACAGCGCGCACGTACGGTCGCTCGCGACCGGACTCGCCGCGCGCGGGGTACGGGTCACGGTGTGCGCACCCGTCCAGGCGGAGGGGGAGTACGACTTCACCGGCGCCGGGGCGCAGTTCGCGCCCGACGCGGTCAGCGTGCTGCGGGCCGCGTGCGCCGGGGCGGACCTCGTGCACGCGCACGGCGTGCGCGCCGGGATGCGCGCCGCACTGGCCATGCGCGGGCGCCGGGTACCGCTGGTGGTGAGCTGGCACGGCGAGGGCCCCACGGCGGCCGGTGCGCTCGGGCGGCTGAGCCGCATGCTGGAACGGCACGTCGCGCGGGCCGCCGCGGTGGTCCTCGGAGCCTCCTCGGACCAGGTGGACCTCGCACGGCTGCGGGGCGCCAGGGACGCGCGGCTGGCCCCCGTGGCGGTCCCCACGGGCCCGGCGGATGCGGGAGCGGCGGCCGACCCCGGCAAGGTACGGGCGGAACTGGGAGCGGTGGAAAGGCCGTTGCTGATCGCGGTCGGCAGCCTGGTGCCGCACCGCGGGTACTCCGTACTGCTCGACGCGGCACGGGAGTGGCGCGGCCTGGACCCGGCGCCGCTGCTGGTGATCGCGGGGGAGGGGCCGCTACGGGCCGAACTCTCCCGGCGGATCAAGGCGGAGGCCCTCCCGGTACGGCTGCTGGGCCGCCGCCGGGACGCGGCGCAGCTGCTGGCGGCGGCGGACCTGGCGGTGCTGCCGAGCCGGTGGGAGGCGCGGGCGCTGCTGGCGCAGGAGGCGCTGCGGGCGGGGGTCGCGCTGGTGGCCACGACGGTGGGGGGCGTGCCGGAGCTGGTGGGGGAGGGCGCGGTGCTGGTCCCGCCGGGGGAGGCGGGAGCGCTGGCCTCGGCCGTGACCGGCCTCCTGGCCGACCCGGACCGGCGGGCCGCGCTGGCCGCGGCAGGGCGGGCGCAGGCGTCGACGTGGCCGTCGGAGGACGACACGGTGGCGCAGGTCCTGTCGGTCTACGACGAACTGATGGAACGAACCCGCCGCTAGCCGTGCCATTGCGTGCCGTGGCGCGCCGCCGCTCCGGGGGCGCCGCCCCCGCACCCCCCGCGCCTGAATCGCCGGCGAGGCTGAAAACCGGACCCGCGAGGAGGGCGTCAGGAAGGGGTGTGGCGGCGGGCGCGGAGGGCCAGGCTGAGGGCGAGGACCGTCTCGGGGTCGTCCAGGTCCGTGCCCAGGAGCTCCGAGATGCGGGCCAGCCGGTTGTACAGCGTCTGCCGGTTCAGGTGGAGTTCGCGCGCCGTCTCGGCCTTGCGGCCCGCGTGGGCCAGGTACGTCTCCAGCGTGGGGAGGAGCGGCGGACGCGAGGCCGTGTCGTGCGTGCGCAGCGGCCCGATCGCCCGGTCCACGAAGGCCGCCAGGTCGGGGTGCTCGCGCAGCCGCCACAGCAGCAGGTCGATGTCGAGGCGCCGGGCGTCGTACCAGGGTCGGGCCGGCAGCCCGTGCGCGGCCGTGGCGGTCTCCGCGGCATGGCGCAGGCCCGCCGAGGCGGCCGCCCAGCCCCCCGCGACGCCGACGACCACGGCCGGCGGGGCGTCGGCCCGGTCCAGGCCCGCGCGTTCGACGCCCGCCCGCAGCGCGGCCGAGACCCGGTCGGCGACCGCCGTGCGCTCCGACTCCGCGCGCAGGGACACCAGCAGCGGGACCCGGCCCTCGACCGGGCGGACGCCCAGCAGGACCGGTACCCCGACGGACGACAGCTCCTCCAGCACCGCGCGCGCCAGCACCGCCCAGTTGCCGGACGGGCCGAGGTCGGAGGCGAGCCGCATGACCACGGGCAGCAGCGGGCCCCCGCCCGGCTTGAAGCCGAGGACGCGGGCCTGCCCGGGGGCGTCCTCCGCCGAGATGCGGCCCTCGGCCAGGTCCGTGAGGAAGTCGCCGCGGCCGCGCGCCGCCAGCTCCTCCTCCTGCCGCGCCTGCATCAGGACGACGGCGAGGACGCCGGCCGTGCGTTCGGCCGCCATCCGGTGCACCGGGAGCAGCGGGGCCGAGACCCCGACCAGGACGACCCGGGCGCGGACCGAGCCGGTGCCGTGGCCGCCGCCCGGTACGTCGACCACCACCGTGTTGGCGGAGGGCTCGGCCTCGCGGTGGCCCCGCAGGCCCTCCCACACCTGGAGCGGGTCGGCGCCCGCGTCCGCGGCCGTGCTGCCGGCCGCGTACAGGAGCTGGCCGTCGGGCGTCTCCAGGAAGACCGGGTTCCCGGTGAAGTCGGCCAGGATCCGCAGGACCTGCGGGATGCCCCCACCGCCGAGGAGGGCCTCCGTACAGCGGCGGTGGACCTCCTCGGCCCGCTGGAGCAGGGCGTAGTGGTGGTTGACGATCTCGGTGTGGACCTCCTCCGTGACCGCCACGAAGGGGACCTCCCGGTGCAGCTGGACCAGGGGCAGCCCGGCCGTGCGCGCGGTCTCCACGATCGTCGCCGGGAGCCGGGTGAAGCGCGGGCCCAGTTCCACCACCAGCGCGGCGATCCCGCGGTCCGCGAGGCGGCGTACGAAGGCCCGCTGCTCGGCCGGCCGGGTGCCGAGGCCCAGGCCCGTGGTCAGCAGCAGCTCGCCGCCCTTGAGCAGGGAGGCGATGTTCGGCACCTCGCCCGCGTGCACCCAGCGGACGGTCCGGCCCAGGCGGTCGGCGCAGGCCACCACCTCCGGCAGTCCGCCGCGCAGTCCCGGCAGTTCCAGCGCCCGCTGAACCGTGATCCCGCCCTGGTTCTCCATATCGCGGGACGCTACCGGCCGACCGGTCTCCATCGTCAGGCGGGCCGGATGTTGTGGTTGAAACGGAAGATGTTGTCGGGGTCGTACCGGCGCTTCAGCGCGCCCAGCCGCTGCATGTTCTCGTCGCCGAGGCCCGCGACCAGCCGCTGGGGCCCCTCGTCGCCGGTGAAGTTGAGGTAGACCGCGCCGGTGCTCCACGGCCGGGCGTCGGCGCGGACGTCCTTGACCCACTGCCGGCAGCGTTCGTCGTCGGCCGCGTCCTCCCAGATCCCGAACGGGTGCACCGCCCACGGCGCGTCGCGGTACGGCACCGGATACTCGTCCGGCCCGGAGGCGATGGCGCCGCCCTGCGGGAAGACCAGGTGCTGGGTGCCGGTCGGTACCGGCATGGTCTCGCCGCGGGCGCAGAAGGTGTCCACAAAGGCGTCCGGGCAGCCGGTGAGGTACTCCGCCGACCAGTAGTTCCGCATGCCGGGCGGGTCGTCGATCATGCACTGGAGATCGGCGTACGGGATGGCCGTGACGACCTCGGCCTCGTGCGGGATCGCCAGCAGCGGCTCGGCCAGCCTGCGCATCTCCTCCTCGGGGCCCGCGTACGTCAGCAGCGCCCCGGCGGCCAGCCGGCCGACCAGGTGCGCCGGGACGAACTCCTCGGGCGGGGCGGTCATGTAGAGGGCGGCGCCGGAGGCCTCGGGCGGCGCGGCCTCGATGACGTCCCGGTACGTACGGACCACCTCGGGCCCGCGCTCCGGCAGGTACAGCAGGAGCGCGATCGACATGGCGGGCAGGTCGTACAGCCGCAGGGTCAGCGAGGTCGCGATGCCGAAGTTGCCGCCGCCGCCGTGCAGCCCCCAGAACAGCTCCGGGTTCTCCTCGCTCGTCGCGTGGACCAGTTCGCCCTCGGCGGTGACCAGGTCCACGCCCAGCAGGTTGTCCACGGCCAGGCCGAACTTGCGGTCCAGCCAGCCGCTGCCGCCGCCCAGGACGTAGCCGCCGACGCCGGTGGTGGAAGCCCGGCCGCCGGTGGTCGCCAGCCCGTACGGCTCGCAGGCCCGGTCCAGGTGGCTCATGGTGGCCCCGCCCTCGATGTGCGCGGCCCCGGCCGCCGGATGGACCGTCACCTCGTGCATCCGGCGCAGGTCCACGACGAGACCGCCGTCGTTGAGGGACATCCCGGCCACGCTGTGCCCGCCGCCGCGCACGGCGATGTTCAGGTCCAGGTCCCTCGCGAAACGCACCGCGGTGATCACGTCCGCGGTGCTCTCGCACTGGGCGATGACGGCGGGCCTGCGGTCGATCATCGCGTTGAAGAGGGTCCGGGCCTCGTCGTACCCCGGATCCTCCGGGGCGAAGACCTCGCCGGACAGATCCTCGCGGAGCGCGGTCAGGGCCGCGCCCGCCTTCGACAGGGGAGCCATGGCTGCCCCCTTCCACCGGAGGGAGGGCATAGGACCCTTCCAGCGTAGGCGGGGACGATCACCGGGGCGCGGCGAGAAATCCCGCGGCCCCGGCGAGTCGGCGCCGGGCGGGAGCTCCCGGACCCCCTAGCCCCCGTACGCCCCGCTGGCCGTCAGCCGCAGGGCCGTGTCGATCAGCGGAACGTGGCTGAAGGCCTGCGGGAAGTTCCCGACCTGGCGCTGGAGCCGCGGGTCCCACTCCTCCGCCAGCAGGCCCAGGTCGTTGCGGAGAGCCAGCAGCCGCTCGAACAGCCGCCGCGCCTCGTCCACCCGGCCGATCATCGCCAGGTCGTCGGCCATCCAGAACGAGCAGGCCAGGAAGGCGCCCTCGTCGCCCTCGAGGCCGTCCACGCCGGCCTCGTCGCCCGCCGTCGGATAGCGCAGGATGAAACCGTCGGGCGTGGACAGCTCGCGCTGGATCGCCTCGATGGTGCCGATGACCCGCTTGTCGTCCGGCGGCAGGAAGCCCATCTGCGGAATCAGCAGCAGGGAGGCGTCCAGCTCCTTCGACCCGTACGACTGGGTGAAGGTGTTGCGTTCCTTGTCGTAGCCCTTCTCGCACACGTCCTGGTGGATCTCGTCGCGCAGCTCGCGCCACCGGTCCAGCGGGCCGTCCGCGTCGCCGCTCTCGATCAGCTTGATCGTGCGGTCCACGGCCACCCAGGCCATCACCTTCGAGTGCACGAAGTGGCGGCGCGGGCCGCGCACCTCCCAGATGCCCTCGTCCGGCTGGTCCCAGTGGGTCTCCAGGTAGCGGATCAGCTTGAGCTGGAGCAGCGAGGCGTAGTCGCTGCGGGCGAGCCCCGTCATGTGGCCCAGGTGCAGGGCCTCGGTGACCTCGCCGTACACGTCGAGCTGGAGCTGGCCGGCGGCGCCGTTGCCGACGCGGACCGGGCTGGAGTTCTCGTAGCCGGGCAGCCAGTCCAGCTCGGTCTCGCCGAGCTCCCGCTCGCCCGCGATCCCGTACATGATCTGGAGGTTCTCCGGGTCGCCGGCGACCGCGCGCAGCAGCCACTCGCGCCAGGCGCGGGCCTCCTCGCGGTAGCCGGTGCGCAGCAGCGAGGAGAGGGTGATCGCCGCGTCCCGCAGCCAGGTGTAGCGGTAGTCCCAGTTGCGGACCCCGCCGATCTCCTCCGGGAGGGAGGTGGTGGGCGCGGCGACGATCCCGCCCGTGGGCCCGTACGTGAGGGCCTTGAGGGTGATCAGGGAGCGGATCACGGCCTCCCGGTAGGGCCCGTGGTACGTGCACTGCTCGACCCAGTCGCGCCAGAAGTCGGTGGTCGACTCCAGGGCCGCCTCGGCGTCGGGCGTCTCGGGCGCGTCGCGGTGCGAGGCCTGCCAGCTGATGCTGAACGCCTTGCGGTCCCCGGGCCCGACGGTGAAGTCGGAGTACGTCGTCAGGTCCTTGCCGTAGGTCTGCGCGTCGGCGTCCAGCCAGACGGAGTCGGGGCCGGCGACGGCCACGGTGCGCCCGTCGACCTTGTGCACCCAGGGCACGACCCGCCCGTAGCTGAAACGCATCCGCAGCGCGGAACGCATCGGGACCCGCCCGCTGATGCCCTCCACGATGCGGATCAGCTGCGGCGCGTGATCCTCACGGGGCGGCATGAAGTCGATCACGCGGACCCTGCCGCGCGGGGTGTCCCACTCCGACTCCAGCACCAGCGAGTCACCGCGGTAGCGGCGGCGGGTCGCACGGGGGGCCTCGGTGCCCGCCGGGAACGACGGGCCGATCCGCCAGAACCCGTGATCCTCGGTGCCGAGAATGCTCGCGAACACGGCATGCGAGTCGAACCGTGGCAGGCACAGCCAGTCCACCGCTCCGTCCCGACAGACCAGTGCTGCGGTCTGCATGTCCCCGATCAGTGCGTAATCCTCGATGCGCCCGGACACGTGCATCTCCAGTCGAACGGCCACGTCCGCCCCGAAGGGCGCTTGCATTGCGCGTTTGCGCGGTCTCCTGTGTGCAGGGATCTCCGCGTGAGCCCATGATTCCGTATATCGGCTCGGTTAGGCCGTCTGACGGACTGCCCGGCGGTGATGTGTGCAATATCCGAGCAGGATATGACGGCACCCTAGTGATCTACGTGAGCCCCGGAAGAATGCGGTTGGGCCGAACGGGTGAGCAGCGGCGATGCCGCCCCGGCGCACCCGCTCGCCCCGGGACGCAGCGCGCGCCGCGTGCCCGGAGGCGGACCGCTCCGGGCGCTGATAGGCTGGTACCCCGTGGACCGGTGGTCTGCCTGTGCGAATCAGGAGCCCCGAAACCGCAGCTTCGGCGCCCCCTGAGACCCTTCCGGATCGACGGTGGCCGGCGCCGGACGCACCTCACCTCGCGACCACGGGAGCCCCCTCTTGGCGATGCCGCCCAAATCCATGACGACCAAGCACATCTTCGTCACCGGGGGTGTCGCTTCCTCCCTCGGCAAGGGCCTGACGGCCTCCAGCCTGGGTGCGCTGCTGAAGGCGCGCGGTCTGCGGGTCACGATGCAGAAGCTCGACCCGTACCTGAACGTCGACCCCGGCACCATGAACCCGTTCCAGCACGGCGAGGTGTTCGTCACCAACGACGGCGCCGAGACCGACCTGGACATCGGCCACTACGAGCGCTTCCTCGACGTCGACCTCGACGGCTCGGCCAACGTCACCACCGGCCAGGTCTACAACACGGTCATCGCCAAGGAGCGCCGCGGCGAGTACCTCGGTGACACCGTGCAGGTCATCCCGCACATCACCAACGAGATCAAGCACCGCATCCGCCGGATGGCGACCGAGGACGTCGACGTCGTCATCACCGAGGTCGGCGGCACCGTCGGCGACATCGAGTCGCTGCCGTTCCTGGAGACCGTCCGCCAGGTCCGCCACGAGGTCGGCCGCGACAACGTCTTCGTCGTGCACATCTCGCTGCTGCCCTACATCGGCCCCTCCGGCGAGCTCAAGACCAAGCCGACCCAGCACTCGGTCGCGGCCCTGCGCAACATCGGTATCCAGCCCGACGCCATCGTGCTGCGCGCCGACCGCGACGTGCCGACCTCCATCAAGCGCAAGATCTCGCTGATGTGCGACGTGGACGAGGCGGCCGTGGTCGCGGCCATCGACGCCAAGTCCATCTACGACATCCCGAAGGTCCTGCACACCGAGGGCCTGGACGCGTACGTCGTGCGCAAGCTCGACCTGCCGTTCCGCGACGTGGACTGGACGGTCTGGGAGGACCTGCTCGACCGCGTCCACAACCCCGACCACGAGGTCAAGGTCGCGCTCGTCGGCAAGTACATCGACCTGCCCGACGCCTACCTGTCGGTGACCGAGGCGCTGCGCGCCGGCGGTTTCGCCAACAAGGCCCGCGTCCAGATCAAGTGGGTCACCTCCGACGACTGCAAGACCCCGGCCGGTGCCGCGGCGGTGCTCGGCGACGTGGACGCGATCTGCGTGCCCGGCGGCTTCGGCGACCGCGGCGTCAACGGCAAGGTCGGCGCGATCACCTACGCCCGCGAGAACAAGATCCCGCTGCTCGGCCTGTGCCTGGGCCTGCAGTGCGTGGTCATCGAGGCCGCGCGCAACCTCGCGGGCATCGATGACGCGAACTCCACCGAGTTCGACGCCTCCACCCCGCACCCGGTCATCTCGACCATGGAGGAGCAGCTGGCCTTCGTCGAGGGCGCGGGCGACCTGGGCGGCACCATGCGCCTGGGCATGTACCCGGCGAAGCTCGCCGAGGGCTCCATCGTGCGCGAGGTCTACGGCGACCAGGCGTACGTGGACGAGCGCCACCGCCACCGCTACGAGGTCAACAACGCCTACCGCGGTGAACTGGAGAAGAAGGCGGGCCTCGTCTTCTCCGGCACCTCCCCGGACAACAAGCTCGTCGAGTACGTCGAGTACCCGCGCGAGGTGCACCCCTACCTGGTGGCCACCCAGGCCCACCCGGAGCTGCGCTCGCGCCCGACCCGCCCGCACCCGCTGTTCGCGGGCCTAGTCAAGGCGGCCGTGGAGCGGCAGCAGTCCGCGAAGTGAGCGCCTGACCGCATAACGTAGGCAGCCGGGGCACGGATCGTGCCCCGGCTGTCGCGTTTTCGGGGAAGGTATCGGCCATGGCCATGGGCAACGACATCGTGGACACACCGGAGTCGTGGGAGGTGGTCGCCTCACGGACCCCGTTCGAGGGTGCGAAGACCTCCGTGAAGTCGGACCAGGTCCGGATGCCGGACCGTATGGTGGTGCGCCGCGACTACCAGGTGCACCCCGGCTCGGTGTGCGTCCTCGCCCTCGACGAGGAGCAGCGGGTGCTGGTCCTCAAGCAGTTCCGCCACCCGGTGCGGCACCGGCTGTGGGAGCTCCCGGCCGGGCTGCTCGACGTACCCGGCGAGAACCCGCTGCACGCGGCCCAGCGGGAGCTGTACGAGGAGGCGCACGCCAAGGCGGGCGACTGGCGGGTGCTGGCCGACTTCTTCAGCTCGCCCGGCGGATCCGACGAGGCCGTACGGGTCTTCCTCGCGCGGGACCTGGCGGAGGCCGAGGGGAAGCGGTACGAGGTCTCCGACGAGGAGGCCGACATGGAGATCGCCCGCGTCCCGCTCGCGGACCTGGTCCGCGGGGTCCTGGCCGGCGAGCTGGGCAACCCGGGCCTGGTGACCGGGGTACTGGCGCTCGCCGCGGCGCTCGCCTCCGAGGGCGGCATCGACTCCCTGCGCCCGGCCCTGGCCCCCTGGCCGGCCCGTCCGTACGAGGCGTGAGCGCGCCCGACTCCCCGGCGGAGGGAGCCGTTCGTGAAAAATAGGTCCATCTGCTGATCCGATTGGGGGATTTGCCCGCCGCGCTCCACACGGGTCGTCGCTCTGCGTGAACTACGCTCGCAATCCGGTGGCAGTGAGAGGAGCGGATCCGTGGCGGATTTCGTCGGGCGGCGGCGTGAGCTCAAGGAGCTGCGCGAGGACATCGCACGGACCGGGCTCGACACCCTCTCCGGCCGCAAGGCCAAGGCGCCCCGGGCCCGGGTGCTGCTCGTCGCCGGGCGGCCGGGGTCCGGGCGCACGGCCCTCGCCGAGGCCTTCGTGCGCGAGGTCGCCGAGGAGTATCCCGGCGGGGTGCTCCGCACCCGGCTCACCGCCCCCGGCGGGGAGACCGTGGCCACCGAACGGGCCGTGCGGAGCCTGCTGGAGGGGCTGGGGCGGCCCACCCCGCCCGGGGCCGGCGAGGACGAGCTGAGCTCCGCCCTGCGCACCGCCCTCGAAGGCCGCCGGGTGATCATCCTGGTTGACGACGCCGCCGATCCGCAGCAGGTGGACGCGCTGCTGCCGGACACCCCCGAGTGCCTGGTCGTGGTCACCGCCGAGGGGCCGCTCACCGGGATCCCCGACGTCCGGCCCTGCACCCTCGGCGGGCTCGACACCCCCTCCGCCGTGGAACTGCTCGCGCAGCGCATCGGCGACACCCGCGTCACCGCCGACCCCCGGGCCGCCGAGGCCCTCGCCGAGGAGTGCGGGGGGCAGCCCGCCGCACTCGTCCTCGTCGGCGGCTGGCTCGCCGCGCACCCCAAGGCCTCCGTCGCCGACGTGGCCAAGCAGCTGCACGACATGCCCGCCACCACCGGCGGCCCGCTCGCCCGCGGCTTCCGGCTCGTCTACGAGTCCCTGCCGCAGCCCGCCCAGCGGACCCTGCGGCTGCTGCCGCTCGCCCCGGCCGGCATCGTCGACTCGCACACCGCCTCGGCCCTCGCCGGCTGCTCCGTCGCCGCCGCCCAGTCCACGCTCGACGACTTCGCCGGGCTGGGCCTCGTCCGCTCCTCCCAGGACGGCCTCTTCCTGCTGCCCGGCTGTCTCGCACCGATGCTCCAGGCGCTGCTGGAGGCCAAGGAGCGCCCCGCCGAGGTCCAGCTGGCCCGGGCCCGGATGCTGGAGCGCACCGTACGGCTGCTGCAGTCCTGCCGGGCCATGGCCGAGCCCGAGGAGCCCGGGGTGGACGCCGCCGTCGACGACGGCCTGCGGGAACTGCTGGACGGTCTGCCGCGCGCCCTGCGGTTCCCCGACCGGCGGGCCGCCGCCACCTGGCTGGACACCCGGCTGCCCGCGCTCTGCGCGGCCGCCTCGCTGGCCGTGGCCGACGGGGAGCTGGACACCCTGGCCCGCAGGCTGGTCGCGGCCCTCGTACGGGCGCTGGCGGACCACCGCGGCACCGCCGGGGCCGCCCCCGAGCTGTACGGGCTGCACCGCCTGGTCCTCGACGTGGCCGAGCGCCGCAAGCTGCACCGGGAGCAGGCCGCCGCGCTGCTGAACCTGGCCGATCTGGACGCCGCGACCGGCCGGACCCAGGAGGCGCTGGAGCGCTACCGGGCCGCGCTGGACGCCGGACGGGCGGCGAACGACCCCTACGCGACCGGCCGCGCGATGGAATCCGTAGGGGGTGCGTACCAGGAGCTGGCGGACTGGCACCGGGCCTCCGACTGGTTCGGCCGGGCGCTCTCCCAGGCCCTGGCGCGGGGCGAGCGCGCGGACGAGGCCCGGCTGTACGGGCGGCTCGGCAACGTCCACACCTACGCGGGGCGGTACGGGGACGCGCTGCGCAGCTGGCGGGCGG